>OZ245335.1:0-610000 GCA_965226235.1 Candidatus Oxydemutatoraceae bacterium | reverse complement strand
AGTGGGGTAACCCGTGAGAGTTCGAGTCTCTCCTTTCGCACCACAGGCGCGTACCGTGCCGGTGGATCTTGCTAAACGCGCATGAATGTTTCGGTTGAGAAAACAGGTGTCTTGGGCCGCCGGCTGAAGTTCGTCGTGCCACTGGACGAAATGGAAGCACGAGTTGCCAGGCGTATGCGGCAGCTTGGAAGAACGGTGCGTATGGATGGGTTCCGGGCTGGCAGGGTGCCGGAAAAGGTGTTGCGGAAACGTTACGGCGAAAGCGTGTTTCAGCAGATCGCTTCCAGCGTGATCGAGACCGGCTATCAGCAAGCTCTTGCCGAGCACAGGCTCGTGCCTGTCGGGGAGCCTGACTTCGGCGACACCCGGGTTCTGCCAGGGCAGGATCTTCATTTTGTCGTCGATATCGAGGTATACCCGGAATTCGAGCTTGCGCCTCTGGACGGAGAGAAGATTGAGAAACCGGTCGTTGAGATAACCGAAGATGATGTAGCGAGGATGATCGACCGGTCGCGCCTGCACAATGCGAAATGGCAACCGGTGCAGCGTTGTCCGCAGCAGGGAGACCGGGTGCGGGTGCATCTCGCTGAGCCGGTCGCGGTCTTCAACGTGGATGAAAACGGCGAACTGCTGGTCTCCATGGATGCTGCCAGCGTAGAAGGGGATTTTGCCGAGCAACTGCAGAAATGCAAGCCTGGGGACAACAGGAAAATCAGGATCAAGTTTCCCAAGGACTATCCGGATACCGAATGGGCCGGGAAGAAGTTGAAGTTTCGGATTGCGGTGCGCGCGGTAGAGGAAAGCATATTGCCGGAACTGGACCAGGCGTTTTTTCAGCAATGCGGCGTCGAGGAAGGTGGCCTTGACAGGCTGAAAGAGTTGTTTAGGGAAGGTATGCAACACGAGCTGGAGAAAAAACTGCGTCAGAACATGAAGGACAATGTGATGGATTTGCTGGTTCGCAGGAATGACATTGCGCTTCCCCCTGCACTGGTGCAGTCCGAGATCGAGCGGATGCGTGCCGGGATGGTGGAGCAACTCAGGCTCGACGAGGAGCAAGCCGCCAAACTGGACGAGCAATCGTTGCAGAGGCAGGCGAAACGCAACGTAAAACTCGGTATAATCATGCGCAAGGTCGCAGATACCCGGGAGCTTGAAGTGGGCAACCGCGAGTTTGAAGCAGGCCTCGAGCAAATTGCGGCGCGCTATGAAGACGCCGAAACAGTCCGACAGCATTACCGCTCCGACCCGCTGGCGCGTTCAAAGCTTACCGGGCTGATACTGGAGGAGAAGGTTTTCCAGTGGGTGTTGGATCAGGTACAGTTGGAAGAGACAAGCGGCACCTTCGAAGAAGCCGTGCGTCCTCCGGGATACGCTACGGGAAGTTAAAGTTTAGTGGCGCGTAACAACAGCTACTCCACAGGAATGAATCTCGTACCGATCGTGGTCGAGAAAACATCGCGTGGCGAGCGTTCCTATGACATCTATTCGAGGTTGCTCAAGGAAAGGGTCGTGTTTATCGTGGGTGCCATGGACGATCATCTCGCCAACCTGGTGATCGCGCAGATTTTATTTCTTGAGTCGGAGAACCCGGACAAGGATATTTCAATTTACATCAATTCTCCCGGGGGGGAAGTCTCCGCCGGGCTTGCGATTTATGACACCATGCAATTCACGCGTCCCGCTGTCAGCACCCTGTGTATGGGGCAAGCCGCGAGCATGGGGGCCTTGCTGCTCGCCGCGGGCAGTGCCGGAAAGCGTTTCGCGCTGGCGCATTCGCGGGTGATGATTCACCAGCCTCTGGGAGGAATTCAGGGGCAGGTATCCGATATCGACATTCATGCCAGGGAGCTATTGAAAACGCGTGAACAACTGAACGCGATCCTGGCCCACCATACCGACCAGGACGTGGAAAAGATACGTGGCGACACTGAGCGCGATTACTTCATGACGCCCGACGAGGCACAGGCTTACGGCCTGGTGGACAAAGTCCTGACCCGGCGCGAAGACGGCAATGAGAAATCCTAAGCCCATACCCGGGCAGGGAGGCGGGGTGCATGTATCGGATTCCAGGCGTGGTTTTGCGGTCGGATGTGGTATCTTTGAAGAGCGAACTGCCTGCCCCACGCCACTACTCATGGCCGCTGCGGATTTTCCGAGTAGCGCGCATCCGTAAATCGGACACGATATTGGAACAAGACTGTGACTGAAGCCAACGCCGCCCAGACCAAAAGGGCTCTGAAGTGTTCCTTCTGTGCCAAGGACCAGCAGGAAGTCCATAAACTGATCGCGGGGCCTTCGTATATATTCATTTGCAATGAATGCGTAGAGCTATGCAATGATATCCTCAAGGATGAGTTGCACAGGGAGATGGGGCCGGAACACCTCAAGCTGCCCAAGCCCAGTGAGATCAACGAGCATCTGGACAAGTACGTCATCGGTCAGCAATACGCCAAGCGTGTGCTGTCGGTTGCCGTGTACAACCACTACAAACGTCTCGAGTGTCGCGACGCTGGTAACGAGGTTGAAATCTCAAAGAGCAATATCCTGTTGATCGGTGCAACCGGTTGCGGCAAGACCTTGCTCGCGCATACCCTGGCACGGATGCTCGATGTTCCGTTTGCGATAGCCGATGCGACCACGCTTACCGAGGCAGGCTACGTCGGAGAAGACGTCGAAAACATTATCCAGAAGTTGCTGCAGGCCTGTGATTATGACGTTGAGCGAGCGCAAGCAGGGATTGTCTATATAGATGAGATCGACAAGATTTCAAGAAAGTCCGAAAACCCCTCGATTACCCGGGACGTGTCAGGTGAAGGCGTCCAGCAGGCGCTGCTGAAACTCATCGAGGGCACCATAGCTTCAGTGCCGCCGCAAGGTGGAAGAAAGCACCCGCACCAGGAATTTTTACAGGTGGATACCGGCAACATCCTGTTTATTTGCGGAGGCACTTTCGCCGGGCTTGAAGATATCATTCGTGAGCGCAGTGAAAAGACGGGCATCGGGTTTTCCGCTGAAGTCAGAAGCGAGAGGGATTCCCAAAGCCTGATGCGCCTTCTCAAGATGGTTGAAGCGGAAGACCTGATACGTTACGGCCTGATCCCCGAGTTCGTCGGACGCCTCGCGACTACCGCGGTGCTGGAAACCCTCGATGAAGATGCGCTGGTGCGTATCCTGACCGAGCCAAAAAACGCGCTGGTCAAGCAGTATCGTTGTATGTTTGACATGGAAGGCGTCAGCCTCGAATTCCGCGACAGCGCACTGCATGCCATCGCGCACAAGGCGATGCTGCGCAAGACCGGCGCGCGTGGTCTTCGCACCATCATTGAAAATGTGTTGATGGACACCATGTATGAGTTACCCTCGCGAGAGGATATTGAGCGAATCGTCGTCGATGCGAACACCATAGAAGGTGACGCCCCGCCATTTTTGATCTGTGATGGTGCGCTGTACGACAAGGTAGCATCCGACTGACCGATATGAACGAATGGTAGAGAGCGCAATGACGTTGAATCAAGGCGCTCGGCTGCTATGGTAGTTGCATCCGATTTGGTTTTGTGCTGAAGTCGGTGCGAGAAAGCACTATGCAAAGCTGGAGTTTGATTCATGGCCGATAAAGCCAACGTAGAAACGATCAACGCTGTTGGAATACCGGACATTCCGGTCCTGCCGTTACGTGACGTGGTGGTTTATCCGCACACTGCGATCCCTTTGTTTGTTGGTCGCGACCAGTCGGTCAGGGCGCTGGATGTCGCGATGGCATCGGACAAGCAGATTTTGCTGGTTACGCAGAAGAACGCAACCGACGATTCTCCGGCTCTGGACCAGATTTACCGCGTGGGCACCGTATCTTCAATACTGCAGTTGCTGAAACTGCCAGACGGGACGATCAAGGTTCTGGTTGAAGGTCAGTATCGTGCCAAAGTCAACGGGTTTGTCGACAAGGGAGACTATCTGAGCGCCGAGGCGGAAGCTCTCCCTGAGGACTCCAGCGCCGATGAACGGGAAATCGACGCGCTGGTGCGTTCACTGATGAAGCAGTTCGAGCAGTACATCAAGATCAATAGCAAGGTGCCCGCCGAAGTGATCAGTTCCCTGACTTCGATTGCCGATGATCCGGCGTGTTTTTCCGACACTATCGCCGGTTACCTGACTTTGAAGGTTGAAGAAAAACAGAAAATCCTGGAGATAGAGGATACCTACAGCAGGCTCGAATACCTGCTGAACCTGATACAGGGCGAAATTGACATATTGCAGATCGAGAAGCGCCTGCGCGGGCGGGTCAAGAAGCAGATGGAAAAGAGTCAGCGCGAGTATTACCTGAATGAGCAGATGAAAGCTATCCAGAAAGAATTGGGGGGCAGTGACGGCGCGTCTGGGGACAACGATGAGTATGCCAGGAAGATAGAAAAATCCGGTATGAGCAAGGAGGCCATGGAGAAAGCGACAGCCGAGTCGAACAAGCTGAACATGATGTCGCCGATGTCAGCCGAGGCGACGGTGGTACGTAACTACCTGGATTGGCTGCTCGACGTGCCGTGGAAGAAGAAGTCGAGGTTGAAATCCAGCCTCCGGGAAGCAGGCAGGATTCTGGAAGAAGACCACTACAGTCTGGAGAACGTCAAGGAACGGATTCTTGAATATCTGGCGGTGCAGCAGCGGGTAAAGAAGCTCAAGGGGCCGATCCTGTGCCTGGTCGGGCCGCCGGGCGTTGGCAAAACCTCGGTCGGGCGTTCCATCGCGCGTGCCACGGGACGAAAATTCACACGGATGTCGCTGGGAGGCGTGCGCGATGAAGCGGAGATTCGCGGTCATCGCCGGACGTATATCGGCTCGATGCCAGGGAAATTCATTCAGAACCTCGCCAAGGTGAAAGTCAGGAACCCATTGTTTCTGCTTGACGAAGTAGACAAGATGTCGATGGATTTCAGGGGCGACCCTGCTTCCGCTTTGCTCGAGGTGCTTGACCCCGAGCAGAATTCTTCCTTCCAGGATCACTACCTCGAAGTTGATTTCGATTTGTCGGAAATAATGTTCGTGTGCACCGCCAACAGCCTGAACATACCGGCGCCCCTGCGCGATCGCATGGAGGTCATCCGGTTGCCTGGCTATACGGAAGATGAGAAAAAGAACATCGCGCGTCGCTATCTGATGCCTCGCCAGGTCAAGGACAATGGTCTGAAGCCGAGCGAATTGAAGTTTTCGGACAGCGCGGTGCTCGATATTATTCGATACTACACGCGTGAAGCGGGTGTGCGTGGACTGGAGCGGGAGATCTCGAAAATCTGTCGAAAGGTCGTAAAGTCGATCCTGTTCGAGAAAAAGAAAAAACTTCAATCCCGAATGATTACACCGAAATCGCTCGCTCAGTTCCTCGGGGTGCACAAGTATCGTTACGGACTGGCTGAAGAGGAAGACCGCGTCGGGCAAGTGACGGGGATGGCCTGGACCGAGGTGGGAGGCGAACTGCTGACGGTTGAGGCAGCCGTTGTGCCGGGCAAAGGCAAGCTGGTGCAGACCGGTAAACTAGGTGATGTCATGCAGGAGTCGGTGCAGGCAGCGATGACGGTTGTGCGTAGCAGGGCTGAAGTGCTGGGGCTGGAAAGCAGGTTCTATGAAGACAAGGATGTGCACATCCATGTGCCGGAGGGCGCCACCCCGAAGGACGGTCCAAGTGCCGGTATCGCAATGTGCACCGCCCTGGTCTCGGCGCTTAGCAACATTCCGGCGCGCGCAGCCATCGCGATGACCGGTGAGATCACGTTGCGGGGAGAGGTGTTGCCGATCGGTGGCCTTAAGGAAAAGCTGCTGGCGGCTCTGCGTGGCGGTATAGAAACCGTCCTGATACCCGATGAGAACCAGAAAGACCTCAAGGAAATCCCCGAGACCATCCTGAAAAGAATCAAGGTCAAATCGGTGAAATGGATCGATGAGGTGCTCGATATGGCTCTGGTCGAAAGCCCGGTGCCGTTATCCCCCAGAGAAAGTTCCGCTGCCTCCCTGTCCAAGGAGCGCACGCGCAAGCCTGCCGCCAAGGCGCCCGAAGGTCCCAGGCATTGATGGTTTGTTGACTTTGTTGACTTTCGTTTATACCCTACACTCCCAACGGGATCTTCGACGGATCAGTTTTTTGTTCCTGAATTTTCAGGCACCAAGGATGAACCCGGTCATTGCGGTGGCCAGGTGATTTCCGTCTTTCTCTATATCATTTTTAACAGGAGAATATGCACATGAATAAAGCTGAGTTGACGAATGAAGTTGCAAACGCTGCAGGTTTGTCAAAAAGTGATGCGGCCAAAGCCATCGATGCGGTGACTGACGCGATTACCAACTCTCTACGATCGGATGACCAGGTAACAGTGGTTGGCTTCGGTACGTTTCTGGTCAGAAGCAGAAGTGCCCGCACCGGGCGTAATCCCAGGACCGGGGAGACTATCAACATACCTGCCGGCAAGGCGGTTGGCTTCAAGCCTGGAAAGGCACTCAAGGAAGCAGTTGGATAGTAAGCGTTGAAACGTACATGGTCCGGGTGCTTAGCTCAAAGGTAGAGCGTCGCTCTTACACGGCGGAAGTTATGGGTTCGAGTCCCTTAGCACCCACCAGAAATTGATCAGAGGAGTGGTAGTTCAGCTGGTTAGAATACCGGCCTGTCACGCCGGGGGTCGCGGGTTCGAATCCCGTCCACTCCGCCATCAGTAATCTCATAAGCGGGGGAGCCTGACTGGCACTGCCCCCCCCGCTTCACGGTAGGCACACCCCATGCTATTACGGATCAGGCAGGCTACCGCCGGTAAATTCTCGTACTTTATCGTGGGACTTATCACGGTACCCCTTGCCTTGTGGGGGATCAGCTATTATTTCCAGGGCGCGTTCGATCCGGTAGTCATTGAGATAGATTCGGTTGAAGTGACGTTGAGCGAGTTCAACCAGGAATTCAACCAAAGAAAACGTGATCTTGCAGCGAGGGTCGACGCGTCGCAGATGCCACCGGATGATGCCATCAAGCAGGAGGTTGTCAGTCACTTTGTGCGGGGAGGGGTGGAAGCCTACAACGCCGATGTGTACCGTTACCGTATCCCGGACAGCGTTTTGGCAGAAAACATTCTGGGGATGTCGGAATTTTGGGTAGACAACCGGTTTGACAAAGAGCTTTACACCAGCGCGCTGAAAGCCAGACGGATCTCCCAGTCCGGGTTTGAGGAGAACATCAGGAACACGCTACGGAAGGGAAAACTGCACAGTGTAATCGAGGAGAGCAGCTTCGTCCTGCCTTACGAGGACGCCGTTTACGAGGGGTTTTTATTCGAAGAAAGACAAGGGCGCTATGTAGGGCTGCCGATCGAAGATTACATGGTGTTCGGCAGTGTGCCGACTACCCGCGCTGAAACTTACTACGTGGATAACGAAAAAAGATTCGTGACGGCGGACAGGTTTGCTCTTGAGTACATTGAACTGAACGTCGAGGAGATCGCTGCAGGCCTTGTGATCGAAGCAGAGGAGGCAGAGGCTTATTACGATCGGAACGTGGAGTTGTTTTCCGCTCCCCAACGGCGGATACTCGCACATATTCTGGTCGATCCCGGTCGTCACGGAGAGAGCGGCGCCGAGGAGAGGGCGGGGGAGATCCATGCAAAACTCCAGCAGGGAGAAGATTTTTCCGAGTTGGCACGAAGCTATTCTGACGATGCTTTCACGGCGGAAAAGGGTGGTGGATTGCCGCCCCTGGCGCGTGATGATCTTGATGAGGAGATCGCTGAAGTGGTTTTCGCGCTGGACGTTGGAGATTTCACCGAGCCGATCAAGAGCCCGTTCGGGGTGCAGATATTCAAGCTGATTGAGGTCGAACCCGTCCTGTCCAGGTCTTTTGAGGAAGCGAGTGGTGAAATTTATATGCGCCTCAAGCTTGATCTGGCGGAGCAGGTATACGGCGAGGCAGTGGAGCAGTTGCAGCTTCTCGCCTATGAGTATCCTGACGGCCTGGATCAGGTGGCGAGCCAGGTTGGTACGGGTACGGTTGTCGTGAAATCCGCAAGCCCGCTCGATATCCGCAAAAGAGAGGGGCCTTTCCAGTATCCGGAGATCAGGAGCGTGGTTTACACCGACCAGGTATTCGAATTCGAGGAGAACAGCGAAGTGGTCGAGATCGGTGACGGAGGACACGCTTTCGTAGTCAGGATTGCCGAAGGAGGATATGAGGCTGGGAGGCAGATGGATTTTGCAGAGGTGGAGGATGAAATTGTAGAAATCCTGCGCAAGGAAGATGCATGGAAAGCTGCCGGCGTTGCGGTGGAAGCAATATTGAAACGTTTGCAGGCGAAAGACACCACACTGGATGAACTCGCCCATGAACATGCATGGACGATCAAGGACATTGATTTTGTTCGGCGTGACGACCAGGAGCTTTACCCAGGACTCGTTCGCGCTCTTTTTCTGATGCCCTCCCAGGCTGGGGGTCATACGATCGGGCTCGCTTCGGACACCGCCTATGCGGTGATCGAATTGCTCAAAGTACGTCTGGGTGAATTCCTTCCTGAGGAAAAGCAGGAGCTTGACAGAAGCCGGGATGAATACTGGTCTGTGCTCAGTGCGATATTGGAAAACACCCCGGTAGAGATCGATAGCGAAGAAATACTGGGCGATTAAGGGGACATTGCTGCAAGGGGCGACGCATGCGTCGCCCCTTGTGCACGTGTCTACCTCTGCGAATGTGTTACGGGTCTGGTCTGTCCCACAGATGTTGGCTGATGGGTCGTGTTGTACGAGGTTGTGCCGCCCTTCGGGTGGATCTTGTGCAGATGGTTCCGCTGCCTGCCGGTTTTCCGGCTATTTGACCGGCGACATGCCGATCGTGCTGAAGCCAGCGTCGACGTACAGGATCTGGCCGGTGATGCCGGCGGCCAGATCAGAGCACAGGAATGCGGCGGCGTTCCCGACATCTGTGGCGGAGACGTTTTTACCCAGCGGCGCATTGGCCTTGACGTGGTTGAGCATGTCGCGAAATCCGTCGATGCCGGATGCTGCGAGCGTGCGGATCGGGCCTGCCGATATGGCGTTGACGCGGATGTTTCTGTGCCCGAGGGAAGCTGCCAGGTAGCGCACGTTAGCTTCGAGGCTCGCTTTCGCCAGCCCCATGACGTTGTAATTTGGCACCACCCGTTCTGCACCCAGGTAGGTCAGGGTCAGTATCGCGCCGCCTTCATTGAACCAGGTCTGTGCATGCCGCGCGAGTGCCGTCAGGCTGTATGAGCTCACTTCGTGGGCAATGTTGAAGCTCGCGCGGTCGGTGTTTTCAAGGAAGTCTCCTTTCAGCGCCTCACGCGGGGCGAAAGCGATCGAGTGGATCAACACGTCAAACGTTTTCCAGTATTGTTCGAGTTGCTGGAACAGTGCCTTCACCTGGGTGTCGTCGCCCACATCGCAAGGAAGAACCACCTTGCAGCCGCAGGCGTCCGCCAGATCTGCAACGCGTGACTTGAGTTTTTCGTTCTGGTACGTTAGCGCGATTTCTGCGCCTTCCCGTTGCATTGCCTGGGCGATGCCCCAGGC
Source organism: Candidatus Oxydemutatoraceae bacterium (assembly GCA_965226235.1). Lineage (GTDB taxonomy): Bacteria > Pseudomonadota > Gammaproteobacteria > Poriferisulfidales > Oxydemutatoraceae > CAYFZO01. Next base: position 600,454 of record OZ245335.1, on the reverse strand, counting down.
GATCGACCGCTCGCTGGCGACCCCGGTAATCAGGGCGCGCTTACCGTGGAGCATTCCCGCCGTCGGCATCTTATGGACCCGGGTTGAAGGTGGCGTGTTCCTGCAGCCAGGCGCGCGCAGCCTCTCTCGCCCCGTCGACGGTTTTTACTTCCCGGTAAAAGTCATCCACGTGATCGTAGTCCCCATTGAATTTTCCAAAGAATACGCTGAATGCATGGACACCACTCCAGGCAATCAGCATATCGGTTGCTTCGTCGCTGAATATCAGGTAATTCCGGGTGAGTATCTGGTGCAGGTTCATTGGATCCAACATGAATTCCAAGCGTACGCCATTATAGAATAAAGCGAATAAAGCTATTGAGAAAATCATTGCTGGATTATCTGAGTCAGCGCATGCCATCAATTTTCGGAAAGCCCGTTTTCCAAGGGGTGAAGGCTACAGGTGTTGCCGTGCTGAGGAGTTGTGTGTGTATCGCTTTCCTGCTGGGCACCAGCGCCTGTGGGCGCCCCTGGAACAACCCCTATGACCAGTCAGGTGGAGGTGATGCTTTTCATTTTTCCTTTGCGGAAAGGCCCAAGTACCTGGATCCGGTGCGTGCGTACAGCAGTAACGAGTATGCGTTGATAGGTCAGATTTATGAGCCGCCGCTACAATATCACTACCTGCGCCGTCCTTATTCGCTCGAGCCATTGACGGCGGTCGGGATGCCTGAGATTAGCTACATCGACAGCGATGGGCAGCCGGTGGCATCCGCGCAAGAGGCAAGCTTCGCGGTGTACGAGATACGTATCAAGCCGGGGATTCGCTACCAGCCGCACCCAGCTTTTGCCCGCCTGCCTGCGGGGGGATATCGCTATCATGGTCTCGATAGCGAGGCGGTTCAGAGGTTTCACACGTTGTCCGATTTCGAGCATGTGGGCACTCGCGAGTTGACAGCGCAGGATTACGTATACCAGATCAAGCGGCTCGCAGATCCTTCGTTGCATAGTCCGGTTTCCAGTCTGTTGGGCAAACACGTCCAGGGGTTCGAGGAGTTTGATGAGCTTCTGACGATGGTCAGGGAGGACGCCGGCGAAGGAGTGCGTATCGATTTGCGGGAGTTTGACATAGGCGGTGTCGAGGCGTTGGGACGTTACCGTTACCGGATTGTCGTCGACAGCAACTATCCGCAGTTTATTTACTGGCTGGCCATGCCTTTTTTCGCGCCGATCCCCTGGGAGGCGGATGTCTTTTACAGTCAGCCCGCGCTGATCGAGCGCAACGTCACGTTGAACTGGTACCCGGTGGGTACCGGTGCTTACAGGATGACGGAAAACAACCCAAACATGAGGATGCTGCTCGAGCGCAACCCCAATTATCATCATGACTACTATCCCTCCCAGGGCAGCGAACAGGACCGTGTCGCCGGTTTGCTCGCAGATGCCGGCAGGCGGCTGCCTTTGGTCGATAAGCTGGTGTTCAGTCTGGAGAAGGAGAGCATTCCTTACTGGAACAAGTTTCTCCAAGGATACTATGACAGTTCCGGTATCCATTCGGACAGTTTCGATCAGGTGATCAACATCAACCCGAATGGGGATTTTTTGCTGAGCGACGAGATGCTCACGCGGGGTATTTCCCTCGAATCAGCACTGCAGGCATCGATTTTCTACTATGGCTTCAATATGCTCGACCCGGTTGTTGGCGGCTATGGCGATCGCGCGACCAAGCTACGCCGCGCACTGTCTATCGCGGTTGATATCGAGGAGCACATATCGATTTTCATGAATGGCCGTGGCATCGCTGCCCAGGATCCTATCGCCCCCGGGGTCTTTGGTTATCGCGAGGGCAAAGCAGGGATCAACCCATACGTGTATGACTGGGAAAACCAGGACAGGGTCAGAAAGCCCATCGAAGCAGCGCGTCGTTTGATGCTTGAAGCCGGTTATGAAGATGGAATCGATCAAGTTACGGGAAAGCCACTGGTATTATATTTCGATGCCCTGGGCACCGGCCCCGACGCAAAGTCGCTTCTCAGTTGGATGCGCAAGCAGTTTGCCAAACTTGATGTGCAGTTGGTCATCCGCAACACCGACTACAATCGGTTCCAGGAGAAGATGTCGAACGGCAGCGCACAGATTTACCGATGGGGTTGGAACGCGGATTATCCGGATCCGGAAAACTTCCTGTTTCTTCTTTATGGTCCGGAAGGCAAGGTCAGCCACGGCGGTTCAAACGGCAGCAATTACCGGAACGCGGAGTTCGATCGTCTGTTCGAGCGAATGAAGAGCATGCCCAATGGCGACCTCCGTCAGCAAATTATCGATCGCATGGTCGATATCGTTCATCACGATAGCCCCTGGATCTGGGGGATTCATCCTCGTTCCCTGTCATTGCGTCACTCCTGGGTCGGCAACTACAAGCCGAACCTGATGGCGCATAACACCTTGAAGTATCGTAGCCTCGATCAGGGGTTGCGCGCGCGCCGAATCGAGCAATGGAACCAGCCCGAGGTGGCGCCGCTGATCTGGCTCGCGGTGCTGGCGGTTGTTTCGTTGCTGCCGGCTGTCGTGATCCTGTGGCGTCGGCGTCGGGAGACAGGCTTATGACCGCTTATATACTGCGGCGGTTGCTTTACGCGCTACCGATTCTGGTCGGCGTGAATGTGCTGACGTTCGTGCTGTTTTTTGTCGTCAACTCGGTGGATGACGTTGCCAGGATGGACCTCGGGCACCGCCACATAACCCAGGAGCAGGTCGATGCGTGGAAGCGCGATCGAGGATATGACAAGCCGCTGGTATTCAATGGCACTGCGGCTGGCCTGGAAAAATGGACGGATACCTTGTTTTATTCGGAATCGGTGAAACTGTTCGTGTTTGATTTCGGGCGCTCCGACACCGGGCGCAATATCGGCCAGGACATTCGGCAGCGCATGTGGCCGAGTCTCGCGATCGCGATTCCCACGCTACTGATCGGTCTGCTCGTCAATATCACTTTTGCTCTGCTCATGGTTTTTTTTCGCGCGACCTACGTGGATTTTTCTTCGGTGTTGCTGTGCATCGTCATGATGTCCATCTCCGGGTTGTTCTACATCATAGGCGGGCAATTCTTTTTCGCGAAGTTGTTAAGGTTGGTACCGATTTCCGGCTATGCCCCGGACTTTGAAGCGTTCCGGTTTGTGGTGCTCCCGGTTCTGATCGGCGTCGTCGGTGGCATCGGCGCCGGCAGCCGCTGGTACCGCACGATCTTTCTCGAGGAGATCGGCAAGGATTACGTACGGACGGCGCGGGCAAAAGGGTTGGGTGAGTTCTACGTTCTCTCCAGGCACGTGCTGCGCAACGCCTTGATTCCAATCCTGACCGGGGTGGTGGTTATTTTGCCGTTATTGTTTTTGGGTAGCCTGATCACGGAATCTTTTTTTGGTATCCCCGGCCTCGGCAGCTACACCATCGATGCGATCGCGCGGCAGGACTTTGCGATCGTGCGCTCGATGGTTTTTATCGGCGCGTTGCTCTACATCTTCGGGTTGTTGCTGACCGACATTTCCTATGTGCTGGTGGACCCGCGCGTGAGATTGCAATGATGCCGGTGTTGCTGGTTACCGACGCGTTGTTTTTCCTGTTGCTGTTGCTGCTTGCCGCTTATGCGGTCTACGCTTCCAGATCCCCCCATATGCTCGATCCATGGCGGCGGCTTGCCAAAAGCCGCAGCGCGATGGTGTCGTTGACGATTATTCTGTTCTATGTCGGCGTAGCCTTCCTGGATTCGCTTCACTTCAGACCGAAGCTTGAGAGTAGTGAGGGATACTCGACCGAGGTTGTGAGCGTATTCGATGCACTCGTCGCGCCACTCAGGCAAGGCGATGAGAAGACCTATTCGGCACCTTTGGCGACGCACTCGTTTGTAAAGGAAATGCTACAGGATGAGCAGGGACGAAGTTACCGTGGCTACCTGCGCTTGGAGCACGGCGGCGCACACCTCGACGATCCCGGGCAGCGTTCGCGTGATATTGCTACGGCGGCGTTGCTCGGTGCGTCCCAGGGGCTGTTCGCGTCATTGCTACTGTTGCTTTTGGCTGGCTTCGTGCGGGCTCGCAGGCGTAACTGCACCATTCCTGACGCCTGCCGGTCGATCGTATTCTGGCATGGCGGATCTTCCTCTGGGGCGGTTTTCATTACGCTCGTTTTGATGCTCGTTGGTTTGTTCATCGCGATTCGTCTGGCTGCCGGCTATCATCTGTTTGGCACCGACAAAGTCGGGCAGGATGTGCTGTATCAGGCGCTCAAAAGCATCCGCACCGGTTTCCTGATCGGCACGCTCACGACGTTTGTGATGTTGCCGTTCGCGTTGCTTCTTGGCATCGCGGCGGGTTATTTCATGGGGTGGGTCGATGATGTCATTCAATATATCTATACGACGTTGAACGCGATCCCAAGCGTGCTGTTGATTGCAGCGGCGGTATTGATGTTGCATTTGTATATGAACCAGCACCAGGAAGAATTCAATAGCCTGACGGTGCGTGCCGATACGCGGCTTCTGTTTCTATGCATCATACTGGGGATCACCAGTTGGACCGGGTTGTGTCGGTTGTTGCGTGCAGAAACACTGAAAGTCAAAAGCATGGATTATATTCAAGCTGCCCAGGCGCTGGGCGTCCCCCGGCTTGCTTTGATCGTCAGGCACATTCTGCCGAACGTGGGGCACATCGTATTTATTACCATCGCGCTGGATTTCAGCAGCCTGGTGCTTGCGGAAGCAGTGCTTTCCTACATAGACATCGGCGTCGACCCGTCGATGAACAGTTGGGGCAACATGATCAACGGTGCTCGCCTGGAAATGGCGAGAGAACCACCGGTGTGGTGGTCGCTGGCTGCCTCGCTGTTATTCATGTTCGGCCTGGTGCTGGCTGCCAACCTGTTCGCGGATGGAGTGCGTGACGCGTTTGATCCGCGCTCCACGTCAAGACGGGCATGAAGGAAGCTCCGTCCAGGTTGCGGCGACCGAAACCGAGGGCAGGAACACGACGATGAGCGAGGCACTACTGCAAATCAGGGATCTCGATGTCGGGCTTGCAAACGGTGCTCCTTTGCTGCACCGGGTCAGCTTTGCAATGCACAAGGGGGAAACGTTTGCGCTGCTTGGAGAATCCGGCTCGGGTAAATCGATGAGTGCGTTGTCGATCATGCGCCTGTTGCCTGAAGGCGTATTTTTTCGTGCCGGCAGTATCTGTTTCGAGGGGCGTGATCTGCTGAAACTTCCTGCGTTTGCAATGCGCCAGGTGCGCGGGCGGAAAATCGCGATGATTTTTCAGGAACCGATGACCGCCTTGAACCCGGTGGCTACGGCCGGCGACCAGATCGTAGAATCCTTGAAGCTGCACGGGGGCATGTCGCTGGCAGGCGCCCGGAGGCGGACACTTGCGGCATTCGACGACGTCGGGCTCGACGATGCCGCGCTGGTTTTCAAATCGTATCCGCATGAATTGTCGGGCGGCATGAAGCAGCGCGTAATGATTGCGATGGCACTTGCGGGCAGTCCCGATTTACTGATCGCAGACGAGCCGACAACAGCGCTGGACGTCACCATCCAGGCACAGGTGCTCGAGTTGCTGAAATCTCTGCAGGCACGGTTGAACATGGCCATGCTGTTCATTTCCCATGATCTGTCGATCGTATCCAACATCGCCGACCGGATTGCGGTAGTCAAGGAAGGATGCCTGGTCGATGAGAGCGACGTGTCCGGCTTCTTTACCGGGCGGCGTCATCCCTACAGCCAGCACTTGTTGCAGGTGGTTCCGAGCGTGGACAAGCGAGGTAGTTTTTTGTCCGGCAGGTTTGCCGGCAAGGCCATCTGCGGGGGCGCCGACGCCGGACGTAGTGCCGGAAGCGTTCAGCGGTTGCTCGAACTGGATGGGGTCGAAGTGCATTTCCCGATTCGCGCCGGGTTGTTTCAACGCGTCCAGCGGCACGTCAAAGCGGTCGATGGTGTCTCGTTGGCGTTGGGCAGTGGCAGGACGCTGGCACTGGTGGGTGAATCCGGATCCGGAAAAACCACTGTCGCCAGGGCCATACTCGGTCTGGTGTCTCCGACCGCTGGGTCGGTGCGGTTTGAGGGGACGGACGTTGCCTGTCTGAGGGGCAATGCGTTGCGCGCGTTCAGACATCAGGTGCAGATCGTCTTCCAGGATCCGTTTTCCTCGATGAACCCGAAGATGCAGGTCGGAGAAATTATCAAGGAGGGAATGCGGGTACAGAAAACAGGCGATGAATCCTCAATGCACGAGCGCATGGTCAAGCTACTCGAATCCGTAGGCATGGACGCGAGTGTCGCGCGTCGTTACCCGCACGAGTTCTCGGGGGGGCAGCGCCAAAGAATCTGTATCGCGCGGGCGTTGGCGGTAGAGCCGAAACTGCTGATTTGCGACGAGCCGACGAGCGCACTTGATGTGTCGGTGCAGGCACAGATTCTTGACTTGTTTCGATGTCTGCAGAACGACCTGGGTCTGAGTTACCTGTTTATCAGCCACGACATCTCGGTTGTTTCCTGCATGGCCCATGAGATCGCGGTGATGTACCGCGGGCAGATCGTGGAAGCGGGGGAGGCCGTGTCCTTGCTGGAGAACCCGCGCGATGATTACACGCGCGCCTTGCTGGCGGCAGTGCCTGCGATTAAAAGGGATTGAATTTGCTGCACCATGAACAGGAAGCCATCGACCGGAATCAAGGAAGTCTCCGAGCGGGGAAACCGGCTGGGGGTGTTGGACCGGCTGCACCGGTACCGGCGTGTAGACCAGGAAGAAATCGTCTGGCAGTTGGCACGCTGGTATTCGGGCAAACGCGGTAAGCAGACGCTGGCTTTGCTGAACACCCTGATGCGACAGTGGTTACGCTCGGATGACGACTCCCTGGTGCTGGAGATATCAGGCTTTCCGGGTCACGCCGAATGGGTTGACCACGACAGGCGTGGTTCGGTTTTTTGTGTCGCTCCCGCGGGTGGGGACGCCAGGGTCGATCTTGATTTCCTGCCAGTCAAAACCGAAAGCTCCGACTTGATCATTGCATGCCATGTGTTGGAATTCGCCGAAGATCCCCATCGATTCCTGCGTGAAATCGAAAGGATGCTGGCTCCACGGGGGCGGTGTATCATCGTAACTTTCAACTGGTTTGGTCCAACCGGGCTGGTGCGTCCCCTCAGGCTATTCAGGGGCGTTCCTTGGTGCGGGCGATTTTATCCGCCGTGGCTTCTCGATAACTGGCTGTCCATTCTCGGTTTTTCGATCCGTAAGCGCGCCTGGCTCTCGCCGCCTTTGGCGGTGCGCGGCGACCGGCTATGGAAAAAACGAATGAATTGCGTGCTGGAAAAAACTTTGTTCTGGATGGGGAGGCTCTATGCCGTGTACGTGCAGAAACAGGTTCCCGGGATGATTCTGTCCGGCAGGGAACTCGGACATCAGGATTTTATTCGTGGCAGGGTCATGCAACCGACGGCGTTCGATCGGCACTGATGGCTGACAAGGTGATCAGGATTTACACCGACGGCGCGTGTCGTGGCAACCCTGGCCCGGGAGGGTGGGGCGCGTTGCTGATCTATCAAGGCAGAGAGAAGGAACTGTCCGGCGCGGAAGAACATACTACCAACAACCGCATGGAACTGACGGCTGCGATCGAGGCATTGCAGGCGGTCAAACGCCAATGTCGCATCCATCTGACGACCGATTCGCGCTACCTGATGGAGGGGGTCAGGGAGTGGCTGCCGCGCTGGAGACAGAACCGGTGGCGTACATCCAAAAAAACGCCGGTCGCGAACAAGGACCTGTGGGAACGCCTGGATAAGTTGAGCGCAAAGTTCGACATCGACTGGCACTGGGTCAAGGGGCACAGCGGCAACGAAGGGAATACGCGCGCCGATGGGCTTGCCAACGCCAGCATCGATTGCCTGATTGCCGAACGTCGCCTGGCAGGGGAGGAGGACAAACCATGAAGCAGATCGCATTGGACGTTGAAACCACCGGTATGGAACCGGCGCTGGGGCACAGGATTATTGAAATTGGCTGCATCGAGATCGTGGAAAGAAAAATCACCGGTGAGTTTCATCAGTATTTCAACCCGGATCGTGAAATCGACCCAGAGGCCTTGCGGGTGCACGCCATCACGCGCAAACAACTCGCCAACCAGCCGTCGTTTTCCGATTGTTTCCAGCAGATTCTGGACTTTGTGCGGGGCGCGGAGCTGATCATTCACAATGCGCCGTTCGACCTGGGGTTTCTTGACGCCGAATTCGAATTGGCAGGCAGGGGCACTTTCCTCGATGAGAGCAGATGCAGCGTGATCGACACGCTGGAACTCGCCCGTAACAAGCACCCGGGGTTGCGAAATAATCTGGATGCTCTTTGCGAGAGGTACAACGTAAAGAGCGACGAGCGCGCCAAAGCGCACGGCGCCCTGCTCGACGCGCGATTGCTCACGCGGGTCTATCTGGCGATGACCGGTGGGCAGATCTCCATGTCACTCGATGCGGTCGTGGTTGCTGATGCAGGCGGCGAGAAGGACACCCGAATAGAAAGGCATTTTGACGTGCCGGTGATTGCTGCAACCGAGGAAGAGTGCGAAGCGCACAGGCAGTTCATGGAAAGGATGCGCGCGGGCAAACCCGATTGATTTTCTACGTCGAAGCCTCTTCGGCTGGATTTATTCCGAGGGTGTTTTCCGGGCCACACCGAGGATTCGATAACCTCACACCCTGCCAAATGCTCGCCCAACGCCTGCTGCATTTGTCCCACATGTGGTAGGACCCTACAGCGTTTGCTTTTCAGTGGGGAAGCCGCTACACTGCGCGCAGTTCATGCCGCTTTCGGGCGGTGCCGTTGCGATGCCTTTATCAAGGCGCGCAGTAACGGGGGGCGATTATTTCGTTTTTGAGCATTGAGCACAGGTAGCTGGCAGGTTGCTTTCAAAGCGGGTCTGTAGCTCAGCTGGTTAGAGCACACCCCTGATAAGGGTGAGGTCGGTGGTTCGAATCCACCCAGACCCACCACGCTGGGCATATTGCAGTCCGTAGCGAGCCAGTCTTGCCAGGAAACTACCGGTGCGAAGGGGCCATAGCTCAGATGGGAGAGCACCTGCTTTGCATGCAGGAGGTCGGGAGTTCGATCCTCCCTGGCTCCACCAGACTGTGGATAGATACCACAGTGGTTTTTTGAAAACTAGGGACTGTATCAAGAAAGCGTTTATGGCGTTAGGCCGATAACCTCGGCGCAACCTTCAGGTTGTTTGAGGTTGTATGGTCAAGCAAAGAAGCGCATACGGCGGATACCTAGGCGGCAGAAGGCGATGAAGGACGTGGTAGTCTGCGATAAGCCCCGGTTAGCTGACAAACAAGCTCTGAACCGGGGATTTCCGAATGGGGAAACCCACTTTGTTTACAAAGTATCCGCACCTGAATAAAATAGGGTGCGGAAGCGAACCCGGGGAACTGAAACATCTAAGTACCCGGAGGAAAAGAAATCAACCGAGATTCCCGTAGTAGCGGCGAGCGAACCGGGAACAGCCCTTAAGTCCACATATTTTAAGCGGAAGCGAATGGAAAGTCGCGCCAGAGACGGTGATAGCCCGGTACATTAAAAGAATATACGGATGAAATCGAGTAGAGCGGGACACGTGAAATCCTGTTTGAATATAGGGGGACCATCCTCTAAGGCTAAATACTTCTGGCGACCGATAGTGAAACAGTACCGTGAGGGAAAGGTGAAAAGAACCCCGGGAGGGGAGTGAAATAGAACTTGAAACCGTATGCGTACAAACAGTGGGAGCTGGCTTCGGCCAGTGACCGCGTACCTTTTGTATAATGGGTCAGCGACTTACTTTCGGTGGCAAGCTTAACCGTATAGGGAAGGCGTAGGGAAACCGAGTCTTAAATGGGCGTCCAGTCGCCGGGAGTAAACCCGAAACCGGGTGATCTAGCCATGGCCAGGGTGAAGGTGAGGTAACACTTACTGGAGGCCCGAACCCACCTATGTTGAAAAATGGGGGGATGAGCTGTGGCTAGGAGTGAAAGGCTAATCAAACCCGGAGATAGCTGGTTCTCCCCGAAATCTATTTAGGTAGAGCCTTGCGTATTACTTCAGGGGGTAGAGCACTGTTATGGCTAGGGGGTCATCCCGACTTACCAAACCATTGCAAACTCCGAATACCTGAAAGTAGCAGCGCAGGAGACACACGACGGGTGCTAAGGTCCGTTGTGGAAAGGGAAACAGCCCAGACCGTCAGCTAAGGTCCCGAAATCATGGCTAAGTGGGAAACGATGTGGGAAGCCACAGACAGCTAGGAGGTTGGCTTAGAAGCAGCCATCCTTTAAAGAAAGCGTAATAGCTCACTAGTCGAGTCAGCCCGCGCGGAAGATGTAACGGGGCTCAAGCCATGTACCGAAGCTACGGATGCCGTCAAGGCATGGTAGGGGAGCGTTCTGTATGCTGCTGAAGGCGTACCGTGAGGTATGTTGGAGGTATCAGAAGTGAGAATGCTGACATAAGTAACGATAATGCGGGTGAAAAACCCGCACGCCGTAAGCCCAAGGTTTCCTGCGCAACGTTAATCGGCGCAGGGTTAGTCGGCTCCTAAGGCGAGGCCGAAAGGCGTAGTCGATGGGAAACAGGTTAATATTCCTGTACTTTTTGTTATTGCGATGGGGTGACGGAGAAGGTCAGATCATCCGGGCGACGGTTGTCCCCGGTCCAAGTGTGTAGGGAGTGCTCCCAGGAAAATCCGGGAGTGCAATTCCGAGACACGAGTGCGAGTCCTTTTGGACGAAGTGATTCATACCATGCTTCCAGGAAAACCCCCTAAGCTTCAGGTAACAAAAAACCGTACCCCAAACCGACACAGGTGGGCAGGGTGAGAATCCCAAGGCGCTTGAGAGAACTCGGGTGAAGGAACTAGGCAAAATGGCACCGTAACTTCGGGAGAAGGTGCGCCGGTTTCGGTGATGGAACTTGCTTCCGGAGCTGAAGCCGGCCGCAGATACCAGGTGGCTGCGACTGTTTACTAAAAACACAGCACTCTGCAAACTTGTAAAAGGACGTATAGGGTGTGACGCCTGCCCGGTGCCGGAAGGTTAAGTGATGGGGTTATCCCTTTTGGGAGAAGCTCTTGACCGAAGCCCCGGTGAACGGCGGCCGTAACTATAACGGTCCTAAGGTAGCGAAATTCCTTGTCGGGTAAGTTCCGACCTGCACGAATGGCGTAACGATGGCCACCCTGTCTCCACCCGAGACTCAGTGAAATTGAAATCACTGTCAAGATGCAGTGTACCCGCGGCTAGACGGAAAGACCCCGTGAACCTTTACTACAGCTTTACATTGAACTTTGAGTATATCTGTGTAGGATAGGTGGGAGACTTTGAAACGTAGACGCCAGTTTACGTGGAGTTGTCCTTGAAATACCACCCTGATCTATTTGGAGTTCTAACCCAGGCCCGTTATCCGGGTCGGGGACAATGTATGGTGGGTAGTTTGGCTGGGGCGGTCTCCTCCTAAAGAGTAACGGAGGAGCGCGAAGGTACCCTAAGCACGGTCGGAAATCGTGCGGTTAGTGCAAAGGCATAAGGGTGCTTAACTGCGAGACGGACACGTCGAGCAGATGCGAAAGCAGGTCTTAGTGATCCGGTGGTTTTGTATGGAAAAGCCATCGCTCATCGGATAAAAGGTACTCCGGGGATAACAGGCTGATACTGCCCAAGAGTTCATATCGACGGCAGTGTTTGGCACCTCGATGTCGGCTCATCACATCCTGGGGCTGAAGCAGGTCCCAAGGGTATGGCTGTTCGCCATTTAAAGTGGTACGCGAGCTGGGTTTAGAACGTCGTGAGACAGTTCGGTCCCTATCTGCCGTGGGCGTATAAGACTTGAGGAGATCTACTTCTAGTACGAGAGGACCGAAGTGGACATACCTCTGGTGTGCCGGTTGTTACGCCAGTAGCATCGCCGGGTAGCCAAGTATGGAATGGATAACCGCTGAAAGCATATAAGCGGGAAGCCAACTCCAAGATGAGGTCTTACCGGACACTTGATGTCCCTGAAGGGCCCTTGAAGACTACAAGGTTGATAGGCTGGGTGTGGAAGTGCAGCAATGCATGTAGCTAACCAGTACTAATTGCCCGTGAGGCTTGACCATATAACACTCAAACAGTTTGAGTTTGACGATCAGAAACGCTTTCTACATATACGATACACGTCCCTAGATTTTTTTTTTGCAATAGGCAGTTTGCCCGACGGCCATAGAGCGTTTGAACCACCCGATCCCATTTCGAACTCGGAAGTGAAACAACGCATCGCCGATGGTAGTGCAGGGTTTCCCTGTGTGAGAGTAGGTCACCGTCGGGCCTTTTTTCCAAATAATGGAAGCCAGGCAAAAGATCCATGGCGTGCTCTGCGGGGTTTCGCTTTGGCATGCCCCGGGCTTTTCATTTCCGATTCATTATCCGATATGGAGCACGCTATACATGGTTAACCAAAAGTTATCATGAACCGACCGATGAACTTTCAGAGGATACTCGCGACATGCACCGAGCCGTGTCCTCGCTCATGGAAGAGTTGGAGGCGGTGGATTGGTATAACCAAAGGGTCGATGCCTGCAAGGATCCGGAACTCAAAGCAATTCTCGCGCATAACCGCGACGAGGAGAAAGAGCACGCGGCGATGGTGCTGGAATGGATCCGTCGGCACGATTCTCGTTTTGACAAAGAACTGAAAGACTATCTGTTCACGGACAAGCCGATCGCCCACGAATAGGCGCGTTGCCGTATTTCCAGCAACCCGCACGCTTTTTCTCAGCCAGGGTGCGGAAAAATTGGCAAAGCTACTGTGGTGCTTTGTTTTCCGCAGGCGGTTGGGAGAGGGCTGGATCGGGCTTTTGAGTCACCTCCCGGATGGTTGTCTCCACCGGCTTCAGGTCCGTTATTTCCTTTTTCTTTTGTATGCCCAACGCACTGAACTTCCTGGCGCTTGGCAGCAGCCCCCTTTCGAGTGACCCGACCGCGGCGTTATAGGCGCCGGCACTGCCTTCGAGATGCCTGCCGACCTTTTCCAGGTGTTCGATGAAGGTCGCGGTGCACAGGTACATTTCCTCCCCCAGGTTGCGAATTTCCTGTGCGTTTTCTTCCAGCGATTTTTGTCTCCAGCCATAAGCTATGGCTCGTAGCAACGCGACCAGTGTCAGCGGTGTTGCGAGGATGACGCGGTTGCCGAGCGCGTCCTCCTGCAGGGTAGGCGCATGCTCCAGTGCCGCCGTCAGGAACCGTTCGCCGGGTATAAACATCACAACAAAATCCAGGCTATCTTCGAACTGCTTCCAGTAAGCCTTGGAAGCCAGACTCCGAACGTGAGATGCCAGTTGCTGCGCGTGCCGCCGCAGGCATTGCCTGCGGTCCTCATCGTCGCTTTTATCCAGTGAGTCCAGGTAGGCATCCAGCGGGGTTTTGGCATCGACCACAACGTGCCGCTGATTGGGCAAATGCACGATCAAATCTGCGCGCAGCCGCGGGCTTTGCTCTTCGATCGCCTGGACCTGCTCATCGAAATCGCAGTACTTTTCCATGCCGGCGAGTTCCACTGTTCTCCGCAAGGTCAACTCCCCCCACTGTCCCCGTACCTCCGGTCTCCTCAAAGCGTTGACCAGGCGTCCGGTCTCCTGCTGCAGGTGCATTTGCCCTTGCGCGACCGAGGTCAACTGTTCTCTGAGTGCTCCCTGGTCCTGCTTGCGCTCTTTTTCTATTTCCCTGATCTGCGACTGGGACTTTTCCAGGGCGTCTCGGATCGGTTTTACCAGTGTTTCGATCGAATCCTGCCGCCATTTCAGGTCGGTTTGGGACTGTTCCTGCAAGTGTTTGACGGCTTTTATCATAGCGTCACTGATATTTCCGCTAAGGTCTGCCGACAGCGTTTTGAACTCTTCGGTGCCTGGCGTTGCCTGCCTCTGTTTTCTGTTGCCGACGTATCCGAGCAGGATGCCGGTGATCAGTACGCCAATGAGAATGATCGCTTCCACGTAGTCAGCCGGGTGCGTTACTGTCGGATACGTTCGGGTTGCCGGCCTTTTGCACGCTTGAAAAAGCGTCCACTTCAGGCAGCACATCGGCGAGCGTTTCCACTACACCGTGAGCACCCCACAGACCTTTCGTTGCCCCTGCAGATTCATAGCCGTAGGCGGTGATCAGCACCGGCATGTTCGCCGCCCTGGCTGCGAGGACATCACGCTCGCTGTCGCCGACGTACAGACAGTTTTCGGGGGGCACCCGCAATTTCCTGGCTGCGTACAACAATGAGTCCGGTGCCGGCTTCTTGCGTTCCACCGTGTCACCATAGACACAACACTGCATCAGCGTATCGATACCCAGTTTCTTCAGGACCGGTTCAGCGAGATATTGCATTTTGTTGGTCACGATCGCTCGGGCAATACCGCGTTGTTCGAGTGCCTCAAGATGCTGCATGACCCCGGGAAACAGCCGGGTCTTTACGCACAGACGCTCCGCATAAAGCGCGAGGAAGTCCTGGATCAGAGATTGCGCATCCTCGGGCAAGGCGTCGGGAAAGCCGTGGTCGACCAGCCCTTTCGCGCCATGCGACGCGTAGCGTCGTATTTCGGCAAAGGGCAGCGGGTGCTTTTTCTGCCTCCTGAGCAGGCGATTCAAGGCATCGGCAAGGTCGGGCGCGGTATCCGCGACGGTGCCGTCGAGGTCCAGTAATACGGCTGAGACGCTCACGAGGGTTTGTGGAAATGCACGATATAGTTGATGCTCGTATCCCTGCTCAGTTTGCAGCGGCGTGAAAGCGGGTGATAGGAGACGCCGGACAAATCTCGCAACACCAGGGAGGACGTGTTCGCAGCCTGTACCAGTTCAGACGGGCGAACCAGTCGCCGGTAATCATGAGTCCCTCTGGGCAGCAGCCGCAGGACGTACTCGGCGCCGAGCACGGCAAACAGGTAGGATTTCAGGTTGCGGTTGATGGTCGAGAAGAACAGGTTGCCGCCGGGCTGGGTCAATCTTGCACACGCCGCGACGGTCGACGCTGGGTCGGGGACGTGCTCCAGCAACTCCAGGCAGACGACGGCAGCGTAGCCTTCGGCTTCGGCTTCGGCAAATGTCTCGGCCGAGGATAGACGGTAGTCGATTTGTAGCTGCGTTTCCTGCATGTGTGCCCGGGCTGCTTCCAGGGAAGATTTAGACAGGTCTATTCCGGTCAGGATCCCCCCTTGGCGCGCCAGGGCTTCGCACAGGAGTCCGCCGCCGCAACCGACATCGAGTATGCGCTGGTTATCGATTTGTGCCCGGGATTGTATGTAATCCACCCGCAGGGGGGTCAGATCGTGCAGGGTCCTGAAGTCACCCTGCGGGTTCCACCAATCGTGAGCGGAGGATTCAAATTTCCGCAACTCCTGGGCGGATACATTTTCCTGCTGGGAGCGCACCGGAGCATTATACGTCAGGGAGCAAAGTGCCCCGGGCATTTTTGCCGCCTTTCCTGATCCAACAACACCTGAACCAACAACATCCGTGATAAAATGCCTAGATAATCTTTCTACAGCCATCCGGCTTATTTTGACTAACTCTACGGAACTTTGCCGAAAAGTGCCCTACGGCTTCCCCTTGGTACGCAAGGGACCCCTTGAAGGGGGTCTGCGATGACAGATTTCGCTCGGGAAATCATCTCGGTCTCACTCGAAGACGAGATGCGCAAATCCTACCTGGATTATGCGATGAGCGTCATCGTCGGGCGCGCCCTGCCGGATATCCGCGACGGTCTCAAGCCGGTACATCGGCGCGTACTGTTCGCGATGCGGGAACTCGGCACCGACTATAACAAACCTCACAAGAAGTCCGCGCGGGTGGTCGGAGAAGTCATAGGTAAGTATCACCCGCATGGAGAAAGTGCGGTATACGATGCAATCGTGCGCATGGCGCAACCGTTTTCACTACGCTACATGCTGGTCGATGGGCAAGGCAACTTTGGCTCGATAGACGGTGATGCGCCGGCGGCGATGCGCTACACCGAAGTGCGCATGACGCGTGTTGCACACCAGTTGCTGGCTGACCTCGACAAGGAGACGGTCGATTTTGTCCCGAACTACGACGGTTCGGAAGAAGAGCCGTTGGTGTTTCCAACCCGCGTGCCGAATCTGCTCGTCAATGGCTCATCCGGCATCGCGGTGGGCATGGCGACCAACATCCCACCGCATAACCTCAACGAAGTGATCGACGCGACACTTGCGTTGATCGACAATCCAGACATCAGCATCGATGGGTTGATGGAGCATTTGCCCGGGCCGGATTTCCCGACCGCTGGCTTCATCTGTGGCAGGGAAGGCATCAGGGAGGCCTACCACACCGGACGCGGCAGGGTAGTCATGCGCGCGCGGTGCGTGATCGAAAAAGATGAGAAAACACAGGGTGGACGCATCGTTGTCAATGAGTTGCCGTACATGGTCAACAAGGCGACGCTGTTGCAGAAAATCGTGGCCCTGGTCAAGGAGAAACGTATCGAAGGCATCTCCGAGCTGCGTGACGAGTCCGACAAGGATGGGATGCGCGCGGTGATACAAACCAAACGGGGTGAGGCAGGCGAAGTCATACTGAACAAGCTGTACAAGTTCACGTCGTTGCAGACCGCTTTCAGCGTCAACATGGTGGCCCTTAACGAAGGAGGGCCGCAACTGGTAAACATCAAGCAGGCGTTGGAGGCCTTCATACGTCATCGTCGAGACGTAATCACACGGCGCTCGGTATTCGAATTGCGCAAAGCCAGAGAGAAAGCGCATCTGCTCGAAGGGTACGCGGTGGCGTTGGCAAGCCTGGATGCGGTGATCGCTTTGATCAAGGCATCTGCTTCTCCCGCTGCCGCCAGGCAGGCGCTGATGGACAGAGCCTGGCCGTCAGGCAAAGTAATCGAGATGTTGCGAGATGTAGAGCTGAGCTCTGATGGCACCGCGAGCCATATCACGCGTCCCGACACTCTCGAGCCCGGATTCGGGTTATCCGACGATGGCTATCGCCTGTCGCAGGCGCAGGCGCAGGCCATCCTGGACCTGCGACTTCACCGCTTGACGGCGCTCGAGCAGGACAAGATTTTCATCGATTACAAGCAACTGGTTCAACGGATTGGCGAGTTGCTTGAAGTACTGTCGAACCCGGACCGCCTGATCGATGTCGTCAAGGAGGAGTTGATCGAGACACGCAACCTACACGGTGACCGCAGGCGCACCGAGATCCTCGAGGAGCAGGGTGGCGTGGAGTTGGAAGACCTTGTGAAGAAAGAAGAAGCCGTAGTGACCCTGTCGCGCAAAGGCTATGCGAAGTATCAGCCACTCGATACCTACCATGCGCAGCGACGTGGCGGTACAGGGAAAACGGCGGCCCCGGTCAAGGAAAAGGATTGTGTCGAAAAGCTGTTTATTGCCGGCACGCACGACACCTTGCTTTGTTTTTCTACGCGCGGAAAAGTTTACTGGCTGAAGGTCTACTGTTTGCCCAGGGTCGGCCGCACTGCCCAGGGCAAACCCATCGTCAACATGCTGCCGCTGGCTGATGGCGAACGGATATCTTCGTTGTTACCGGTGAAAGACTATGACCCGAGCCGCTATGTGCTGATGGCAACGGCCCGGGGCACGGTCAAGAAAGTCGGGCTTGCCAATTTTTCTCACCCTCGGAAGAACGGCATCATCGCTGTGCGTTTAAAGCCCGGGGACGAGTTGACAGGCACTGAACTGGTTGACCCCCGTCATCATGTCATGCTGTTTACCGACGCTGGCAAAGCCATTCGATTCCGGGCGAGTGACCTACGGTCGATCGGCAGGCAGGCTCAGGGAGTCAGGGGAATGCGCCTGGATGCAAAAGCCAGGGTCGTCTCTCTGCTGACGATCGACACTGAACAGCAGACAGGAAAATCTGTCCTGGTTGCGACCAGAAACGGTTTCGGCAAGCGTACCGAGGTTGCGCGGTTTACCCCGCAAAAGCGCGGTGGGAAAGGTGTTATTTCGATACGCACCATGCCACGCAACGGACTTGTCAGGGGCGCCGTACTGGGCGGTGAAAACGATGAAGCCGTGCTTATCACCACCGGTGGCAAACTGATCAGGATGCGGCTCAAGGACGTGCCTCTGGTGGGGAGAAACACCCAGGGAGTTCGGCTGATCCGGTTGTCTGGCAAGGAACGGCTGGTCATGGTGGAGCTTGTTGTCGGCATCGAAGATCAGTTGTCGGTTCACCCGGAGACCTGATGTTGGTGCGGTTGTTCTTGGCAGGCGTGTAAGCGGCCATTGTCGATTGTCTCGTACAATTTTTCACCTGGCCCCGCTCTATTACCAACGCAGGTGCACGAGCGCATCCGCGATGGACTCGGTGATCGCGGCGGTCGTGTCTCGCTTCTGGAAGTCGGTCATCGCAGCGATGAATTTTCGGAAGTGGCTGATTGCGCCGAGCGCAGGTTAAGGCGTCTGCTTGATGTTCCACACGACTATCGGGTATTGTTTCTGCCAGGGGGCGCGACCGCCCAGTACTCGATGGTGCCGTTGAATCTTGCAGGCGATGGGAGGCCGTGCGATTATTTTGACAGTGGCTACTGGTCACAGAAAGCGATCGCTGAAGCGCGGCGCTATGGCAAGGTCAACATCGTGGCACAACTCGTTCGGGCGAGCGGGTTTTCACTGATGCCTTCGCCGCAGTGGAATTTTTCGGAGAATGCCGCATATTGCCATTTTGTCGACAACGAGACTTTAACGGGAATTGAGTTTCCCCTGGATCATATCGACTGCCAGAGTGTTCTGGTCAGTGACATGACCTCGAATTTCCTTACGCGATCCTTTGATCCCGGACGCTTTGGCCTGATGTACGCGGCGGCGCAAAAAAACGTTGGCATCGCAGGTATTACGCTGGTAATCGTACGTGAGGAACTGCTGGGAAAACAGCAGCCGTCTACGCCCACTTTGTACAGCTACGAGACGCACGCGCAAACGAGGTCACGCTACAACACGCCTCCGGTTTTTCCATGGTACGTGTGCGCCATGATGCTGGAGTGGATAGAGGAGCAGGGAGGCGTACCCGAGATGGAGCGACGCGCCAGCGAGCGGGCCGAGCGTCTGTATGGTTGTATAGACAATTCGGCCCTGTATGAAAACCGGGTCGCTCCAGGCTGGCGCTCCCGTGTGAACGTGTGCTTTCGGATCAAACCGTCGCGGCTGGAGGAGATTTTTTTGGAAAGTGCCGGGCAGGAGGGTTTTCTGGGGTTGCGCGGACACCGCCAGGTGGGGGGTATCCGGGCGAGTCTGTACAATGGCATGACCTTGTCCGGGGTCCGTTCGCTGGTCGATTTCATGCGACATTTTGAGAAAACCCATTGAGATCAAACGGGTTTTACTGAGAGACCTTGATGGCTGAGCGAATCACCCTGGAAGGGTTGCGTGAGCAAATCGACGAGATTGATGTCAGCCTGCTCGAGTTGCTGAACCGGCGCGCAAGTCACGCTGCGAGAATAGCCGAGGTGAAACAGGGCAAGGCCCCTGGCGATCCGCTCTATTGCCCGGAGCGTGAAACGCAGGTGCTGAGGAATCTGGTCGAAGGCAATAACGGTCCGCTTGACAGTCGGCAGTTGACGAATATCTTCAGGGAGATCATGTCAGCGTGCCTCGCGATCGAGTGGCCGCTGGAGATTGGTTTTCTTGGCCCGCAAGGCACTTTTACCCATGAGGCGGCGCTGAAGCATTTTGGTCGTTCGGCCCGGTTCAAGGGGCTTTCCAGCATCCGCGAAGTATTCCGTGAGACCGAGGCGGGAACCGTGTCTTACGGTGTCGTACCGGTGGAGAATTCGAGTGAAGGTTCGGTGAACCATACGCTGGATCTGCTCATGGACTCACCGTTGCTGATCGTCGGTGAAGTCGAGATGCGTATTCACCACTGTTTGTTGGGACTGGCTACGGACGTGTCACGAATCAAAACCGTGTATTCCCACCAGCAATCTTTTCAACAGTGCCGCGGGTGGTTTTCCGAGAACCTCCCGGGTTGTGAGCAGATCAGTGTCAACAGCACTGCCGACGCCGCGCGCTACGCGCAGACCAGCGCTGAAATTGCCGCGGTCGCCGGTGCCGGCGTTGCCGGTTTATACGGCCTAATGCTGATCCGCAGGAATATCGAGGACGCCTCCGGCAATACGACCCGGTTCCTGGTGATCGGCAATCATCGCGTCACGCCTTCCGGCACGGACAAGACGAGCATCCTGTGTTCTACCCGCAACCGTCCAGGGGCGCTGGTGCGACTGTTGCAGCCATTGTCAAGCCACGGGGTCAGCATGACCCGAATCAAATCGCGTCCGGTTCGTCGTACCAACTGGCGATACGTATTTTTCATCGATGTCGAGGGGCATTGCGAAGATGAAGCGGTGCGGGATGCGTTGGCGCAACTGGAAGACGAAGCAGGGTTTTTTAAATCACTGGGGTCGTACCCGCGAGGAACATAACCGATTGGGGTTTGTACCGATGTCGTTTTCTCCCGAGGATTACTGCCGCCCCGCGGTACTGAACGTGCATCCCTATAGCCCGGGTAAATCTGTCGCGGACCTGGTGAGCGAGCGCGGCGCAGGGGAGGTGATAAAACTGGCGTCCAATGAAAACATGCTGGGTTTCTCGCCATTGGTCATGGACGCGATCAATGACTGTCGCGATGAACTCATGATGTACCCGGACGGAGATGGTTTGCTGCTCAGGCAGGCGCTCGCAGCGCGCCATGCGGTCAGGGTCGAGTGTATTACGCTGGGGAATGGTTCCAACGAGTTGCTTGAGTTGGTCGGGCGCTGTTTTCTGGACGCGGGCAGTAATGTCGTGTATTCGCGGCACGCGTTTGCGGTCTATGAACTGGTCGCTCACATATGCGGCGCCGATTGTCGGGTCGCGACGGCGTATGGCGTCGGGAACGAGATGCCTTACGGTCACGATCTCGATGCGATTGCCGGATTGATCGACGCCGATACCAGGGTGGTGTTTGTGGCAAACCCCAACAACCCTACCGGCACCTGGTTTACCAGCGATGAACTCGAAGCGTTTTTGCGAAAAGTGCCGAAGGAGACGATCGTCGTCATCGATGAGGCTTACGCCGAGTATGTCATGGAAGCGGATTATCCCAGCGCCTGCGAATGGATCGGTAGGTTTCCCAATTTGCTGGTGACGCGCACTTTTTCCAAAGCCTTCGGTCTGGCGGGGCTGCGTGTCGGCTATGCGGTGTCATCCCTGGCCGTTGCCGACTTGCTCAACCGCGTGCGCCAGCCGTTCAACGTGAACCTGTTTGCACAGAAGGGAGCATTGGCTGCCCTGGAAGATCAGGAGCATATTGAAAGCAGCGTTGCGATGAACACCAAGGGTCTCCGGCAGTTGCAGGAAGGGTGCGATCGGCTGAAGCTTTCATGGTTGCCCTCGGCGGCTAATTTCCTGTGCATAAAAATCGGTGCCGATGCCGGAGAAGTGTATGAAAAACTGCTGGGTAAAAGGATCATCGTGCGGCCGATAGGCAACTATGGCCTGGAGGACTATCTTCGGGTGACGGTTGGGCTGCCCGGGCAAAATCGCCGTTTCCTGCAGGTCCTGGAGGAAACGCTGGCATGAGAGACGATGCCTGCATCGGCATCGTGGGTACCGGACTCATTGGTGGGTCTCTGGCCCTTGCCCTGAAGCAGGCCGGTTATGCGGGCAGGCTGGGTGCATACGATCCCGTCGTACCGGGCGATACGCTCAGGGAGCATTTTGTCGACTGGGTCAGCGATTCTCCCGCGGCGCTGGTGGAGCAATGTGACGTGGTCGTGTTGGCGACCCCGGTGGGCGCAAGCCTCGCACTGCTGGATGAAATCGCCTCGGTGTGTCTGTCACGGACGGTGCTCACCGATGTCGGCAGCACCAAGCAGGCATTCGTGGATGCGGCGCGCCATGCGCTCAGGAGAAGAGATGACACCGATCTCCTGTCCCTGGTGCCGGGGCATCCGATCGCAGGTAGCGAAAAAAGCGGTATCGGCAATGCTCGCGCAGACCTGTTTCTGGGGCGCACGGTAGTATTGACGCCGATGCCCGCCACCGACGCGCAAGCGGTCGATCGTGTTACTGCCCTGTGGGAAAAAGCGGGCGCTCGAGTGACCCGGATGGATGCGGCGATGCACGACGAGCTTTTTGCCATGAGCAGTCATTTGCCGCACACGGTTGCGTACGCGTTGATCGACGGCATCGCCGCATCCCGGTACTCCGAAGATGCTTTGCGATACTGTGCAGATGGGTTGCGTGATTTCACGCGTGTCGCCGGGAGCAATCCGCTGATGTGGCGGGATATTTGCTTGCACAACCGGGAGAACCTGCTCGCGGCGATTGCAGCATTTGAAGGCTCGCTCGACGACCTGCGCGACATGATCGCGAGCGAGGATGGAGATGCCTTGCTCAGGTTTTTCGAGCGAAGCAACGATTATTGTTGTCGCATGGGCACCGCAGGCCAGACCAGGTGAGAATTCTCTCGCGTCCGGTTGCACGTGTACAAGGGAGCGTACGTATTCCAGGCGACAAATCGATCTCGCATCGGGCGGCTATTCTCAGCGCCTCTGCTGCCGGTGTCAGTGAAGTGCGAGGTTTTCTGAACAGCCTCGATTGCCGCGCGACGCTTGATGCGGTCGTCGCTCTCGGCGCGCGGGTCGAGGCCGATTGGCAAAACGGGGAGGGCAGTTTGCGCATCGATGGCAGTGGTTGCTTCAGGGCGCCTTCGGAGCCGCTTGATTTTGGCAATTCCGGCACCGGGCTGCGGCTTATGAGCGGGTTGCTGTGCGGTCAGAATTTCGCAAGCGTGCTGACCGGTGATCGGTCCCTGTGTAGTCGTCCGATGCGGCGCATTGCCGAGCCGCTGGCGCTGATGGGAGCGGATATTTCGACCGCCCCGGATGGTACGCCTCCGGTTGAAATTTCCCCGGTGCCTCGATTGCGGTGTCTCGATTACCGTTTGCCGGTCGCCAGTGCACAGGTAAAATCCTGTTTGCTGCTGGCGACTTTGTTTGCCGATGGCGAAACGACACTGATCGAGGGTGTGCCGACTCGGGATCATACGGAAAAAATGCTCGCGTCCTTTGGCGCCTCGATATCGTCTGCACAAGGCAGAATCCGTCTCGCGGGAGGAGTGCCATTGCGGGCGACGCGCATTGACGTTCCAGGTGACTTGTCCTCGGCGGCTTTTTTGATCGTCGCTGGCTGCATTGCCGGGCAGGGGGAATTGCTGATCAGACACGTCGGTATCAACCCGACCCGCACCGGCGTGGTCGATGTTTTGAGGATGATGGGAGCAAACATCGAGGTTGTCGGCTGCCTTGGTTCAGGTGGTGAACCGGTTGCCGATTTGCTGGTGCGTGCCTCGCCGTTGCAGGGTGTGGATATTTCCGGCGATCTGGTGGTGAGAGCGATAGACGAGTTTCCGGTTTTGTTTATCGCGGCGGCCTGCGCGGAAGGGGTGACCGAAGTCAGTGGTGCTGCTGAGTTGCGGTTCAAGGAAAGCGACCGAATTCAAGCCATGGCGGAGGGGCTGGCCAGGTGCGGCGTTACCGTTGAAGCCAAGCCCGACGGGATCATCATCCAGGGGGGAGGTATCGGAAGCGGGCATGTCGACAGCCATGGCGACCACCGCATTGCCATGGCGTTCGCAGTGGCTGGAATTGCCGCAGACGGTGACATTGTCATAGATCGATGCGCCAATATCGACACCTCGTTTCCCGGGTTTTTTACCACTGCCCGCAAGGCAGGTCTTGACCTGGAAAGGTTACAGTGAGCTCCGCCGAGGCGGCGCCGGTGATCGCAATAGACGGTCCGGCAGGCGTGGGAAAAAGCAGCGTGGCGGCGTTGCTGGCGAAACGGCTTGATTATCACTTGCTGGTCAGTGGTTCGCTCTACCGTGGATTGGCTTTGCAGGCGATCAATCGGGGTCTGCGTATCGAAGACCGCGAAGACCGCGAAGACCGCGATGGTCTGCAGGAATTGATTGTATCGACACGAGTCAGCTTTGTTGTGGAAGGAGACCTGCCTCGGGTACATCTCAACGGCGTTGACGTAACCGCACTTCTGTGCAGGGAGGAGTGCGGGTCGCTTGCCTCGCGTCTGGCTGCAATGCCCGAACTGCGCAGCAAACTGCTCGGGTACCAGCATACTTTCAGGCGTCCGCCTGGGTTGGTCGCCGAAGGAAGAGACATGGGTACCGTGGTGTTTCCGGGAGCGCGGGTCAAGGTATTTTTAACTGCTGATCCGGAAGAGCGTGCCGGCAGGCGCTTCAAGCAGTTGAATGATGCAGGATTAAATGTTAGCCTTGCCCGCCTTCGTTCGCAATTGCGAGTCCGTGACAAACGGGACAAGGGGCGTAGCGTTGCGCCATTAAAACCTGCGTCCGGTGCAACGACCATTGACACGACGACAAAATCAATTGATGTGGTTGTAAAAGAAATCGAAATGCTTATGAGTCATGAATGATGCCTGAAACCTTTTCGGATCTGTTTGAACAGAGCCATAACGCCCGCCTGAAGCTGGGCAGTATTATCGAAGCGGAAGTGCTCGAGGTCCAAAGCGAGGTCGTCATCGTCAACGTTGGTCTGAAATCGGAAGGCATCATTCCGATACAGCAGTTCAAGGATGAAAAGGGCGAAGTTGAAGTGCGGGAGGGCGACACGGTCGAGGTCGCGCTGGACGCCATTGAAGATGGCTTTGGCGAGACCCGCCTGTCGAGAGAGAAGGCGAAGCGCGTCAGGATATGGAAAAAGCTTGAGGAGGTCTACGAGAAGAATGAAATTATCTCCGGCGTTATAGTCGATCGGGTCAAGGGAGGCTTTACTGTCGATCTTGATAGCGTTACCGGGTTTCTCCCGGGCTCGTTGGTCGATGTGCGTCCGGTCAGGAACACAACTCACCTGCATGACAAGATGCTTGATTTCAAGATTATCAAGCTGGATCAGCGTCGCAATAACATCGTTCTTTCGCGACGGGCCGTACTTGAGGGCCAGTACAATGTTGAGCGCGAAGCTCTGCTGGAACGCCTGGAAGAAGGTATCACAATCAAAGGTATCGTGAAGAACCTGACCGACTATGGTGCCTTTCTTGACCTCGGTGGTGTCGACGGTCTGCTGCATATTACCGATATGGCCTGGCGACGGATCAAGCACCCGTCCGAACTGCTTTCGATTGGGGATGAAATCCAGGTCAAGGTGCTTGAGTACGACAAGGAAAAGAAGCGGGTATCGCTGGGTTTGAAACAGTTGGGCGAGGATCCCTGGGCCGGGGTCGGAACCCGCTATCCGCCGGATACGAGAATCACAGGCAAAATCACGAACATTGCCGACTATGGATGTTTTGTCGAGATCGAAGAAGGAATTGAAGGCTTGGTGCATGTATCGGAGATGAGTTGGACCAACCGGCATGTGCATCCTGAAAAAATGGTTTCAGTGGGTGATGACGTAGAAGTCATGGTGCTGTCGATAGATGATAAGCGTCGGCGTATTTCGCTGGGCATCAAGCAATGCCAGCAAAACCCGTGGGAAGAGTTCTCCGGGCAGTACAAGAAAGGCGATAAAGTGAACGGTCGTGTAAAATCGTCGACCGACTTCGGCCTGTTCGTAGGGATAGAAGAATCTGGTCTGGATGGTCTGGTTCATATAGGTGATATTTCGTGGGCGGCTTCAGGTGAAGAATCGATCCGCAAGTACAAGAAAGGAGACGAGGTTAGCGCGGTCATCGTGTCGATCGATGTGGAACGGGAACGTATCTGCCTTGACATAAAGCAACTTGAAGAGAACCCCATCGGTAGCTATTTGAGCGAGCACTCCAAGGGTGAAATTGTGAAAGGCAGGGTCAAATCCGTTGATGGGAAGCAAGTGACGCTTGAGCTGGCGAAAAACGTGAATGGAACGATTCGGGCCGATGAGTTCGCGGGCGACGAGGCCACCCCGGTGGAAGGCGATGAAATTGAAGCGAAGTTCATCGATTTCGATAAAAAACGGTATGTTCTTAACCTGTCGCTAAGAGGCAAGGAGCAGGAGGAGCAGAAAAAGGTAATAGAGAGTTATGCCGCGCGTCAGGTACAGGCCACCGAGTCGCTTGGCAGCATCGTCAAGGATAAATTGCGGGAGGAAGATCCCCACTGACCACGGATAGGAGAGCAAGAAATCTGCCATGAATCAAAAATCTGACCGGAGGGTGATTACAAAGTCGGAATTGGTTGAAAAGCTTGTCGCGAAGCAACAGTATCTGCCGAAAAAAATGGTCGAGCATGCTGTCAACAGCATATTGGAGTACTGCAGTGGCGCATTGAGCAAAGGCCGGCGCATCGAGATCCGCTACTTTGGAAGTTTTTCCCTGCGCCACAGGAAATCGCGCATGGTCAGAAACCCCAAGACCGGCTCGAGTGCTTTCATGGGTAGTAAGAGCATCCCTTACTTCAAGCCCGGCAAGCCTCTGCGTGACCGTATCAACTGCAGCGTTCCCCTCACCCGGGAATAACCGGAAAAAAATTCAGCATATGCCGCCGCGGCCTGGTTGCGAGAGCGCCGGGAGGCTCGAGTCCTTGACTTGATACCGCGTCGTTTCTCGTCGGCTGTTTTCTACCGTTTGTCTTTTGCGCTCAGGTGCTGTCGGTATCAGCCATTATGGTATGACCTCTTTCACCCACGACAATCAAGGAGGTCAATGTGAAGTTACTTTCAATTCTCATTGCGTTCATTCTTTTTTCAGTAGCTGGCCCCGCCGCTGCAGAAGTAAATATCAATACGGCAAGCGCATCTGAGCTGGCCGAGGGGCTGACGAACATCGGCCCAGCCAAGGCAGCGGCTATCATCGAGTATAGGGAAATGCACGGGGCTTTCAAAGCCGTGGATGACTTCGCTTCGGTTCACGGTATCGGCGAAGTTACGCTTGAAATGAACAAGGATGTAATCATTTTGACTGACCCAGAGCCTGCGGCCATCAGCCGATCCAACGTGGCTGGCTCGGAATAATTCCGACGTCGGCCTGTTTTGCATGAAGGCACAGCCTCCCACCCAGGGGAGGTTGTGTCTGTTTCTTGCTGCCAGGGAGTAAAATCGACGCCGAGGTTGCGGGATGAAGGCTGAAAGCGATACCTGAATAACCAGGTTCGGTTACCACAGGCCCGGCTGGATGCCTGCTCGATACCGGTCCCTTATACGGCGTCCCTGTACTTGGTTTATACTGAAGGGTCGATGGCTTTGGTGTCTCATGGATAGCCCGATACAGACTGTCCTGGCCTGTTTCGACGCTTGGCAGAGAAGTGAGAGCACCACAATCCAGAAGAATAAAGCCGGGGACGGTGCTGTATGCAGAGACAGGCCGTAGCTGGTTTGTATCAACAACACCGGCCACATAACTCCATCACTATTCAGTGTCCATGCAGCAAAAAAAAGTCAAAAAAGCGGTTTTCCCGGTTGCCGGGCTCGGCACTCGTTTTTTGCCGGTGACCAAGGCCAACCCGAAAGAGATGTTGCCCATCGTAGACAAACCGCTGATCCAGTACGCGGTGGAAGAGGCGATCAGTGCCGGCGTCGATACGCTGATATTCATCAATGGCAGGAGCAAGCGCGCCATAGAGGATCATTTCGATGCAATGCCGGAGCTTGAACGAAAACTCGAGAAAAAAGGCCAGGACAAGGTTTTGAGGCAAGTGCGTGATATTGTTCCCGCGAACGTATCCTGTCTCTATATGCGCCAATCCAGACCACTGGGCCTGGGAGACGCGGTGTTGCGCGCCCGAGCTGCACTGAATAACGAACCGTTTGTAGTATTGCTCGCAGATGAACTAATCGATCCTATCGAAGGTTCGGGCAACTGTATCTCCGACTTGATCGCAGGGTATGAGAGGTTTGACAGCCATGTAGTGGCGGTCGAGCCGGTCGCCAGAAAAGATGTCAGCAAATATGGGATCATGGGAGGGGTCAAGGAAGATGACAGGTTCTGGCGAGTGGACACGTTGGTCGAGAAACCCGAGCCGGAGGACGCGCCTGGAAATTTGGCGATTATAGGACGTTATTTATTCAAACCCTCGATATTTGGCTCTTTGGAAAAGACCGGTATTGGAATCGGAGGCGAACTGCAGTTGACCGATGCCATCTCCAGGGAAGTGTCGCGAGGCGGGGTTCTTGCTTTCATTCACGAAGGCGTGCGATACGATTGCGGGTCGAAGCTGGGTTACTTGCGTGCCAACGTGGAGTTGGCAATGAAAGATCCGGAAATCGGCAAAGACTTTCGCGATTACCTGCGGTCTCTGAGAGAATCGCAGGTGCTGAAACAGGATTAGCGCCCGGGCCTCGTTATTGCCTCATTACAGGCTTTGAAACCGGATAATGCTCCGTTCGATGCCGAGTGCGTCCAGTCCTGCTTCCTGTAGCAGTTCGTCACGGCTTCCGTGATCCTGGAACCGGTCAGGCAGGCCGAGATTCAGGACCGGGGTGCCTATTTTGCATGCTGCCAGATATTCGTTAACGGCGCTTCCGGCACCTCCCCTGCAACTGTTGTCCTCGACGGTGACCAATTGGTCATAACTCTGTGCAATCTGGGTCAGGGTGTCGCCATCCAACGGCTTGACAAATCGCATGTCGACCAAGCCGGCATCGAACTTTTCGGCGACCTGCATCGCAGCCTCGGTGGGGCTGCCGAATGCGAGGATGGCCAGTTTTTGACCTGACCTCAAAACCTCGGCCCGCCCGATTTCAATGGTGTCAAATCCTGCCGTGACGTCGGGGTCTGGCCCGGGACCACGTGGATAGCGCACCGCAGCAGGGGAGTTGCAATCAAAGGCGGTGTTGAGCATCAGCCGTGCCAGATTCTGGTTGCTGGGTACCATGACAATCATGTTTGGAATGCACCGGAGGTAGCATAAATCGAAATTTCCGCAGTGCGTCTGGCCGTCGGGTCCAACCAGTCCCGCCCGGTCAATCGCGAATACTACCGGGAGGTTTTGTAGCGCCACGTCGTGTATCAACTGGTCGTAGGCGCGTTGCAGAAACGTCGAGTAAATTGCGACCACCGGTTTCATTTTCTCGCAGGCGAGTCCCGCCGCCAATGTCACCGCATGTTGTTCGGCGATGCCAACGTCAAAGTATCGATGCGGAAACAACTGCTCGAACTCAACCAGTCCGGACCCCTCACGCATCGCTGGTGTAATGGCGACCAATCGCCTGTCCCGCTTTGCCATATCGCAGATCCATTGCCCGAATACTGTGCTGTAGGAAGGTTTTTTCGCCGGGGCGGGGGATTGCAGGCCAAGGTGGGGATCAAAGTGTCCGACGGCGTGATAGCCGACGGGGTCTTTTTCAGCCAGCTTGTAGCCTTTGCCCTTGCGAGTGATGATGTGCAACAAGCGTGGCCCGGTTTGGTGTTTCAGGTTGTCGAGAGTTTTGACCAGCGTTTTCACGTTGTGCCCATCGACCGGTCCGTAGTAATTGATCCCGAGTTCTTCAAATAAGGTGCCCGGTACAATCATGCCTTTCAGGTGTTCCTTGGTTTTGTGCGCAAATTTTCTGACGGGAGGCAGCGGTTTGAGCAGTTGTTTGCCGCCTGCAATAACCGACGTGTAAATCCGGCTCGAAAGCACGCGTGTCAGGTAATTTGACATCGCGCCGACGTTGGGAGAAATCGACATTTCATTGTCGTTGAGTACGATCAGCACATCGGCCTCTATTTCACCGAGGTGATTTAACGCTTCGTATGCCATCCCCGCAGTTAACCCTCCATCTCCGATCACTGCGATTACCTTTCGCTTTTCTTCATTTAGCCGTGATGCAATCGCCATGCCCACCGCCGCGCTGATCGAAGTGCTCGAGTGTCCCACGCCAAAGCAGTCGTAATCGCTTTCGCTTCGCCGGGGGAAAGGCGCAAGGCCTCCGAGTGTGCGGATCGTCATGATTTTGTTTTTTCTCCCGGTCAGGATTTTGTGCGGGTAAGATTGGTGGCCGACGTCCCAGACGAGACGGTCATGCGGAGTGTCAAAAACGTAATGCAGAGCGACGGTCAGTTCGATTACGCCGAGGCCTGCAGCAAAATGTCCTCCGCAGGAAGAGACCGATTCGATGAGGTGCTTCCGCATCTGTGCACACAAGTCCGGCAGCGCGTCTCGCGGGAAATTACGCAGGTCCGATGGGTATTCGACCTTGTCGAGTAGAAAATACTGGCTGGTTTCCTCGCTCATCGATTCTTGCAGGAAACCCTGTTCCTGCCTGTTGCCTGGCGCGTATCGGAAAGCACCTCACACCTCACGTTCAACTATATACCAAGTGAGATGGCGCAGTTGTTGCGCCGCTTCGCCGAGAGGTTCCAGGCTCGTCATGCAGGCCTGGGCGAGTCGATGCAATTCGGCCAGGGATTTTTCCAGACCGATCGCGGCAGGATAGGTGGCTTTTTTCCCGCAGGACATGTCGGTTTTCAGGTCCAGGATATCGTCACGTATCTGGAAGCACAGCCCGATACGGCTTGCGTACTCGTCAAAGGCTCGATGTGTGGCGCATGGCGCTGTTTTACTGCAGGCCAGCGGCATGTGGATGCAGGCGGATATCAGGCTACCGGTTTTCATGCGGTGTATGGTCTCCACGGTGTGGAGGTCCGGGGTCTCGTCGGGAAGCGCGATGTCCATGGCCTGACCGCTGGCCATACCTTCGGTACCGGATGCCTTGGCGAGCAGACGGATTGCAGAAACCTTGCAGGGCGCACTGAGTTCGCTGGAGTCCGCCAGTATTTCAAACGCGATGGTTTGCATGGCGTCACCGGCGAGGATGGCGAGTGCTTCATTGAAAGCTTTGTGCAACGCAGGGCGACCACGCCGCAGGTTGTCGTCATCCATGATCGGCAGATCGTCGTGTATGAGGGAATAGGTGTGCATCAACTCGATCGAGCAGGCGATGTCATCTGCTTGCTCGAGAGGCAACCCTATGATCCGTGCAGCCGCGTATGTCAGTGCCGGACGTACTTTCTTGCCGCCACCGACGCTGGAATAGCGGATCGCGTCGAGTAAACCGTAAAAGTTATTTCGCCGTTGAAAATTTTCTTCCAGTCTCTGGTCTACCCTTGCCGAACAGGAGAGAAGGAAATTGGTGACTTGTGAGCGTTTATTTTTTTCTGCTTTCTTCAAAGTCCTCTAGTGCAAAATCACGGTCTTTTTTGATGAGCATGCTGACTTTTTGCTCTGCTTCGTGCAGGGCGCGTTGGCAACTTTTGACCAGTTTCATGCCTTGTTCGAACTGTGTGACGGTTTCTTCAAGTGAGAAATCACCTTTTTCCATGTCGGCGATGATTCGTTCCAGTTGCGCGAGATCCTTTTCAAAATCAATCGACGTTGCTGTCTTCTTTTTTTGCGAGGTGGATGCCATGAAATAAATGCGGTTGCCGGGGTGACTGATCAGGTTACATGTGGCGGGGCAAATCGTTGTGATGAATGTATTTTATTGGCAATCAACTGTTCCACAATGTATTATCTGCATTGCTGTTTGAAGCTTGATCCAACACCCGATCCAGAGGTATTCATTATGTCATTAAAAGGAAGTAAAACGGAGCAGAACCTGAAAGACGCTTTTGCGGGAGAATCGCAGGCAAACAGAAGGTATCTGTATTTTGCATCAAAGGCGGACATTGAAGGCTATAACGATGTCTCTGCCGTTTTTCGTTCGACGGCGGTCAAAATCGCGCGCCCCACGGCGCGCAAGGTCGACGCTGGCGAACCCGACTACCTGACGGGTGACTGTGCTTTGGCGCGCAGCCACATCGCATCCTTGATGCGGGTCGAGAGTATCAGCATTCATCCGATGTTGTTGCTTAGAGTGGCTTACGGTATCTGAGGGGGAAGGCAGGTTCCAGATGCAAGCGTTAGCCCGGACAGACTTGATGAGCCTCGAGGAATACGAGACCGTCAGATCACAGTTTCGCCAACGGGTAAGGAACCACAAGAAAAACCGCATTGTCATGCTGGGCGAGCATGTCGCCCTGCACTTCGAGGACCGTCTGACAATGCAGTACCAGGTGCAGGAAGTCCTGCGCGCCGAAAAGATTTTTCAGGCAGATGCCATAGAAGCAGAGCTTGCGGCCTATAACCCGCTGATTCCAGACGGGAATAACTGGAAAGCGACGATGATGATTCAATACCAGGACGTCGCTACCAGGCGGTCGGAGTTGGCTCGATTGATAGGTATCGACCTTTCCACCTGGGTTCGAGTCGGTGATCACGAGAAGGTGTTTGCGATTTCGGATGAGGATTTGCCACGGGCAGATGCAGAAAAAACATCGGCGGTGCATTTTTTACGTTTTGAGTTCGACCCGGAATCGATTTCCGACGCGGTTGCCGATACTCCGATCAGTGCCGGCTGTACCCATCAGAATTACAGTTGTGAGGTGCTCCTCCTCGAAGGCACCAGAAAGTCGCTACTGTTCGATTTATCGAACTGAGTAGAGGCGACGCATGCGTCGCCTCTACGAATGCATCACGGGTCCCGTCTGTCCCCTATGTGGTGGCGCAGTACATCAAGTTGACATCCGGTGCTCGGCAGACATAGAATCAAGCCATGTTTTTTCGGTGCTTTTATTTGAGGAGGATGTGTCATGGGTGGTATTAATCTTGATAGCGTCAGTGATTCCATCACGCCGCAGATCGGTCAGGAGCAGGACAAGCTGACTGACATGCTCAACAACGTTGATGTCAGTGATCCCGTCAGTATGGTGAAGATGCAGATGGAATACACGCGCTACAACATGGAAGTTGGTTTCATGAGTAGCATGGTCAAGGATGTCAAGGACTCGGTCAGCCAGATTCTGCAGCGGATGTAAATTTCCCGGGATCCGGGATATAGATAGTTTGTGGAGATTCCGAAAGAAACATTGCGTAACGCGGCCGAGTTGGGCTTTATCGCCTGCCGTTGGCCAACCTTGCGCGATTTTTCCCTGGCCATCTTTCGTTGCGTTCATCTGAGCGCTCCGGACAATCCCGCGTGGGTTATAGGGACCGCGATGGTTCACGCCAACTGCGAAGATGATCCTGAGATCGCCTGCAAATTCATGGGCGAGCAGGGCATATCCGCCGAGTCCGGCGATCTGATGGCGCGTGCCTTTCTGGGGCTTTTCCTGCGGATCGCGAAGCACTCCGCCGAAGCAGAGAAAGTCATGCGGGCAGTGGTCGCCGATGGTAGCGATGCGGAAGCTTCACGCCTGGCCCAGGCCGCGTTGGACAATCCGGGATAGCCGCTATGGCCATTGATTTCAGCCAGGTTCAGCAGCAGTTGATCGAGAAGCTTCAGTCCCGGGTTGCCGACAATATGCCGCAACCTGGCGAAGTCCACACGCAGCAGGCCGAGAGCTTTCAGCAGGCGATGTCCGCTCCTGCTCCCGGGGATGCGACCGCTTCCGTGAGTCAGCCTGGCTCGGCCGCTGAAGTCGCGCCGCTCGATGGATCCCGGGCCTGCACCCCGGGCGACCGGATTCTCGATCATCTGGCTTCGATGAGCAAGCAGGCGCATTACATTCAGCAGGAGAGCATGAAAGCCACCGTTGAGGAAGGAGGCGTTGGCAATCTGTTGCATGCCCAGGCTGAATTCGTAAAAATTTCCGGTACTACCGGCGCGGCAACCAATGCAACGAACAGTTCTTCCCAGAGTACCGACTCACTGCTTAAATCGTCCTAAGCCGTGGTGTGTCGCCATGGCTGAAATTCAGTCATTTTTAATGGGTCGCGAGAGAGTGTCTTGCGGGAGCCTGACAAGGCTGTTGCGACCTGTGTTGCGACCTGTCGCGCTTTCGTTGCTGTTGTGTCTTCTCGCGGGCTGCAAAGTGGAGCTTTACTCGAAGCTGGGAGAGCAGGAAGGTAACGAGATGCTTGCCTTGTTGCTCGTCCACAATATCAATAGTAGCAAGCAGTCTGAGAAAGACAACATGGTGAGTCTGCACGTAGAGAAAGGCCAGATATCCGGGGCGGTTGAAGTGTTGCGTAAAAATGGCTATCCCAAAAACAAGTTTTCAACCATCGGTGATGTTTTCAACAAGGACAAACTGATATCTACACCATTCGAGGATCGTACTCGCTACATTTATGGTCTGTCACAGGAGATCGCGGAAACGCTCTCACAGGTAGACGGTGTCATGATAGCGAGGGTGCATGTCGTGATGCCGGCAGACGATCGTTCCGGGAACGCGAGACCGGCATCTGCCGCAGTTTTCATCAAACATAACCCGAATTACGATTTTGATTCGTACGTTCCACAGATCAAATCGATTGTTTCCAGTGGTATTGCCGGTTTGGCCTACGAATCCGTCAATGTCGCGTTATTCCCGGCGCAACAGGAAGACGACGTGGTCATTGACTATGCGGATCAAGCCAGGCCATTCTGGTTCATCGAGGTCCTACCTCAATCCTTGCCCCGGTTCCATGTGTTTTTGTCGGTCATCGCGGCGTTGATCCTGTTGCTGTTGGCGACCAATGTCTATTTTCTGATCAGCAGGAAGAATTCCCCTTCTTCGCCGCAGGTTCCCTCGAAAGGCAGATAGAATATAACTTCGTTTTACGAGCGTGAATGTTTTGCCGCCAGACAGGCTTCGCGAGTTGCTACAGTTTAATTTTCTTCCGACCTTGGATATCGATGACAGTTGGTGGCAGCCGGAGTGGTTGGCAGGCGCGTCGTCCAGTCCCCTTGATTTTCCTGGCCGTGCTCACTTTCATTTGTCACGGTTTTTCCTGGAGCAAATCGGCCTGGCGGATCAGTTTGATTTTGATTTTTCTCCGCTTGAAAAGCGGATTGCGTTGTTGTCGAGCCAGCGATTGAAGCGTCTGGTCTATCTGGTTGGCTTGACGTTGCAGTCGCAACGCATCGCGCATGCCATTCGTGGCAGCGATCGGCAGGCGATCAAAAAATCCATTGGCGAGGAAGATTATTTTTTCGTTACCAAGCGAGGCGTCACTTTGCTGAAAGAGGCAGGGGTTCAATCGCCGCCTGTCGCGAGTGGTGATGATCGGTTCGACGATTTGAATGAGAGATGTTACCGGGTAGGCATGGGCAGTCTCGCTACGGTTATGCAGAGTTTTCCCACGGCGTTTATTCGCCGTTTGCAGTTGAAACTGCCACGGGACATGGTTGAAAAATACTGGCAGGCGTGCGACGCTGATCGTAGCACGCATCTGTTTTGCTTGCTGAAACTCGAGAGGGAGATGAACCGGGCGTGGCCAACCTGGTAGCCAGGAAACTTGAGGAGATGACTGTCGCGCCTGCGGGCAAGGTCATCAAAGCGGAAGATTACCAGTTCATGGTGCAGGGGAGGCAATTGCTGGCCGAAGTCAAGCGCCGGGCTGAAGCACTTTACCAGCGGGAGAAAGAGGCGGCTTACCGAGCGGCACAGGAGCGAGCGCAGCAGTCGATCAACCGCCATATGCTCAATGTTACTTCGGCTTCGATCGAATACTTGTCGCAGATTGAGAAAAGGCTGACAAAAATTGTCATTGAGTCGGTGGAGAGAATCATCGGCGAGTTGGAAGACACTGAAGCGACCGTAAAAATGATCAAGACCGCCTTGTACCAGATGCGCAATGAAAGTCGTGTCACGTTGCAGGTATCTCCTGATGAAGCACCGACAGTCAAGCAACGGATCACGGACATCACCGCGGGTTATCCGCGTATCGATTTTGTAGACGTGGTGGCGGATCAGGCGATTGCTCCCGGCGCTTGTCGTCTCACCACCCCGCTTGGTTCGGTCAGGACAGGGCTCGACGTCCAGATTCAAGCCCTGCAGCAAGCATTGCTGAAGAGTTTTTCTCCGCAAACGGAGTAAATGCGATCAGCCTATGGTCAAGCTCGAACATTTCATCGCTGATTTTTCCAGGCGGTATCAACTCGATGGCTTGGTTGCCGACGAAAAAGGAACTTATGTGATGACCTTTGATGATGATATAGAGGTGCGGTGCTTTGAAAAATTTGGCTTGGCCTATTTTGTCTCCGTACTCGACGCGTTGCCTGTGCAGGAAACCCTGGTCTGGCTGAAGAGATTGCTGAACTATGCGTTGATGCGTTTGAAATACAGTAGCGTGGCGGCCACGCTGGGCGCGGATGACCGGCTGTTTTTGCATACCCGTTTTGAATTAGGCGATCTCAAGGCTTATGAATTCGAGGAAAGGCTTGAATGCTACGTCAATGTGCTCGAGGAGTATCGCCACTTTTTGTCACAGACGCCGCGTCCGTTCCTGTCAACGGGCCAAGCGGTTTTCAAGCCTTGACGGAGGGGGGGAGATGCATACTGGCTTTGACTATATTACCCAAACGCTTGAGAACACGGTCAGGGACGTGACGCTGGTTGAAGTGCATGGGCAGGTGCTGGAGGTAAGCGGCGCGGTGATTCGCGCGACGGCGCCGGGCACGAAGGTCGGCGAGTTGTGTTACCTGCGCGACGCAGATGCAGGTCGGAAAACGATGGCCGAAGTGATCGGGTTTGAAAATAAACTCACGCTGTTGACCCCCATGGGGAGCATGGCCGGCGTGTCCCACGCCACCGAAGTAATTCCTACAGGAAGATCGCACGTGATTTCGGTCGGGCCGGAGATGCTTGGGAAAGTGCTGAATGGCCTGGGCGACCCCTTTGATGGCGGAACGTTGGGCACCACCATGAGTTACCCGGTATATGCCGACCCCCCCAACCCGATGCAGCGCAAGTTGATTGATACACCTCTGTCGCTGGGGTTGCGCGCCTTTGACGGTTTGCTTACCTGCGGCGAAGGCCAGCGCATGGGGATTTTTGCAGCCGCAGGTGGAGGCAAGAGCACGCTGCTCTCGATGCTGCTTCGCAATGCCGCCGCCGACGTGACGGTGCTGGCGTTGATCGGTGAGCGCGGGCGCGAGGTGCGTGAGTTTATCGAACATGACATCGGCGAGGAGGGCCTGAAGAAGGCGGTGATCGTCGTAGCGACTTCCGATCGCCCGGCGATGGAGCGTCTGAAGGCCGCTTATGTCGCGACGGCAATCGCGGAATACTTCAGAGACCAAGGCAAGAAAGTGCTCCTGATGATGGATTCGGTTACGCGATTTGCCAGGGCCCAGCGCGAAATCGGCCTCGCCGCCGGGGAGCCACCGACCCGGCGAGGTTTTCCTCCGTCGGTATTCGCAGTGCTGCCGCAGTTGATGGAGCGGGCCGGACAATCCGATAAAGGCTCCATTACCGCCCTCTATACGGTACTCGTCGAGGGGGACGACATGACCGAGCCGGTTGCTGACGAGACCCGCTCCATTCTCGACGGACACATTATTCTGTCGAGAAAACTGGCGCAGGCCAATCATTATCCGGCAGTGGACGTACTGGCGAGCGTCAGTCGCGTGATGGGCAGCATCGTGGACGATGAGCATCAACGTGTCGCGGGAAAACTTCGTGAGCTGCTCGCGAAATACCATGAGGTCGAATTGCTGATCAAAATCGGAGAATACAGCGAAGGGTCGGACGCGAAGGCAGACGAGGCGATTGCGAAATTTGACCGGATCAATGCCTTTTTGAGGCAAGGGCTATACGAGGCGATGTCGCTTGAAGATACCGTGCAGCAAATGAAAGCGGTGGTCGATGGGTAGGTAAGTGCATGCTGGATGATTTGCTAAAGATAAAACGGTTGCGTGAGGATGATGCGATTTCTGCATTGGTGAAGGCGCAGTCATTCCTGGGCGAGCAGATTGAAGCGCGCGATGCAAAGCAGCGCGAGGAGGCCGATTACAAAGTATGGAGGGTCGATGAAGAAAATCGGCTGTATGATGAGATCTGTGGGAAAAACGTCGCGCTGAGCGATCTCGAAAAGCTACGCGAGCAAATTGGATTGCTCAGACAAAGAGAACTCGCGTTGCATGCGGAGTTTTTACAGATGCAGGAAAGCGTGAAGCAGGCTCGTTCGGCGCTGGAAGAAGCGAAGCGACGACGCGTGCAGGCGCATAAAGAGGTAACCAAGTATGAAGAGTATAATCAGATCATCGTCGAGAGAGAGAAGCGCGAAGCGGAGGCCAAGGAAGAAGCGGAGCTCGAGGACTTTGTTTCGGGGAAAGCATAACCACGATTGATTTCTGGGTATATAGCGAATCGCATGGAAAAAATCACGGAAAAACCGGCTTCAGTTTCCCGGGAGAAAACGCCTTCAACATCCGCGTCTCTCCATGAAGCAAACCCCGCTCTGCAAAAGGCCGAGAAGCGGTTTTCCTCGTTGTTGCACAAGCCCGCGCGAGAAAAGCCTGCTGCGGCGGGAAAAACCCGGCAGTACCTCGACGAAGGTCTGGGCAGTGTGCAAAAACGTCTCGACACTGCTTTGTCCGGTGTTTCGCGACGATCCGATAACAAAGAGCACCCAGGCGGGTCTCCCAGAGATCCCGCGAGTGATGCAGATCAGGCAGGCTTATCCAATTCTGCATTGAGGATGGAGCACATCGCGCGCCCGGATTCGCCTGCGTCGATCGATGCGTCACCGACGATTCCAGATACACCTGCCGCACCCCGCGAGATAGGGAAAATAGCCGAGCAGATTGCCGAGCGGATACTGGTAACTTCGCCTGACTCGAACACTCATCCGGAAGTTCGGATCCAACTCAAATCTTCCGTTTTGGACGGTAGCGAGGTGCGGGTTTTTCGTGAAGGAGGGGAATTGAAAGTGGTGTTTATAGCCAACGGGAAAGACGCGGAAAATTTTCTCGGGCAGAATCAAGGGCAATTGCAACAGGCTATCGGGGATCGTCTGAAGGATGAGCGCGTTCAGATCAGCGTCGAACTGCGGGAAAGCGGTGCTGCTGAAAGCGAGCATAACGAGGGGCGTTCCCGGCAGCAGTACATTGCGCCGGATCACGATTTGTCGAATGACTCGCCGGATCAGTAGGAAATACTAGTTCCATTTCTGCGGGATTTGCATCTGCGTATCGCGGACAATGGACTGGAGATCGATTACTTTGCGCAGTTGCTCGCGTGCGGAAGTGGATTTTGCAAACCGGTTTTTGTCTGCGACCGGCGGCAGGATTCAGATCTCGTTGGGCGGACAGGCATATCGCCTCCGGATGACGGCGCGTGAGGATGGTTATCGCGCCATCATCGTGCTTCGATGCCACATCGGTGACGGCGCATTGTCGGTTTATCTGAACGAGTCTGCCTTGGGGGCTCTGCTGGCAAACCTCGTTCCACCATCTGCTTTCAAGGCTCTGCCTGAAGATTTACAGCTTGCCCTGCTGTCGGCGGCTGTGTTTCCCATGGCCGATGCGCTGAAAAAACAACTGCAAGTGGCATTTGCGATAGAGCGCTTTGAATTGTTATCCGATACTGCCGTTGACGGACTGCTGTGGGCAATTACGCCGGCGCAGGAAGCCATTACCCATTCGATCCTGCTCGTGATCGATGCCCCGCTGCCGGTATCGGTGGCAGAGTGGCTGCGGGGCATGCAGCAGGTTCCCGTGGCGAGGGATTACGCAGGGTTGACTTTACCGGTTGATTTGCAGGTTGGTTACGTGTCGCTGAAGGTGTCGGATGTTGAGTCTCTGAAGTTTGGTGATATTATGCTGATGGACGTGTATTACGTGTCAGAAGGCAGGTTGCGCCTTGACATAAACAATTATTTTTCCTGCCTGGCTCAGATCGAAGGCGACAGTTTAATCGTTCGGACCAAGTTGGAAAAAACCATGGAAAAAGAATCAATCTCCCCCGAAGGCACCGGCGAAGCAGCGGATACCTCTCCTCCTGATGCCACCGAGGGTACTCCGGGGAGGAAGCATGCCGCGCCCCGGGAGGGTAGTCAGGCTACTTCGGGGGTGCCGGATTTGCCGATTGATGTGTTGTTTGTTGCCGGACGCTTCCGTGTCACTTTGGAAGAGTTGCGAAGCATTCAGCCAGGCTACGTGTTCGACTTCAGGAAAGACACACGCCAGGAAATCGAGATTCGCGTCAATGGTACCGAGATCGCCAGGGGAGAACTCGTTGAAGTGGATGGCCGCACCGGGGTGCGGGTCGTTGAATGCAAATAATCGGGCGCTGATCGAAGACGTTTATGGCACGGCTATTGCCCGCTTCTCTTCATCGCGTCGCAGAAGCCTGCCGAAGGTGACTCATGCATGGATGGTCTTGATCCGGTCACTCTGATTATCTTCCTCGGGGCGTTGAGCATGCTTCCGTTCCTAGTGGTGATGGGCACTTCTTTCGTCAAGATCATCATTGTTTTTTCCCTCGTGCGCAACGCCCTGGGCATCCAACAGATTCCACCCAACATGGCGTTGCATGGGTTAGCGCTGATTCTGACTTTTTACATCATGGCACCGGTCGGGTTGCAGAGCTATGAGAACATCACCAGCCAGGAGTTCACCATGGAAGATCGCGGGTCTCTAAAAAGTGCTTTCCTGCGTGGACTGTCGCCTTACCGTGAGTTTCTGAGCAAGCACTCGAGTGATTCGGAGCGGGCGTTTTT
The DNA here is from genome assembly GCA_965226235.1 of Candidatus Oxydemutatoraceae bacterium. Classification (GTDB taxonomy): domain Bacteria; phylum Pseudomonadota; class Gammaproteobacteria; order Poriferisulfidales; family Oxydemutatoraceae; genus CAYFZO01. Next base: position 560,019 of record OZ245335.1, on the reverse strand, counting down.
CATGGATACCGCGAGAGAGTTGTGGGCCGAAGAGTATCATCAGGAAGTTCACGAGGACAATATGCTGATCCTGTTGCCGTCCTTCATTGTCGGGGAACTGACCATTGCGTTTGAGATCGGGTTTTTGATTTACCTGCCGTTTATCGTCATTGATTTGATCGTTTCAAATATCCTGCTGGCAATGGGGATGATGATGTTATCGCCCATGACCATATCCTTGCCGTTCAAGTTGTTGTTGTTTGTGTTTATTGACGGCTGGACCCGACTGGTCCATGGTCTGGTGTTATCTTATAGCTGACATTTGGTTCAGGCGATGTCGGAAGCAGAAATCATCAATCACGCCTCGGAAGCACTGCTGCTGGTCCTGATCCTTTCCCTCCCCCCGATTCTGGTCGCTGCCACGGTCGGGATTGCCGTCAGCCTGGTCCAGGCTCTGACGCAGGTACAGGAACAGACGATTTCCTTTGTGTTCAAACTGGTTGCGATCATCGTCGTTTTGCTGGCGACGACCGGTTGGCTGGGGTCGGAGTTGTTTAGCTATGCGAGTATTGCTTTTGACAAAATCGAGAAACTCCGGTTTATCTGACTATGCAAGGGGCCGAGGCGGGCTATGATTTTTTACTGGACTTGGCCAAGGAAATCCTGCTGACTGTTTCATTGGGATTGCCGCGGATGATCGGGGCGATGTCCGTGCTGTCTTTCATGGGCGCGCAACTCATGGGGGGCATGCTGGCTCGAAACGCGATCGCGGTGACGTTGATACTGGCGATCTATCCGCTGCTTGAGCAGGACATTCAGTCGGCTGAGTTGAGCACCGCGTTGATCATCGGGATCAGTGTCAAGGAACTGTTCATCGGCATGATCATCGGGTACGCCGTTACGGTTGTATTCTGGGGAATCCAGGCGGTCGGGTACTTCATCGACAACCAGCGGGGCGCGACGATGGCAAGCTCTTTTGACCCGCTGATCGGTGAGCAGTCTTCGCCTATGGGCTTGTTCATGACGCAGTCACTGGTCGCGCTGTTTTTCGTGGCTGGGGTTTTTCTCGTTTTTCTGGACGGCATATATACCAGTTATAAAATCTGGCCGGTAACTTCCTTTTTTCCGCAGCTCAACGCGGGACTGATCGATTTTTTTGTCAAGCAATTTGCTCTGATAGCCAAGGTCGCGGTCATCGTCGGTGGGCCTGTGATCATCACCATGTTTCTTGCCGAATTTGGGCTGGGGCTGATCGGCAGATTTGCGCCGCAGTTGAATATTTTCTTTCTGTCCATGCCGATCAAGAGCGCTGTTTCCAATTTCATACTGGTGTTTTTCTGGGGCACCCTGATTTTTTACTTTGGCGATATGTTGCGTGGTATAAAGGACGAGATAGGGATTCTGGATCTTATTTTCCGACAGGCTCATGAATGATGCCTCCGACAAGACCGAGCAACCTACTGCCAAGCGTCTCCGCGACGCGAGAAAGAAAGGGCAGGTTGCCAAAAGCAAGGAGGTTTCGAGCGCAGCCGTGATCGTCAGCCTGATGCTGTTTTTGTGGCAGGCCAGTGATTTTTACCTGCGGAAATTCGTAGAGTTGTTTGAAACGCCGATTTGGCTTGAGAGCGTCGCCTTTGAGACGGCTTTTGACGACATGGTCAAGGAGGTCCTGGAGCTCGGCTTACTGATGATATTCCCGGTGATGCTGGTTGGTCTGTTGGCTGCTTTTCTAGGCAATTTTGTCCAGGTGGGGGGTCTGTTCGCCCCGGAAGCGGTGAAGCCCGACTTGAAGAAAATCAATCCGGGCAAAGCGCTGAAGAATATCTTCTCGAAAAAAAATATGGTCGAGTTGGTGAAGTCGCTACTGAAGATAGCATTCATGACATATCTCATCGGACATATTATCTGGGTCAATGCTTCGACGATTATGCGAATTCCCTACTGTGGGCTGAATTGCATCATGCCGATACTGGGGGTGTTGTTTTCGCAAGTGGTGATCTATGCGTCGATTGCCTTTGTCATCGTTGCCGCTGCGGATTATTTTTTTCAGAAATTTGAATATATCAAGGGGCTGAAAATGTCCAAGGACGAGGTCAAGCGAGAGTACAAAGAGAGCGAAGGCAGCCCGGAGATCAAAGGGCGCCGTCGCCAGTTGTTTATGGAAATCGTTAACAGCCAGCAGGTCGCGAATGTAAAAAGATCGAGCGCGATCGTGACGAATCCGACGCACATCGCGATCGGGATTTATTATGAACAGGAGAGAACGCCGTTACCCGTAGTGACGTTGAAGGAGCAAGGTTGCATTGCCCAACGCGTTGTCGAGATTGCAGTGGAGGAAGGTATACCCGTGATGCAGAACGTGCCGTTGGCACACTCGCTGATGTTGGACGCCAGCCTGTATACGTATATACCGGACGATCTGATTGCCCCGGTCGCTGAAGTTTTACTCGCGGTACGCGGCCTGGAGGCATAGCCGACTTCAAATATCCGGCGCACTCGGGTTCTCGCCCGAACTTTGGCGCGTGATGGCACCGTGCCGTATTTCTCGCGTATCGATTGCCAATCGAGGAGGTCGCTCTGATCGATAATCAATCGGGTGATGCTTGCTGACCACGGGTCACATTTGTCGCCTGTGTGGTGACCCCGAATATTGCTGAGCGGAGTTGCTATAATGCGGTTGTAACCGGATTCCCTACAACTGTACTACGGTAAGGAGGTTCATGGCCATGTCGGATATCAATAACGTAAAGCCCACAGACGTATCTTCAGCACAGCAGGTGTCGGCCTCGGAGCAGGTAGCGGCACCCCAGCGTACTCCCCAACCACCCTATGATGTCGCGGTCGAGACTCCCCCCAGCGGAGTCGCTTTGGGAGGAAAGGCTCCGTCGTTACCTCCGACAAGCGATGTCGATGTCGAGCAGGCTCGGTCGGGGCTGGATACAATTTCTAGCAACGTCGCCTTTGATTTCGCCGCGGTCGCGGCCATATTGGTGCAGTTGAACGCGGAAGCCGCCAAGGCGTCCCGCGATGCCGCGGTGGCGGATATCCTGAGCGTTGCCAGCGAGATGAACCAGTCAGCCGACGACATTCGCTCAGGTGCCGGTCTGGCACTCGCCGGCGGTATCGTGTCGGGAGCCGGTCAAATCGTTTCCGGCGGTATCAGCGTTGCCGGGGGGATGCAAAGTTTCAGGATCGCGTCGCAGGCGAACGTCGCTCCGCAAGAGGCCCCCCCGGTAAACGAGGAGCCGGAGACCCTGTCCCAGACCGCTGAAACTGAAGGAGTTCCTCAGACGTCTGTCGATGCTGAAGCGAAGATGCAGGAAACTTCGACGACAGAAGAGGCTCAGCAAAGTTCGCAGGAAACCACTGAAGAATTGACCGAACAGGTGACTACAAATAAGCCTGAGCTTGATAAAACCGGGATTGAAAACATCAAGGAGCAGAATGCGACTTTTATTCTGTCGCAAAAAGCCAATAGCATCTCACTGAAAACCCAGGGGTATTCGCAATCCATCACAGGGGCATCCCAGCTTGCAGAGGCGGGATTTAAATACGGTTCCGAACAGTTCCAGGCTAAAAGCAAGAAAGATGACGCGCGCGCGGAAAAAACCCGCGCGACGTTGGAACGCGAACGCCAGTACGGTGATTCACTGCAAAAATCCACCCAGGATATGTTGCAGACCTTGAGGGATATGCAGCAGGGAGAGCACCAGACTACCTCGCAGATCATGCAATCGCGCGTCTAAGCCACTTCGGGGGTAAGCGGTGGGCAATCCGATCAATGGGCCGGGACAGGTCCGCTCTGATACCGTAGCACCTTTTTCATCAGGGCAGGCGACTGCGGCACAGGCGAGCTTTCGCGGGGAGAATGTAATCTACTCCCGGGATCCGGTCGCGGCGCTGGAAGACGCCGCTGAAGAGCTCACGTTTTCCCAAAGCGAGACAGTCGAGAAGAAGCTGGCCAAGCGCAAGATAAACAGCAAGGCAAGGCTGAAGAGTTTCGCCGCGGAGCAGGCGGAAAAATATCTGCAGGCAGTTCCTGATCTCGAGCGCAACAAAAAGCTCGGGGAGTTCGCCAGGGAAGTTCTGGAAAAAGGCGCAGGGGGGCACACCCCTGAATCTTTACGCCGTAGTGCCGAGCGGTTTTCCGAAGACAAGACCCATCAATTTCTCGCACTGTCCTACACCTGTGAACGGGCGAAGGAGGAGGGGGCCGCACCGGAGATCATTGTTTCGCTGGAAGCGGCGGTGTCTGAATTGCAGGCTGAGGCGCAGCCTGAAATCCAGGCGGGATTGAATATCTCCACCGTAGCCGAAGAATTTTCCGGAGAAGGTATCGGGGATGTTCAGCAGTTGCGTAATTTCTACCGCGACGTGGTGCTCGACTATGCCAGCGTCAATGATGCGTACAAGCAGATCACACAAAAACATCCGGACACCGACTTTGTAAAATCCGTGAATTTTCTTCTCAGATCCCTGGCAGCCGACCTCAACGCCGGCAATCACTCCATGGACAAAATACAACTCAAGCAGATCATGGATGACATGTATCAGTTAAAGTTGCTGAACGGCATGCATGATCAATGTCAGGATTTGCTCGGGCGGGTGCAACATAATTTCAGTTCCGTTTCCGAGCGAACTGAGACCGACGACTTGATGAAGGAATTACTGGCGGCGCAGGACAAGGGGTGGCAGGGGGAAGCTTTTTTTTCCGCGCTCCCCGCCAGGCTCGGGATCGATGGCAGCAACGCGCAGGTGTATTTTTTACAGGGGTTCAAGGAAATGCTGCGTTTGGTTCCGTTGAAAGTGTTCCAGGATGATGACATCAAGCGGCAGCGCCTGATGCAATCGATACAGCAAGCGCTCGACGTTGTGATAAACAATGAACTGGCGGACGGATGATGTGGCGCAAAGATGGTGGAACGAAGCACTGGCTGATTTTGGCCACGGTCTGGGATTCGAGAATTTTTCCGGTGGCGATTCCGAAGTACATAATTTTGCCGTTGCCGATGACAAATATCTGGTCGATGTAGAGTGTTCTGCCGATGACGTGATACTCGCCGTTTTCACGGAATTGCCCGCCGATCAGGTTGAAAACAAGCTGCGCCTGCTCTTGCGGTGTTGCCATTTCGATCGATATTTGCCTTTTTTCGTTCAGGCGGGCTTGAAAGACAGCAACGTCGCGGTACTGGCGGTTCGGTTGCAGCGAACGCAGGCCCATAAAATGTTCCAGGCATTTGAGTTAATTCGCAAGCTATATGTCGAAGCTGGGCTGTGAAGGGTGGACACCCTGGACATTCATGTTGTGGAGCAGAGCAACGGCATCGCCACTGTGCGATTGACCGGTAGCCTGGACTCTTTCAGCGCGAGCCGACTCGAGAGTATTGCGTCGGCTTTATGCGACAAGGGGTACCGGCGAGTCGTATTTTCGTGCGAGTTTCTACACTATATCAACAGCATTGGACTGAAAGCCTTGCTGGAGATTGCCAACAGGCTTCATGCTCGGTCCGAGGCGGGGTCTGGGTTGGCCTTGTGCTGCGTGAACCCCAACATCGCGGGGGTTCTGGAGTTGTCCGGGCTTTTGCGTTGCGTTTTGGTATATGATGATATTCCACAGGCTCATCGGGCTTTGGCGAAGGAAGGGACTTGACCAATGGCGATTTCTCTTGACACTGGTATCGTAGGGGTTTCCTATCAGACCCAAATAGTCGAACTGAAAACCGACTTTCCTCGAAGGAAAGAGAATCTGCCTATCAACGCGTCGATTCCCTCTTATATCAGGCAGGTATTTAACCTTAATTCGTACACCCAGGCATTTGAAAATATGATTGCTCCGATGATACCCAACAGGCATGTAACCGCGCCGGCAAATTACTCGAAGTTATTTGAAGAGGTTGAAGCCTTCGCGGTCGCTCATGTGTCCGAAGATGGCCATGAAAGGCAGGTGATACAGGCGGCGCAGGTGCTGTTTGGGGTTATGCGGGGGGATTTTGAAGCATTTGACGTCGGGCGTAGCACTTTGATTCAAGGCTGAACCAAGTGGCGGCGCGTACTCCAGAACTGACCGAGGACCATGCCAGTTGGTTGTTGGTCTCGGCGCACAATTACCTGCAGCAAAACCTGCCCGATCGAGCGGTTACTTTACTTGAGCTTCTACACGCTTTCGATCCGGGCAACTTCCAGTGCATGAAGATGCTTGCGTACGGTTATTTTCTGCAAGGAGAAGCGGAGAAAAGCGCTACATTGATCGACGAGGTCCAGCGCTTGCCGTTGACCGAGGAGGAGCGGAGCGGCGTTCTTCTGCTGCAATCGCATGTCCTGCGAAGCGCCCCGGATAATTAAAGTCATATGAACCTGCCGGGGATTATACCGGGTGGGTTTACCTGCCATGCTTCCTGAAAATATCCAAAGGGCCCTATACAACCTGTCGCAGCGAAAAGACGTATTACTCGCTGCGTTGCTGGTTGCGATCATCTTCATGATGATCCTGCCGCTGCCTACGGTTCTCGTTGATATCCTGATCGGCATGAGTATGAGCATTGCCGTGATCTTGCTGATGCTGGCGGTGTATATCTCTTCGGTTTCGGAATTTTTCGCGTTCCCGGCGGTGTTGCTACTATCTACCCTGTTTCGTCTGGCGCTGTCGATTACTACCACTCGGCTGGTGCTGTTGCAGGCGGATGCCGGGAAAATTGTCGATACTTTCGGCAATTTTGTGGTTGCCGGGAATCTCGTCGTTGGCCTGGTGATTTTTCTGATCATCACCATTGTTCAGTTTCTGGTCATCACGAAAGGTGCTGAACGAGTCGCCGAAGTCAGCGCGCGTTTCTCCCTGGATGCCATGCCTGGCAAGCAGATGAGTATCGACGGTGACATGCGGGCCGGGGTCATTGACATGATGGAAGCGAAACGCCGGCGTGAAATGGTTGAAAAAGAAAGTCAGCTATACGGTTCCATGGATGGGGCGATGAAGTTTGTCAAGGGCGATGCAATCGCCGGGCTGATTATTATCGTGATCAATTTGATCGGCGGCCTGTCGATCGGTGTTTTTCAGCGAGGAATGGAACTCAGTGAAGCGGGGCACCTCTATTCCATTCTAACAATTGGCGACGGTCTGGTCACACAAATACCTGCGCTGTTGATCGCGATGACCGCGGGCATCATTGTGACGCGTGTCAGTACCGAAGAGACGGAAAATCTGGCGACCGATATCAGTCAGCAACTCAGTGCCCAACCACGCGCGTTACTCGTTGCCGGTGGTTTGATGATTGCGTTCAGCTTTATTCCGGGGTTTCCCGCGACGGTGTTTTTGGTCCTGGCAGCGGTCACCGGTGGCGGTGGCCTGATGTTGTTACGTGGCGCGAAGAAGCGAGAGGAGCGAGACGCGGACAGCAATATTTCGGCATTGCTCCCATCGGTGCGGCAGAAGTCGCTATCGGATGAGCAAGCGCAAGCCCAGTTGTCCGGCCAGGAAGAAGTGACCCTGAGCGTTCCCCTGTTGGTGGATATCGAAGCGAGCCTCCATGACGGTCTGGACATGCGGTTTTTGAACCAGGAGGCAGCCAAGGTGCGTCGTGCCCTGTACCTGGATCTGGGTGTGCCGTTTCCGGGCATTCACCTGAGATTCAATGAAAATCTACCCATGGTAGGAGGGTATTCGATCCTGATGCAGGAAGTCCCGGTTGCGAAAGGGCAATTGAAACCCGGATACCTGTTCTACGCGGACAGTCCCGAGCAACTGAACGTAATGGGTTTACCGAGCGAAAATGCCGAGCAGTTTCTGCCCGGCATCAAGACGATTTGGATCGCGGAGCAATATAAGGATCGAATGTTGGAGGCCAACATGTCCTTCATGGAACTTCCCAAAGTATTGACATACCACCTCTCCTACGTGCTGAAGAGGTATTCCGAGGAATTTATTGGTATTCAGGAAACGCATTACCTGTTCTCTCAACTTCAGGGGGCTTTTCCCGATCTGATCAAGGAAGTGCAGCGGGTTTTGCCGATCCATCTGACCACCGATGTCTTTCAGCGCCTGGTCAGTGAGGATATTTCAATCCGCAACGTTCGCTTGATCCTTGAGTCCCTGGTCGAATGGGGGCAGAAAGAGAAGGACACGGTATTGTTGACCGAGTACGTACGTGGGGATTTGAAACGTTACATAAGCTATAAATACAGTAGCGAACAGAATATCTTATCGGCATATTTACTGGACCAGGATGTGGAAGAGTCTATCCGCGGAGGGGTGCGCCAGACTTCGTCGGGAAACTACCTTGCTTTGGATCCGCAGGTTACGCGCCAGTTTGTCAATAAGACAAAGGAAAGTGTCGGTGACATCACGTGGCGCCAAAACAAGCCGGTTCTGATTACGGCGATGGATATCCGTCGCTATGTGAGAAAAATGCTTGAAGTCGAGTTGTATGATCTGGCAATTTTGTCTTTTCAGGAATTGACTCAAGAGATAACGGTTCAGCCGCTGGGGAAAATATCCCTGTGAATCAAGTCTGATTTTTTTGCACAAGGCAATAGCGTCGAGCGCGCTTCCCAGACAACCCTTTGCCATCCTCTATGTATGAGTCCGGAAACAAATGGGACAGATGGTCTGATGTAAAAAGGGAGCCGACATGTTGATGCAACACATCGGCTTCCGCGTGCGAGGTTTCTATGAAATCGCCTCTTTAAGCAATCAACAGGAGGCGATGATGAGCACGAATGCCCAGCAGGAACTCGACGCACTTGGATTCTGGAACAAACACGGCCTGAATGCTACCAGTGACGCATACAAGGTGAGCCGCTCGACGCTGTAGCGCTGGCGCAAGTCTCCCTGTGAAGGCGGCATAAGCGGCCTGCATGACCGCAGCCGAGCACCACGGCAGCGCCGCCGTCGCAGTTGGCCGTCGGCACTACGCGTTGAAATACGCCGGCTGCGAACGGTTTTCCCGAACCTGGGAAAGGACAAGCTACACGTACTACTGCAGCCATGGAGCGCGCACCGCGGCTGGTGTGTCCCAGTGCGAGTACGATCGGGCGCTTAATCGCCGACACCCCGGACAGGATGCGTCTGGTGCCAACCCGTCTAACCCCCAAAGGCAAGATCAAACCGTTACGCCGCCAACGTTTCAAGCAATGGCTGGGCAACGGCTTCTGCGCGGATTACCCGAGGCACTGCGTCGCGTTCGATACGGTGGTGCGTTTCGTCGGACGCACCCGTCGCTACCTGCTCACTGCCACCGATCACGCCAGCCGCTTGCCCTGGCGATCGCTGTGCAACGCCACGACAGCCACCACGCCGCGCGCTTCGCGGAATTGGTCCAAACCGTGTTTCCAGGGCGTATCGAACAGATCCTGACAGACAACGGCTGTGGGTTTCAGGGCGCCTTTGCCGATTACGCCAGGGCGCAGAGGTGGCGCCATTGCCACACCTACCCGAGAAGCCCGAAAATGAACGCCTTCAACGAACGTTTCAACCGTACCGTGCAGGAAGATTTCGTCGATTACGAGGAGGTGCTGCTGCTCGAAGACCTGCGGCTGTTCAACCAGCGCCTGTTAGATTATCTTGATCGCTACAACGGACAGAGACCGCACCAAGGAATCAATTGCCGAACACCTTGCCAAATGCTCGCCCAGCACCTGCCTCGTTTGTCCCATTGGGGTGGACCCATACACTCTATTGCTTTAGGATGTAGTAGTGTTATTATGCCGATAGGGCAACCAGTGGAGGTGTGGAGGTAGTGAATTATGGCTAATAGCGAAGAAGCCCGCCTGGACGAAATGGTGACAGAAACAAAGGCGCTCATTGATCAGGCAAATGAGGTCTCCGGGGGTCTCCGTGGCGTTCTGCAGAGTTTAGGTTGCGATGGGAGCGACACCACGCATAAGCTGTTTCAAAGCGGAGAATGCCCTCCGGACCTGCGCGAAAAGGCAAATGCAGAAGTGGAAAAGGTTCATCAGGAACTGGCCGAAGAGGAAAATAGACTCCGGCTGACAACCGACAAACCAAGTACAACTGCTTCCCCTCGAAGTGGCATGACCAAAATCTGATTTTGGGGTGCTTTTATTTCTTCACCGTAGTGGGTTCAATCCGAAAGGAGATTTTATATGACTACTAATGTAACAGATGCATCTTCGACGCCAACCATTACCGCTGGTGGCTCCAGCGGAATCATGTTTGGCGGAATAGAAATGTCGTTGGATGACGCAATGGCGCTGTTGTTTATTCAGCGTGCCCAGACGATGACCGACCTGGCGACCGATCGTGCCCAAACCGCGCAGGAGAAACTCCATGAAATTCAGGAAGCGCGCGACATGCTGTCCAGAATGAGAGAGCTGAAACAGGAGGCCGACCATGAAGATAGCACCACAAAGATGCCGGCCGACATGAAAGAGTTTTGCGACAAGAACAATATCTCCTGGGATAAAACCGGTGGCGACGATTACCACAACAAGAAGGAGTGGGATGTCAACATACAGTATATGCAGGATCACGTCGACAAATTGTCCAGCGATAACGATCTTTTCATGATCAAGCTCAAGAGCGTCATCAACAAGTCGCAGGAAGCGACGCAGGCCGCCGACAGCTTGATGACCAAGAACAAGGAAGTCGTTAGCGGCATTATCGCCAATTTTTCTCGCTGAAAGATATTTTTTGTCGAGCTGATAGGAGATAGCAAGGTGGATGCGGGAAATGCGGTTGCGGCTTTTGCCGAGGGTGCCGGTCTTTTGCAGGGTCGGCAAAGCCTGAAAGACGCGCGAGGCATTTCTGACGAAGCCATTGACAGCATCTACGGCGTCGCTCATGAACTCTATGTTGGCGGCAAGTATGCAGAAGCCCTGAAAGGGTTCAGTCTGCTATGCCTGTATGACCATGAGAATCTAAAACACTGGATGGGTCTAGGCTATTGCCGCCAGATGCTCAAGGATTACATAGGTGCGTCCACCGCGCTCAGTTACGCGACCCTGTATCTGGATAGCGATGATTGGGAGTTGTACCTCAATCTCGCCCGTTGCCTGATTATGCTTGCGCAAAAAGACATGGCAATGGAATACATCCATGCGATCCTGGCATCGCCAGATGCCGGAACCGAGGTGCAGGATGAAGCGAAATCCCTGCGAATCCGGATCGCTTCTCATAATACTACAGTGGAGGAAAACGCAGATGGCGGATCATGATCTAGGTGTAGGACGTCCAGCTTCTTCTCCGGCAGCTCCATCCGGAACCGAAGCGTCCGGTAATGTAGCCACGGGAGCAACCTCTGCCCCGCCACCGTTGGATGCCCCAACCACCGCTACTCCAACCTCGGTTGGTTTGGACAGCCCGGGTGGACCGACGCTGGCATCACCGCAACGAATGAATCCCGCAGATTTGATGACGATGCTGTACGCCTTGCAAAAAAAGGCGAAGGAGGGGCACATTGAGGATGCCGAGAAGAGCATCAAGATGCGCGCTGACGACAAAAAAAGCAAAAATGACGACCTTTTGGGCAAACTGAAAAAGATCGCCCATTCCAAGCCGAACAAGGCGGGAGGCATCTGTGCCAAGGTCTTCGCGTGGGTCGGCGTTGCGCTGGCCTTTGTGGTTGCGGCGGTTGTCGCGGTGGTTTCCGGTGGGGTGGCCGCGGCACCACTGTTTGCCTTGGCTGCTCTATCCATGGGCCTGCTGATAGCGCAGGAAACCGGCGGCATGGACAAAATGACGAGTGCGATGGGCATGGACGACAAGCAAAAGATGATTTTTTCGATTTCCATGACGGTTGCCCTGCTTGTTCTGAACATAGGGGCGACGGTAGCAACCGGCGGTGCTTCGGCTGTCTCCTCGATCGTCAGCGGCGTGACCAGCCTGCTGGCGGATACCGGGGAAATTGCCGCTGAAGGAGCCGCCGCCGCGGCTGAAGGCGCTGCTGTCGCCGCCGAAGGTGCTGCCAGCGCGAGTGAAGGAGCGGCGGCTGCCGCTGAAGGAGCTGCGGAGTCGATTGAGATGACGACGACGCTTGCGGAAGGCACAACCGAGGCCAGTGAGGTTGTAACCGAAACTTCGGTCGAGGGTGCTACCCAGGCTGCGGAAGAGACGGCTGGTACGGCTACCAAGCAGGGTGCCGAAGGTGCACAGCAGGCCGGCAAAGCTGGATCCAGGTCCACACAGTTCATGAAAAATGCGACCAGGCTACGCGCCGCTACCCAGATGGTTTCAGGTGCCACGATGGTAGCTGGCGGCAGCATCGGCATCGATACGGCAAGAAAGGAGTACGACGCTACGATGGCGCGTTCTTACGCGATGCGCGATAAAGCGGAGTTGGCAAAGCTGGCCGCGATGGATGAAGATGACATGCGCAGAATCAGACGGTTAATCGAGCAGTTGCAAAACGCCACTGCCATGGTGCTTGACACTTTGTCTTCTGCTGACGAAACCGCGACAAAAATTCGCACGTCTGTCTAACTGGTTATATCGGTGAGGCGTTTCTGAGAAACTATGGAAGCAATATCTGATCAACAGCGGCAAAAAATTGAAGAATTGGCAGTAGCCTGTCTGGTCGATGGCATTCCACTGAGTGTTGTCAAGGGTTTTAGTGACGATGAGATCGAAGCGGTTTACAACGTTGCGTACAACTTTTACCAGCAACACCAATACGATAAGGCCGAGACACTGTTCTTTTTCCTGGCACTTCACGAACATACCGACAGCAGATTTTCCCTGGGGCTGGGGGGATGCCATCAGTTGATGGGAAAATACAGTCAGGCGATAACCGCCTATTCATGCGCGGCATTGGCTGACGCAACGAATCCGATGCCGGCGTTTCATGCGTGTGAGTGCTATATGGCACTTGGGGATTGGGAGAACGCGCGAAAGGCGATTATTGCCATTGAGACGATTTGCGAAGCTATCGCTGATGAAGGAGACCATGATGAGTTGCTGAGAAAGGTTGCAACCATGTCGGAGATGATTGGCCAACAAGACACTTCTTCACCTTGAGGTTTGCGAGAAGAGAGGAGCAAGACAGATGACCGCGGAGGCGATGCAAGGTTTGTTCAGAGAGTTTGGTGGTGAGATCGGCATCCCTGATTTGCAGTTGGATGAAGAAAACCGTTGCAATCTCATGTTTGACGACATTGCGGTAAGCTTTGAGTTGGGCCAGGATGAAGACTCGGTCTATATCTATTCCTACCTGAGTGACGCGCCGCTTGAAAACCGCGAAGAATTTTATGCCAGGTTGCTTGACGCCAATTACACTTTCAAATATACGCAGGGTGCAACCCTGGGCGTGGAATATGCCAGTAAAAAGGTTCTTCTAATTCGCGAATACGGCTTGGAGACGATGCGGTTGTCAGCCTTTGAATCCGTGGTTGAAAGGTTCGTCAACCTCGCGGAATACTGGAAGCAGAAAATACCGACTCTGGCTACGTTCTCTGAACAGGATACCTTGGAGGGCAAGGATGAGCCCTTTGAAGCACACGCAATGAAAGTATAAGAGGTACGCGCATATGCCAATTACGTCCGAAAACCGTCTGACCATGGATCTTGAAGATAGATTGAAACAAGACACAGGCGGAGAATTCAGAAAAGAGTTGCAGGATCAATTTTCCCGCCAGATTTCCGACATCGAAAGCCACCTCAAAAAAGGGGTGGTGCCTGATGAATACGCTCGGCTCAATACGACCAAGCAGGGGCTACAGTCGGCTAGCGTTATATTGGAGCGCCTCTGGCTTTACTATCACAACTAACCGTGTTTTGGGTTACCTGTCCGTTGCATGTCACACGGCCTCTTTTTCCACTTTGGATACAGGTTCCCGGGCAAGGTTTGGTATGGCCTGACACATCTTCTGACGCAGGAGCATCAGGCTTTGTGTAACCTGTGTCTCGCAGTTCGTTTCGTTTATCATCGAAGCTAGACAACATGGTTGACACTGCCGGATTCCACCGCTTAGCGACCAGTGTAGGCAATCGTAATATTGCCTTGAGTCTGACCTCGGACAAGAAAGGTTTGCTGGTTTCCGGTAATGTCATCGTCCGTTGGATCAGAAGCATGAAAGCGTCCAACAATCGCGAAGTGTCGCGGCTGTTCATTGATGCGTTGAAAACATCTTATGGCGACCAGATCGCCAACCAGGTTATCGATGAAACCATGTTGACGGCCAAACTGGAAGGAGGCAAGCCGTTGCACACAAGAAAAATCATGCAGGCGTTGAATCTTGCTGAAGAGATCAAACAGGGGTTTGTGAAAGCCAACCTGAGAGTGGCGTCAAGCTATCAGCAGCCTTTGTTTCAGGGCGCTGGAGAGACCCCTTTGCGGTTGAAATTCGACCAGACGGTAACACGTGTGCTGGGGCATACCGAGGACGCGGAAGCGGTCAAGGCGAAGCTTGATATGAAAGAATTCAGCCAAAAGTTCGAGGAAAAGATTGAAGGCGTCGGTAAAGGGGGGAAACGTTTTGTCACCTCCGAGAAAGCCGGGAAAATTGCCGAATCATGGGCTCTGAGCCAGATAGGTCTGATCTATCGTGCGCTTTTGCTCGAAAGAATGGATCTTGTCAAGGAAGGTTCGTTGGGACAACAGCAATGGTTGAAAAGAAACCCGGACCCCGCGACCGGGCTCTCCATCGATTTATCCGGTCCGCGCAATATAGCGCAAGAGATCAACCAGGGGTTCACTAAGGAAGTGACGGATCCGATTTACCTGAAATTGGGTCGTTTCCGCACCCATAGCGATGCCAACGTGACCAATGCACCTTCGATCAGTCTGTCGTCCGCAGATCTGAGCACGATGGCGGAAAAGATCGTAGAGAAGTTTACCAGCGAGCGTTTTGCGGCGGCTCAAGCGGCTCAAGATCTACTGCCCGTCAATGATGCAGGAGCAAAAGAGCGTATCGTGCGGGAGGTACTGCATGGCAACATGCCAGCGAGCATGGTGCCAGCGTTTTGCAAAGTCTATCCTCGGGTTTCTCAGAGCTTTTTCACACTGGGTAAGAGCCCCGCGCCACCTCCGGAAGAGCTGGAGAAAGCGCTGGCTGAAATGCACGATGCGGTGATGGAAGTGATGCGAGAGGGCAATTTGTCGTTTGACACAAAAGATGCCGTCATGCGCTCCTTTTGGCAGGCTCTTTTGGCGGGCCACGATGCTACGCAACTCAATGGCGTTGTTGATCAACTGGGACAAAAAGAGTCGCCTCTAGGGTGTTTTACCCAGGGGGCGCATTATTTTCGTTATACGTTTGCGCAGAGCGATGCCTGCCAGAGTAAGGAAAAGAGTGGAATATACCAATCCTCCATTGATACTGCCGGCAACTATGACTTTATATTAAATAACCTCGCCCAGGTCTTCCAGGACAAAGCCCAGGTCTTCCAGAACAAAAAAAGTGCTCCGGAGTCGTTGGTTGGCCTGCCTTCGCTGGAAACGCTTCCTGATAACGCAATCACAATGCTGCGCAACCTCGGCATCAAAATACCGGCTCCGAGTCGACTCGGAAAAGAGAGCAGTGATTCTCGCCTCTCCAACCAGACTTTGGAAAATGTGCAAAAGAACATCCTGAATCAGGGTCAACAAGCGAGCAAAAAAATCGCCAATGGAGTTACCAAGGAGTTTGCCGCCGATCTTGGTCGCGCCGTGTATCGCTTGCAGGGCGAGGATTTAGGTACCGATTCCCAGGAAATAATCAATCGACTGCGCGAATTTTGTACCGATGAATCAGGCAACCTGAATGAAGCGATGTTGCTGGGTATTTCGAAAGTTGCTTATCAGGCGTCGTTCGGATCCCTGATGGTCATTCTGGCTCCGGGCAACGAGCACATGGCGCCATTTCAGAGCGTGCCCGGTAAAGATGGAGCGAGTACACACAATTCCAGGCCTGAGTACGACATCGACAAAAACGAGAAAGGGGAAGTAACTGTTCGCATGAAATTTTCGGAGCCGGTACAGCGGCTGGATGGTCTGGATATTAATACCGGGGAGTCCACCAATGCCCAGTTAAAGTCGGATACCAGCCGTTTTGGCATGTTCATGGATATTTCCCTGGACAAGGAGAATTTCGAACCGACCCTCAACCAGGCAAACATGAATTATGCCTTCTACCCGGAAAGCCCTGTTTCAGAATCTCAATAGAGAGTGAAAACAGCGGACGATCTGCTAAACCTGATTTATTGCAGTATTTCTGCTGTTGCTTGTGCTAGTATCGGCAATGAGGATAGAAGGGTTGTCGCGGGGATAGGCGCCACATCTTTGGTGCTTTTGCCTTTGTACGGCTTGTTGCCTGAAGACACCCTTCACCACAACAGTGCCAGACATAGGGATTTTGGCGATGATTTCCAAGGACAGGACAATCAGACTGATTACAGGGTTGCTGGTGCTTTGCATGCTGAATGTCACCGGCGCGGCGCCTGCATGGTTGGACGAGAAATACGGCTATTTTGCCCAGGGTGAATCCCTGCGTGGCCTGCTGTATGATTTTGCCGCAAGCGTATCTGTCCCGGCGATTATCAGTCCCGGGATCGACGCCGTAATCAGCGGCAATGCTCCAGCGGTTCAAGCTGGGGATTTCCTTGCGGAAACCACCAAAACCTATGACCTGTCCTGGATCTATGACGGGACGACCCTGTATGTATACAACGCAAACGAGATAGAACAAAAGGTGATCGACCTGCCGTATGTGCTGGCCGGAAAGTTTCAGGATTACATGGAAGAAGCGGATATTCATGGGACGCCATTGAGTTGGAAACTGATTCCCACCCAGGATGTTCTGCAGGTATCGGGCCCGCCTCGGTTTGTCGCTTTGGTGGGGGAGGCCGTTGAGCGGTTGCGTGGCCAGGCTGTCGAGCAGTTGGTTGCCACTACCGAAGATTATACCGTCCGGGTGTTTCACATCGAGTACTCCTACGTCAGCAAAGCCGGAGGCGATCTTGGCAATGGCAAGGCACCGGTTGTCACTCTCGCCGAGATGCTTGGAAACATCATGAATGTTCCACATATTTCCAGCGTTGTCGGTAGCAATGTCGATCCTCGGGCAGGTAAGTTGCTTGGCACCGGTCTGGTAGAGCAGGATGCGCCGGCTCTACCAGAGACGGCCGTGGCGGACCCGAGCCAGCTTGCCGGTATGCGAGGAAACGAGGCCTATGTGATTGGTGATCCCAGGCTCAATGTCATTATTGTCCGCGATCTGGAGAGCCGCATACCGATTTACGAGCAGCTTATTCGGGAGCTGGACAAGCCGTTGGACCAGATTGAAATTGAAGTTTCGATCGTTGACATCGATGTGTCCGCAATGAAGGAACTGGGGGTCAGTTGGGTGCGCAATGCCGATGAGGGACTCTCCATTGTTTTCAACACGATGTTGACCCCCTCTGAATTGAGCGGCTTTATCCTGGATATATCCGCGTTGGAGACCGAAGGGAAAAGTCGGATCGTGTCGCGTCCTTCCGTGTTAACGCTGGACAACCATGAGGCGCTGTTTAAGAACAACCATACTTTTTACGTGCGTTTGGGATCGCCTGATGATGGTTCTCAAGGTGCGGCGGTCGATCTGGTCCCAGTGTCTTATGGTTCGTTGCTGAAAGTTCGTCCGCATGTAGTTTATGAGACCGATGGGCGTAAGATTCAATTGACGGTCCATGTCGAAGATGGTCGAAGGCTCGGGACAGCAGAAGTGGTAGATGGCTTGCCTACGGTTGCTCAAAGTGTGATTCAAACGCAGGCAATGATCCAGGAGGGGCAGAGCTTGCTGATTGGCGGTTATAACATTCGTGAACGCATCTTTCGCGAAGAGCGCATTCCCTTGTTAGGTTATGTTCCGGTAGTAGGTTTTTTCTTCAAAAGGACGAACCAGAGCGATATTGCAGTCGCACGCTATTTTGTGATTACCCCGAGAATTATCGACACTTCGATCAACTTCAAAATCACAACCGGTTTTGAAGGTGAAGATAACGAAACGACCCAGGTGATCACCGAAGAGGTCGTTAGCCAACCGGACGCTTCCCGGTCGTATTCCGGCCCCCCATAACACCCAGGGCGATCACCAACAGGCCGTTGCTCCACCGGACGCTTCCCGGTGCATTCCAGCTCCCCTCGGAGCGTTTTGGTGGAAATTCCGTGAAGAACCACGCGACCTGCTACACGTAGGCAGGATATGCTAGGATGAGTATAGATCCTGTATGCAGATGGATTATTAGTTGGTTGTTCGCGTATCCAAGAGAACAAATGCATGGACTTCGTTGGAAAAACAAGTACATCCCGTGTTTCACCAACCGGTTTACAGCCTGGGAAGGAAGGTGCGGCGCAGGGTCGGTTCCAGACCAGGACCGTAACCAGAAATCATAATCCGGTACCCTCCGTTGGAACCGGTACACATGGAGCAAACCACCCGGTTCCGAGCCCGATCGCAACACGTGCGATTGCCCAAGGGGGGCCCCAAGGGTCCACTGAATCCTCGGTGAATCAATCGCCTGCGGCACAGGTTGAAACAGTCGAGAACCTGACAAACTACCTGACGGATCAGGTTGAACAGGGAAATACCCCGGATCACTTGCAAGCGGATTTTGAGACGGCGATTGCATACGCCGGTAGTGTCGATGAGGACATTGGGCGTGCCGCAGTGTTGCTGGGCAAACTGGATGAAGGAGGAGGGGCTGGTGCACACGAACAGGTCGAAGCGCAGGCACTGCTGGCAGCCGGCAAGCACAATCTTGCATTGATACAGGGTTGGCTGATGAGTAAGGAAGATCAGTTGTCAGCAAGTGGGGGGATGTCTCGCGAGACCGGCAGGTTGATTCAGGATCTGCAGGCGCGTTTCGCGGATCGGCACATGGATGTGGCGGACTTGATGTCTCTGTATGACCTGGACGAGATGCCGCAGGAAGCGGTCAGCCGAAGCGACCGGGTGCATACGAACCTGCTGAGTGCAGCCACCGCGGCGAATGCCGCCCGGCAACTTTCGGTGCCAGGATTATCGGATTCGGCGAAATCGGAGATCGTCAAGGCTCTTGAGGAACATCACGACGCCTTGTCTCATGCAAAAACGCTGAGCGAGCATCCTGGGTTGCCGGCACAACCACCCACGGACAAATTGGCGCTGCCAGCAAAGGAACTATGGAGCAATCCTTTCACTTTGGTCAAGGAAAAGAAGGGTGATAAGGACGCTATCGGGGAATTGAAAGCGCATTGGGACCAAAAAATGCAGGGTGGTAAGAGCGATGAGCCCTGGTTGCCGCTGGCGCATGGGAAAGTGGGACAGACCCGTATGCTGCAGGAGTTTGTCAAGCACCGGGTACAGGCGGCGGGGGTAGAAAAAAGGCATTTGCCTGACTTGAAGTTTCTGTTCCAGCAAGCAAGGAACCAAACGTTCAATCAGCAGTCGTGGGATCCCATTGAGAAGGAAGTGCGTTACCGCGTGCCGGTTGCCTCCGGAGGTCAGGCAGCCGAAGAGAAAACCGTTCAAAGCACGATTAGCCCGGCAAAAGCATTTGATGAAAACTTCGTACAGAAGTATCGATCGGATGGGATTGATGGCGTCAACTGCTCCGACCGTTTGCAATATCAACACGCTCCGAACCTTGCGCACACACAGGCCAAGGATGAAACCGGCAAGGTGTTGTTTGCCGGATTGCGCCATGGGGTTCTGGACTCATACGACTTGCACGGGAAAAATCTGAACAAACTACCCGACGCGACCCTGCGATCCATGATCAGTGATTTGCTTGTGCGCAATGGCGCGGTCCCTGTTCCTCAAGGCGTGAGGCGCGAGGCAGTGGTCGATGATATTTTTACTGCGATCCGGAGTAGCCCCGCTTCTGCAAAAGATTATGCAAACAAAATGCGGGCTGAAGCGAGCAAGAACATGGCGCGGGAAGTGGCGGTCACTGCCCTGGTTTCCGACCCGGAAAAGTTTCAGAAAGCGCTCGCCGGTGAGACCGTTCCATTAAACCTGAGTTCTATTTCGCTATTGACGCCAGACCACACCCGCCCGCTATTCAAGGGACCCAGCAGCGATGAAAAAAACATGCTCAAAGTGCAGACCGCAGCGTTGCATGGCCTGGCCAAAGACACCCCTGCAACGCTGGAGGTGCGCGATGAAAACGGGAATATCCAGCCGGTGCAGGTCAAGATCAACGTCAGACCGTTCAACTTTGGCGTCAATGGTGGCGCAATTGGCCAAGTGGCTAAAATTTCTTCCACGACACCTGTGTGGCGCAACCTGATGGGCTGGGGTTTTTCCATGGAGCGGAACAATCCTGAACTGACTACGTTGATTGGTTCTTCCAATGGCAGGGGACTCGGTGGTGACGTTCAGCGAAAGCTCGACCAAATGCAGGCGCAAAAAGAACAACTGCAGGTACAAGCCTCTGATGGGTCTGGGGATCGGATCGAAGTCGAGCGGCAAATAACCCGGGTGGACAAGGATATAGCCAAGCTTTCCAGCGCCGCCAGCCAACTCAAGGATATCTGGCGGGAAGGCTCCTTTATCAGTGGTGACCAGGAACCGTACAAGATGGTATCCCGACTCGCGCTGGTGACTTACCTGATGGGTGAAACCCCCTTGTTTAACTGCAAGAGCGGCAAGGATCGCACCGGGCAACTGGATGCCGAAGTAAAGTGCCTTGCCGCCTTCGCCGAACAGAATGGCACGCTGAATATTCCGGATCAGAAAGCGGAGGAGATGCGTCACATGCGAAGCCAGTTTACCCTGGGTAGCGGCAATCTTGAAATGCAACGGCTCAATACCGGGCTTCCCGGGTATAAACTGAAGTGGAGTCAGGTTCCAGGGCTTGCCAACATGGTGGCTGATGGAGCACTGGAGTCTGCGTACCGTGGAGGCTCCGATTATGTGGCCGCCTAGTTTGCCTGGTGGCTGTATAGTCGCGTATCGATAAGAAGGAGGTGACCCGTGGCACAAATCAACCTGCAAAGTTTTACCAATGCCGTTCGTCGAGCCAATGACGACGCCACTTTTAGAGTTGACCAGGATACAGGACAACTGAAGATTCGCGGCGGCGGTAATCGCATCAGTCGAGCGATCCGTTGGATGCACAGCAAAGTGTTCAGGTCCTCCTCGAGTAGCAGGCAAGAAGCTCCGCTGCTGGTACGGCAGACTGAAAGCAGCAGTGCCCATAATGCTTTTCTCAGAGCTATTGCGAATGATTTTTACTCCAAAAAAGACCTCGACGATGTAGAACGCATTCTGACGTCGAGTCATTTCCAGGCGGACATGGACCAGTTTCGTAAAAAGGGGCTCTCCGCGCGTCTTGTGAAGGAGGTCATTGGCTGGTTGAATGAAAAGCCATGTTCCGTGCGGCGCGAAATTGTCAAGGTGGCGCATTACGTGTCGGATCGAAAAGACGCTGAAGGCAAGCAGGTTGGTAATTACCTGTCGCGTGGCATCGGAGAGATGATCGACGAGAGGCCGCGTCTGAAGGAGGCCGGTTACCGCATGGGAGAAGAGTGCAAACGAGCTTTGAGCGAGCGCGTTTTTAATGAGGTTGTAAAAGAAGTCGAGGGTCGTACCGAAGATGAAATCGCGAAGATGAAACTACCCCGGATCATGCGGCGAGGGCAAGCCATTGCCGACAGGCTTATCAATGAGGCGCTGGATGAGGAGCAAAATCGCCTGTTCGCTTCTGCGCCCCAGGCTTCAGTGACAGAGGATACGGGTATCCAGTCATCTCCTCAGGAAGCCAGGACAGAGGGAGAGGCCTTTTTGCAGAATTTGGACAAGCTGGATATTCCTGCCAAGGAAGATCTGAAAGCACAGTTGCAAAACGCAAACCTGGATAAAGAGAATGTGAAAGAGTTGGTGAACCAGCACACGATTCGGTGGATGGGAACTCAGCGTTTGGAGCGTTGGTACCAGGAGGCGCTTCCTTCCGAGGAAGGAGGAAAGACTTCCATTCCGCTGGCACTTGAGGTGAAAGTGCAACAAGAACTTGCCGCGCACGGAGATTTTTTGCCCTACGCACAGGCCAAGGTGCAGGCCAGGGCGATTATCGGTGATTATATTGAAACGCACGATGCAGGGTCGTTACCGGCTCAGTTAGCCAAAGCGCAGTTTCCCGACGAAGTGAAGCAGCAACTCGAAGAGTTGATTGAGCGCGGTGATATTACCGACAAGGAAAGCCTTGCAGAGCATGGAAACAGGAGTTTGGCGGACTGGGTGGCAACGAACCGTGTAGGCAAATGGTACCGGGAAGAGCTGGAAGCAGAAGGGATAAAAGTCAAAGATGCCGAGATAATTCCGAGAGGACTGACCGAAAACATTTCATCTGCCATTCGTGATCGTTCTCAACTGTGGTCGTATCCATTGTTGAAGGATCATGCCCACCAGATCGTGAAAGATCATCTGGAAGAAGAGATTTATGGAACCAGGGTGTAGCAGCCTGGAGCCGCCTGGGAGAGAAAGGCATTGCCTTCATTGAGGTCCCGAACCGAGATAGAAAAATTCGTCTTTGCCGTCTTTTGTCAGGAGAATAAATTCTGGTGTAATACGTGTGATCGTGTATCCGTTATCAAGTTGGGCACCTTCGGTATAGCGTTCACCGTTTCTCATGATAATGTGCGGATGCCCACTGAAGCCAATCGCTCGGATATCCAGCTTCACCGATGACTGGTTGCCGGTATCTTCCTCGGTGGCCAGTACAGCTTCCGGCTGATGGTTGAATTTTCGGTTGAAGGTTTCCTTTACGCTCTCCAGTTGCTTTTTCTCCTCCTGGTTCAATTTTCCTGAAAGTACCACTCCTTCCGCGGTTGCGGAAACTTCGACGCGCTCGCCCAACTGTACGGCAATCAGCATTTGCTTCAGCACTGCAATGCGATCCTCCTGCGTTTGAACTTCATCTTTCAGGCTACGGTAGCCCTTGATGTTGTGTTTCAGTGCTTTCACTGTTTCCAACCATTTGGCTTTGTCTTGAACATAGCCCCTCAGGACAAAATCCCCAGGTGAGTCTGCGACCGCTATTACTTCAACGTGGTTATGTTCGTTGTACTCACGAAACCGGTTGATGGCCGCGTCGATGGCGTGCATGGTTTTTTCTGAGGAAACAAGGTCGACTTCAACATGGATATGGATTTTCCTGAGTTGGTTGAGAAACCTGCTCCGGTCGAGCTCGCCGTCAATGTAGCCCGTGATCCCGATCAACCCTTCGTCTGTAAGCGCCTCGCTTATCTGAAGCTGGGCTCCATATTGGTCTGCAAGCTGCATGATGGTGTCGATGGTGTCTTGCTGAAACGTTTCGTCGTGCACATCTCGTTCGGTCGTTGTCAGCAGATAGAGCAGGGCGATGAAAGCAGTGACGATCAGCAGGGTACCGATGGCAAACAGGTATCGCCGCGGTAGAGATTTGCCGCGCGAATCGTCCTGTTTTGGTTCGGTTTTTTGTGCCGTGTCACCACCGTTTTCCGGCTTTGTGTCATCCTCATCGGATCCTTTTTCAGTGGTGTTGCCAAGCAATCGATCTATTGGTGGCCATTCTGCGTCAGCAGGGCCTGCCGACAGGAATAAAGTTCCGATTCTGATTACCTGGAAGGGGTTTAGCCGGATAGTTCTTTCAGAAAACTCTTCGCCGTCGATATGAATTGGTTTTTCAGTGTTAAGCAACGTCAAATTTGCTCCTGACCCATCGCTACTCAGGCTGATATGTTTGCCGGCGAGGCTGACGTCGTCCAGGACCAGGTCACAGCTTTCGTCTTTTCCCAGTACGGCTTCCGAGGTTGACAAAACTACCTCGGCACCGATGTGTGTGCCGGATAATATTTTCAGAATCCAGGGTGTTTTTGCCATGGTTTGTGCCTGCAGACAATGATGTTCTTATTGTAGCTCGAACGGGTTTTCGTTATTGGGTTCTGCTACAATCGCGATAGCAGGCAAGCGTGGTTTTCATTGGCTTTCCAGCCGATTCCCATTTCCTGGCTTGTGCTATATTAGCCGACCATAATGGAAAAAAACCGGTTTATTTTTTTTACGGGCGGTGTAGTTTCTTCTCTGGGTAAAGGTGTCGCCTCGGCATCGGTCGGCGCGCTGCTTGAGGCGCGTGGTTTACAGGTCAGTCTCATCAAGCTTGATCCTTATATCAATATCGACCCTGGCACGATGAGTCCCTATCAGCACGGCGAGGTTTTCGTTACCGACGATGGTGCCGAGACGGATCTCGATCTTGGGCACTATGAGCGGTTTGTCAATTTTCGTGCGGGACGACACAGCAATTACACGACCGGGCAGATCTATGCCAACGTCATCAGGAAGGAGCGTCGCGGCGAATACCTCGGTGCCACGGTTCAGGTGATTCCGCATATCACCGATGAAATCAAGGCGTCGGTGTACGCCGGTGTGGCTGGCGCCGATATCACCGTGGTCGAAATCGGCGGCACCGTCGGTGACATAGAATCTCTGCCTTTTCTCGAGGCTATTCGGCAGATCGGCGTTGAACTGGGTACCTGTGCCGCGTTTGTGCATTTGACCCTGGTGCCGTATATCGAGGCCAGCAAAGAAATCAAGACCAAACCAACGCAACATTCGGTCAAGGAGTTGCGGTCGATCGGTATACAGCCGGATATCCTGTTGTGCCGTTCAAAAAAGTTGCTGAGTAATGACGAGAGAAAAAAAATAGCGCTGTTTACCAACGTCAAGGAAGAAAACGTGATTACTGCACTGGATGTCGACAATATCTATGAAATACCCTTGCGCCTCAACCGACAAGGGGTGGATGAGATTCTTGTGAAGAAACTCGGCCTCACTGCAGAGCCGGCGAAGCTGGGAGCATGGCAGGATGTCATCGAGGCAGAAAAAAAAGTCGGAGATGCTACCGACAATATGCTCACGGTGGCGGTGGTAGGCAAGTATGTGGCGCACGCCGACGCGTATAAATCGGTGAGCGAAGCTTTATATCACGCGGGGCTCAAAAATCTGGCCTCGGTGCGGGTGGTCTACATAAACTCCGCTGAGCTTGAGGCTGGGGACATGAGTCTGCTGGAGGGTGTCTCTGCGATCCTGGTGCCGGGTGGCTTCGGAGATCGTGGCATCGCGGGAAAAATCAATGCCGCTCGCTATGCGCGCGAGCAACAGATTCCTTATTTTGGCATTTGCCTGGGGATGCAGATCGGTGTCATCGAGTTTGCGCGCAATGTCGCGGGTCTGGCGGGAGCGCACAGTACCGAGTTCGATTCGCAGGCCAGGCATCCGGTGATTGCCTTGGTTACGGAATGGCAGACAGACGCCGGCGATGTCGAGCGGCGGGATGTCGGTTCGGACCTCGGCGGCACCATGAGGCTGGGAAGCCAGGCGTGCGTCCTGGAGAACAATTCGTTGGCGCACAGGCAGTATGGCCGAAAGAAAATCGACGAGCGTCACCGTCATCGCTACGAATTCAACAACCGCTACCTGAAGGATCTGCAAGATGCCGGCCTGAAGATAACCGGCAGATCCGAACATGGGAATCTCGTTGAGATTGTTGAACTTCCCGATCATCCATGGTTTCTGGGGTGCCAGTTTCATCCTGAATTCAAGTCCACGCCTCGTCTGGGGCACCCGCTGTTCATTTCATTCATACAAGCCGGTATGGAGCATCGTGCCGATCAGCGCCGTTTGAAGATGCGTCCGGGGTGTGCCGGATGAACATAGACGGGATGGCAATCGGTCTGGAGTATCCGTTTGTTTTCATCAGTGGGCCGTGTGTAATCGAGAGCGAAACGTTGGCAATGCGTTGCGCGGAAGAGCTAAAGCGCATCACTGAAGACCTGGGCGTTCCGTTTATCTATAAATCTTCTTTCGACAAGGCAAACCGCTCGTCCCACGAAAGCTTCCGCGGGTTGGGAATTGCCGCCGGGCTTGATATCCTCGCGAAGGTCAGGGAAGAGATCGGTGTCATGGTATTGACCGACGTTCATGAATACACGCCGCTCGATGAGGTCGCAGCGGTGGTCGACGTGCTGCAGACACCGGCATTCCTGTGCCGTCAGACCAATTTTATTTACAACGTCGCCGCGTGCAACAAGCCACTGAATATCAAGAAAGGACAGTTTCTTTCCCCTCGGGAGATGTCCAATGTCGTTGAAAAGGCCAGGGCGGCGGGCAACCAGAATCTCATGGTCTGCGAACGCGGGGCGTGCTTTGGTTACAATAATCTGGTGGTGGACATGCGCTCGTTGGTAGTCATGAGGCAGACCCGGTGCCCGGTGGTATTCGACGCCACCCATTCGGTGCAACTGCCGGGGGGTGAGGGGACTGCATCGGGTGGACAACGTGAATTTATTGCACCACTTGCGAGAGCCGCCGTTGCCGCTGGCGTGGCCGGCGTGTTCATGGAGAGTCACCCGTGCCCTGAAGAAGCCTTGAGCGATGGGGCGAATTCGTGGCCGCTGGGGCAGATGCGGGCGTTGCTCGCGCACTTGCAGGAGATAGATGCAACCACCAAGGAGCATGGTTTTCCAGAAGATGGGATGGAGCAACGCGATGCGGGCGCGCCGGTCGCCTCTGACAAGTGAGTAAAAAACGACACAGTAGTATGGTAGGCAGGATTGCTTCAATCCGTGGGCGAGAGATCATCGATTCGCGCGGCAACCCGACGGTTGAAGCAGACGTGATCACTGCCGAGGGCGTAATCGGTCGTGCGTCGGTCCCTTCGGGTGCTTCGACGGGGGTGCACGAAGCCGTGGAACTACGGGATCATGACGCATCGAGGTTCAATGGCAAAGGAGTTACTCTTGCGGTTGCAGCCGTCAACGGCGAGATTGCCGAGACGTTGCGTGGCTGCGACGTGTGCGATCAAGGCGCGCTGGACAGTCGCTTGCTGGCCGTGGACGGTAGCGCCGACAAGGGTCGTCTCGGTGCCAATGCCTTGCTCGCGGTGTCGCTGGCAGCGGCGAAAGCCGGCAGCCAGGTGCGTTGCAAGCCCTTGTATCGATACCTTGCCGAGGGAAGAAAGATGCGTTTGCCCGTGCCGCTGATCAATATTCTCAACGGTGGTTCGCATGCAAACAACAATATCGACATCCAGGAATTCATGGTGGTGCCAACCGGTGCTCGATCCATGGCTGACGCGGTGCGTGCCGGGGCCGAGATATTCTGGTCTCTCAGGCAGATTCTTGAAAAAGAAGGGCACGCGACCACCGTCGGTGACGAAGGAGGATTCGCCCCGAACCTCGGCTCGAATCAGGCGGCGATTGAAATCGTGCTGGAAGCGGTTGAGCACGCCGGTTACACGCCCGGCCAGGACGTATGGCTGGCGATCGATTCGGCGAGTTCCGGGTTCTACCGCGATGGCGACTATCGTTTTGAATCCGAGTCACGTACATATACCGCGCAGGAACTCATCGCCTGCTACGAAGGCTGGGTTGGAAAGTATCCCTTGCTGGTGATCGAGGACGGTCTTGCGGAAGACGACTGGGAAGGCTGGCACGCATTGACGCAGCGCATCGGCAATAAAGTGCAGCTCGTCGGCGACGATTTGTTCGTCACGAACGTAGATCGCATCCGTAAAGGTATCGAGATGGAGGTTGCTAATTCGGTTCTCATCAAAGTGAACCAGATCGGCACGTTGAGTGAAACTTTCAATGCGATTGATACCGCTACCGAGTCTGGGTACACGTGTGTCGTTTCACATCGTTCGGGAGAAACCGAGGACGCTACGATCGCCGACCTCGCGGTCGCGACAGGTGTTGGGCAAATCAAGACCGGTTCCCTGTCCCGTACCGACCGAGTTGCAAAATACAACCAGTTGTTGAGGATCGAGGAAGACCTTGCCGGCGAGTGCGCCTATGCGGGATGTGGCGCGTTCGGGAAATTTTTGAAGTAAGGGACAGCACCAGTGACCCGGGGTGGAAAATGGATGACGGTGATCCTATCCGGGCTGATCGTCTGGTCACAGATTGAGTTGTGGGGAGACAGGCGGGTTTTTCATATTTACGAACTATACCAGTCAAATATGCGCAGCCAGGACGAGAATGCCAGCTTAAGGGAGCGTAATCTTGCTCTCGAGCAGGAAATTATAAACATGAGGTCAGGGACCGAATCGGTAGAGAGGGAAGCCCGCGAAGAGTTGGACATGATCAGGCGAGGCGAAACCTTTTACAGATTCACAGACGATGCTTTCCAGCAAGTACCGAATCAATGAGCAACTACTGGGGAGTCGTTCCCGCAGCAGGTTCCGGCAAACGCTTTGGCGGCGAACAGCCAAAGCAATACGTTCGTGTCGCCGGCAGTTTCGTTATCGAGCATAGCCTGGCGGCCTTGCTGCGTAATGGGAAGTTACGCCGCATTGTTGTCAGTCTCGCCGATGGCGACGGGTTTTGGCCCCAGGTCCGTTACAGCCGGGACCCACGCATTATCCATTGCCAGGGTGGCGAGAGCCGTGCCCGATCGGTCATGGCCGCGCTTGAAGCGCTGCGCGGCGAGGCGGCACCGGATGACTGGGTCATCGTTCACGACGCGGTTCGCCCGTGCCTCGGAGAGCAGGAGCTTTCCAGTTTGATCGAAGCCGTGGAAGGAGACAAGGTCGGCGGATTGCTCGTCGCCCCGGTGAACGACGCGCTGAAACAGTTGCACGATCGGTTGGGTTCTCCCGTTGTTGGGCACACGCTTGATCGCGGGTGCATCATGCGTGCCCTGACGCCGCAGATGTTTCGTTTCGGCTTGCTGTTCTCGGCGTTAGGCGTCGCGCTGGAAGAAAATGCCAGGATCGATGATGAGGCGCAGGCCATGGAGATCGCCGGTCACCGGGTGCGTGCCGTTGCGGGAGAAGGTTGCAATATAAAATTGACCTATTCGTACGAGCTCCCCCTGGTCGAGTCCTGGTTGAAGCTCAATCGATGATCGAGGGTGAGATGACGGGGAAAGAATCAAGATCGGGTTTCGGGTTTGACGCGCATGCTTTTGGGGAAAACGAAAATGCGCCAGGGTATGCGGAGAGCGGATTCATGCTTGGGGGCGTACACATTCCGTTCGTGTCCGGCTTGGTGTCCCATTCCGACGGGGACGTGCTGTTGCATGCGCTGTGCGATGCTTTGCTGGGTGCCGCCGCGTTAGGCGATATAGGCAAGCAGTATCCCAATGACGAACAGCATCGGGACATCGATAGCCGTGAATTGCTCCGGCGCACGGTGGAGTTGGTCGGGCAGGCAGGCTTTGCCGTCGTCGGCGCCGACACGACAATCGTTGCCGAACGGCCACGTCTCGCGCCGTTTGTCGAGGAAATGCGCGCGCTCATCGCCTCGGACCTGAGGCTTTCCACAAACCGTGTCAACGTGAAGGTAACCAGCACCGATGGTCTTGGGTTTACCGGGCGCGGAGAAGGAATCGCAGCTTTTGCCGTGGTATCGCTGACGCGGTGACGTAGCCTCCGAAAGACCGCCGAGTCAACGTACCGGGTCGATAGTGGAAAAATCTTTGCACGGAACAAGCCAAACCATGGACGCCGGTCGATGGGGCAAGGGTTTGAGGTTTTACGAATGAGCTGGCTGGTCGAAAACAGCAAACGCTCGCTTGGGGATAGCGGTCCTTTTGCCAAGCTGGTACCACAATTTCGTGCTCGTCCCCAACAGGCAGCGATGACGCAGCACGTCGCAAAGGCGATAGAAAACGGCGAAACCCTGGCGATTGAAGCGGGCACCGGTGTGGGCAAAACCTTCGCGTACCTGGTGCCCGCGGTGTTGTCCGGCAAGAAGGTCGTCATTTCCACCGCGACCCGGTATCTGCAGGACCAGATTTATTCAAAAGACCTGCCGCGGGTTCTCGAAGCGCTTGGTATCGCCGTGGATGTGGCCTTGCTCAAGGGCAGGGCCAACTATCTGTGTCTGGAGCGGTTGGAACGTGAATTCCTCGAGCAATCACTTCTGGATCGTCACGACAGGGATAAAACCAGGCGCATTTACGAGTGGTCGAAAACCGATCCGGGTGGCGACATCAGTAATTTTCCCGACCTCGGAGAAGACGATCCGCTGTGGGCGTCCCTGACCTCGACCACCGAGAATTGTCTGGGGAGCCGTTGTCCGAAATTTGACAAATGTTGTGTGGTGGCGGCAAGGAGCCACGCGAAGCAGGCGGAGGTGGTGATCATCAACCACTACCTGTTGCTCGCCGATCTGGCACTCAAGGAAGAGGGATTCAGCCAGTTGTTTCCGGACATCGACACGGTCATTGTCGATGAAGCCCATCAGTTGAGGGATATAGCCGACCGTTTTTTCAGCATCATTTTCACCGAAAGCCAATGCAATCAGTTTTTGCACGATGTGCAGTCGGCGTGTGAAGAAGTGAAAGTGCCCGAGTTGGTCGATGCCCGTGACCGGCTTCAAGCGGCGGCAAAAGAATGGGGCGAGGCTTTCCGATCGCTGCCGGACAAAGGGCTGACGGCGGAGGCACTCGCCAATGCTGCCGTTGTCGCGACGCGGGACAGGTTGAGCGGCAGTCTGGAGCGACTCACCAAGGTTCTCGGGGGACTGAAAGGTGGCTTTGATCGATTGGCTGGTTTGCACGATTGCGTTCGGGAGATGCAGCGTCGCTTTGCCGCCGTATGTACAACCAACGACGGGCACATCGGCTGGTACCAGCACACAGGCGGATCGCTTCGGCTCTACGCCAGTCCCGCGGAAGTCGCGCCATTGCTGGATGATAAAACCAGGCTGTATAAAGCCAACTGGATTTATACGTCGGCGACGTTATCGGTGAATGCAGACTTTTCTTATTTTCTCTCGCAGGCAGGTCTTGGGGATGATTGCCTTTGCGTCGCGCTGGACAGCCCCTTCGATTATTCCAGGCAGGCTGCTTTGTACATCCCGGAAGGTCTTCCTGAGCCAAACGACGCGGAGCATACCCGTAGCGTGGTTGAAGCGAGTTATCCTTTGCTTGAAATGTCACGGGGCGGTGTGTTTTTCCTGTTCACCAGTTATCGGGCTTTACGCATCGCCGAGGAAAAGCTGAAGCAGGAAACGGACCGTGTGTTGCTGGTGCAGGGGACGGTGCCCAAGGCCGAGTTGATCCGAAAGTTTTTTCGCACACCGGAGGCGCTACTGCTTGGTACCACCGGATTTTGGGAGGGGGTCGATGTACGCGGCGCAGGACTGTGCTGCGTAATCATAGACCGATTGCCTTTTGCCTCACCCGCGGACCCTTTGATCCAGGGGCGTATGCGCGAAGCCAAGGAGCTGGGGCGGAATTTTTTCAGGGAAAACATGCTCCCCGAAGCCGTGATCTCGTTGCGCCAGGGCATCGGTCGCCTGATACGCGACGAAACGGACCTGGGAGCAGTGATGATAGGCGACAGGCGCCTGCGGACAAAAAGTTACGGCAAGGTTTTTCTCAATAGCCTGCCGCGGATGAAATACTGCAAACAGGCGTCATCGCTGCGTTTCTATCTGGGTGCCGGGGGGACGCGATGAACCTGTTGGCACTGGATACGGCAACCGAAGCGTGCTCGGTCGCGCTGGCGAGAGACGGTGCGGTGTATGAGGAATTTGCGATCGCGCCTCGTCAGCACAACCGCTTGTTGCTGGAGATGTGCGACACCGTGCTGGCAGCGGCAGACTTGCCTGTCGAGCGGCTCGATGCAGTGGCGCTCGGTTGCGGGCCGGGTGCTTTTGTCGGTGTCAGGGTTGCGGCGGCTGCGGCGCAAGGCATCGCTTACGCGCATGGGTTGGCGGTCATACCGGTTTCCGACCTGGCGATACTGGCGCAGCAAATGTTTGATGAAAGCAACGCCGAGTCTGCGCTGGCCGTCATGGACGCTCGCATGGGGCATGTGTACTACGGATGCTTTCGTCGTGGCATCGATGGCTTGAGCGAAGCGGACGGTGAAGAGCAACTCGCGTCGCCGGAGGCAGTTATCGGATTGGACAGGAGCTTCGACTGTGTGGGCGGCAGCGGTCTGGCGAGTTACCCGGAGCTTGCCGGGAAGGCAAAGCGTGGTGAGCCGGATCTGTTGCCACGCGCGAGCGCACTGTTGCGGCTTGCCGCGGCAAGGTTCAGTGCTGGAGAAGTGTTGCAGGCGCCACAGGCGATACCGAATTATCTGCGGGACCCTACGGGTTTTCCCGCGAGCGGAAAATGATACCGACAAAAATACCCTACAGCGTCTCCAGCACGGAGATTTGCTCACTCAGCCTGTCGAGTTGCATTCGATAGTTGTTGGCGTTATCACGTTGTGCGGCAACCAGTTCTTTCGGTGCCCGGGTGATAAAGCTCTCGTTATTCAAGCGTGCCTGCGCCTGCGCGAGTTGCTTGTTTATCCTGGCTATTTGCTTTTCCAGGCGCACAATCTCGGCGGCTGCGTTTACCAGACCCGCCAGAGGAACCAGTAGTTTCATTTCTCCAATGAGAGCGATTGCCGCCTGGGGTGGTTTCTCCTCCTCCGGTAACCAATCGACGCGCTGGATACCCCCCAGCGCGTATAAAACGCCCTGGTGACGGTTGAAGTGCTCGCGTTGCTGCTCGCTGTAGCCTTGTATCAGTACCGGAAGCGGTTTGCCGGGGGGCAGGCAGAGTTCGGAGCGGATGCGGCGCAACCCGGCGATGATTTGCTGCGCCTGGGCTACTTCCTGCTCCGCCAGGGGGTCTTCCCATGCTGGGTCGCTCACCGGGTAGGGCCGTTGCTGTATCGTCTCGTCGCTGAGACCGGAGAGCGGCTTGAGTTGCTGCCATAGTTCTTCTGTAATGTGAGGCATCACCGGGTGCAACAACCGCAACGTGGTTTCCAGCGTTTCGACCAGGCAGGTGTGGCCGCTCGCTTTATCTGTGCCGTTTGCCGCCTCCTGTTGCACCACCTTGGTGAATTCAAGAAACCAGTCACAAAAGTCGTGCCAGACGAATTCGTAGAGCTCCGCCGATAACAGATCGAAGCGGTACGTGGAGAAATGGTGGGTGACGTTTTCAATCAGCGCGTTCAGTCTATGGCGAATCCATCGCTCGTAGATCGTACCCGGGACGTGTTTTTCTCGACCGGGAGAGTCGCAGGTGAGGCTCACGAAGCGCGCGGCGTTCCACAGTTTGTTGCAGAAGTTGCGGTAGCCGCCGATGCGCCCGAGGTCAAAGCGAATATCGCGCCCGCTGGTCGCCATGGCGGCGAAAGTGAAACGCAACGCATCGGCGCCGTAGGAGGGGATACCGTCGGCGAACTGCTTATGGGTATCGCGTTCGATTTTTTTGGCCAGACGAGGCTGCATCAACCCGGACAAACGCTTCTGCACGAGTTTCTCGAGCGTAATTCCGTCGATCAAATCGATCGGGTCCAGGATGTTGCCCTTCGATTTCGACATTTTCTGTCCCTGATTGTCCCTGACGAGACCATGGACATAAACCTCCCGAAACGGAATTTCGTCGGTCAGCCTGATTCCCATCATCACCATACGCGCCACCCAGAAAAAAATGATGTCGAACCCGGTAACCAGTATGCTGGTGGGGTAGAAATCCTGTAGCTCGGCCGTCGATTCCGGCCACCCCAGTGTTGAAAAGGGCCACAGGGATGAAGAAAACCAGGTATCGAGCACATCGTGATCCTGCTGCAGTTTGCAGTCGCTGCCGAGTTGATATTTTTCCCTGGTTTCATGCTCGTTGCGGCCGACGTAGATTTCGCCCTTCTCGTTGTACCACGCGGGGATACGGTGTCCCCACCATAACTGGCGGCTGATACACCAGTCTTCGATGTTATCCAGCCATTCGAAGTAGTTTTTCTTCCAGTGCTCGGGCGTGAAACGAATGTGCCCATCCGCGACCACCTGCCTTGCCGCCTTCGCGAGCTTCGTGGCACGCACGAACCACTGGTCGGTGAGATAGGGTTCGATGATTTCCCCGCTACGGTCGCCGCGTGGTACGGTCATGCGATAGTCTTCGATCGAGTCGAGCAACCCGAGGCGTTGCAGTTGATCGACCACACGCTCCCTTGCGACGTAACGGTTCAATCCTCGATACGCTGCAGGGACAGCGTCGTTCAAAGAGGCGTCTTCATGCATGATGTTGATCATTTCCAGGCCGTGGCGCCTGCCGATCGCATAGTCCTTGAAATCGTGTGCAGGGGTGATCTTCACGCATCCGGAACCGAACTTGGGATCGACATCGCGATCGGCGATAACAGGTATCTCTCGTTCGCTTAGTGGCAGGCTAAGCCGCTGCCCGACGAGATCGGAATAACGCTCGTCTTCCGGGTGTACGGCGACGGCGGTATCGCCGAACAGGGTCTCCGGTCGGGTCGTGGCAACGGTGATATGGCCTCCGCCATTCAGAGGATAGCGAATGTGCCACAGGTGCCCGTTGATTTCTTCAGGGATCACTTCAAGGTCGGATACCGCGGTTTTCAGTTTCGGGTCCCAGTTGACCAGGCGTTTGGCGCGATAGATCAATCCTTCATCGTAGAGACGCACGAAAGCCTCCAGGACCGCCGTTGACAGTTGTTCATCCATGGTGAACTTTTCACGTCGCCAGTCCAGCGACGCACCCAGTCGGCGCAACTGCCGGTTGATTGTGTCGCCCGAGGTTTTTTTCCACTCCCATACCTTTGCAATGAATTGTTCGCGGCTCATTTGGCTGCGGCTAAGCCCGCTGGCTTCGAGTTGCCGCTCGACCACCATTTGCGTCGCAATACCGGCGTGGTCGGTGCCGGGCTGCCATAAGGTGCGCAATCCGCGCATGCGGTTGTAGCGCACCAGGGAGTCCATCAACGTCACCTGGAAAGCGTGTCCCATGTGCAGGGTGCCGGTTACGTTCGGCGGCGGGATCATGATGCAGTAAGGGGAGCCCTTGCCGATCGGGCTGAAGCAACCCGAGGCTTCCCACTCACGGTATCGCGATTGCTCTATTTGAGCAGGCTCGTAAACGGGTTTGATCCGTGCTTCAGCCATCGGGTTGATTGGTTCGGCCCATGCAGGCCGAGGCGTTGGTCAATCGGGAACCTGCCGGGCAGTTTTTTGCAGGAGAAATTCGACCAGCAGGGGTACCGGACGCCCGGTTGCCCCTTTGCTTTTGCCTGTGAGCCAGGCGGTACCGGCGATATCCAGGTGCGCCCAGGGAAGCTTTTCCGTAAATCGGGAGAGGAAACAGGCAGCGGTAATGGCGCCTCCTCCGGAACGGTTTCCGATGTTGGCTATGTCCGCGAAGTTGCTGTCGAGTTGCGACTGGTACTCGCTCCACACGGGTAGCTGCCAGCAACGGTCGCCGGAAGCCTGGCCGGCGTCGAGCAATTCATTGGCCAGCGCCTGATCGTTACTCATCAATCCGGAGGCTTCTTTTCCGAGGGCGACCACGCAGGCGCCGGTCAGGGTTGCCACGTCGATGACGCATGCAGGTTTATAGCGTTGGACATAGGTCAACGCGTCACACAGGACCAGTCGCCCTTCGGCGTCGGTATTGAGGATTTCGACGGTTTTTCCCGACAGGGTAGTGACCACATCTCCTGGCTTGCTTGCTTTCCCGCCAGGCATGTTTTCAGCACACGCGAGAATGCATACGAGGTTGACAGGCAGGCGCAGGCTGATGCAGGCCAACAGCGTCCCCAGCACCGACGCCGCGCCGCACATATCGAACTTCATCTCATCCATTGCCGAGCTTGGTTTGATCGAGGTTCCGCCGGTGTCGAAGGTAATGCCTTTACCGACCAGGGCAATCGGTGCCTGCTTTGCCTGGCCGCCTCGATATTCGATACACACCAGCTTGCCGGGCTGGGTGCTACCCTGGCTCACCGACAGGAAGGCTCCCATCCCGAGGCGCTTCATCAAGCTTTCTTCAAGGACGCGGAGTTGAATTTTCTTCGACTTTTTTTCGAGCGCGAGCGCCTGTTTCGCAATATACGTGGGGGTACAAATGTTTCCGGGCAGGTTGCCGAGATCGCGCGCCAGGGTGACGCCGTGATGGATGGCGGTTGCGCGGCGCAAAGCTTCCTGCGCCTGCTCCGGGGGCAGGGTCGAGTGCAGGGTACACTTGCCGGGTGGTTTCTTTGCGGTTTTTTCGCTCAAGGTTTCGGTGTACCGGTAGTAAGCGTTATGTATTTCCAGCGCGGCGATTTGCAGGTATTTCAGGTTCGTTTCCGGCGTGCCGATCTCATCCATGCAGAGCAGGACGTTTGCAGGTTCAAGCGTCGAGACCGTTTGGCTCCAACTGTGTGCAGCACGGATGAAATCGGTGCACTTCAGTTTGCCAGGCTCGCCGAGCCCTGCGAGGATGATGGTGCGGTGGCGCAGATCCGGGAAATGCAGCGTCAGGGTTTTGCCGCATCCGGCCTTGAACCGGGCCTGTCTCACCGCCTTGCTGATGGAGCCGCCGCTGATTTCGTCAAGCGTGCGGTAGGACGGCGTGCGGCGACCTTTGTACAGGGGCACAACGGTACACGCGGACGCCAGAGAAGATATCTTTCTCGCTGTGATGGCAATTTGCATTTATTTCACGCAGGGAATTCGTTGGTAGCATATTAAACCACGGCCTTATCGTGAGCAAGCAAGCGTATACGCACGGAGTCGATGCAAACTTTTGATCGTCATTTTTTCATGGAGTTGTTGTTCAAGCTGTTTGCAACGACCCTGATCTTCAGCGTCGTCATAGTCGGACAACTGCTGGCGAAGTTGCTCGCGGCCGTTGCACAGGGAAGTTACCCGTTCGATGTCGTCTGGCGCCTGCTTTTATACGGCGCTTCCGACGCGCTCATTTTTCTGCTTCCGTTTTCGGCCATGCTCTCGGTCGTGCTGACCATGGGAAGGTACTATCGTGATAGCGAAGCATACGCGGCGTTTTCTCTCGGCATCGGGCACGCCGATTTCTACCGGGTGCTGGCGAAATGCGTCCTGCCGCTGACCTTGTTGCTGTTCGTGCTGGTGATGGAAGTTTCGCCCGCCGGGGAACGGCAGTATCAACTGCTCAAGCAGATGAGCAAGCAACGCGGTGACGTAACGATGGTTGTTGCTGGAAGTTTCTTTGCCCCGCGCGAGGACACCGTGGTTTTCGTCGAGGGGCACGATCGCGCCCTCGGCACCTTGCGCAATCTCTTTATCGCCAGGTCTCTCGGCGAGGAAAGGGTCATCGAGATAGCAAAATCCGCGCAACAGAAGCGAGACGATGATGGCGTCAAGCGTCTTCATCTCCATGACGGGCGTCTATACACGGGGCGTATTGGCGAGGATGAATACCGGGTGTTCAGTTACCGGGAGCACAGGGTATCCTTGCCGGTCACCTTCGCGCCGACGCTGGGTGATGATCCGGAAGAGATGGATTTTGCCGCGTTGCTGGCGTCGGATTCCCTCGCAAGCAGGGCGGAGTTGCAATGGCGTCTGGTCACGGTGCTGTCCCTGCCGATACTGGTACTGTTCGCTTTTGCGGTAAGCCAGACGTCACCGCGACGGGAGAGAAAGCTCGATATCGCCGTTGTAGTCCTGGCGTTTCTGATCTATCAGCACCTGATCATCCTGGTTATCGATTACATCGGCAAGGGTCAACTCGCGCCTGTTCCCGGCGCGTGGCCGATACCCGCCGCCACGTTGGTCGCGACCCTGGTCATGCTGTCGCATCGGCGCGTCAGGCGATACGTTTCAAGAGGCGGAAGATAGCCGATGATGCTCGATCGCTACCTGTGGACACAACTCGTCTGGGCAATCGTGTTGGCAATGATGGCGATGCTCGCTGTCCTGTCCCTGGTCGACTTCATGAATGAGCTCGATAACGTCGATGCGTCCTACACCCTGGCGTCGGTCATTCGCTACATCGGTTTGACCACAGCAGGGCGTATTTATGAAACGCTGCCGGCCGCAGTACTGATAGGAAGCCTGCTGAGCCTGGGCAACCTCGCGGCGCAATCGGAACTGACGGCTTTGCGCGCGATCGGCTATTCGGCGGGGCGCATTTGCCTGTCGGTCATTGGCCTCGGTTGTTTTTTTGCCGTCGTGGTCTTGCTGATCGGTGAGTTGCTGATACCCAGCAACGAGGTTGCCGCGTCAAAAATCCGCAACGATGAGACCCGGGCAGGGGTCTTTCACGTAGCGGGGAGTGGCACCTGGTTGCGTGAAGGGAACTATTTCATTCATGCGGCTACGATCGACAACAACGGCATTTATCACGATGTGTCGATTTACGAGTTGGGCAGCGACCGCTATCTGCAGCACGTGATCACCGGCGCTTCCCTGGAAGCAGGAAACAAGCAGTTGTTGTTGCGCGACGCCCGGAAAGCCTTCATCGACGAAGACCGCGTGACCTTGCAGCATTTCCCTTACCTGACACTCGAGCGTGCGGTGGAACTCGAGGAGGAAGCGTTCGGCGTGGCCGCGCCGGAAGCCATGAGCATGGCAGCGCTGATCAGGCACATCGATTTCCTGAAGCTCAGTAGCTTACGGCACGATTTCCATGAGTTGGCGCTGTGGTCAAAATTCAGCCAGCCGCTCTCGGTGCTGGTCATGCTGTTGCTTGCGCTACCGTATGCATTTTCACCGATGCGCAGCAACGTCGGGCAGCGTTTGTTCCACGGGATCTTGATAGGCCTGGCCTATGCATTGCTGGACAAGAACCTGGGGAACCTGGCGATCGTGCTCGCTCTGCCACCGGCATGGGGTGCTTTTGCCCCACTGCTTCTAGGGAGCACCTTTGGTTTATATCGGCTGAAATCGCTGCAGAGAAGCTTGTGAGTTGTGTCGCCCTTGTGAATGCGTCACGGGTTCCGTCTGTCCCACAGGTGGTGGGTGGCAGGCCATGTTGTCCTGGGCTGTGTTGCGTCGCTCCTACGAATTTTCTGGCGGAGGTTCCTGGTCACGGGTCCACTTCTCTCAGAGTTTGTCGAGAAGGTCACGGCCGAGCAGTGATGCTCCGTGTCCGGCTATGTTGCGTGGCTGGCGTTATGGCGTTGGTTTCGGGTCAAGATCTCTGGTCACCACAGTTGCCCTTAGGGGTTAGTGCATGCTGACCTAGCACCAATAATTTCCAAGACCTTTTCCGCGTTGGCTATAATTTTATTAATTTCATCAATTTCATCAATCTTGTTCGCAAGTAGCCTCAATTTATTTACTGCATTAGTTTCATCGTCGTTTTGAGCCATAGTCTTAGCCTCATCACTTGCCTCTCGAGCGGCGTCTTGCAGTTTCTTAGAGTGCTCACGCAGGGAATTCGCATGCGCCTCCGACTCCGTTCGTAGCGTTTCTAACGCGGCGTCTGGATCGACTCGAGCCTTGATAAGCTGTGCATTCACAATATGCCTGATCGCCTCCGTTGCGGCGACCAGCCTGTCTCCCCGGGCATGAATCATGGACTGAACCTCGACCACAAAATTTTTAGCCAGCGTAATGGTTTGCGATTCTTCTGGCCTTGGCGCGTTCGGGTCGGACACGAACTTGGTTATCTGGTCGAGTGCATTTCTGACTGGCGAGAGTGGTTTCTGGCTGTCTCCTTCCGAATCTTCCGAATCTTCCGAATCCAGCACGCCGAAGCTCAGTGCCGTGATCGCACACGTGATCGCGCTCGCGCCACTCGCGTAGATGATTTTGCGATCCTGGATCGGTAGATAACTCCTGGCACCAAAGACCGCGCCGCTGACTAGACTCGAGCCGAGCAACGCGTCCGCATGGGCACCGAAAGTCGTTAAGCCAAGCCCGACGACACCGCTGGCAAGTATGGTCAATCCGGTGCCCAAATCGTAATGTTCGAGTTCTTTCAACTGCTTTTCCATCAGGCTGGCGTTTTCGCGAGCGTATTCGGTGGCCTCTTCGAAGGTGACTGGAGCCCCCTTCTGGATCGGGATCGAGGTTTCTCCTACGGGGGCGGTGTATCCGGGGATGATGTATGGATCGCGTATCGCGCTACAGGAACACAAGACCGCGCTGGATGCGGCCACCATCAAAAAAGTTGCGGTGCGCCGGGTGAAAAAGAGCCAATGTCGTTTCTTCATCGTATCTCTTGCCGTGAGTGTTTTCGGTGCAGTTGATTTGATTCTACAACTTTATTCTACTTTTGTGTATGGGTAGCATTGTCCTGTTAGCCAAAAGCCGTAATGTCACCTCTGTCAAATTCTAAAATACCCCCTTTTGATTTCAGGAGGGGTAATGACAGAGAGGATACTTACGATGAGCCAGAAAGAGCTCGACCGGCTGGAGGTAATCCAGCGTGTCGTCAGCAAGCAGTTGCGCCAGAGGCAAGCGGCCGGCCAACTCATGCTTTCCATTCGCCAGGTCAAACGCCTGGTGCGCCGCTACCGAGAGCAAGGCGCCGCCGGGCTGGTTTCACGGCACCGGGGTAAACGCCCTGGCAATGCCATCCCAGAGGCGCTACGCGAGGAGATTCTGCGGCTGATCCGCACCCAGTATGGCGATTTCGGTCCCACCCTGGCAGCGGAGAAGCTCCACGAGCGTCACGGTCATCGCCTGAGTGCCGAGACCCTGCGACAGTGGATGATCGCCGACGGCCTGTGGCAGCCTAAGAGTCGCAAGCGGGCGCGGATTCATCCACGCCGCCCCCGACGACCTTGCCGGGGGGAGCTGGTGCAGATCGATGGCTCTCCTCACGACTGGTTCGAGGGTCGTGGCCCCCGCTGCACCCTGATCGTCTTCATCGACGATGCTACCGGGGAACTGATGGTGCTACGCTTTGCCCCGGCCGAGACCACCTGGGCCTACCTGCAGACCCTGCAGGCGTATCTGAATCAGCATGGGCGTCCCGTTGCCCTGTA
The DNA here is from genome assembly GCA_965226235.1 of Candidatus Oxydemutatoraceae bacterium. Taxonomy (GTDB): domain Bacteria; phylum Pseudomonadota; class Gammaproteobacteria; order Poriferisulfidales; family Oxydemutatoraceae; genus CAYFZO01. The sequence goes on along the minus strand of OZ245335.1, from coordinate 519,467 downwards.
TTCCGACAAGCACAGCATCTTCCGGATCAATCACCCTGAGCACAAAGGGGAGTTGACCCAGTTCTCCCGCGCACTGAAAACCCTCGATATCGCGCCCATCCACGCCAATACCCCGCAGGCCAAGGGGCGAGTGGAACGAGCCAATCAGACCCTACAGGATCGCTTGGTCAAGGAAATGCGTCTGCGGGCAATCTCCGACATCGATACCGCCAATACCTTCCTGCGAGCCTTTATAGAGCACTACAACCAGCGCTTCGCGGTCGCGCCTCAAAATCCCAACGATGCTCACCGCTCGGTGCTGCACAGTGAACGGGAACTGGCGCTGACCTTGTGTCTGCACCACACACGCACTCTGTCTAAGAACCTGAGCTTCGCAGTTCAAAAACTGCGAGTACCAGATAGCGTCGAGGACCGGGCTATTCGCTACGAAACAGCCGGGGCGAAGCCTTGGATGGCATTCACTGTCCTCTACCAGTCGGCACGCTCAGTTACCGAACATCAGAAGGTGAGCCACCGATTCCGCTGGATGACGAGAAAAGTGTTCACGTCACCATCGAACAGGTCAAAACGCACCAACTCGACCTGCTTACAAGCCACCTTCGACCATCCCTGGAAACGACGCAGCTACCTCAGGATGCGAGACCGTCAAACAGCCCGAAAGAGGCCGCTTTAGTGGGTAAAAGGGGACACATCTGGATTGGGTTGACATGGGTAGCATTGTCCAATGGAACATGAGCCTGAACGGGAGGTGTATTTCCAACGGAGGATGAGCCTTAAGGCGGTGATTTCTGGACATTGGAGAATGATCCAGCAATTACACAGCCAACGTTTACAGACCGTGGACGAGATCCGGGCGTTTTTGTCCGGGTCCACCATTTCCGAACTCCATTCCCGTGATGGGTCTAGACACCCTGCGGCAGTTCGGCTACCTACGGCTCGACAGACCCGACCGAGGGGTGGTCAAGACCTACCTGGAGAAGGTCAGTGGTCTGTCCCGCGCCCAGCTCATTCGATTGATCCGGGTATCGGGACACCTGGCGGATTGGATCAGTGAAGGCCCGAATGCCTATTCCCAGACGCTATCCCGGAAATTTCACCGATGGGGTGCGAGGCTGCCTCTTATGGCATAACGGTTGTGTATCAATCGTTAGTTCAACCGACTAAGGAACAGCCTTGAATACACAATGTACTTCAAAACCATTGCAATTTCACCCGCTGGGCAGACGGCGCGTAACCGGTCGATTCGATGGTGGGCGGATCAGTTCTGATGCGGGTGGTTTGCTGCTGCGCGAGACCGACCAGTGCATTGGCTTGACGGCGCGGGCGGCGGAATGCTTCGTCGATTACCGCAACCCAAGCAGCGTAGAACACCAGGTGAGTCGAGTTGTTGATCCAGCGCATCTACGCCATCGCCCTGGGCTACGAGGACCTCAATGACCATGATGCACTGCGCGGTGATCCCGTGTTGCCGGTGCTGGCGGGCAAGCAGGACCTCCTGGGGAAGGCGCGGGTGCGCCAGCGCGATCGTAATCATGCCCTGGCCAGCGCGAGCACGCTGAACCGCTTCGAATTGGGAGAGTCGCAGGAAGAGCTTCTGTTGGAAGATCTACGCGCATTCAACCAGCGCTTGCTGGGCTACGCCACCCCAGCCGAGTACGCAACACGAGCAGCCTGATAAGATGTTTTTTTCTCATTTCAAGTGGACCGATATCAGGAGGAAGATCACTTACAATGCGTTGTCGGTACGGAACTATATATAATCACAGTGCTGTATTTTTGCGACGCAGCCACACCGACGCGCGTCGCGGGCAGCAAGATAACCACGTAGGAGCCTGATATGAATGGCAAACATCCCCCAGGTATCACCGCTTCCAATCGAGTGTCCGGCAGGTGGCAGGCGAGCCTTATCTCCCGGGCAACATACGATCAGACTTTCAGCCCTTTCCCGCGGCTAGCGAATCGGGCTACGCTCAGGCTGTTCCTGGCATGTCTGTCATTGTCGGCATGTCTGTCACTGCCGGCATGTCAGTCACTGCCGACCTATTCGACATCCGCGACAGGTGACGATGTCATTATGGACAAAAGAGCTGCGGAGCGGGGAGACGCGGCTGCGCAGTTCAACCTGGGCTTGAGGTATGACACTGGCGATGGGGTTTCCGAGGATGACGTCGAGGCGGTGCGGTGGTATCGCCTGGCTGCCGGGCAGGGCCTTGCCCAGGCGCAGAACAACCTGGGCGTGATGTATGCCAAGGGCTATGGGGTTTCCGAGGATGACGTCGAGGCGGTGCGGTGGTATCGCCTGGCTGCCGGGCAGGGCCTTGCCCAGGCGCAGAACAACCTGGGCAATATGTATCGCAGGGGCGAGGGGGTTTCGGAGGATGACGTCGAGGCGGTGCGCTGGTATCGCATGGCTGCCGAGCAGGGGGATGCCGATGCACAGTACAACCTGGGCGTGAAATATGCCAATGGCGAGGGGGTTTCCAAGGATGACACCGAGGCGGTGCGCTGGTATCGCATGGCTGCCGAGCAGGGGCATGTCAAGGCGCAGAACAACCTGGGCGTGATGTATGCCAATGGCGAGGGGGTTCCCGAGGATGACGTCGAGGCGGTGCGGTGGTTTCGTCTGGCTGCCGAGCAGGGGGTTGCCAGCGCAGAACAACCTGGGCGGAATGTATGACAAGGGCGAGGGGGTTTCCGAGGATGACGTCGAGGCGGTGCGCTGGTATCGCATGGCTGCCGAACAGGGGTATGCCTCGGCGCAGTACAACCTGGGCTGGATGTATGCCAATGGCGAGGGGGTTTCCGAGGATGATGTCGAGGCGGTGCGATGGTATCGCCTGGCTGCCGAGCAGAGGGATGCCTATGCGCAGTTCAACCTGGGCAATATGTATCGCAGGGGCGAGGGGGTTCCCGAGGATGACGTCGAGGCGGTGCGGTGGTATCGCCTGGCTGCCGAGCAGGGGGATGTCAAGGCGCAGCACAACCTAGGCGATATGTATGCCAAGGGCGAGGGGGTTCCCGAGGATGACGTCGAGGCGGTGCGGTGGTATCGCATGGCTGCCGAGCAGGGGCTCACCGATGCACAGACCCACCTGGGCTGGATGTATGCCAATGGTGAGGGGGTTCCCGAGGATGACGTCGAGGCGGTGCGGTGGTATCGCATGGCTGCTGAGCAGGGGTATGCCTGGGCGCAGCACAACCTAGGCGATATGTATGCCAATGGTGAGGGGGTTCCCGAGGATGATGTCGAGGCGGTGCGGTGGTATCGCATGGCTGCCGAACAGGGGGATGCCGATGCACAGGCCAACCTGGGCAATATGTATGATACCGGCGAGGGGGTTCCCGAGGATGATGTGCAAGCGTATGCCTGGCTGAACCTTGCAGCCGAACAGGGCCTTGAGCGGGCAGAAGAAATGAAGCAGGCTATCAGTGGCACCATGACTGGCGAGGAAATTGCCTCGGCCCAGGAGTTGTCCGAAAAATACCGGGATGCTTACAGCTCTGCCCGTACATCGGAGTAGTCGCTTGACAGGTGCAGCCGCATTCCATGGCGCGCTGCAACCGGCGGCGACACCGCCCGCTTGCCGGGACCGTGGGCAGCGACACTGCGATCGGTAGATGCCTCACGAGCTCCGTCTGTCCCACAGGTGGTGGGCGGTAAGCCATGTTGTCCCGTGCTGTATTGCGTCGCCCTCTGCAAGTGGATGTGTGCGGACGATGTTGCTGTAGGGGCGAGGCATGCGTCGCCCTTGTGAATGCGTTACGGGTCCACCCGTACAATCCGGCTGTTTGAGAGCCGGTCGTGCCAGGTCAAGCCGTTGCGGTCGAACAGCGCCCACCAGAATCCTGCGCCGAAGGCCAGCGCGGAAATCAGCGCAATTCCGGCGCGTGCCATCGCGCCTACCCATCCAAAGCGATGGGTGGCACGCACCAACCTGATTTTCCATACTTTCATGCCGAGCGTTTGGCCGCCGTGCGTCCAGCACCAGGAAAAATAGATGAAGATCAGAAAGTACAGGGACGCGACATACAGACGATAGAGAGGATGTCCGAAAGTTACGCCGAAAGCGGTCCAGACTATGGTGAAGAAAAAACAGATCGATACGACGATCAGCATGTCATAGAAGATGGCGCCCAGGCGTTTGGCGAGTCCGGCCTGCTGCTGTTGGCTTACGTCGCCCTGTGTCATAATCTGCAGTATGTTGCAAGGTAACGGTATGGATTACCCGGGTAGGAGTTACGTAGATAGTTTTATCGGTTCCCTGCTCGCCGAAGATGGATTGAGCCGCAACACGGTTCTTGCCTATCGGCGGGACGTTCGTCATTTTAGTACAACCCTCGCGCAAAAGGGCGTAGCCTTGCTGGCGGTACGTCATGAAGAGATTCGTGGCTATCTGGCCGAGCGCCTGGAATCGGGACATAGCCCGCGCTCCAACGCGCGCCTGGTTTCCGCGCTGAAGCGGTTTTATCGCTATCTGCTACGCGAGGGAAGCATAGACCATGATCCCGCCGCGCAAATCGCGGCACCCCGGCTGGGGCGATACCTGCCCACGAACCTGACCGAAGACGAGGTGGAAGCATTGCTTGCCGTGGCGCCGGAGGCTTCATCGACAGGCCTGCGCGACAAGGCGATGCTGGAATTGTTATATGCGTGTGGATTGCGTGTTTCCGAGCTGGTCAGCCTCCAGGTGTCACAGTTGTTTCTCGATGCGGGGTACCTGAGGGTGGAGGGGAAAGGGAACAAGGAACGGTTGGTTCCGATCGGCGAGCAGGCCATCCATTGGGTGCTGCGCTACATGGACGAAGCGCGACCGGCCTTGCTGGCCGGGCACGGCAGTTGCAAGGCGGCGTTTGTCACCCGCCGCGGCAGCGGCATGACGCGGCAGGGCTTCTGGTACGTGGTAAAAAGGCTTGCCCGCCAGGCCGGCATCAGGCAGCATCTGTCACCGCATACGCTGCGGCATGCTTTTGCTACGCACCTGCTCGACCACGGCGCCGATCTGCGTACCGTGCAGATGCTGCTGGGGCACAACAACCTGTCGACTACGCAGATATATACCCACATCACCGGGAGGCGCATGAAAGCGCTTCATCAGGCGCATCACCCACGCGGTTGAAACCGAACAGGGTCTATCGATGAAATGAAAAAATACCTGCTTGTGTTCTGGATCGGTCTGCTGGTAGCGGGTTGGCCATTGTCCGCCCTGGCAGAAGCGACCCCGCAGTCCGTCAGCGACAGCTTTCAGCGCCTGTTCCCCGACATGGAATTGCCTGCCTTTACCCAGGTCAGCCCCGATCTGCACCAATTCATCATTGATGGGAAATCGTTTTATTTCAGTGGAGACGGCAAGCTGTTGTTCTCTGGCAGGATCTGGGAAGTCGCAAGCGGGAAAGAACTGGGTGAAGCCAGCCGCAGGCGTTTTCGCCGCGAGGCTATCGAAGACCTTGGCGCAGAGCAAATGGTGGTTTACACGCCGGAGGATTACCGCTACACGGTCCATGTGTTCACCGACATCGAGTGTGGGTTCTGTCGCAAATTTCACTCGGAGATGCCTGAATTGCAGCGGCTGGGCATTCGGGTGAAGTACCTGTTGACGCCTTTGCGGGGAGCAGAATCCGAGCAGAAAGCGCTTAGCGTCTGGTGTGCCAAAAATCGCAACCAGGCGATGGATCTGGCCAAACGAGGCGAGTCGATCCCTGAGAAATCCTGCGCCAATCCGATCGAGGAACATCTGCGCGTTTTCAAACTCATTGAGGCACGAGGAACCCCGGCGCTGGTATTTGAAAGCGGGAAGGTCCTGGGGGGCTATCTCCCGCCTGAGGAGCTCCTGCAAGAGTTGATACGGGACGCTGCACAACCCTGAGACGTGACTGCCGCGCGCAGTCAGCCAAAATCATAATCGTGCAGTTGCCCGGTTTCCGTAAGCAGTAATGAAACGCGCACTGTATGCCGCGGCCACAATTTGCTCGCTCCGAGATAGTACATGTGCATCTGTTCAGCGTAGAGTGCCTTGATTTCCTCGCTGCGCCCGTCGGGGAAGCGGTGCGTTTTGTAATCCACGACCCAGGCCGTGTCTTTTCCGACGCAGATTCGATCGGCAATGCCAAAGTATTGTCTGCCATCGTGGACAAATGAAAGCGGCGTCTCGTTGAGCACCTGTTCATAGCGCGTCGCGTCGAACAACTCGCGCAACGTGTCTTTGGCGAGTAAGGCTTGCGCCGATTGCAGACATTCGGCGAAGTGTTGTCGCGCTTCCGGAAACCTGGCAGCGAGCGTGGCCTCAACAGCATCGCTGTTCTTGTTTTCGGTCAAGCCTTGCAGCGCGCAGTGGATGATGGTGCCGCGCAGTTTTGCGGCTCCGTCCGTCGCGCCTGGGTGGTCACTATGCCGTGCGACAGGCTCGTTGGGCATACCGTGTTGATGTTCGATGGTGTATGCCGGTGGGAGGGGTCCATGCGTCGGGTGGTCCGTTTCCGGGTGAAGCGTCTCGGCAATGCTTTCCTCCTCAAGCGCTTTGTGTGCTGTTCGCAGCGGAAAATCGGATTTCTCCGCGTGTGTCTCGATGAGTTCGTACCAGCTTTTTTCCCGCCCACTGCCACTGCCGGAGACCAGCAGGTATTGCCGCGCACGCGTCACCGCCACGTACAGCAGGCTGGCGTCTTCCCGCTTTTCACGTACCGACAGTGACGTATGGCACCGTTGCGTAAAGCTGTCTCGATCGGCGGACCTGGGAACCAGTAGAAAGTGTTGCGGGCGGCTGCCGTCCTGTGGCCAGTCGACCAGCACACCATGCGTATCGAGATTCCTGCGAGCGGTGCCGCAGTCGGCAAGAATAACCAGGGGCGCTTCCAGTCCTTTTGCCTGATGTATCGTCAATATGCGCACCCGGTCGCCGGTGTCCGTATCGCTTGGAGAAATCGATGGTGTTTCGGGCCTCGCTGCTTTTGCCCGCGCCATGCGGCGGCGCAGGTGCTGGGTGAAGTTCCCAAGGCTGGGATAGCGGCCGCTTTCGAACTCCAGGGAGTATTCGAGAAAGGCCAGTAAATTCCTTGCTACCAGTTCCTTTTCCTGATCGCGCGCCGCGTGCCGGTAGCGGTTGATCACGTTGCCTTCATGGTAGATTCTGCTGAGCAAGTCGTGGACGGGCAGATAGCCTCGCGCCATTTCTACCCAGTTACCGATCAACTCGTGTGCAGTTCGCAAGGATTTGTCGACGCTGGGTTTGCCGAGGTGTGCGAACCAGTGGCGCTGTCCGGACAGCGCGAGCAGGCAGTCTTCGTCTATCGAGAAGATCGGGCTGCACAGTATCTGCGCGAGTTCGAGATTGCGCCTGTTGTCAATGAGGAACGAGAGCAAAGCCAGCATATCGTGAATCTCCAGCGAACCGAACATCTTTTCCGCCTGTCCGCCGGTGTAGGGGATCCGTTCTTCGCGTAAGGCGAGCTCGTAGTGTTCCAGCCAGGTACGGCGCCGCAGCAATAAGGTGACATCGCCAAAGCGCAACGAGCGATGTCCGTGGTCTCGATCGCACACCAGGACCCGGTCGTCGATCATCTGCCTGATCTGTCGGGCGATTTGCCTGCCTTCGTGGTAGGCCGGGTGATCGATTTTCGCCGCGGGTCGATCCTTGAGGATCCGTCGCCAGGCTGGCTTTTCGCCGTCGGAGGTTTCCTTGGTAACGAACGGCAGAACCATCACGCCCCCCGGTGTGTCGAGCGCGGCGCGGTGTTGCCTGAAATCGGTGGAGAGCGGTAGCTCGTGGCTGAAGGCGGAATTGATAAAACCGATCAGTGCGGGTGCCGCGCGGCGTGAAAGATCGCTGGTATAAACCCGTCCCTGCATGTGGCGTTGCAGCCATCGCTGTGCCTGGCCCTGCAAGGATGGATCGGCGCGCCGGAACCCATAAATCGATTGCTTGATATCGCCGACGATAAAGGCACTGCCTCCCTTGTCCTGTGCCGCCATCTCTTCGAGCATGGGTTTGAGCAGTTGCCACTGGTGGGGGTTGGTGTCCTGGAATTCATCTACCAGCACATGGTCGATGCGGCTGTTCAGGCTCGACTGTATCCATTGCGCGCTATTCTCGTTGTTGATCAAATGACACGTGTACCATTCGAGATCGTCGAAATCGAGTTGCTGGCGAGAGAGCTTTAGCTGCTGGTAAATGTCGAGCAGTCGTTGTCCGGCCGTGTACCACGCGCGATTGCGGCGCAGGGTTTCGTGCTTGAGAGCAAGGTCTTTTTGCGCCGCGAGATTCTCCACCACGAACTGCCGGTTGTTCCGGAAGCGGCGGAAGTCTTCATCGCCCAGTTTCTCCATCAGGGTCTTACTCTCGTAGCCCGTTTTCCTTGGCTCGCCTTTCTGTGTGAAGAAGCAGGTCCACAAGGAAGGCCAGGTTTCGTTGTCGACCCGTTTGTCAGAGCCAAGAAAGCGGTCTATCGATGCGGCATATTTCTCAAAGGTTGAGGTCGGGTGTCGCAACATGAACCGTTGGTGCAACTGGATCGCCGCACAGGCTTCTTCGCTGGGTCGAACGTCCGACTCGCTATCCTCCGAGGATATTCCCAGCATTTCTTGCAAATGCAGGCTCGCCTCGTGTGGCGGGTCGGAAAAACCTTCGGTGTAGGCAAGCCAGTCGTTGCGATGGTTCAGGAAGGCACTCAACGCGCGGTTGGTGTTGTTCAGGCTGGCGCAGTTTCGAAACAGCGTCCGCAAGGCATCGCCCAGTGCCGCAGGCGCATTTTTGTCGGTGGCTTCCTGGTAAAGCCGATCGAGCGCTTCTTCACGCAACTCGTATTCCTCGGAGCAGATTTCAAACCCGGGAGGGACATTGGCCGCGAGCGGAAAACGCTGAAGAATCTCGACGCAGAAAGCGTGAAAAGTCAGGATACGAATGTCGTTTTCAGCGTAGATCAACCCCTCATACAGCTTTCTCGCCTGCTCGAACTGCTCTTCAGGAACGTCTATCGAGGATAACTCCGCGTGCAGTTCGGTCGTCTCGATCCGTGTCCACCGGCGTAGCGTGGCGGTCAGTCTCTCGCGTATTTCAGCGGCGGCTTTCTGCGTGAAAGTGACCGCCAGGATCGACGCTGGGTTTTTTCCGGCCAGCAGCAGGCGCAACAAACGTGTTACCAGTAACCAGGTTTTACCGGTGCCGGCCGATGCGGATACGATCGCGTTGACGCGCGGAGCAGTCGATTCAAGTATGTTCGCCATTCTTTGCCGCCCGCTGCGCCGATAGAGGAACGCATGGCTTTGGCGTATCCGCTGGTTCCTGCCGACCCATACCGAATGCGCGGTCTGGTTTATAATTGCCGTTTATATCATTTGCCGGTTTTTTTTCTGAACTGGTCGCAAATAGAGTACATGAAAGCTTCCTACGATGCGGCCGCGATCGAGATCCTCGGTGGCCTTGATCCGGTGCGCAAGCGTCCGGGTATGTACACCGACACGAGCGCCCCGGACCACCTGGCACAGGAAGTCATCGACAACAGCGTAGACGAAGCGCTGGCGGGCTACGCGAAACTGATCGAAGTCACGGTTCACGATGACGGCTCGATGAGTGTGCGGGACGACGGGCGCGGGATGCCCGTGGATCGTCACCCGCAGCGCAAATGTTCCGGGGTCGAGGTTATCTTCACCACCCTGCATTCGGGCGGAAAGTTTTCCGACCGCTATTACCGATATGCCGGAGGACTGCACGGCGTGGGTGTATCGGTGGTCAACGCCCTGTCAAAGCACCTCGAGGTATGGACCAGACGAGGTGGCAAAGAATACAACATGGCTTTCACCGGAGGCGAAGCGAAGGGTGGACTTGAGGTGGTCGGTAAGGTAGCGAAAAGCAGCTCCGGATCGACGATTCGCTTCTGGCCGGACGCGGCATTCTTTGAGGCCCCTCGATTCGATACCAGGCGTCTGCGTCGTCTGCTGGTGGCCAAGGCGGTGCTGTGCCCGGGGTTGCGCGTCGTCTTCAGAGACGAGAAAGAAGAACTTGTCGAGGAGTGGGTTTACCAGGATGGCCTGGAAGAGTATTTCGGCAAGCTGGTCGGCGATCGAGGTCTGGCGATGGGTGCGACCATCACCGACAGGCACGCAGGCGATGATTACGAACTGGCTTGGTGCATCGGCTGGGGCAATGAAGCAGCGCCACCGATCGCCGAGAGCTATGTCAATCTGGTGCCGACACCGCAGGGAGGCAGTCACGTCGCTGGACTGCGCGCGGGGATTGTCGATGCGGTGCGTGAATTCATGCAATTTCACGAACTCGTGCCCAGGAACATCAAGATCGCGCCCGACGACATCTGGTCCGACGTGCATTATCTGCTGTCGCTGAAAATAGAAAATCCCCAGTTTGCAGGGCAGATCAAGGAGCGCCTGAACGACCGGAAGGCATTCGTTGCAGTGCAGGGCGTCGTCAGGGACGCTTTGAGCCTGTGGCTGAACGGTCATCCGAAGGAAGGTGAAAGGATCGTCGAGCAGACGATTGAGAATGCGCGCCGACGCCGACGCAAGGATGTGAAACTGCCGCGAAAAAGCATGTTTCTCAACCTGGCTTTGCCCGGCAAACTCGCCGACTGCACTTCAAGCGACCTGGTTGAAAACGAGCTGTTCCTGGTCGAAGGAGACTCGGCAGGTGGGTCGGCGAGGCAGGCGCGCGATCGCCGCTTTCAGGCGGTGATGCCGCTACGCGGCAAGATCCTGAATACCTGGGAGATCGATACCCCCGAATTGCAGGCGTCCCGCGAGGTTCATGACATTACGCTGGCGGTGGGCGTCAAGCCCGGCAGCAGTGATCTGCAGGGGTTGCGCTATGGAAAGATTTGCATCCTGGCCGACGCCGACGCCGACGGCTTGCACATCTCGGTGTTGCTTGCGGCGTTGTTCATCAAGCATTTTCCCGAACTTGTGATTGCCGGGCACATCTATGTTGCGGCGCCGCCGCTATACCGTATCGATATCGACAAGCGCATTCATTATGCCAGCGATGAAGATGCGCGAGACGCTTATTTGTCCACCCTGACAGAACCGGACAGGTCCCGCGCGCGCATTACGCATTTCAAGGGGCTCGGAGAGATGAATCCGCAGCAGTTGAAGGAATCGACGATGCAGGTGGGTAGCCGTAGCCTGTTGCAACTGACGCACGAACCACGCGATGGCATGGAAGGCGTGATGGATGTGCTGCTGTCGAAGAAGCGCGCTTTTGACCGGCGCGAATGGTTGATCAAAAGGGGCAGACTCATGCCCGAGTTGCTGTGACGCAGTCCTTTTCACAAAACGTCATCGCAATGATCTGGGATTTCGACCAAACCCTGATTCCGGGCCACATGCAGGCACCGCTGTTCAAGGCATACGACATCAATGCAAAAAAGTTCTGGAAGGAGGTCAGGGCATTGCCCAACCGATACCGACAGCAGGGGCTGAGCCAGATTTCGGATGAAGTTCTCTATCTGAACCACATTCTGGATTATGTACGACAAGGCAGGTTCTCCGGTCTGAACAACGCGAAGCTGCGTGAACTCGGCGCGCAACTGAAGTTTTATCCTGGATTGCCAGAGTTTTTCGATCGGCTGAAGCGGGTGGTCGGTGCCGAAATCTACCGGGAGCACGATATCCGGGTCGAGCACTATGTCGTCAGTGTCGGCCTTGCCCAGATGATACGCGGCAGCGCCCTGAGCAAACATATCGATGGCGTGTGGGGGTGTGAATTCATAGACGGGGAAGGCGGCAGGGAGCTGGCTGCGATCGGCTACGTGCTCGATCACACGAGCAAGACGCGTGCGGTATTTGAGATCAACAAGGGTTGCAACATCGATCCCGAGCGTATTCACGTCAACGCCTACATGCGGGCAAGCGAGCGACGGGTGCCGATCGAGCAGATGATTTACATCGCAGACGGGCCGAGCGATGTGCCGGTGTTTTCTGTAATGCAACACCATGGTGGGAGAACCTGCGTCGTGTATAACCCGGCGTCGGACGAAGCCTACGATCAAGCGTATGACCTGGTGCACAGGGAGAAGCGTGCGGAGATGCTGGGCAAGGCAGACTACCAACCTGGTTCCGAAACGGAGAAGTGGTTGTTGCATACGGTGAAAGAGATTGCCGGTGCTATTGTCAAACGGAGCACCGATCATCTGGAAAGCAGCGTCGGCAAAGCCCCGGGTCACCTGGATGACTAGCACGGCCTCGAAGGTTCCTGGAAGCGGTCGCAAAATGCCGGAGAGAAACAAGGTCGGTCGAGGCGCATCGTTGCCGGGTTCGGGTAACCCGGCCGGGCAGCCTCCCCAGCCTGCGGAGCAGTTGCCGCTGGCGGTGTTTGCCGAGCGCGCCTATCTTGACTACTCGATGCGCGTGGTGCTCGATCGCGCTTTGCCTACGCTCGGAGACGGTCTCAAGCCGGTGCAGCGACGCATCATTTACGCGATGTCCGAATTAGGGTTGAACGCGGGCGCCAAACCCAAGAAGTCGGCGCGCACGATCGGCGACGTGATCGGCAAATATCACCCGCACGGTGATGCAGCCTGCTATGAAGCAATGGTTCTGATGGCACAGCCGTTCAGTTATCGCTACCCGCTGATCGTCGGGCAGGGAAACTGGGGCTCGATAGACAACCCGAAGTCCTTTGCCGCGATGCGCTATACCGAAGCCAGCCTGAGCGCTTACGCCAAAACCCTGATCCAGGAATTGAGCCAGGGGACCGTTGACTGGCGTCCCAACTTTGACGGTACGCTCGAGGAGCCGATGCAGTTTCCGGCGCAGTTGCCCAACCTGTTGCTGAATGGCACGTCGGGTATCGCCGTCGGCATGTCGACCGACGTTCCCCCGCACAACCTCAACGAAGTCGTTGCCGCCTGCATACAACTGCTCGACGCACCCAAAACGCCGCTGGCTGATTTGCTCGCATTGATCAAGGGACCGGATTTTCCCGGCGGAGGGGAGATCATCAGCAGCGAGGAGGAAATCTTCGAGGCATATCGAAGCGGTACGGGCGTGCTGCGTGTGCGCGCCAGCTACGTGATAGAGCAAAATGAAATCGTCGTGACAGCATTGCCGTATCAGGTATCGGTGATCCGCGTGCTCGAACAGGTAGCGGCGCAGGTCAAGAGCAAGAGACTGCCGATGGTTGAAGATCTGCGCGATGAGTCGGATCAGGAGTCCCCGGTCAGGCTGGTCATCGTGCCCACCAACCGGCGCGTCGACAAGGAGCGTTTGATGTCGCACCTGTTTGCCACCACCGACCTCGAATGCAGCCACCGCATCAATCTCAACGCCATTGGCAATGACGGCAAACCGCGGGTCAAATCCCTGGATGCGATGCTCAGGGAGTGGATCGCATTCAGAAAAGAGACGCTCCGACGCCGTCTTGTGTGGAGGCGGGAGCGGATCGATCATCGTCTCGAGGTACTTGAGGGGTTGATGGTCGTGTATCTCAACCTGGAAAAAATCATCGAGATCATCCGCAACGCCAAAGAACCACAGGCAGAACTGATGCGGAGCTTCGGGCTCAGTGCAATGCAGGCGCGCGCCATTCTGGAAATTCGCCTGAGGTCCCTGTCGAAGCTCGAAGAAGCCCGCATCGTCGAGGAACGCGTATCGCTCTCCGATGAGAGAAAGCAGATACAGCGCTACCTCGACTCTGCGGCGCGTCTGAAAACCTTGGTGAAACGGGAACTCAAGGCTGTGGCCGCGACCTGCGGCGACGAACGACGCACCAGGATCGTTTCGGTTTCTCCGGCCAGGGCATTCCAGAAAGAGCAGCTCACCTCGGTGGAGGCGCGATCGATCGTGTTGTCGAAAATGGGGTGGGTGCGGACGGTGGCCGGTCATGAAGTCGATACCGCCAAACTTGCGTATCGCACCAAGGACGCCTGCCTGGATGTGGCGCGAGGCGATAATCGTCGCGACGTGGTATTTCTGGACAGCCGCGGTCGTTGCTATACCCTGGCTGCCGCCAGGTTGCCTGAGCCGCGCAGCCGTGGCGAGCCTCTCAGCAGTTACTTTACGCTACGGGAAGCCGCCGACTTCATTGCCGTCATCACTGCGGATAAAGAAGCATTGTATTTGTTCGTAAGTGATCGTGGCGATGCCTTGCTCACCCGTTTCGGCAACCTCGTAGCACAGAGGCGAGGAGGCAAGCAGGTGTTGGACGTGTCGCACGGCACACGCGCCATTGCAGCGTGTATCGCACCCGCTCGGGAAACCGGGTTTGCCGCGGCGGTTACCAGCGAGGGCTATATGCTGCTGGTAGCGCTCTCGGAGATTCCGTTGCTGTCAAAAGGGAAAGGGAACAGGTTGATCGGCATACCCCCCAAAATGCGGGATTCCGCCGGGGAGAAACTGGTGGCGGTTGCCTGCGTGCAGGCCGGGCAGACGCTGATGGTTCATGCCGGAAGCCGTAGCAAGCGGTTTCGCTTCGAAGATCTATTGCAGTATCAGGGCAAGCGAGGGTTGCGTGGCAGGAGACTGCCCAGAGGCTATCGCAACGTATCCCGTCTCGAACCGAGAGATGCACCATGCTGACGCGCGTCGCTTTGTTCATGGGGACCAACATCGCTGTTCTGGTCGTACTGAACGTTACGCTATATCTGCTGGGTGTCGATCGCATGCTCAGCCAGGATGACGGCGGCCTCGATCTGGCCGGCCTGCTGATCATTTCGGCGGTGATCGGCATGTCCGGCGCCTTGATTTCGCTCGCGATGTCGAAATCCATGGCGAAGCGGTCGATGCGCGTACGAGTCATAGAAACCCCAGGCAACAGTGTCGAGCGATGGCTGCTCGACACGGTTACCCACCAGGCAATAAGCGGCTGGCCTCGGAATGCCCGAGGTCGGCATATTTCCGTCGCCGCAGCCTAACGCGTTCGCGACCGGGATGTTTCGTAACAAGGCGCTGGTAGCGGTGAGCCAAGGGTTGCTGGAGCGGATGGACGCCGGCGAAATCGAGGCGGTACTCGGGTACGAGGTCAGCCATGTGGCGAACGGTGACATGGTTACGCTGACCTTGATCCAGGGGGGCGTCAACACCGTGGTCATTTTCATATCGAGGGTGGTAGGGCACCTTGTCGATCGCGTTCTGTTCAAGACCCAGCGAGGTTATGGGCCTGCTTATTTCATCACGTCGATTTTTGCGCAAATCGTTCTTTCGGTCCTGGCTACGATGATCGTTATGTGGTTTTCCAGGCAGCGCGAGTTTCGCGCTGACGCCGGAGGCGCAAAGCTGGCCGGGCACGAAAAGATGATCGCCTCTCTCAAGCGTCTGCAATCGGCGCACGAAGCTCCCGATCTGCCAAAGCTGGCGGCCTTCGGCATCAGGGGAGTGGCGCAGGGGGGCTTCAAGCGGCTGTTCATGAGCCATCCACCGCTGGAGGAACGCAGCCGAAGGCTGGAACAAACGGGACCGTGATCGGTTTGGGGCTTGAATGGAGCGGCTCTGTGCCTGCGCGGCGCGCAGGCGTCGCCCTTGTGCGTGGATTTGCGCCGACGGTGTTGCCGGCAGGATGTCTTGTGTGGACCGAATGGGCTTTGTTGGGCGAGGCATGCCTCGCCCCTACACGTGGATTTGCGCCGACGGTGTTGTTGTAGAGGCGACGCATGCGTCGCCCCTACGAATGCGTTCCGGGTTTCGTCTGCTCCACAGGTGGTGGCCAGCAGGCGTGTCGTATTCTGCTCCTCGCTAGGTCATCACGCTCGCTTCGATCGCTTCGGGCAGCACGATCTTCGAGACGTCGCCGTTATCGCGTGCCAGCCGCGGCACGAGATAGCCCGGCAAATGTGCGGCCAACTTCTGCATCAACGCCAGCGCCCTGGCATCGTTGACCGCAAAATGTGCTGCGCCCTGCACCGGATCCAGCAGGTGCAGGTAGTAAGGCAGGATGCCAGCTTCAAAACAGCGTCGGCTGAGTTCGGCCAGGGTAGACGCGTCATCGTTTACTCCTTTCAGCAGCACCGCCTGGTTCAGCAAGGTCACCCCAGCGAAGCGGGCGACCGATTGTTCGACCGCGGCGTCGATTTCCCTGGGGTGATTGATGTGGAACACGACCAGGTAGCGTTTTTTACGGCGCTTCAACCACGCGGAAAATTCAGCGTCTACACGCGACGGAACGACGATGGGCAATCGCGTGTGGATACGAACGCGCCGCACCGTCGGGATGTCTTCGATGCGCTGGCACAATTCAAACAGGCGAGAATTGCTCAGGCTCAGAGGGTCTCCTCCGCTCAGGATGACCTCTTCGATGGAAGGGTCGCTCGCGATGTAAAGCAAGGCCGCGTCGAGTTTACTTCCGAGGGCTCGTTCGCTGTAGGAGAAGTGCCGTCGGAAACAGTACCGGCAGTGGACGGCGCAGGCGCCGGTTACGATCAATAGCACCCGACCGTGATACTTGCGCAAAATGCCGTCAGCACGAAAGGCTCCGAGGTCGTTTACCGGGTCCAGCGTGTATCCCGCCGACCACAGGTTTTCATCCTGTAACGGCAATACCTGTCGCAGCAGCGGATCGTCCGGGTCCCCCTTGCGCATGCGTGCAAGATACGGACGCGGCACACGCAGCGGAAACTTTTTAGACTCGCCGCCCGCTCGCAGGGCCGTTTTGTCCAGTTCCAAAGCCGCCAGGAGATCTTCGACGGAGGTGACAGCGCACCGCAACTCTTCTTGCCAGCTATTTTCCATAGGTTTACTATAGATGATCCTCGTTCGAGGTTGGCAATTTCAGGAAACCACGTATGCCTTACAGCACCAGCGAATTCAAGAGCGGGTTGAAAATTCTCGTCGATGGTGATCCCTGTGTGATCCTGGTGAATGAATTCGTCAAGCCAGGCAAAGGGCAGGCCTTCAACCGGGTGCGGATGAGAAACCTGGTAACCCAGCGTGTAATCGATCGAACCTATAAATCCGGGGAAAGTGTCGACGCCGCTGACATCGTGGAGCTTGAACTGCAGTACCTGTATAACGACGGGAACGAATGGCATTTCATGAGCCCGGATACTTACGAACAGTATGCGATGGGGGAGAGCGTCGTCGGAGAAATCAGGTACTGGTTGAAGGCGCAGGAGAAGTGTGTCGTTCTGCTGTACAACGGTGTTCCTATCCGTGTCGAGCCACCCGACGTCGTTGAACTCGAGGTGATCGAGACGGATCCAGGGGTGCGTGGTGACACCGCGACGGGTGGTTCCAAACCGGCAACCCTCGAAACCGGCGCGTCGGTCAAGGTCCCTTTGTTTATCGAAAAAGGTGAAGTGTTACGCGTCAAGTCCGGTAGTGGCGAGTACGTCGGTCGTGTAAAATAATTCCGGTGAGTGCCGGCAGCTTATCAATACTTCGTCTGCGTGCGAAGGTACTCGCGCTTATCCGCGGCTTTTTTGAAGAACGCGGCGTGATGGAAGTTGAAACACCTTGCCTGGAATCGACGCCTGCAACCGATCCCTGTATCGAGCCGATTGCGGCAGCCGGACGTTATCTGCGAACTTCGCCGGAATTTCTCATGAAGCGGTTGCTTGTTATCTGCACCGAAGATATTTACCAGATCGGCAAGGTTTTTCGCGGGCAGGAAATTGGCGCGCTGCACAATCCTGAATTCACCATGCTCGAGTGGTATCGTCGTGGCTGGGATTATCAGCGGTTGATGAAGGAAACGGATGAGTTGTTGCAGCACTTATTGGCGTTGCGGACGCCGTTGCGGGACTCCAGGTTTGTTTCGTATCGCGAGTTGTTTGTCGACGCACTTGCTGTCGACCCATGGGTGGATGAAGCCGAGCTCTTTATCGCGAAAGCGCGCGAGCACGGGTATAAAACCGTGCGGGGGTACGCGGAGGCCGTGGATTTTCTCATGGACACGATCGCGCGCACGCATTTTCCCGCGGACCGGCTTACTTTTGTCTATGATTACCCTCCGCAGCAGGCGTTGCTGGCGCGAGTCAACCAGGGTGTCGCCGAGCGCTTCGAGGTTTATCTGGAGGCAGTCGAGTTGGTAAACGGATATACCGAACTGACCGACGCTGAAGAATGCCGGAATCGCTTTACCCGCGATAACGATTCCTGTGTCAGGATGGGAAAAGCGCCACGAGCCATTCACAGCGCGTTGATCGATGCTCTTGACCAGGGGTTTCCCGATTGTGCCGGGGCTTCCCTGGGGGTCGACCGCGCGCTGATGTCGATTGCGCTTGCCGATAATGTCTCTTCTACACTCAGCTTTGATTGGCACAGTGCGTGAGTCCGGTCAATCTATTCTGTTTGTGTGTCAGCAGAACACCTGTCGCTCGATTGCCGCCGAGGGTGTATTTCGTCTACCTGACCGAGAGTGCCGGGTTCAGGGTCACCAGCGACTCTGCCGGTGTGCAGGCCCTGCCTGGGTGCCTGCCCGACTCGAAGCTATGCTCGGTAGCAGCCATGCGCGGTTACGATTTTTCGCGGTTGCGTTCCAGAGTGCTCAGAGCCAGGGACTTTGGCGATTTCAACCTGATCCTTGCCGCCAGTGAGGAGAATTTGTTGCAGGTGCAGGAACTGGCGCCTGCCAACGCGACAGCACGGGTTGAATTGCTGATGGATTACTCCGAGGTGTTTACGATACGAGACATTCCGTTCCCGGACGGCCAACGGGAGTATGCGACGATGCTCGACTGCATAGAAGATGCCTGTCTCGGGCTTTATCGCCGCCTGGCAGGCGAGTGATCCGGTGGCGGTTGCCTCTACAGCTCTATAGCTGTGTGGGGTTTGGTTTTCCCTGGTAAATTTTTTCCGGGTCGAATATTTTTTCATCCTCGGTACGTTTCAGAGCCGCGCTCGTATCTTCCTTGCACTGGATTTCCCGGTAAAAGCAGGAGCGGTATCCGATGTGGCAGCTTGCGCCGCCTGCCACCTCCACGCGCAGCCAGATTGCGTCCTGGTCGTCAGCACGGGTTGAATTGCTGATGGATTACTCCGAGGTGTTTACGATACGGGACATTCCGTTCCCGGACGGCCAACGGGAGTATGCGACGATGCTCGACTGCATAGAAGATGCCTGTCTCGGGCTTTATCGCCGCCTGGCAGGCGAGTGATCCGGTGGCGGTTGCCTCTACAGCTCTATAGCTGTGTGGGGTTTGGTTTTCCCTGGTAAATTTTTTCCGGGTCGAATATTTTTTCATCCTCGGTACGTTTCAGAGCCGCGCTCGTATCTTCCTTGCACTGGATTTCCCGGTAAAAGCAGGAGCGGTATCCGATGTGGCAGCTTGCGCCGCCTGCCACCTCCACGCGCAGCCAGATCGCGTCCTGGTCGTCGTCGATTTTCATTTGCCTTACACGCTGGATCAGGCCACTGACTTCGCCTTTGCGCCACAGCGACCTGCGACTGCGGCTCCAGTAATGCGCCATGCCGGTCTCGATGGTTTTTTCCAAAGCTTCCTGGTTCATGTAGGCGTGCATCAACACTTCACCTGTAGCGTAATCGGTGGTAACCACGGGGATCAGCCCGGCGCTGTCAAACTTCGGCGCCAACTCCAGGCCTTCTTCGACCTGTTCGACGCTCCTGCGTGTTGCAAATTTCACCATGTGTCCATCCTCGCGCGGCCTGTAGATCGCATATTTTTCATCGGCTCGGGTACCGGATCGTGGCCGCCATGGGCAAATGGGTGGCAGCGGGCAAGCCGTGACAGAATCAAGCGTGAGCCGCGCACGCAACCGTGCTTTTCCAGCGCTTCGATCGCGTAGTCCGAGCAGGTGGGGAAAAAGCGGCAGTGGCATCCGATAAAAGCGCGCAGCGTTAGTTGGTACAGCCTGATGCCGGCTATCAACAGTCTACGCATGATCATCTGCGCCGCCAGTTGGTTTTTCCACCGTGATCCTCCAGCATGATCCCGGATTGCTCGAGCTCCAGACGGATTTTGTCCGCGGTTGCAAAGTCTTTGTCGAGCCGGGCCTGTTGACGCCGATCGACCATCAAGCGGATGCGCTCTTCGTCCATGGAACGATCCTTGGGGGGTGTCCATCGGAACCAGTCGGCCGGAGATTCCTGCAACACGCCAAGCAATGCGCCCGAAGCCCGCAAGCGAGTACCGAGGCGATGTTTTGCGAGCTTGTGCATTTCAGCGATGGCACCAGGCGTATTCAGATCGTCGCTGAGCGCATCGAGCACCTGGGTGTCGGTGGCCTCCTCTTCATCGTCTCTTGCGTCTTGCTCAAGCAGACACCGATACCACTTGTCCAGTGTATGTTTCGCTTCGTGCAAGGCATCCTCCGACCAATCCAGTGGTTTGTGGTAATGCGTGCTCAGCAGTGCCAAACGTACGACCTCGCCATGAAACTTTTTCAATATATCACCGAGCACGATAAAGTTACCGAGTGATTTCGACATCTTTTCTCCCTTCACCGTGATGTACCCGTTGTGTATCCAGTAGCGAGCGAATGTATCGTGCCCACGCGCACCGCAACTCTGCGCGATTTCGTTTTCGTGATGAGGAAAAACCAGATCCTGGCCGCCACCATGGATATCGATGACTTCGCCTAAATGGGTGTGAGCCATCGTCGAGCATTCCAGGTGCCAGCCCGGACGCCCGCGTCCCCAGGGGCTGTCCCAGCCAGGTTGTTGCTCTGACGATGGCTTCCATAAGACGAAGTCCATGGGGTCTCTTTTATAGGGTGCCGTTTCGACACGCGCGCCGGCGATCATGTCATCTCGATCACGTTTCGACAGGCACCCGTAATCGGGCATTGTCGATACTTCGAACAGCACGTGGTTTTCCGCTTCGTAGGCGTGTCCGTTTTCTATGAGTAATTCGATCGTGTCGATCATCTGCGGGACGTGTTCGACAGCGCGCGGTTCTACCGTTGGCTCAAGCACGTTCAACCTATCGATGTCCTCATGAAAGCTCTGCGTGTATTGCGCGGCGATGTGAGAAACACTGCAGGAGGATCGAGCGGCGACAGCAATGATTTTGTCATCTATATCGGTGATGTTGCGAGCATAGATTACATTCTGGTAACGCAGCTTCAGCAGGCGAAACAGTGTGTCGAAAACAACCACCGGACGCGCGTTGCCGACATGAATACGGTTGTAAACGGTCGGCCCGCAGACATACATGGTCACGGCGTCCTCTCTGCCGGGGGTAAAGATTTCGCGCCGGGCGGACAGCGTGTTGAACAGGCTGATGCTCATGCCATTGCCGAGTGTGCAGATGAGGGTCTATCGGTTCTGGTTCAGATTTTCGGTGGAGATTTGGTTTCGACCTGTTTCAGATGAGAAATTTTGGATGAACTCGGTGGCGAATAGCTTTCCTGCTTGCTGTCTTTGTCGCTTTGCTGTGGCTGGATGTTTTCTCTCATGGCAGGTTTTTCCGTGGGTACCTCCGGCGCGGGTTGTGCCGGCATCGCTCTGCTTTCCGGTTCACTTAATTGTGAGGCCCGTCGGTCGTTGCGTTGATTGTCATCGGTGCCGTGAGAGTAGGGCTGATCCGGCGCATGGGCGTTTCTGTCCTTCGGTGTGGCCTGGTGCCTGGAGGCAGAAGCGTTGCGACGAGATTGCTCGTTGCCGCTTCTTCCCCTGGGTTCGTTTTTTTGCTCCGAAGTTTCCATGGATGCGCTCCGGCGTTGATTGCTCCTGCGGGGAGAGTTCGAGCGCCGCCGGCTGCTTCTGCCTTGATCCTTTCTGCCGTCTCT
The DNA here is from genome assembly GCA_965226235.1 of Candidatus Oxydemutatoraceae bacterium. Taxonomy (GTDB): domain Bacteria; phylum Pseudomonadota; class Gammaproteobacteria; order Poriferisulfidales; family Oxydemutatoraceae; genus CAYFZO01. Next base: position 497,845 of record OZ245335.1, on the reverse strand, counting down.
TCTGCCGTCGCTATTGCCGTCTCTTCTGCCGTCGCTATTGCCGCTTGCCTGGCGTTGTTGTTTTCTGTCGCGCCCCTTTTTTTCTTCCGTGGTTGTGGCGTCGTTCTTTTTCCTGGACGTAAAGATCGAGAAAATTCCGGACAGAAGGCCAGACTTGCGATTTGGCTTTGCTGCCCCGCGCATGAAATTGATCGCTGAATCTACCTCCCTTTTCTTATCCTGCGCCAGATAGCGCTGAGGGGTCGGTGGCGTATGCTTTTTCGTTGGTTTACGGAAATGCTCGTCGTTTACCTGCTTCTGTGTCTGGATACTCGGCTTGTGTATGTGCGCGTCCGGTATAACGACCAGTTTTGCGCCATGGCGCATTTCTATCTCACCGATTTTCTCGCGCATCTTGTTGAGCAGGAAACTGGCGGTTTCGATTGGGAGATGCGCGATCACACAATTGCCGTTCTCCCCGATGGCTGCTTTTTCCATCATGCGCAACGCCGCGAGCGCACTCGATTCGAGGTTGCGCACGAGGCCTTTGCCTTCGCATTGTGGACACGGAACATGGTTTGATTCCTGTAGCGAGGGGCGAAGGCGCTGGCGAGACATTTCAAGTAGCCCGAAGCGTGAGATCTTGTCGAATTGCACGCGCGCCTGGTCCACGCGGGTCGCGTTGTACAAGCGGTCTTCAACCATTTTGCGATTGGTCATCGATTCCATGTCGATGAAATCGATCACGATCAACCCGCCGAGGTCGCGCAACCGTAGTTGCAGTGCGATTTCTTCGGCGGCCTCCAGGTTGGTGTTCAAGGCGGTTTCTTCGATGTTGCCTGCCTTGGTTGCTCTACCCGAGTTGATGTCGATCGATAGCAAGGCTTCGGTCTGGTCGAGTGCCAATGATCCTCCCGAAGGCAGAAGCATAGTACGGTGATACGCTGCTTCGATCTGATCCTCTATGCCATAGCATTCGAACAATGGTATCGGTTCCTGATACAGGTGTAGTTTGTCTGCCTGTTCCGGCATCACCAAGTGGATGAAGCTGCGCGCGTCCTCGAATATCTTTTCGTTATCGATCATGATTTTTTCGATGTCTTCGCTGAAATGATCGCGCAAGGCACAGATGGCAATATTGCTCTCCTGGTATACCAGGAATGGCGCCGGCTGGCTTTTGGCAGCCTGGAGAACCGAATCCCAAAGCTTTTTCAGGCTGTCAAAATCCTGTTGCAGTGCCTTGAAGTCGCGACCGACACCCTGGGTGCGGGCAATAATGCTTGCCCCTTCGTCGCCGACATCAAGCTGTGCAATCATTTCCCGCATGCTATTGCGATCCTTTTCTCCTATCCGGCGAGAGATACCGCCGGGACGCAGGCTGTTCGGCATGAATACCAGATAGCGCCCTGCGAGGCTGAGAAAAGTAGTCAGCGCGGCGCCCTTGTTATCCCGGGTTTCCCGCTGCACCTGCACCAACAAGGATTGCCCTTGCCGCAGGGATTTCTGGGACGTTGAGTCGTTCCGGGCTTCGTTGGACTGGTTGACCTTGTAATAAGCCGGCGCTATTTCCCGGAACGGGAGAAATCCGTGCTTCGGCTCTCCGTAGTCTACGAATACAGCGTCGAGGCCGGGTTCGATGCGGGCTATTTTCCCTTTGTAGATGTTTCCTTTCTTTCGTTCCGAGGATAGCTTGTCGATATCAAGGTCAACGAGTTTGTTTTCATCTATGATTGCTACGCGCAACTCTTCTTTCTGAGCTGCGTTGATAAGTATTTTTTTCATGTTTCCCTTTCATAAATTCTGCGAAGCGAATAGATTTCCGCGAGACCGCCTGCGAAGCTTTGAGGAAATACCTCTGCAGCAGGCACATAGATCCGCCAGGTAATAAACCGGATGCATTCTGCGGTGTTATATTCATTCGAGTGTTTGAATTACTGTGGTGCGCTTATGTTGCATGACTCCTGTGCATCATGGGCGCACGCATGATTCACCAAAGGGGATTGCAAATTGCCCTGGGGGCACCTGACCTGGTATCTAGGCTCAATCATCTGCCTTGGCGGCAGCGCATGCATCTGCTTTTATGGCAACGCGTGCGGAGCATCTCTGAATTGGTTGCAATCCCTTGCTCAATGTGGACTAAAATCCATCATTTATTCTTTTCATCATAGCACCAACTCATCGGGGAATACAAGCAAAACGACGTGAGTTCCGGGAGCCGTGAGAAACAAACGCCCGCGCCAGACGGAAACGAAGCACGGGTGCAGCATTTTCCCGTGGGAAGCGATAGTAGCGGGCAGCGGCTTGATAACTACCTGTTTGCGCGTTTCCGTTCCGTGCCAAAAGGCCATGTCTATCGTCTGGTGCGCACCGGACAGGTGCGTGTCAATGGTGCGCGTGCGCGTCCTTCTCGCAAGCTGAACCTGGGCGACACCGTCCGGGTGCCTCCAGTGAAGGTTGCCATGACGTCCCTGCCGCCCGTCAGCGAGGAGTCACTGAGGCAGTTCAGGTGCAGCATTATTTTTGAAGACGAGCATCTTCTTCTGGTAAACAAGTCAGGCTACATGCCAGTGCACGGCGGCAGCCGTCATAGCCTCGGACTGGTTGAAATTTCCCGCCACCTGCACGACGGAGCAGGTTTTTTGTCCCTGGCGCACCGATTGGATCGAAGCACCAGCGGGTGCCTTTTGTTCGCAAAAACACGGGATGCGCTGCTCAGCGTGCAGAGTGCTTTCCGCTTGCGCCAGGTGGAGAAGACCTACATCGCTCTCGTAGCCGGAGCGTGGAATGAGGGTGTGTCGAGCTTTGCGGCGCCACTGGCGATCAGTCCCCAGGCGAGAAGAAAAAAAGTGATCGTCGACGCCAGCCATGGCAAAGCGGCGACAACCGATTTCGAGATCATTTCACGTTTCAGTAGCTGCACCTTGTTGAAGGTCATGCCACGAACCGGGCGTATGCACCAGATACGGGTGCACGCAGCCTCGTGTGGTCACCCGGTCGCGGGCGACCGCCGCTACGGTGATGATGCCGCCAACCGTTATTTTTACAGCCTGGGTTTGAGGCGGTTGTTTTTGCACGCAAGCGACCTGCGCCTGCGTTGCCTGGAACGCAACTACAGCTTCAAGGCTCCGCTACCTGAAGACATCGGCGGGTTGCTGGTTACAATGAAGGAGCAGGGAACCACGGAAGAAAAGGCTGGTCGTTCCTGATCCGAAGTCTCGGTGCGCCGGATTCGTGGATGGATTCGGTCGGAAACCTGGAGACCTTCCTGGAAAAGGATTTGCCTCTGCTTTGCTGGGTTCGATTGAAACTTATATTAGGGGGAATAGACCATGGCCGATGAAGACCGCGACGCACTGGTGCGCCTGGTAGGGGCGCAGCTCGACGAGCAACGACGGGCACGCCGCTGGAAGCTGTTTTTCCGATTCGCTTTCCTGGGGCTACTGGCGTTTTTTGTGGCGACGTTCGTGCTACTGCCGGAATCTGGTACGTATGGTCCGCCGCGGGCGATCAGCGATCATGCCGCGCTGGTCAAACTGGAAGGCGCGATTTTTGCCGATGCCGGAGGCGTGACGGGCAGCAGCGCTCAGGCGATCAATGACTCGTTGCGCGAGGCTTTTGCGAACCCCGAGGCGAAGCTGGTGATTCTTGAGATCAATACGCCGGGTGGGAGCCCGGTGCAGTCGGCCTATATAGCCGATGAAATTTCTCGACTACGAGAACTGCACCCCGACAAACCATTCTACGTGGTCATTTCCGACGTGTGTGCTTCGGGGGGGATGTACGTGGCAGCGAGCGCAGAAAAAATCTACGCCAATCCAGCCAGCCTGATCGGGTCGATCGGCGTCATTTTTAACGGCTTTGGCTTTGTCCGGACAATCGAGAACCTTGGGATCGAACGCAGGCTGATTACCCCTTCGCCAGCAGGAAAAAACAAGGCGATGCTGGATCCGTTTTTGCCTGAAAACCCGGAACAACTCGCGCATATGCAAGGGCTGCTCGATCAAATTCATGTACAGTTTATCGAGCGCGTGAAACAAGGGCGCGCAGGCAAGCTCAAGGCAGAGGGGCAGGAGTTGTTCGACGGCTTGGTCTGGACCGGGGCAGAAGCCTTGGAACTGGGCCTGATCGACGCGTTCGGCGATGTGCGTTATGTGGCCGAAACAATAGGTGGGCTACAAGAAATCGTGGAATATACCCCTTACCGGTTTTGGTGGGAACGTCTCTCGGAGAATCTGATCCATACGATTTCCTTACGCTTGTTCGAATCGTTCAATTATCCGAGATTGTACTGATGCGAAAAGCGCGGGTGTTTTTGGCGAATGAGCATGGCTAGGGAAGCTCCCAGCCAGCGTGGCGAAGCATCGCGGACAAGGTCATCAGCGGTAGTCCCAGCAAGGCGGTAGGGTCTTCGCTCTCGATTCGTTCGAACAGGGTGATGCCGAGCGACTCGCTGCGAAAGCTGCCAGCGCAGTCGAAGGGGGTGTCCCGCTCGACATAACGTCGTATCTCGTCAGCCGCAAGCTGACGAAAATAGACCGTGGTTGTGACCGTGCTGATCGATTGACGGCTTGTGGCTGCGTCCAGCAGGCAGAGAGAAGTATGAAACCTGACGGCGGTGCCTGAACATAGCTTTAGCTGCGCGTGCGCTGCATCCGCATCGGCAGGTTTGCCAAGGATTCTGCCTTTTACGCAGGCGGCTTGATCGGAAGCGACGATCAGCGACTCGGGTCGGGTTTTGCGAACCGCTTGTGCTTTTTCCAAAGCCAGCCGCTCGACGAGTTGTTCTATCGTCTCCTGCGGGCGAGGTGTTTCGTCGATTCCCGGAACACACACCTCGAAATCGATGCGTAGCCGTTTCAGCAGGCTCAGGCGCGATTTCGAACCGGATGCGAGGATGATTTTTTTCACTTGAATACCCAGCCGTGACAGGTGCGAAAAGTGGTCCTCGCTTGCCTGTCATGCGCCGATAAGGATATGATGAAAGCTGGCCTGTATCCAACTGCAATTTGATACAGGTGCCGAAGGAGATACCAAATGGCAGTTCAGAAAAACAAAAAGTCGACATCCAGACGGGGTATGCGTCGTTCGCACGATGCGCTTCGCAAGGAGACCTTGTCGGCAGACCCAACTACCGGAACGCTGCATAGACGCCACCATATTGCGTCGGACGGGTACTATCGCGGGCGCGAGGTCATCGCGGTTGAGGTTGCAGACGATGAAGAACAGGAAACGGAAACCCGCTAGGTGCCTTGCAGGTCGGCTTCGCAGTGGCGGGCACGAGCAACCACCGGGGGAATTGCCTCGGCGAGTGCCGCACTGGGTGCTTTCCTGACCACGCTGCACGTAAAAAACCGGCGTCTATGCGTGTGGCACCGTTTTGCACTGAGCGCGTGACAGATCCATGGGCGTCAGTGTCTCGATTGACGTAATGAGCGGTGATCGCGGTGTCGACGTCACTGTCCCCGCTGCGCTCAAGGTGCTCGAGCGTTATGAAGATACCGCCTTTATCCTGGTTGGAGACACCGCCCAAATTCACGAACATGTCAAGCCGACAGCTTATCCCGAGGATCGCTTGCGGTGCGTTCATGCGCCGCAAATAGTCGAGATGGATGAGCAGCCTACCCACGCGTTGCGGACCAAGAGAGAATCCTCGATGGGGGTCGCGATCAATCTGGTGCGCCAGGGGGACGCGGCGGCCTGCGTAAGCGCCGGCAATACCGGTGCCTTGATGGCAATATCGCGCTACGTCCTGCGGATGCTGGCAGGCATAGAGCGCCCGGCGATTATTGCGACCTTGCCCAGCCTTTCAGGGCATACGTACATGCTCGATGTTGGGGCAAATGTTGATTGTAAAGCCGAGCATCTGTTCCAGTTTGCCCTGATGGGGGCGGTACTGGTTACAGCACTCGACAACATTGCTCATCCTCGCGTAGGGCTGCTCAACATCGGACAGGAAGCGATCAAAGGAAACGATCAAATCCGGGAAGCCGACAGGCGGTTACAGGAAAGCCCACTGAATTACATCGGTTACGTTGAAGCGAACCAGATATACCAGGGTGTCGCCGACGTGATCGTTTCGGACGGCTTCGCCGGAAACGTTTCCATCAAGAGTTCGGAAGGGGTTGCGGAGTTCATCATCAAAACCTTGAAAGAGGCGTTCGCGCGTAGTCGTTTGACACGGTTGAGCGGTTTTTTTTCGATGCCCGTGATGAAACAGATGCACAGGCTGCTCGACCCCAGGCGTTACAATGGCGCGAGTTTGCTCGGTTTGCAGGGGGTTGTGATCAAGAGCCACGGAGGTGCTGACATCGTCGCTTTTGAACACGCCCTGGAAACCGCCCGTCTCGAAGCACTGAAGCAGGTGCCGCAGTTGATCGACAAGCAGCTTGAAACCTTCCTGATGTAAAGTCCCATGCCGGTTTACTCCAGAATTGCCGGTACTGGCTCGTATCTTCCGAAGAGGGTTTTAACCAACGCCGAGCTGGAAGAACTGGTCGATACCTCGGATGAATGGATCATCGCACGCACCGGGATCAAGGAACGCCGTATTGCCGCAGCGGAGCAGGGCGTCTGCGATCTGGCGATGATTGCCGCGCGAAACGCAATCGAAGCGGCGTCCTTGACCCCGGGTGAAATCGACTTGGTTATCATGGCCACGACCACCCCCGAGAAAATTTTTCCAAGCACTGCCTGCCAGATACAAAAACGCCTGGGTATTGATGGCACCGGCCCCGCTTTCGATATTCAGGCGGTGTGCACCGGGTTTGTTTACGCCCTGGACCTGGCCGACCGATTCATTCGTCTTGAAGACGCGCATAACGCCCTGGTGATCGGTGCCGAGGTCCTGTCGCGAGTTATAGACTGGGAGGACAGGACAACCTGCGTTTTATTTGGGGACGGCGCCGGCGCCGTGGTATTGCAGTCAGCTTCCAAACCGGGCTTGTACGCGACGTGCCTGCACGCCGACGGTCGGCACGAGCAGTTGCTGCATGTCCCTGGCGGTCCAGGTGCGGCGCTTTCGGTGGACGCGAAAAGCTATATTCAGATGAAGGGTAACGAAGTGTTCAGGGTGGCGGTAAAAGCACTGAGCGACGTGGCAGACGAGGTGTTGGCTGCGAGCGGACTCGGCAGGTCGGACATCGATTGGCTGGTGCCGCATCAAGCCAATCACCGCATCATCGCAGCGACGGCAAAAAAACTGAAGATTCCGCTGGATAAAGTAGTGGTGACTGTCGACAGACATGGCAATACTTCGGCTGCGTCGATTCCCCTGGCACTCGATGAAGCGGTTCGGGATAAGCGCATCCAACCCGGCGATCACTTGATGTTGGAAGCCTTCGGTGGAGGATTTACCTGGGGAGCCGCGCTGGTCAGGTTCTAAAGTGCCGCTCGCATCAGGAGGCCAGACGATGGCTCGACAGACAGGAAATCACCTCGCATCCGATGCTTCGGGGGTTCTGCGAAACCTGACGCATAAACCCGGCATTTACCAAATGTTGGGCGAGGACGACAAGGTTCTTTATATCGGCAAGGCGAAAAACCTGAAGAAGCGGGTTGCCAGTTATTTTTGCAGGCACAACCCCGGCACGAAAACGCAATTCATGATGCAGCAGGTACGGCGGATCGAAGTGACGGCAACTTCGACCGAAGTCGAAGCATTGCTGCTTGAAAGCAACCTGATCAAGGAGCATCGCCCCCGTTACAACATATTGCTCAGAGACGACAAGAGCTACCCGTATATTCGAGTCGGCAGCGATGCTTTTCCCAGGCTTTCCTTCTATCGAGGCTCCCGCAAGCAACCGGGAAAATATTACGGCCCTTATTCCAGCGTTGTCGCGGTGAGGGAAACCCTGAACATGATGTTCAAGCTGTTTCGTCTGCGCCAGTGCGATGCAAGTGTTTTCAGGAACCGTACACGGCCGTGTCTGCAGTACCAGATCAAGCGCTGTAGCGCACCGTGCGTTGGACTCATCGAAAAAAAACATTATGACGAGGACCTTGGGTTGGCTACCCAGGTGCTTTCGGGGAACACGCGGAAAGTCATCGCTACTTTGGTCGAGCGCATGGAAGCGGCTTCCGGCCACTATGAATATGAGCGCGCCGCGCGCTACCGCGATCAGATTCAAGCCCTGCGGCAGGTATCCGAGCAACAATGCGTGAGCTCGGATAAAGGCGACGCCGACATCATCGCGTGCAAGATCAAGGGAGATAGCGCGTGCGTACAGGTGTTCAGCGTGCGTGGCGGTCTCAGTATCGGCAACCGCGCGTATTACCCGACGCTACCGCACGGCGACGTGAGCGAAAGCGTCTTGCTGGCTCAATTCATCGGTCAGTACTATCTTTCCAGGCGAGTGCCACAGATGTTGATCGTCAGCCATACCCCCAGTGATTCGCGGGTCCTGCAGCAGATGCTCACATACCAGGCAAAGCGCAAGGTTTCATTGACCACGGCACAGCGCGGCAAAAAGTTCATGTGGGTGAAACTTGCCCTCGAGAATGCTGCCTTGTCCCTGGATTTAAAAACTGTCTTCGAGGGCAGGCATGCAGGAGAGGTTGGTGGCGCTGCGAAAAACGCTTGGCCTGGAGGAAATACCCATGCGCATGGAGTGCTTTGACGTCAGCCACACGCAGGGAGAGGCGACCGTGGCCTCGTGCGTGGTGTTTGACAGCAACGGCCCACTGAAGTCCGAATACCGGAGGTTTACCATCCGCAACGTCGCTGCGGGCGATGATTATGCCGCGATTTGCCAGGCGATCCAACGGCGCTACCGGCGCCTGATTACAGGCGAGGGGAAATTGCCGGATGTATTATTTGTGGATGGCGGTAAAGGGCAGATGGCACAGGCGATCAAGGTATTGCGCGAACTCTGCGTCGAAGGCGTGATGGTGGTAGGGATCGCGAAAGGTGTCGAACGAAAACCGGGGATGGAAACCTTGTTGCTGGCCGAAGCGGACGGGTTCGTCGAGCTCGATCCGAGTCCGGCGGCGCTGTACCTGATGCAGCAGATACGCGATGAAGCCCATGCCTTTGCGATCGCAGGTCACCGCCGTCTCAGAGCCAAGCGACGTAACAGTTCCCCGCTTGAAGATATCGTCGGGCTCGGCCCCAAACGCCGGCGGAAACTGATGAGTCATTTTGGCGGCTTGCAAGGGGTTTACGCAGCGGACGCCGGAGAAATCAGCAAGGTGCCCGGGATCAGCAAGCGTCTTGCCGAATCCATTTATGCGAACCTGCATACGGGGATGAACGGTGGTTAATCTGCCGACCGCCTTGACGTTGGCGCGGTTCCTGATGGTTCCCTTGCTGCCGGTCTTTTTTTATCTGCCGACGCACTCGAGCAACATCCTGGTGGCCGCGGTTTTCGTGCTTGCCGCGATGACCGATATCCTGGACGGATACCTGGCAAGGCAACTGTCGCAGGTAACCCGTCTGGGTGCTTTCCTGGATCCGGTCGCCGACAAGTTGATCGTCGTGACGGCGCTGGTACTGATTGTCGAGGATGCCGCAAGCTGGACGATTACGTTGCCGGCACTGGTTATCATCGCGCGGGAAATTACAGTCTGCGCGTTGCGTGGATGGATGGCGGAAATCGGCCCAGATGGATCTGGTCTCCGTAAACTTCTGGGGGAAACTGAAAACCTTCCTGCAGATGTTCGCGATCACCGCGTTATTGCTGCAGCAGCCATTTTCCGAGGCGGGCATGGTTCTGCTTTATCTGGCGGCGATATTAACCATCTGGTCCATGCTCGCTTATCTTATGGCGGCGCGTCGCCACCTGACTCGCTGATGCAACTTGCCAACCCGGCTCTCTAACCCCAAGGTGGGGCAGGCCACTTTCGCAGCCCGAGGAGACGCCGGGTTAAGTGCTGCCACGCGGCCTTGGAGCGGGGAAACGGGATTCGAAACCCGCGACCCCCAACCTTGGCAAGGTTGTGCTCTACCCCTGAGCTATTCCCGCGCATAGAAACAACAAAATTGTAGAGGGTTGGCTACACCTGTCAATAGGATGTCCTTTTCCGGGCTGTTTGGCGGTCTTGCATCATGTTGTAGGGGCGACGCATGCGTCGCCCTTGCGAACATGCGTCACGGGTCCCGTCTGTTCCACAGGTGATGACTGGCAGGGCATTGTTGTACCGGGTTGCGTCGCCCCTACGAATGCGTCACGGGTCCCGTATCTGGTTGAGGGCGTGTTCGAGAAACCCCAGGTTCCGACCTTGATCCGTGACTTCACCGTGTTTGGGGGCACGGGACTCCGGGGTGGCATCCGGGACGCTCCTCCCTCGCACCACGCGGGCACAAGGCGGGTTCATGCATGTAATGCGTCCGCACGCCGTTCGGTGGAAGCTCGATCCCGGCGCGCCTGCGCAAGCTCGTAGCTCGCCTGCATCCGCATCCAGTGATCGGCGGTGCCCCAGCCGATATCCTCCAGCGCCAGTGCCATGGTGGCCGACACGCCCGCCTTGCCGTTGAGCAGACGCGACAATGTTCCCCGCTCGCAGCCGAGACGCTCCGCCGTCTCGGTCACGTTCCAGCCCACTTCGTCCATACTCTCGCGGATCAGTTCGCCCAGGTGCGGCGGGTTCAGCATCGGCCCGACGCGATCGCTTGCAATGTTGTTCATGGTCATCTCTCTCCCTCAGTGATAGTCGATCAGGTCCACGTCTACGGCCTCGGTGTCCTTCGAAGCGGAACACCACGCGCCAGTTGCCGGAGACGCGATCGCTTGCAATGTTGTTCATGGTCATCTCTCTCCCTCAGTGATAGTCGATCAGGTCCACGTCTACGGCCTCGGTGTCTTCGAAGCGGAACACCACGCGCCAGTTGCCGGAGACGCGATCGCTTGCAATGTTGTTCATGGTCATCTCTCTCCCTCAGTGATAGTCGATCAGGTCCACGTCTACGGCCTCGGTGTCTTCGAAGCGGAACACCACGCGCCAGTTGCCGGAGACGCGAACGCTCCACTGGCCCGCACGGTCGCCCTTCAGGGGAGGGGATGCAAGCGGAAGCCTGGTGCATCGGCGCTGTTCGGATGCGTCATCTCTTGCAGCCGGAACAGGATGCGCCGGAGCCGTGGTACCAGACCCCACAGGCAATCGCGCGGGATCGTCCCGCTCGTGCAGCGCCCCGCAGTCCCTGGTGCCTGATCTTCATGCGTGACTGTGGCGCGACGCGTTACGCGCAGCAAGCATCGCCCCTACGAATATGCGTCACGGGTTCCGTCTGCAGGTGGTGCCCGGCAGGCCATTGTCGTATCGGGTTGTGTCGCCCTTGCGAATGCCATAGCTCCTACCGAAATCAAAAGGGCGGATTTTCGCCTCCAGGCAGACACAGCAGGTCAGATCGTGGGCGGGGATACTACCCTCTGTCTTTGAAATTTTTGTTCTCCATAATTGATTTTATTAATTGAAAGAATGAGGTCGAGTGTCTCGATCCATATATATACTGAAAAATAAATTCTTTATCACGGCTTACACAAAATCGGAAAATTATTACCTTTTGTCCTGTTTTTGCGTGGCCACGATTGATTGTTTCCAAAATTATTTTGTAGAGTAGAGTTGAAAATCCCGAAAGGACTACATGCTTGTCCTTGACCTCTGGGATCTTCTCGAAAGGAGGATTTCTATGGCGCACGCTAGCTTCAGACAGCTAGAAGCAAATCAGGTTTTATGCTTTTGTGGTGTGATACAGGCATGCGCTACGGGTATGGCCATGACGGCGACGCCCGCACCTTCGCTGTTTTTTGCCTCAACTGATGGGGTTCACCATCTGGCTGCAAGGAGCAGTCCTCCTGAGCGGAGGATCCTGGTGGTGCCTGCGTTGCGCCTCCGGGAGGCTCTCTCCAAGTGAGGAAAAGCATCAGAAATTAAATTGTCTGGCCTGGTTGTGGGGAGGTGTCGGCACCTTTGCTGGTGCCGCCATGCTTTACGTGTACGGGAGCCATTTGCCGGGGGTGGTGGGCGAGTTGCCGCTTTCGGTACAGTTGGTGGGGCTGATGTCGATTACTGCCGTTTCTCTCTATGTGGTCATTCTGCAGCAGCGTAGCCTACGGGTACGCCGAGACCTGGTAACGGCGCAGCAAACCGGTGTGACACAGAGATTGCGCCATCATTTTCTGTTCAATACCCTGAATGCGACCGTTTGTCTGATCGGTGTCCGTCCCGAGGTTGCGAGCAATAACCTCATGGATCTATCGCAACTTTTCAGGTCGCTGCTGAAGCAGAAACCGACGGTAACCCTGATGGAAGAAGTCGAATTCGTCAAGTGCTACATCCGCATTGAGAATGCCCGCCTGGGAAAGCGTCTGAGCGTCGAATGGAGCTTGCCTGAAGACGCTGTGCTGCGCGATGAGGTTCCTTCCATGGTAATCCAGCCATTGGTCGAGAATGCGATCTATCACGGGGTTGAGACGCATGACGGGCGCGGAGCTATCCGTATCAAGATCCAGTCATACCGTGACCGGATTTTCTTTGATATTCGTAATCCGGTCGGGAGCACCCTGAACCTGGAACGCTTCGAGGGAAGCTTTCTTGCACAGAGGTGTATTAACGAAAAGCTGTCCTGCATGTATGGGGAAGCTTCCCGGCTTGATTGTCAACAAAGCTGCGGGGAATACCGCGCAGCCTTTTCTATTCCAAGGAGACACCTGTAATGAACATACTGATTGCCGATGACGAAAAGATTGCTTGCGAGCATTTGTCCAACATAATTGAAACCTTGCCAGGGTGCCATGACGTTGGGCATGCTTCCAACGGAATCGAGGCCGTGTATAAAGCGTACGATCTGAATATCGATATCGTGCTGATGGACATACGTATGCCACGGATGAGCGGACTGGAGGCCGCTCGCCATATCAGCGATTTTGAACACCCGCCGGCGGTGGTTTTCACAACCGCCTACGAAAAGCATGCACTGGAGGCTTTCAACGTACACGCGGCCGGTTTCCTGACAAAACCAGTGCAACTCGACCAATTCACCGAAGTGCTCGCGAATCTGCAACACCAGACGCTGCGCAAGATTACCGAGCCGGCCATCTTCGGTGATATCGAGAGACACTATATCTGTCACCGTTTGCGTTCCGGTATAAACCTGATAGCGCTCAATCGCGTCACCTATATACAGTCCAGCAACAAGTGCACGATTGTCCACCATCTGCGCGGACGCTCGATTACCGAACAGTCCCTGAAATCGTTTGAGGAGCAGTTTGGCGAGCGGCTGCTGCGGATTCATCGCAACGCGCTGGTGAATAAAGCCTACGTGAGCAGCCTCGAATGCAGCGAGGACGGCACTTACCTGATCACGCTGCGACATGAAGAAGACAAGCTGGAAGTCAGCAGGCGCAGTCTGCCGGGGATTCGCAAATACCTGCAGACCTTCATGGAGCCCAAGTTGGCCATTCGTCGACGCGAGCGATTCCTGGCACGTTACAGAGGCCAAAAGAAAATCAATGGGGTTAAGCCCGTTTGAGTGTGGCAATTGCAACCATGCTTGGTGCGTTTATTTTGGAAAGGGCAATCCCGGCGGTCGGCTTTTCAAAGGGGAGGGTAAGCAACGGGCCTGAAACCTGGTGGATGAATTTTGATTGCGAAAATGCCATGTGTCACCTCGGGTAAGCACTTGTGCCATTGCGCCTGGAAAGGAAACCCAGGCAGTCTCCTGGTGAGACCGTTTGTATGCCGACGGATGTTTGGTGAAGCAACCGTAGACCTTTCACCGAGTTCTGCGGAGGGCCCCGATCGTCTTTGCCGGTCGTCCGTCTGCCGCCGGTCTTGAGGACCCCGCCCAACGTACCTGGAAAACCGGTTGCGTCTGCGTATTCGGCTCCAGGCGTTATACTTGCGTTCAAAATCAAGGCTAGTTGGCAGAGTGGTGATGCAGCGGCCTGCAAAGCCGTGTACACCGGTTCGATTCCGGTACTAGCCTCAAAATTTCATTTGCCCGGATGGCGGAATTGGTAGACGCAAGGGACTTAAAATCCCTTGGGCTTTTGCCCGTGCCGGTTCAAGTCCGGCTCCGGGCACCATTTGAAAAGCATGGTGCCTATTCACGCGGCAGTACCTGCCGAAATTGGGGGGGCTTTCTCCTCGAAGAGGGCCAGGATCAGCCGTGAAACTGTCGCCGGGCGAGGGAAGCTACATCCAGCATGGCCGGACCCTGTCGAAGCAACAGATCCGGCATGGATTGCCGCAACGTTGACGCCGTGGCGGTCTGCAATGCTCGCCAGTGTTGTCTGCGGTGCTCAGAAGGAAGTGTTTGAAGGGTAGCAATTCGTTAGGGCAGGCACCCGGTCAGGCAAGGAAAGCCGGACAGGCTGAAATCAAGCGATTGATCCCGGGTGAGGCAGCCACTTATCCCGGGCAAGGTGGCCACGACAAGGCGGACGCGACCGGCAACTCAACTGTGGCACCGCCTCGGGGGCTGCTCCATCGCAGCCCTCGGAGACGGATTCTTCCCTATGACTGCTATCTACTACGGCTGGTAGGCAAAATTCGCAGCCAGCCCGACCGTTCCGGACTGCTCCCATTGCTGTCCGTGATCGCTGTATACGAGCTTCTCCGATTTGTGAACGATGATCGGGAAGCCCAGCGCGACCGCCAGCGGATGATTGTTGACGGTAACGTCCCCGCCATCCTCGCCTTCAAGCGCGTCCATTGCAACGCTGCCAACGCCTTCGACCTTGAGTTCCTTGCGCTTGGCGCCCATGTTGATGGTGATGTTGGCCGAATGAACCCCCATCACCTCGCCTACCAAACCGGCGATAACCGCCGGATGCCCGCCAGCGTCCCCACCGTAAATTTTTGTCAAGGCGTCTTTCTGTCCGGCGTCAGCATTTTTATCGATGTAAAGGGCCAGCCGCCAATTACCGTCGGTGAGGGATCCTGGCGCGTGCAACCACGCAGCCACTTTCATCCCGGACAGGTTGGTGCTGTCCATATGTCCTTTGTGAATGTCCCAGCACACGAATGCTTCACAGAACCCCTTGGTAGGCGGTGCCAGGAAGATACACGGACACACCAGATCACAGGTGCAGGATTCAAAATATTTTCCTTCAAGTTTCCAATCGCTCATGTTTGCAGCCTCTCTTGTTGGTTGAGCAGTATCGGCGTTCATACTAGTTTTTCTGCAGGTGAATGGCAACTCATGCTATATTTCCGCGCAATCCACTGTCGCCAACCTTGCAGCCTCGAGTGAAGCAGCCCGATTGCACCTTTTTCACCCGCAATGTGAAGTACACGGAGCACCTCCGGCTATCGGGTTATCGTAGCTGCCTCGACAAGGGTTTTTCCGCAGCCGTTGGGAAATAAGTTGTCATGCCCGATGTAACCGCTATCCGCAACGCATGGTCAGGCCTCGGTTTCGCTGCAAAAGCATCGACCCTCACGGTGATCGCCTTGCTCGCCACCAGCGCGTGGGGCTATATGGTTTACATGGCGTGGGCGATGGACAACATGCATCTGGTAGATATGTGGATGCCGCCACGAGGCGATATGCGAGTCTGGCTCGCCTATGACTTCTTCATGCTGTTTTCCATGTGGCTGATCATGATGGTTGCGATGATGCTGCCTTCTGCCATACCGCTGGCTTTGCTGTTCGCGCAAGTGCAGCAGCAGCGCCTAGGGAAGAACCAGGTTGTCGTACCGACTTATCTCCTGGTCACCGGCTACGTCGGTGCCTGGGGGGTGTTTTCCATCGCCATTACACTGGCGCAATGGCAACTGCACCAGGAAGGTTTGCTCGACCCGATGATGAGTAGTCGCAACTACCTCTTCAGCGGCTTGATGCTGCTCATTGCAGGCATATACCAGTGGACGCCTTGGAAAGACACCTGTTTACGGCACTGCCGAACGCCGATGAGCTTTCTGCTGGGGTCGTGGCGCGAGGGAAACGGCGGTGCTCTCGCGATGGGAGCTCACCATGGAATGTATTGCGTACTGTGCTGCTGGGGCTTGATGCTGGTGATGTTCGCCGTGGGGGTCATGAACATGCTTTGGATGGTGATCATCGCTCTGTTCGTGCTGCTTGAGAAGACCATTCTGCCGCCTAAAATCGGTTCGGCGCTGGTTGGAAGCATCCTGCTGATCTGGGGAGGGTGGTACCTGGCATTGTATTGGCGGTGATCTTCCCCCTGATATAGGTCCACTTGAAATGAGAAAAAAACATCTTATCAGGCTGCCCGTGCTGCGTACTCGGCTGGGGTCATGTCTACCCCACGCTCAAAACAGTGCTTTGGCCACTTGTTGGGCGCTTGTCGGATACTTGCCGGGCGACTTGCGGAGAAGACACACTGGTAGCTGTCTGTATCTGCCGATCCAGTCGGTTTCTGATCGGGTCGGCCAAGGCAAACCTATCTTCATTCAGTGATGTCAGCAACTGCTGTTGGACCAAGTGGCGAACGGCGTCGTGCCCCGCTTGCAGGTTGCCGCCAACTACCATGGCGGCAGCCACCACGGCTAACGTTGTTTGATTCTCCGCCATCGCCAGGACCCCGGCCTGCTCAGGAGACAACTTCACGGCCGAATCAACTACAACCAATCGGAGACGTGCCACCAGTTGAGGACGAGTTAATGTATTATCAAAACCCTGAGTCATCGCAAGCCGCATGACTCAGATAAAACTGTCTCCGATGAGTCCGGGGCGGACCACCCCCCACGAAAGGACCGTGGAACCCTCACACCCTACGGCGCCAATGTCATCCAAGGGCGACGCATGCGTCGCCCTTGTGGACGTATCGCCCCTCTGCGGACCACTCCTTATTGCCCTTCATTCACCAGGCAACTGTATACTTGCAATAGTGGCGCAAAGATAAAAGTTGCGGAGGCTCGTAATGCTGGCAACTGAATGGAGTTAGTTATTTATGTTGGCAGAGTGGGCTTCATTTCTACTAGCAGTACTGGTGCTAGTACTGACGTGGATAACAAGATGGCAGCAGATATGGTTGGCCCTTAACAACATACTGCGCAACAACCACCGACGCTCCAGAGAGAATTTCCGTATTGTGCTTTGTTGGCTGAAGGGCGATCCCAAAGGGGTCCATGCGGAAACAGCCGTTGAGTCAGCATTTCGGGACATAGGAGGCGTCGAACTGGTGCGCTCTGCCCGGATCGTGGCGGCATCCGGTGCCAAGGATGATTGGCAACCGGCGATGCAGCAAAAAACAAACAAAGTACTGAAAATTTGGGATGCTGATTTGGCGATCGTTGGGTTGGTCAAGAAGCCCGAACATAGCTTGTGCCTGTGGTTTGTACCTCGCTCTGGCAAAGGCACACTGGATCGAGGAGACAAGCCTTACAAGTTGAAAGACATGACGCTTGACAAGGATTTTCACGCTAACTTAAGCACCACGATCGCCGTTGCGGCATCCGGTGCCAAGGATGATTGGCAACCGGCGATGCAGCAAAAAACAAACAAAGTACTGAAAATTTGGGATGCTGATTTGGCGATCGTTGGGTTGGTCAAGAAGCCCGAACATAGCTTGTGCCTGTGGTTTGTACCTCGCTCTGGCAAAGGCACACTGGATCAAGGAGACAAGCCTTACAAGTTGAAAGACATGACGCTTGACAAGGATTTTCACGCTAACTTAAGCACCACGATCGCCGTTGCGGCATTGGCAGAGATGGACTTGCTCACGGACACCAAGGAACGCGGCCAAGTTTTGCAGGAGGGGTTGCGGAACGCTACAAAAAAACTGTCCAATTTACTTGAGGGGTCTGCCACCGCTAACTCGCCACATCATGCTGTTCTGCAGGCGACATTGGGCAATGCCCTTTTGGCCTTGGGTGGGCGCGAAAGCGGAACCAAGCATCTGGAAGAGGCTGAGACCGCCTACCGCGCCGCGCTTAAGGTATGGACTCGGAAGGACGCGCCGTACTACTGGGCCAAGACGCAAAACAACCTCGGCAATGCCCTTTTGGCCTTGGGTGGGCGCGAAAGCGGAACCAAGCACCTGGAAGAGGCTGAGATCGCCTACCGCGCCGCGCTTGAGGTATGGACTGGATACGCCGTATGACTGGGCCAGGACGCAAAACAACCTCGGCACTGCCCTATCGGCCTTGGGCGAGCGTGAAAGCGGGACCGATCGCCTGGAAGAGGCGATAGCCACCTACCGTGCCACGCTTGAAGTACGAACTCGAGAGAACGCGCCGTACGACTGGGCCACGATGCAAAACAACCTCGGCAATGCCCTATCGGCCTTGGGTGGGCGCGAAAGCGGAACCAAGCACCTGGAAGAGGCTGAGACCGCCTACCGCGCCGCTCTTGAGGTACAAACTCGGGAGGATACGCCGTATGACTGGGCCACGACGCAAAACAACCTCGGCAATGCCCTATCGGCCTTGGGCGAGCGTGAAAGCGGGACCGATCGCCTGGAAGAGGCGATAGCCACCTACAGTGCCACGCTTGAGGTATGGACTCGGAAGGACGCGCCGGACGACTGGGCCACGACGCAAACCAACCTCGGCAATGCCCTTTTGGTCTTGGGTGAGCGTGAAAGCGGGACCGATCGCCTGGAAGAGGCGATAGCCACCTACCGCGCCGCGCTCACGGTGCAACCTCGGGAGGAGGTGCCGTATGACTGGGCCAGGACGCAAACCAACCTCGGCAATGCCCTTTTGGCCTTGGTGGGCGAGCGTGAAAGCGGGACCGATCGCCTGGAAGAGGCGATAGCCACCTACCGTGCCACGCTTGAGGTACGAACTCGAGAGAACACGCCGTATGACTGGGCCACGACGCAAAACAACCTCGGCAATGCCCTTTTGGCCTTGGGCGAGCGTGAAAGCGAGACAAAACATCTGGAGGAGGCGATGGTTACCTACCGCGCCGCGCTTGAGGTACGAACTCGAGAGAACGCGCCGTACGACTGGGCCACGACGCAAAACAACCTCGGCAATGCCCTTTTGACCTTGGGCAAGCGCAAAAATGACAAAGAACTCCTTAAGCAGGCAGTGGCTGCCTACCGCGCCGCGCTTGAGGTGTGGAGCCGGGAGGACGCGCCGTACGACTGGGCCACGACGCAAAACAACCTCGGCAATGCCCTTTTGACCTTGGGCAAGCGCAAAAATGACAAAGAACTCCTTAAGCAGGCAGTGGCCACCTACCGCGCCGCGCTCACGGTGCAACCTCGGGAGGAGGTGCCGTATGACTGGGCCAGGACGCAAACCAACCTCGGCAATGCCCTATCGGCCTTGGGCGAGCGTGAAAGCGGGACCGATCGCCTGGAAGAGGCGATAACCACCTACCGCGCCGCTCTTGAGGTGCGAACTCAGGATGATGTGCCGTATGCCTGGGCCAGGACACAAACCAACCTCGGCAACGCCCTTTTGGCCTTGGGTGAGCGTGAAAGCGAGACAAAACGTCTGGAGGAGGCGATGGTTGCCTACCACGCCGCACTTGAGGTGCAAACTCGGGATGATGCGCCGAATGACTGGGCCAGGACGAAAACCAACCTCGACAAGGCCCTTTTGGCCTTGAGTGAGCGAAGAAACGACGAAGGACTCCTTTAAACAGGTTGAAGCCATCTTCCGTGAGGTGAGTGAGGTGTTAACTGATTTAGAGACTACTGCTTCAACCAGCACTAATCCCGGAACCTACCCGAAGACAGACAACTGATCGAAGACTGGCGTTTACAGATGCGTCACGAGTTCCGTCTGTTCCACAGGTGATGGCTGGCAGGGCATTGTTGTACCGGGTTGTGTCGTCCTCTGCGGGTGGATGTGTGCGGACATGTTGTAGGGCGACGCATGCGTCGCCCTTGTGGACGTGTCGCCTCTACGAATGCATCACGGGTTCCGTCTGTTCAAGTGGACCTATATCAGGGGGAAGATCAGTAGCCCTCGAGCTGCTCTGGCTTTTGCGCCTCCCACTCAGCAATGAAGTCGGCGATCCACGGGTTCGGACAGGCGGTGTAATATGGCGGATCGCTCAGATTCAGGATGTCCTCGTCGCTGCCGATGGGAAAGCCTTCAATCTTGCGGAACCTCAGGTCCTGCAGCTTCTTGCATAGCTCCTCTGTGAAATGGGCACGGCGGGCCTCGTCGTTCTCGAACGTCATGCCGAGACAAGTCACCGGGCCGGAGGGATTTTGTGGCCGCTCTGGAGCTTCGCTAAACAGACCTTGTGTTGTCATTTTTGATTCTCCAATAGAATGCGCCCTGATTCGGTAAGCCGTGTATTGCTGTTTACTGCTACGCGGTTTGTCGGGGATAGTCATTTGCACCAAGCCGCAATGCAACGCAGGTTGCAGGTATTCTTTTGAAAAATGTTCTCTATCTGAGAGGTTTAATGTTTGCTGCAACTCTGCTCAGGTCATGTCTACCCCACGCTCAAACAGTGCTTTGGCCACTTGTTGGGCGCTTGTCGGGTACTTGCCGGGCGACTTGCGGAGAAGACACACTGGTAGCTGTCTGTATCTGCCGATCCAGTCGGTTTCTGATCGGGTCGGCCAAGGCAAACGTATCTTCATCCAGTGATGTCAGCAACTACTGTTGGACCAAGTGGCGAACGGCGTCGTGCCCCGCTTGCAGGTTGCCGCCAACTACCATGGCGGCAACCACCACGGCTAAGATTGTTTGATTCGCCGCCATCGCCAGGACCCCAGCCTGCTCAGGAGACAACTTCACGGCCGAATCAACTACAACCAATCGGAGACGTGCCACCAGTTGAGTATGAGTTAATGTATTATCAAAACCCTGAGTTATCGCAAGCCGCATGACTCAGATAAAACTGTCTCCGATGAGTCTGGGGTGGACCAAATAATGGCCAAGATTGAAGGTTTTCGAATAAAGAATTTTAGAGCTCTCAAAGACGTTACGCTTGGGCGCTTGTGGAATAAGCAGAGTAAAGAAACGCTCACCCCCATGACTGCGGTCATTGGTAAAAATGGTGTTGGCAAGAGCACGCTGTTTGATGCCTTCGGATTCCTGGCGGATGCTTTGAAATCTGGGGTTGAAGAGGCTTGCGACTCTCGTGGTCGGGGTGGCTTTCAAAGAATCAGGACGCAAGGTCAACAAAAGCCAATCGAATTCGAGGTCTACTACAAGGAAGACGGAAATGCTCGGCCCATCACCTATGAAATTTCCATTGATGCAGATAGTTCAGGTCGTCCTCATGTATCGAAAGAACGCCTCAGACAGAGACGCAAAGGCCAGAAGCACGGTCGGCCTTTCTCTTTTCTTGTATTGAATAGCGGAAAGGGCGTTGCTTGGAAAGGCGATCAAGAAGGCTGTCAGATTGATGAAGAACAAGAAAATCTCGACCCGCCTGGCCTGATGGAGTCCATTAAATCAGGTGAAGTAAAAGAAGAGTCCAAGGAAATCTATGTCGTCGAGCTTGAGGATATGCGCAAGCTCGGAATAGCCACACTGGGATCATTGAAGCAACATCCAAGGATTTCAGCATTTCGCAAGTTCATTGAAGGCTGGTACCTCAGCTACTTTACACCGGATGCAGCCAGGAGCTTGCCACTCGCCGGGCCTCAAAAGCACCTCAACATCCATGGAGACAATCTTGGGAATGTTGTGCAATTCATGAAGCGGGAACATTCAAAGCGTTTCCAAACTATTCTGAACCGGATTGCGGAAAAAATCCCTGGCATCAACAAGATTGAAACGGAAAAGACAAACGATGGGCGCTTGCTGTTGCGGTTCAATGACAAAGGTTTTCAAGATCCGTTTTATTCGCAACAAATGTCTGATGGAACATTGAAGGTCTTCGCGTATCTCCTGTTGCTTGAAGATCCGACACCACCGCCGTTTTTATGTATCGAAGAGCCGGAAAATGGCTTGTACCATAAACTTCTAGAATCCTTGGCGAAGGAATTCCGAGAGCACGCGACAGGCCGCAAGGGCGGATCTCAGGTTTTCATCACGACTCATCAGCCCTATCTGGTCGATGCCTTGGAGCCTGATGAGGTCTGGATTCTGGAAAAGGGGTCGGATGGTTTTTCGGTTATAAAAAGGGCAAGCGACAATGAGATTGTGAAGAACATGGTTGCTGAGGGATTGCCATTGGGTGGGCTTTGGTACAGCGATTATCTGGATGTGAGGTGATTGGATGCATTTTGAGATCCTCGTTGAAGACCAGTCCGGCAAGAAAGCTCTCGATATTCTTATCCCAAAAATCATCGGGGATGGCCATACGTTCACGGTTCATTCCTATAAAGGAATAGGCCACATTCCGAAGAACCTCGGCGCAAAGAAAGATGCCAGAAAGCGCATCCTGCTTGACCGGCTCCCAGAGCTCCTTCGTGGTTACGGCAACACTTTCACCAATTTCGCCAATTATCCAGCAAATTTCCCTGCGGCGGTCATTCTGGTCTGCGATTTTGATGACAAGTGCCTTAAAGCATTTCGTCAAGAGCTTTTCAATATCCTGAACGCTTGCAATCCTCAGCCGAAAACCCGGTTTTGCATTGCCATCGAAGAGAGTGAGGCTTGGTTTCTTGGCGACATCCCAGCGGTTAAATCTGCCTATCCAAAGGCCAAAGACGCTGTCCTGAATGCATACGTGAATGATTCCGTTTGCGACACATGGGAGCGTTTGGCGGATGCAGTCTATAACGGAGGCTCAGAATCACTGTCCAAGAAAGGCGGGCAGGCTGTGGGTACTGAGAAATCTCGGTGGGCTGAAAAGATCAGTCCTCAAATGGATGTTGCGAACAACGCGTCACCAAGTTTCGTGCACTTTCGGGAAAAGCTGCTCGAACTTGTAGAGGCGATGGCCTAATGGATTCACTTTGGCAATACAGCACCATTCATAACAGCGCCTGCAAGATCATCGAAGAACAAACCTTGTGGGGGTAGACGGTGTGCCGTGTCTGGTTGCCGAACCAGGACGCGGTGGGTGACCTGGAGAAGCTGCGCGAGAAGGCGTTGCTCAAGGAGTTCGAGGAGTACAAAAAGGTCAAAAGAACTCAAGGTCTTCCGCTTTAGCCGCCGGTTATCCTCTTCCAGCAACCTCAGCCGCCTCACCTCGGAGACTTCCAGCCCGCCGTACTTGTTCTGCCAACGGTAGATCGTCTGCTCCGATACCCCATGCTTGCGTCCCAGCTCGGCAACCTTCATGCCAGCCTCTCGCTCTTTCAGGATCGATCCGCATGAACCGGATTACCGGGGGAAAGATCAGCAGGCTTCTATGTCCTCAAATCGCTGAAACGCACTCATGACTGGGCCTCCAGCAACTGTCGGCCTGGTTCGGTGGCCCGGTATTGTTGTTTGCTACTGGTTGGCTTGTCCGGGATGGTCATTTCGATCCAGCCTTCTGCCAGCATCGGCTTAAGCATCTGGTCCCTGAACTTGGTCCGGTTAGTTCGGCCAACTAATGCCATCAGTTCGGAAATAGGTTTTTCCTTCAGGCAGTTATGCAGGATTTCAGCTTGGTCCCGACTTAGTCCCAACTTGGTCCCTGATGTGGGACCAAGACCTTGAGCATCAGATGAATCTCGGTGTTTCTCTAACAATGCCTTGATCGGGTCGGTAAGGCAGAAGCTGCCTTCGGTGGTGGGTTGCAACAACTGTTGTCCGGTCAGAAACTCCAGCACTTCACTGGCTGCCTTAATGTTAATGTCTGCGGTCATGGCCGCATCGGTGACTTGCACCGACTTTGCCGCGGTTGCCTGGGCCAGGATAACGGCCTGCTCTGGCGTGAGGTTAACGCCCAGTTGTTGCTGAAACCGCTGCATGGACTCGGTAATCAGGATTTCCTGTTGCAGCACCAGCTCAAAGGATTTTCCGGCTTTGTCATTGTGAATCAGTGGAGAAACCTTTCCCAATTCCCGCCAGTTACGTACTATCGAACGGATACCGGTACCGGCCTGGTCGCTCAGACCAATGCGCCTGAACGCACTAACGATGAGGGGGTTGCGGATGTCCTGTTCGCTTGCTTCCAATAACTGTGCAGTGGAGGCAAACGCATTACCGGGATTCCAGAAGATCATACGGTCAGTAAACCACTTGATGGCGGCTTTGCGGTTGTGGTCACTGTAATCCTGGTGAATCAGCAGGTTGATGGTGGCTTCGCGAAAGGCGATGTAGTCCGGTGGGTCATCGTTGCGACGCATGGTCGAGGGATCGACGCTGAAGGGGTGCTCGGCAATGCGGGCATATTTGGCAACCAATCCGCGTCAGGTCTTGAAGAGGTTTTCCTCGAACACCAGACGATCGTGCCAGCGTTCTTCCGCCGACCAGTTTTCGAATCGGGTATCAATGCGCTGATAATCCACCACTGGCCTGGGTACCAAGGCGCGCACCGCACGATCTCGCCCGAACAGCAGTATCGCGGCTCGAGTCAAGGTACGCTGGCCAGCTTGCTTGATGAGGAAATTCCACTCTTCCAGAAAATCCAGTGGGTCGTCGATGAGTCTCTGTTCGGGGTTGCGACGATAAAACTGTGGCTGATACCAGCTCAGCGTTTCTTCATCAATGCTGGTCTCGATAGGCAAGTCCGACAGCGACTCGCTGTCCCAGGGGCGGGGCGAACTATCGTGCAGGAAGCGCTGCAACTCGTTATCAGTCACTCGCTCGTCTCTGGCGCCACGTCGAATATATGCATCCCAAGGGTTGCCATTTAGATAAAGTGGTTTCTGATGTCGATTCTGTTCCGGAATAAAGAACGCAAGGATGCGTTTGCCGTCCAGCTCGTAAACATACGGCTCTGCATGGATTATGTGGTTGAACTTTTGGCCGCTGCGCAAGGTCGTCAGAAACGCATCCTGTACTCGGTCAAAAGCAGCCGGATCGACGCCGGTTACCTCCATCTGGCTCGCGCTTTCCGAGACGCCAAAGATCAGCCAGCCGCTTTGTGTATTAGCAAAGGCACTAACGGAGGAATAGGCATCTTTAGGGACATCAGCCCGAGCTTTTTTGCACTCGAAGTCCGTCCATTCATAGCCTTTCAGCCGAGCGATCAGTTCATCCCTGGTCATCGCTTACTCCACTACGATCTGCACTTTGGCCGGGTCTTTGCCCTTGGTGAGTTGATCGATGTATTCCTCAAAGCGTTTTTTTATCTCCGCCGAGGTGGCCGGTCCGTCTGTGATTTGCAAAGCCTGCCGTAACTCCTGCGCTTGCACGGTGACCTTGACCAGGCCGGAGAGCACTTCCTTTTAATGCATGAACGAAGTTGCTGTCCAGCGGCACCGGCAGTTCCTTCGACTTGATGAAGGCCTCCAGCGGTTCGCGGTTGTCGATCTTCAGTAGATCCATATTGGCCTGGGTGATCGGGTCCTCCAGGTTGCTGAGGATGGTGGAGGTCCAGGCAGCCACCATGGTTTCGAGCTGGGCGTCCATCTGGTCGATCATCTGCGAGCCTGCCGCCGCACCGGTTTCCACCGAAGGACGGAACCCACAATGTGGACAGATAGGCGAGGCATTGAGGTTTTGCTCTGTCAGCTCGGCCTGTTTGAGCGTACCCAGCACATCCCGCCGGGTGGTCTTCATGCGATCCACCCAGTCATGCTCGGCGAGCAACACCGCTTCGGCGGTGGAGAGCCAGGATGTGGTCGGGCCATGGTCCACTTCTGTATCTCTCAAAATTTATTTTCTTTGGCCAGAAATAATTCTGGGACGGTGATTTGATATTTTTGGTCAAGCATACCGCCGGTAACAATCTGTCTTTTGCCCGACCCCAGGTTTATCTGCGACTCATCTAATCGAGAAGTCCATGGGTGTTTGTAATAATTAGCCAGAAACAGAAATAATCGATTTGTTTTTATCGTATTACTCCTGTTCAGAATTGACTGTACTTTTCTTGGGCTTAAACCGGTTAGCCCTTGAAAAACTTCAGCAGCATGCTCAAACGATACTTTGCTGGGTACAGCGTTGAGTAACTCAAAGGCAGCAAGCTCAGGTCTACTTGCTTTTAATTGAGTATTGCTCACTTCTACGTCTATTACATCTGAAGGACCATCTGTTTTTAGTTTGTTGCTAGTGACAAATAACCAGTGCGGATTTTCACCTTTTGTTATCGATGAATTGTCAGATGGCTTATTACCAGATTGGGCTGAAAATATTTCCGCAGAGCATTCAGGAAATGCTTTAAACCATTTTGGCAAGATTTTCTTTGGAGGCACTTCGAGCCATATGGCTTTCTCTTGGAGTTGAAGATAGTGCGCCTTTCCTTGATAGGTCAAACTTGTTAAGCCAGCTAAGTGAACGGGAAATTTCAGTTGCTCTATTAAACAATCGACCGCGTTAAACCATTGGGGGGTCTTACCTGGGCGAGCATAAACGCCGGAACGCAGTTTTTGTAGCCCACCGTTCTTGACGTACTTTTGAGCAAGCTGAGGGCTGACACCATGCTCAGTTAGCCATGCCTGCAAGACCAGAGAACCTGGTGATGTGTTTTGCATAAGCCAGTTTAATTTTGCTGACATGGTTATACCTTTGGTTTAACTATATGCCATTCTCCAAACCCACGATGAAGCTCAGCAAGCCACTGCAAACCTGAAGAGCCTTACCCGTGGTATGGAATCTATCCGGCATTTAGCCAGATCTGATCTCACCCGCCACGCTTGCCAGTGTGGCCTTCAGGACCTGGAAACAAACCTTGGCGGTGTGTTCATCCGGCGTGAAACCCGAATCCATCTGCTTATAGGGGGTGGATGTAATTGTCACCAAAGCAAAAACGTAGCGATTCGTTGATAGTTGGTAACAGATGCGGAAAGAAACTCCGGCTGACCATTGCCAAATCCTGCCTCCAGCAGAGCCTGCTTTAGGTTGCTATTTTCGATTCGTTCGATGATACGGCGGCGGGTTTGGAAATCCGGTCCACTGCGACCCACAGGCACCCATCCGAGGTCGGGTCGGGTCGGGCTTGAAATAGCCACTTGGATCGATACCAAAGTGTGGCGTTCACTGTAGGCGAGTGAGGCCAGAATCTCCCAAGTTTGGTATAACTCCTCCGAATCTGAGACGATTCCTAGAAAGCTGTTGCCCCAATCTGAGAATATGTCGCAAAGGTGATCGCTTAAAGGTGTCTTTCTATTGTTGAAATCTTTGCGTTCTTTCCAATAATCGTTGCTGCCACCGTTCCACGCCCCGAGGAACAGCTCATCGACCACACGCTGAGGCTTCGTAGCATCCATGCGTGGGGTGGGTGCTGTAAACAGATTATGCAGTATGGCCCAGCGTTGCGAGTACACGAGACCGAGGCCATAGGCGGCAAACACCAGCACGGCAGGATAAGTCCGCAAATTAAGCCACACAGTCTTTCCGCTCCTTTCTAGATCAGCATGTCGCTGGACAGAACGCAATATTTCGATCACATGCGTTAATTCGGTTTCTCCCCCCCAACGGCCGAGCAGACCGACCATTCGGGCAAGTGGTTCAGTTGCAGCTTCGTAGATCGCTATACGTCGTTGAAATTCTGCGGTACCCCAACTGTCATTCGCGGGCAATGAAGATGGTTCGAGCTTGTCAAGAAGCGATTGAACCTCGGAAGTCAGTAGATCATTCAACTGAATTTTGAATTCAGGCTTGGAGAGATATCGCTTTGTGCTGCTGACCAAAAGGTCCACGCTTCGCGGATTCTGCTTATGTGTCTGCGTTAGGGTCTCAACATGATTGCGGATTGTCTCAAAGAAGCTGTCAGCATCCGTAATGGGGACCAAGTTGCCGCCTTGATGCGCTATTAGCTCCTTACCGCTAGAGTGTGGTGTCCCACGCGCGGCCCAGAACACGGAGTAGCGTCTGGCTGGGCTTCGCGTGATGGCAGCGCGCAGTGCCTGGTCCCATTCAGCCGACCAGCCGCACACAATTAGACCATGGTCATCGAAGATGCGATCTAGCACAGCATTATATTCGGGTGGATAGTCAGAAAGCTCCGAATCCGTATTACGAATACGCGCATCCTTGTAGTCACCGTGTAACTTGAGTACGTAGCACTGGGTGTGGGTAAGTGCCTCCGCTCCCTTCAAGGCATCCACGGATGCCACGACAGTCGGTTCCATGCCTCGTTCATACAAAGCACTCTCGATGAGTCGGTCGAAGTTGGTGGTGATGATTACACGCAAATAGCCAGCCCGTACCATGTCGGCAATGGCGTGATGAGCCTTGGTCGGCACCTTGCGACCTTCCTCACGATCTTCAGCGGTCGGCTCTATGTAGCTGTGCAGTATTGAGCGGCGCTCTTCGGGGGAGAGACCCAGTTCATTCACTACTTCCGAGTAGCTGGGAAATTTTCCAGTCGTCTCCTGATACCAGGAACCCCAATCCGCCTGATCTTTTACACCCTGCAGGAGCGCGAGACGGCGGATCAGATCGAGGGTGATTTCCCAGCCGGTCGGGACCTCAGCCGCGCGAGAAACGCCAGAGCCGAGCAGTAACGCGTAAACGCCTCTATTTTCATAAATCGAAAACGCTACCCGTATATGGTGGTCATCAATCAACTTGGCCATGTGTTACGCACTTCCTATTGAGTCTTGATTTACTCATCACCTGCACGGAGCTTGCCAGTTCGAGGTTCAAGAGGCGATGGCGAGCGAGTATCGCGCGAGGATATCGTGAATGTCCGCTGTACTTTTCGACACGTCCCAGTGCCAGCGGCCGAACCTCCCATGCACATTCACAGCGTTGATCCATTCGTCCAGAAACCGGCGTTTGGTTCTGTCTTGATCACTATCGTGACCCTTTGTTTCCAATACGAGCATTTCCCCAGACTTTAGCCGGATCAGGAAATCGGGACGGTACTTACGTACCACACCGCGGTAGACGTAGAACACTTCGAAACCGAGGTGGTCATTCTTAACCCAAGCCGCTACCTGTGGAGCATGGTCCAGTGCAAACGCATCGGATGCTTCCCAAGTGCTGTCATACACACAAAAATTGATATGGCTGCACACCGCACGTTCACAGGGCTTGCCTGTGTACCACGTGCCCATATCGCCGGTTGAACGAATGGGGTGATCCCGGTCAAATACCGGTTCCAGACCCTCGGTGTTGGCGAAGCGTATGGCTTCCCAGATATGCTGGACCACCTTGGTCATATTGAGCGTGATGATGAGCCGGCGCCTAATGTCGCCGCGACCGAATGATTCCGGAGCAATACTGATGTTGCCCGAGTGGATGAATTGCTCGATCAGGCGGACTAACTGTGCTAGCAGAGAAGCCTTGTCACCCTGCCAGTTCGCCTGCATCTGCTCGTAAACATCTCGAGCGGTCTCAAAGATGATCCGTTGCGTACGAAATTCACGCGCCAGATTCTCCAAATCGATGGCCGTAATCCTCGTTGCGTCCGGTTTGCCCTCGACGATTGGCGCCAATTCCGCGAGTCTGGCTGTCTGGCTCGCGTCAAGTTCGAGTGGCGTAAGCGCTTCCCAGTCCAAGGACAAACGCGGACGGTAGATGTGTTCGACGCGGACGATGTTTGGCCAGGAGATTTCGAATTCTGCCTGATCGGCTACCGGCTCGATGGCAGTCTTTGGCTTCGGCGGTGGTGGTGGGTCGTCCTCCCCGCCTTCGTGGGGCAAAAAAGTGAAGGGAACTCCAAAGATGTTGACATGCTCCGCCGCGAACAATCCAGTAATCGGATTCACATCGTATGTAGTTCGGCGAAGGCCACGCCCGATGACCTGCTCGCACAGAAGCTGGCTGGTGAATGCACGCAGTCCCATGATGTGAGTAACCGTCTTCGCGTCCCAGCCCTCGGACAGCATTCCGACTGAGATGACATTCTGTATGCGTTCGCCCGGCTTGCCTGGTTGGCCCACGGTGTCGACCTGTTGGCGCAGTAATTCAGCTTTCTGCTTCTGGGTGAGTTTTGGTGCAAGGCCACTGCCCACGTTTCCTCTGCGCTCATTGGCAGCGATCTCTGCTATCGGTTCTTCGGTGGCCTCTGCGGATTCGAGCACCTTCGAGTCAATATGAAGGGTTCGCTCGGGGTCGCACAACTCGCGGATACGAACCTTTCCGCGGTCGAACGCATACTTGATTCGAGCCGCCGTCTCGGTCCGGTTGGCGACAGTGATCATCACTGGTGGAATATTGCTTGACTGTTCGGCCCACTCTTTGGCCGTCTCAAGCCAGTCGTAGCCAAGCAGGTAGTAGCCATTCATGACCAAATCAGGCAGTGGTTCCTCCGGTTTGGCCCGTCGCGCCAAGTCGTCTTTCACGTCTCGGTCGTTATAGATATGGTAGAGACGAGATTTATAGGTGCGGGCATCAGGAACCGCGTCGTCGCGAATCACCACGCGAGGCGTTTTGACCAATCCGGATTCGATGGCGTCATTCAGGCCAAAGTCGCTAACGATCCAGCCAAACAAGGCCTCTTTGGAGCTACGTTTTCCCGATGGCGCAAAAGGGGTCGCGGAAAAATCATAACAAGCGAGAATGCCGCGTGCTCGATGGATCCTATCCAGACCGCTAACCCACTTGGTCGCCGCTTCGATTTCATTCTTGGTGATGCCGTGGACTTTGGATTCCGCGGGAACGCGCCATGCATGATGCGCTTCGTCATTGATGACCAGAATATTTCTGACGCGTGCGAAGTCACCCAAGACTTCGCGTACATAAACCTCGTCGCTCTTAGCACCCCTCTTGTCCACGCTCCGTTTCTTGGAAACGGTCTCGTCAGTGTCCCAATTGAGTGTGTGCCAGTTGCGAACGAAAATCTTCCCCTGGCGCAACTTGTCGAAAAGAGAGGAAGGCACGATGCGGAATGCATTGTAGTAATTCTCGGCGTGGGTCGGTTCCAACACCGCTAGACGGCTCTTAACTGTAAGCCCGGGGGCTATGATCAGGACATGCTTGGCGAATCGTGGATCTTGCGGATAAGTGACCTTGTTCAGGATGTGCCAAGCGATAACCATGGCCATAACGATGGTCTTACCTGTGCCGGTTGCCATCTTTGCACACAATCGTTCGATTGCCCCTCCGTCGGAAGGAATCTCCAAACCCAATTTGTCGGCTACCGCAGCCTCGGCAAGCCAAATCAGGGTCTCAATTGCCTCCAGTTGACAAAAGAAAAACCGACGGCTGTCGAACTCCTCGGGATTAGTCCAGTGCTCCAGCAGCCTTTTTGTCATTCCAGACACACCGGGATATCCGGCCTCTCGCCATGCGCGCACTCGTGGTCGAATGCGGTTCACCAGAGGAATCTCAACGAAATGGCCCGGTTCATCGAAGGACCGGGAGTCTTCGGATGCAATCACATATCCGGCTGGTCGACGACCTTTAACTTGAGAGAACGTGCGCCGTTCACGAACATAATTCCAGTGTTCCGCCGGCTCTTCATAAGGCGAGTTGATAATGAGACGATCGATAGTTTTCCTTTCCACTACATCGTTTCCTATGGCACCAACGGCTCAATCTGCGAAATAAGATGAGGCCAATCTCTACGAACGGTCTCCCAGACACGCTCGAGTCTCACATCAGAAGTACCCGTGTACAAGAGGATTCTGCCGCACAAAGTGCATCAGCGTACACCACGCGTCAGGTGCGAAGTGCACGAGCGCACCAATGTCGCCGTGAGGGCCAGGATCCTCCCGCAACACAGAACCGAAAAACGCGAACTCCGTGACGTGACAGCGTTCGCAAAAGGCGACGATCTCATCCTTTGGCGCTCCAACATGTGTACTCATGTTCACTTTGCCCGGTTCAGATCGATTTCGAATCCGACACCTTTCAACTCGCGAGCAAGTTCCAACTTCCAGCCATTCGCGTCATCCAACTTAATGTGGAGGACTCCATCATAGTCCGAGGGCCACTCCACATTTTCCTTTACCAAAGCGCAGACGCGCTTTCGACCGAGCTTGGCGATGAAATAGCCGAATTCAAAAATCACATTCTGTCTTGCTCGGGGTTTGAGGTCGTTATTGTCATTTCCAGGCGCACCTAAATCGTCTGGTGTCAAGAGTATTACTGCAAATCCAGTTTGAGCATACTCCTCAAATTTTTCGATTATCGTACGGCCTTGGTTTGGTTGTTCGTGCAGTACCACGGCTACCAGCCCCAAATTTTCAAGGAATCGCGCCATCGCTTCCTTGGTACCTTCATCCCTACCATGAACGACGAAAACCGAATTCTTGGTTTCGCTCGGTTCCACTCGAGAATGATTAGTATGCGTCGCACCGTCGTTATCGTCCGGCCAATAGTCTCTGATCTGGGCAATCATCGACTCCAGTAATGGAGCGACTTTTGCAAGCGCCCGTTGATAGTAATCCTGCCGCTCATTCTCCGTAGGCGTGTCGAACCATGGGAACTTAAAACGGGACTCGGGGGGGAATTCCTTGGCCTCAGCGGAATTGCTGCCAAATATATGACTAATGGCGATTCGTGTATCTCTGTGCCACAGAAAAAATTTGGGCGAACGATTTGATTGGGGCATCAGTTCCTGAATTGCGTCAATTGTGTCCAGCGAGGCTTGGAGACGGTTCAGCGCTTCGGCTTTAGTCAGTTGCTTCGTCACTTTATTTCCACAATTTTCAAGCTTTCAACCCCGCGATCATCAATTATCTTGACGGCGGCGCGACCATGCTCGCCTTCCTCAAAGGGTAAGGAAACTGTGCCACCGTAGGCTTCAATCAGTTCGGGGTCGATCTCGGCTTTGAAGTTTCTGGCCAGCTTGGTCCAGCCGTCCGTGATGCCCGCCATCGGGAAGAAAACCTGGCGTGGGAAGAGGCTACGCCCGTCATAGTCGTGGTCCAGCATCCACATGGCGATTCGATCCGTTCCGCCGGACTCCAGGCGGCCAGTCTTGGTGTTGTAATAGTCAAACCCCTGGACAGTGACACGAAGCTTGCCTTGATGTTCGCCACCCGAAATGCGTTGAAGTTCAACATCGGGTTGGCCAATTAACCAGAAGCTTTCATTACTGGCGCGCTTCTTTTTGAGATCTTCCGTCAGCAAGTCGGCATTCATCTGAGCCTTCAACAGCGTGACGCCGGGCCAGCGCGTTTCGTCTATATCTTTTGATGCCTCTGGATCGAATTGAAAGGCAGCAAACACAATGACCTCCGGTCTGGGGACGAGGCTTTGTGCTTCCTCTATGGCAAGAGCAACTTGTCGCTGTTCCATTGGAGCATGGTCGGGTCCAAAAGAAACCACGACGCGTTGTGGCTTGGATGCGGTAGCAGATTGGCCGAGCCGGTCAAGACCAACATCATCCGGACGAGTTTCACCTTCAGCCTGAAGCCTGTGTGTGCCTGGTAAGGGTTCCAACCAAGCGAAGGAAATACGCTGCCCAGCTTTTGCCCGTATGCCAGTCTTCAGCAACTCGTCTCGCCAATCGGCTTGTAGCAATGTCTGTCCGGTCCGTGCGATCGAGTTGTCGGCAGGGGGTTCACCAATCTCGGCAACCTCATCCATCGGTTTGACCACAGGTGCGGGAACAGCCTCCATGGTGAAAGGTCCTGTGACACGAGCTTTACTGTGATTGACCTTGGGTTGATCGTAGAGAGTGTGCATTGCGCCGTGTTGATCAACGATGGAATCGATCTCCGCAGGAGTCAAGCCTTCTCTTAATCTGGGATTAGTGGCGATTGACTTGAGCGTTATGTGCGGTGCAGTCCTATAGTGGAAACCGCTGCCGATTCCCTCGTCTGGATGGGCCAACTGGTAGTATTGATAGCTCGCTGTCATGAGACGTTGCTTTGCCAGGGCTGTCGCGACACGCGACGTGTCGCAGGTAACCCAACGTCGGCCCCACTGTTCAGCCACATATGCGGTAGTCCCGCTCCCGCAGGTCGGATCGAAGACGAGGTCGCCCGGGTCGGTGGTCATCAGGATGCAGCGCTGAAGAACCTTTGGGTTGGTCTCCACGACAAACTTTTTGTCCGTCGCAAATCCTGCAAACGACGTGTCCATCCAGGAATTCGTGAGTGGATTGACGGGATTGTCGTTGATGTATCGAACATACCTAAGCGTTTTTCCCACTATACCGAGGCGCCTAGCATTCTTGAGTCGTGTCATACCGTCCGGCCAAGTCGCTTTCCAATGGTTATTTGCGTTTGGCCGGAAGACTTGGCCCTCGTACTCGAAAGGTGTATCGTTACTCGCGGACCCGGAACTCTGGAGATTGTCGTAGGTGAAGATTCTGGATCCGTCGGGCAGCCGTTCTAGGTCGGCGCGCTCCGCTTTCGACATGGGTCGACGGGTGCCATCTCGCAATTCAACGTACTTGTAGGCATCGTCACCCGTTTTCAGACCAAGCTTCTCACAAAAAAGGCGATGATATTTGACGCAGGTTCGGTCCCGTGCGTACCAGACGAGATAGTCGCCAACACGGCTCAGGGTTGAAGTGGCGAAGCCACCTGTAGTCGAAAAGTAAATTAGCGTGACAAAGTTCTTCCGGCCGAATACTTCATCCATGAGTTCGCGAACATGGTGCAGGTTTTCTTCTCCGATTTGCACAAAACAACTTCCGCTCTCGTGCAAGAGCTCGCGTGCCAATAGAAGCCTATCCCGCAGGTAGGTTAGATAGGAGTGAATGCCAAGTTCCCACGTGTCCCGGAAGGCACGGATCGTTTCCGGCTCTTGAGTAAGGTCCTCATCTTTGCCGTCGGTCACGCCGCGCTTGTTAACGAACGGCTGGAAATTTGAGGCGTATCGGATGCCATATGGTGGGTCGATGTAGATCATTTGCACCTGCCCGCCGAGGCCTTCCTTTTCTAGCAAACTGTTCATAACCAATAGGCTGTCGCCCGCGATCAGACGGTTAGTCCAATTGTGTCGATGTTGGTAAAACTCGATGGCGTGACGGATCGGTGGATTTTCCTCGGATGCCGAAAACAACGATAACTGCGGCTCTGAGCCGTTTCGCCTTAACGTGGCCTCAATAATGGTGCATGGGTCTATGCGCTCATGGACATGAAGGGAAACGGTCGGCACCTCGAAAGAAGTGTGTTCCGACTTTCCAGCCCAAACTAGCTCTGGATCAAGGTGAGGATCATGAGCGTAGGTCTTTTTGCCAGCGTCCGTATCGGTCTTGGGCGTGACCAAACCGACGGGGGGATTGTTTACGCGCTCCTTGTCCGTGTGCGCATAGGATTCGATACGTTTCTTCGCCATGGATCTCCCTCGGTTAGTCGGCACGCTAACGGGTTGCTATCGGGCACATAAGTATAGAGGAGATAAGTGCTGGTCGGGTGTGCAAAGCAGATCGGATAAGGAGTTCTACGTCAGGCTGGCGGCATCGAATCGTGCCAAGGTGGTGGTGGTATCAGCGCCACGAGCAAGGAGAAAGCGTCCATGGAGCAGGCTACCATCATCTGGAGGGATCTGGCGAAATGCAGCTTTCACTTCACGGTGCGCGGGATCGCGGCACTCGGCAAGATCAGCAGAAGTCCCTGTGCAGTTGACGCGGTGGGTGTGGGCTGCAGGAAGAAGGCTTACAAGACTAATTCGAAGAAGAGATGCTGAGGCCAGGCTTTATGCTGAAAACTTCTTGTGACTGAAGATGAACTTCAGCCTTGGTTATGCTGACGCAGGTAGGTTAATAGCCGCTCATATCGGGCATCATTTTCCAATTTTGGATCGGTACTTTTGATTTGTTCGAGGCAAGCGTTCAATTTACTGAGGGGCGATGGTACTTGTTTGTCGATCACCGAATCCAGAAAACCCAGAGAAGGCTCGGGGAACCGTTGACAGAGATTGGCTTCGTGAAGCCGATGGACCAGGGAACCTGGATGTGGAAGGGGGTGTAACCAAGCTCCAAGCTTAGAGAATGCATCTGGGAAGGCGTCTTGTGCCACCACGCACAAATGTCCGAGACTTTCCGCAATATCCGGTGGGGTGTGCTTCTTTGTCTTCGGCCAAATCCGGTCGAGGTAAGGAACAACCCTGTTGGTCCAGTAGTTCACACGCTGATCGCCTGCTCCTTCAAGCGCATCCACAAGGGCTTGTGCGGCGTCGCGGAGGCCATCCTTCGACAGTGTGCGAGTTGCGCCACGCAGTTCAGCGGTTGTGAATGTGTCACCGGGGTCTAATGCTGCAAATGTAAGCAGTGCTGCGTACCGGCGGTTGTGTTTGCCCAAGGTTGCATAGCGTTTGGCGGTGTCGAGGAAGAAGGGCTTAATTTCTTCCATCAGTGGGCGATAAAATTGTGGCGACCAAAGGAAGCCTTCCCATGCAGAACGGGCTTCATCTTTGGAACTCTGCCAGTCAAATAGCGGTAGCAAAAATTTTCTTGCCCAGTCCGGGTCCACGCGAAATAATGCGATAACGTTTGCAGCTAGTAATACGCGGCCATGGCGGTATTTATCGATACGAGTATCGCAAAGTTTCGTAAAGATCAGGCGAAGCTCATCGGGGAGACCCTGCTTATCTTCCAACGACTTTTTGTACCACCAGTTTAGAAGTGCCTGTGTAACGTGACCCACCGGATGATTGAGGGCACACGTCACAGGGTCGTCGGAATCGACACCGTCCTGATGATCCAACGCCAGAATACGCCTCGTGAGGGGGAGGAATAGCGCCTCATGGCCTTCGGAGGTCTTGGCGATGGCCTGAAGCCAGCAACTGATGTTATGAGCAAGTACTTGAATAAGCTTGTCTGGGGCCTTGGCTATCACCGGTGCCATGTAGCGCCATGAGCGCTTGATGGTTTTTTCCTCTGACCAAGCCTGAAATGCCTCTCGCCAACGGCCGGTTGGCCAAGTATCTTCCCTAGCCAATGCATACAGCGCATAAGCAGCGGTGGCAAAATTGTCACGGCAGCGTTGTCTCCAGTCGTCCTCCGGCCAGTGATCTGTGTCAGGGTGTTGCCTAAGCCATTCGATGAGCTCTCGGCGACGTCGCGGTGTGGCGACAAGTTTGCTCTGCTCATCTACGTCACTTATCCAGTAAGGAAACTCACCATGTTGATCAGTCTCGAGTTTCCACTTCGGATGCCGCTTTGAGAGTTCGTCCAGTCTTTTCTTGCCAGTTACGCCTAAGACAGCGCTGATCTTTGCCAGTCGCAGCCAAATCTTCCAGTCCACGATCCTGGTCCGCCTCTTGGGCTCGATGTCGTCTTTGAACATGGCGTGGGGCGGCCCCGCGAGGATAGCTTGTTCAAGTTCCGCCAGCATTCCTGCATCAAGTT
This sequence comes from Candidatus Oxydemutatoraceae bacterium, assembly GCA_965226235.1. GTDB lineage: Bacteria > Pseudomonadota > Gammaproteobacteria > Poriferisulfidales > Oxydemutatoraceae > CAYFZO01. The sequence continues at coordinate 460,860 of OZ245335.1, read as the reverse complement.
GCGGTGCCAGTGCTACCAATAGCCGAATCGCTTCCCGTTGGGTTTCTATCGACCACAGCCACCAATGCTCATTTGCCAGCAGCCAGTCAAGTGCCTGGCGAGGAGGTATGACATTGTCCTGCGTTGCGGCGAAGAGCGACAGACGCCGGAACAGCGGATAAGGGATATTCCACCAGATCTCCGCTTCGAGGGCCGCGCGCTCGGGCGATTGCGCCGCGACAGCTAGCCAGGCATCGCGGGTCAGCTTGATCAATGCAGTCCAGTCGTGGAAGTCCCTGTTCTGTGGATGTTTACTGATCGAGGGCTGATGAATGTATGACTGATCACTCCTGTCCTCCGCACCGTCGAGTTCACGCATTAAGTCGAGCGCGTCGCGCAACAGCCCGCTGAAATCGGACAGCAACTCCGGTAATGCCGCAGTCCAATGCTCATCCTTGGACAAATCGTGTAGGCTGGAATGGGCGTGATCTGTCGAAAGCACTATCTTCCATTCGACCAGCTCCTTGATACGTACTGGCTTGGGGATTTCGACATCCTCTGCTAGCCAGGGGAAAGGTTCACGCAACGATACGCGTGGCGTCAGTATCTCGCGCAGTTCAAGGCGCAAGGTCGCGGTCAGCCCATCGTGCTTGAAGCGGTCACGCCACTGATAAAGGTTGGGGGCGCGTGTCCATGATTTAACACGACCAGTGAGCATTAGCCGCCACAGTGTGCGCATAGACGGGCCAGCAATCTCGTTAGGTGCGTTGGCACGAATGCGCTCCATTTTGGCCTTATTGCCATCGTGTTCGAGTTTGGCTTGATCATTCAGGTGGCGTTTGATCTTCCCGACAAAGTCGTGGTGCAGTTGACCGCCGTGTTTGACCAGCCAAAGCAACAGGATCGGGTCATCAAGATGGCGAGCCAGCCAGCGCGTCAATTGCAACATCACTTCGTCCCAGCGGCTGTAGCGGGCTCCAGCATCCACGACGGTCATCCAGGGAGCCAGGGGGTAAGGCGCTGGTCTACGGATCAGGCTAAATGCGAGATTGTTATCTACTGCTGACTTAGGCGAGACACCGAATTGGCCCAGATCAGTGTGGCGGTAGCGGTCCTCGCTCAGTGGCTCCAGCCAACCCAGCGGTGGGCCCAGCGATGGGACCGGGTCCAACTCGGCAAATCGCTTGGCAGGCAAACCGCTTGGATCGCTCAGGGCCCATAACAGGCGGCCGGCGAAGTCGTCCTGCTTCGTGCTCGTCAGAGGGTGTGCCAAAGCGGACTCGACGACGATGCGTTCCTTGCCACGAACACCATCTCGGTAGGTTTCAGCCCATGCTTTTAAAGTTTTGTGTAGGTAAGAGTGACGGTTATGTTTACGGTATAGGATGGGGGTAACGTTCTTGGCTTGCCATTCATCAGCTTGTTTTTTCTCCTTGCCTTTAGAAAAACTGCCAAAGGCAAACATTTCAAAAGGGGATTCTCCGAGTAGACGATCGGCAGCGATCGCATCCATCATGTAGCGAAGGACTGGATCATTAATGCTGTAGCCTACAAAACATACAGTGAACTTTCGAAACAGTTCACTGACGAAGCGAGCAGCCCATCTTTCTGTCAGGTAGGCTAGACCGAAGTCTCCACTTGAAACAACCAAATGATCCAACTCATTTGATTGCCGCTTTGCACTAAGCAGGCCATGAAGATACACAAGGCCATCCCAGCGATTTTTAGGTACCGGTAATAACGGTGCTGAAAAACGCTTGATCGACAGTGAATCCTTAGTAATTACTTCTTCAAAGAGACGGTCAAAGTTGGTGGTAATGAGATGAGTTCGATCTTCACGGCATTTACTCAATGTAAGTAGCGCCTCATGGGTCGATGTTGCATTCTTAGCACGCAAGTCTGGATTTAAGATGCTTTCGAGTTCTTGCCTGACTTTCTCGCGTCCACCAACAATACTTGTTTCTAGTAAGCTGATAGCTGTGTCAAACTGGCGTGCCTTAATAGCAGCCTTTTGTGTCGAGTCAGGTTTTTCGCCCAGTGTCTGATAAAGCTGTTTGACAAGACCAGCAAAGCTTGGAAGTTTGGCAAGAAAAGATATTCCGGCTCCACAGAAAAAAACTACTCTTCCTTCTTCATGAGCTTGAAGTAGGCGTTCAGGAATGTCAGGGCCGTTTTTTATGAATTGCATTTATTGGTTGCCGCCTTTGATCTTTCCTCTGATATCGGTTCACTTGAACTGAGGAAAAAACATCTTATCAGGCTACTCGTGTTGCGTACTCGGCTGGAGTGGCGTAGCCCAGCGAGCCATGTGGTCGTTGCTGGTTGTAGTGGCGGTGCCAGCTCAAGCACGATCACCGAGCACCCAAATCGCCTGCCGCAGTCCTATCCCGCTCTCATTCCAAAGGCGGCTCGTTCGGTCGTTCGTACACCGCCGTAGACTCTCCTCTGTTGTCCCTGCTTAAAAGCACCACCTTGTTCCACTGATTGATCCCTTCGCAGCACCGCACCCTGTCCTTGATGCTCAACCACTCCTCCTCGCTCAGGTAGTTGTGAACAACCACCACCTCATCTTCAAGGATCAGCCACCAACGGGAGAAGCTCTGTGCGCGACGACCATTTCGGACCTTCCTCGCTTTCTCGGCCACGCACGCAGCGATCCGCATCGAAGCCGTCCTCGTCACGGCGATCCCGATGTCTTCGCTCACGCCGTTAAAGCTCCCCTCGTTGCTTGCGGAGAAGTAACGAATGACAACCCCACTCCCCACTTGCGATGCATCCGGCACGAGCTGTATCTCATTACCCGGACCAGGCTTCCGCAGCGCATTTCGGACGGTCTCCACCCACGGACCTTTAGGCTTCGGCGGTTCCGGCTCCTTTGGGTCGTATCTGCAAAATACGTGCCATCGTGGGGTATCGCACTCGTTCTTCACGCTTTCGACCACGACCTTAAGCTCGCGCTCGAATGCCTCACGACGCTCTAGCGGCCAACCTTCGCCATTCAGCATTCGCATGACCTCGACAGCGATCTCGTCACCAAGGAAACGGACAACGAAGTCCGGCGGTCCTTCTCCGCCACCCACATAGCGCACATCGCTGGCGACACGTTCCAGCCACTTCTTCACTCGCGCTTCGCTGTCCCGCGGTCGTGCTTCTTCTTTTGGTCGTTTCATCTGGTAATCCGACGTCGGATGGATCCTGCGTGCCGGCAGCCCCTAGGGGTCTGCGCCGTAGGAATCTGATGAGATTATATAGCGTTGCAGTTTGGAGGTGATCTTCCCCCTGATATAGGTCCACTTGAAATGATAAAAAAACATCTTATCAGGCTACTCGTGCCTTCGGTCATGATCAGAATTCGCCGTGTGCCACCTCCGCCACAACCGTGTATGGCCTTGGCTCCAATAGATTCCGTCTGCTGATAATGTTGAAACGTACGGGTCAAGTCCGCGCTTGTTCGCCCTCACTTGACTGGCTTTTTGCGAGGACACCTTCGCGCTCAAGCGCCTGCCTGACCTTCAGCACGCTTCCGGCGCAATGGCCATCTACTTGGCGCACAGCAACGCCCACGACTCAGCGTTCGACGACGCATGGCCACTCTCACCCTTCTTCGATCTCGACTTGCCTACTTTTGGCCACGCTCTCGACGAGACGGCGACCGCTGACACCGTGGGACTGTCAAATCTGAGCGAATTCGCGCGTTGGGCCAAGATGCGAATAGACGATATCTACGACCGCGTGCGCCTCATGGCACGTGGAGTCGATATGGGTGCGTACGACAAATTCAGCGCTATCGCGCCTCGACCCACAATCATGGCAAGCGGATTGATCCGGTTCCACGGCAACCTCGCCCGTGGTTCTCCGACAGCCGACAATGTGCGTTTCTGCATCGACACCGTCATTGACTCCACACTAGCCATGCGAAGCAACCGACCGCCCGCACGGAATCGTGCCGAGACTACTGAACTGAGGGTGATCCGCAACACCGACGTCATCGTTTACCCAGCCACAACGTCCCCTGAGATCATTCGCCCCGTTCTGCCGGGCGAGATCCTCAGGACCCCCTCGCGTCCCCGGCTTCTGCTCGATGGGGATTACGTAGCCATCCTGCAAGACGGCGATGTCGCCTACGTATCCAGGCACTGCGTCGAGGCAACTTCGCCGGATTCGAGCGCGGGGATCCGCCTGATACCCGAACCGACGACTAGCCGTCGTGTGCTGTGGCTGGTCGAGGACCGCCATACATCCCCGGACCCAGTACTGACTGACTTCATGGTTGCCACACACGATTGGCGCTGCAGCGAATCGCGCACCCGATCTGACTCATCCAATCAGACGATCCCGAAGCCATCTATAGCATTTGACGACCGCCGCGCCGGGGAAGTTTCCCAAGAGACCCATGACTAGACAGAGCAGTGCTGCAAGCCAGAGAGTCGAGATGGAACTGATCACGGCAAGCCAAACAAGCATCCCGATCCCGATCCCGGCGAAGCCTGCCTCGACAAGCGGTACTCCCCAAAGGTGCCAAATGGGTTGATATGGCTGCTTGTATTTCACCCGGACGCCGGCTTTCTGGCATGAGAGGAAGATGTTCGGATCTGTATTGGACACGACGTTCGTCATATACGTGAACCTGATCGTTTGGCCTCGCGCAAGCACGGGTATTGCATACCAACGCTGCGTAACCCATGTTTGCCAGTTCTCGGCGGCTTGAGCCTGGTCAATTTGTGCTGCCGCCCTCGACTGTTCCATTGCACTAGCCGCGGTAGTCAGCTGACTCTTGATCTCTTCATACTCTGGAGTGTGCTTGAGGAATTCCGCTGTTCCCTCAACGTGGGTCTGTTCGCTCATCAGGCGCATGTCGTCATTGCGACACAAGACCTTTACTTCTAACTCTTCTACGTCCCACATGCTGCGATTGACCAGCCAGACATTGGTCATGTACAGATTCTGTACCTGGTTGCCGCTAACGGTCACTGCGACCTCGCCGTGAATCTTGTCGAGTGTCGAAATACCAATGCGGTCGTGCGTTGCGTGATAGGTAAGCAGGGCTCTACGGTTTCGCACTACCAATACGAACAACGTCACCACGAGCGTGAGAAAACCACCGGCGAGTGACGGGAGTACCCAATCAGGCACGGCTACGGCCTTGGTCTTCGTCGTGCTTCATCGTCTCGATTCCATTCGTCTCAGCCGAACACGAACTCGCCCGCTTCTTGGTCAGATCGTCTCACCAGGTGGGCCGACGCCTAACGGATCAACGGATCGCGCGTCGCTAACCCCAACGCCCCGATCCCGAAAACTGATCACGTTACTGATAACCAAACCTGAAATAGAGAGAATATTGTTTCTATTCAATAGGTTATTGGATATATGTGGTGGAGGCGGCGGGAATCGAACCCGCGTCCGCAAATCCTCTGCCTTCGGCGCTACATGCTTAGTCTCATGCTTGATTTAATCTGTCGAGTCCGATGAGACGGGCACATCGACAGACGATACCGCCACGCATACTTCCGCTCTGCTACGCAAAAGCTGCTGCAGACGCGCAGTATCTTGCAACGGCGCTCAAGCGGTACACGCTTGCCGACACCTATCATCAGCACTTATAGAAATACTCACCGGGTTTACCTTTGCTCTGCACCTCGAAGTTGTCGTCTTGAAGCGCGCTCTTGATCAACGGTTTCTTTTTCGGCACGTGAAGTGTCGGGACATTCGTCATCAAGTCTCTGAACCGTGGTAGTTTGTCCCACAGATCCTTAACCTTTTTTCTGATTTCGTTCGTCTCGCAAACAATGATGTCGGACTTCTCTCCGAAGTCGGGATACACCACAATGACTGGCAGCCCAAGGCTATTGATGCCATAGTCCACTTCTTCGCGTAGAGCCTGCGAATTCTTGGTGATTGAGCTGAGGAACAATACGAGATTCTTGGAGTTCCGGAGTCTTTCGCGGATGCGCGGCTTCAAAGTTCCTTCCCAGTCACTACCGTCCCTAACGTTGTAGTTTTTGTCGTGCGAGTCTATGAAAGGGAACGACGAGTCGTTGGCCTTCCACGCCCTAAGAAGGTTATAGTAGAGGAAATCCCTCGTCGTGTGCGCGCCGAGGTTGCTTTCTCTGAAAGGCTCTTCGACATAGAACGCCGAGTAGTTTCCATTCCGGGATGCCACTAGGTCCAACTGTTCTTGATGCTTTTCAAGTCAAGCTTCCCCTCCAAGCTGTGCGGGAGCACGAGGGTCATTTTGTTCGCTATCGCCCGTTCCCTCGTGTGATAGAGGAAGGAAATCATAACGATCTTCAACAGGTTTGCTGGCGACAATCCAATGCCGGCAAGACCTGCGCCAATAAGTGGGATTCTCACCGGGTTACCATTTGAGTACTGCCGGACGGCCGACCAGACACCTGCCAAACAAGTCCAAAGATCTTGTGCTGTGGCCGTGGCCTCCAGCGTCTTCAGATTTGTGTGTGCCGCCACCGCCAACAGAAAGCATCGCTTTCCAATCTTAACTTGCGCAACCGTACCGATCGCATATTTGTTATGTTGTCCGCTCGACCGTATAACATTTTTCTGTTTTGGCGGGATTTGGCCCAGTGCCTGTTTGGTCAATCTGAAGAACTCTTGGGAATTTCTGTCCAGCACATTAACGATGAATTTTCCGTGCAGGCTGTTCCTCGATACGTGACCATTCAGCTTGCCGTCAAAGTACTCGTTGACGGGAATGACAATAACGTTTCCACCGTTAACGCCTTTATCGTCGAATATGTCGCCAAATAGCACTTCGAATGACGAGCCTAATCCCGGGATACCTACCTCAATCCGCTTTGTCGGCCAGGCGAAATATACTCCTCCAATAAAAGACCCGGTCAGAAACAGGGCGTACTTCGACAATGACACGTCGGAGAGAAGCCCGAACATGTAGAGAGGCTCGACAAACACCCAGATTCCTCCACAAGTCGCAACTATCCCGAAAAAGAAGTCTTTAGCTGTGCGCCAGTTCAGGTATTTGTTCATTCCTCCATTCCTCAAAAAAACATTTACTTAAATAATATAGTTGGTGGAGGCGGCGGGAATCGAACCCGCGTCCGCAAATCCTCTGCCTTCGGCGCTACATGCTTAGTCTCATGCTTAATTTAATCTGTCGAGTCCGATGAGACGGGCACATCGACAGACGATACCGCTAAAATTCTGACGAGTCGCCCACGGTTATTGCGACTCGCGATCCTGTGAAAATGACTCCCAAACGCAGGGTCACAGGCACCCGTTGCGCGGAAGGCATAAGCCGGTTTTTTAGGCCGCTAGTGCGTAGTTGTCTTGGTTCGCAACTAAAAAACGCAGTGCTTTTAACGAGTGCTCTGCAAGCTCGGCATGCTCCTCAGGTTTTGCAATCCACGTCGAAACCAGATCGCCCCCAAAAGTAACTGTCTCCGATTATATGCCAAATCTGCCACCCGTGGCGTTTTTGGTTACTATAATCTCTCCTTGATGCAGATTCTTCCCGGCCCTCACGCATACCCTCGTTCTGCTACGCAAAAGCTGCTACAGGCGATGCGTGACGCGAACGTGCCGGTCGAAAGCCTGTACGTTTGCTTTCTGTATTGCATCGATCGGGAAACCGCGTTTGATCAGGATTCGTCGCGCCGACTTCGCCACCTGCTCGGTTGCACCGATCAGCCTTTGCCCACGGGAGGCGTGCACTGCCGGGTATTTCCTCGGCCCGGCACGATTTCTCCATGGTCGAGCAAGGCGGGGGATATTCTGCGCGTCGCCGGGTTTCCCGACATTGGGCGTGTTGAGCGTGGCAGGCATTGCGTGCTCGAGCCGTGTTCCCTCGACGATGACGAGCGCGCCAGGGCATTCGCTCTGCTGCACGATCGGATGACCGAGCAGGTGTACGGCACCGAGGCGCGTGAACTGCGCGTGCTGTTTGAGCAACTTTCTCCTCGTCCGCTACGAAGCATCGTGCCGGAAGATGATCCGGTTTCCATGCTGCTCCAGGCCAATCAGGAATGGGCGTTGGGATTGTCGGAGGATCAGATCGCCTATCTTGTCGATTATTACCAACGTGCCGGACGCGTGCCGAACGACGCCGAGCTGATGATGTTTTCCCAGGTCAATTCCGAGCATTGTCGCCATCATATTTTCAACGCGAAATGGACCATCAATGGCATCGAGCAGGATTCCGGGTTGTTCGCCATGGTTCGTGCCACGCATGCTGCTTCGCCCGAAGGCGTGCTGGTCGCTTACGAGGATAACGCGGCGGTCATAGAAGCCAATGCGGGGGTTCGCTGGGGGGTCGATCAGGAAACCGGGCAGTACGGCTATAGCAAAGAGCCTGTGCCGATGCTGCTGAAAGTCGAGACCCATAATCACCCGACGGCAATCTCTCCTTTTGCGGGTGCGGCGACCGGGGTGGGGGGAGAAATCAGGGATGAGGTGGCCACTGGCCGCGGCGGTCGGCCCAAGGCGGGTCTGTGTGGTTTCAGCGTATCCAACTTACGTATCCCAGGAGCACTGCGCGCGTGGGAGGATACTGAAAACAGACCTTCGACGATTGCTTCTCCGTTGCAGATCATGCTCGAAGCACCGCTCGGCGCAGCGGCGTTCAACAATGAATTTGGCCGGGCGTGCCTTGGCGGTTATTTCAGAACCTTCGAATGCTTCGCTTATGGGAAGCACTGGGGATATCACAAACCGATCATGGTTGCCGGCGGGATGGGCACCTTGCGCGATGTGCACGTGCGCAAGAAGAGGTTTCCCCCAGGTTCGCTGGTCGTGGTGCTGGGTGGTCCTGCGATGCTGATCGGTCTTCGCGGTGGCAGCGCTTCGTCGCGAGGTGGTGGCGAGAACGGCTCTGTCGCGCTCGATTTTGCATCGGTGCAGCGGAGCAATCCTGAAATGCAGCGACGCTGCCAGGAGGTTCTGGAGCAATGCGCCTCTCTTGGGGAGAGCAACCCGGTCCTCGCGATCCACGACGTTGGTGCCGGAGGATTGGCGAACGCAGTGCCTGAACTGATGGCCGGGGCCGCAACGGGAGGAAGATTCGAGTTGCGCGACATCCCGGTCGCGGACGGCAGCATGTCGCCGATGGAGGTCTGGTGCAACGAATCGCAGGAACGCTATGTATTGACTATCGACGAGGCCAGTCTGCCGCAGTTTGCCTTGCTCTGTGAGCGGGAGCGGTGTCCGTTCAGCGTCATCGGCGAGGCAACCGAGGGAGACCAGCTCGTATTGAATGATGGCTCGTCCGGTAGCAGCCTCGTTTCCATGCCGCTACCGGTGCTGTTGGATGAGCCTGCTCGCAGGCACATGCGTGCCAGTGCGAAGCGAACGGTTGCCGGACGCATCGACACGCGCAAGATTACCCTGCACGAAGCGGTCAGGCTGGTTCTGATGCTGCCTTCGGTTGCTGCAAAGTCGTTTTTGATTACCATCGGCGACCGTACGGTGGGGGGCTTATCGGTGCGCGACCAGATGGTAGGAGCGCATCAGGTGCCGGTTGCAGATTGCGCGGTGTGCAGCACCGACTTCGTTCACTACACGGGCGAGGCGATGGCGATGGGAGAGCGAGCCCCGGTGGCATTGATTGACGCCCCGGCCTCGGGGCGGCTTGCCGTCGCCGAGGCGCTGACCAATCTGCTCTCTGCGGATATACGGCGGCTGTCCGACGTCCGATTGTCGGCAAACTGGATGGCGGCCTGCGGCAGTGATGAGGATGATTTTGCGTTGTTCAGCACTGTAAAGTCGGTTACGGAAGAGTTATGCATCGCTCTGGGCATTGCGATTCCGGTGGGGAAAGATTCTTTGTCCATGCAGATCGCCTGGCGCGACAGCGAACAGTTGCAGCAACGATTCAAGTCGCCGTTGTCTTTGATCGTGTCGGCATTCGCGCCAGTGGGTGACGTGCGCCAAAGCCGGACACCGGAGTTGGTGCCGCACGCGGACCTCCCCTTGTTTTTCTTTGAGTTGTCAAACGCTCGGCAGCATCTGGGTGGCTCGGCGCTGGCGCAGGTTTTTGGCCTGGAGGGCGGCCCCTGCGCCGATTTTGATCGCCCCGACAGGCTGGAAAACTTTACTGCTCTGCTGGCTGATTTGCGGGCGAAAAAAGCTATATGCGCCTACCACGATCGCTCTGACGGAGGATTGTTCGTTACCTTGTGCGAAATGGCCTTCGCCGGTCATTGCGGTCTTGATGTGCGCCTGGATTCTCTCGGCGGCGAGGTTTTGCCCGCGCTGTTTTCCGAGGGGGCAGGGGCGGTTGTGCAGCTTACGCCTGCAGGCGCCGAGTACCTCGCGACCGCACTTGAGCGCTACGCGCTGGTCGATGCCTGTCATCTGGTCGCTTACCCGGTGCAGGAAAAGACCTTCCGTATCGTTCGAGGCGACCGCCACTGGCAGTGGGATCTGATGGAGTTAAAGCGCCTGTGGTGGGACACCACCTACCGAATCCAGTCGCTACGCGACAACGCGGACTGCGCGCGGGAAGAGCTCGAAGATGTTTGCAACGCGGACCGACGGGGCTTGAGTGTGGCGCTGACCTTCGACCCCGACACGGAACCGGCCGGCGCCAACGCCGTGGCGATCAATCGAGGGGCGAGACCTCGGCTCGCCGTTCTTCGGGAGCAGGGGGTCAACGGTCATATGGAAATGGCGGCGAGTTTCGACCGGGCAGGGTTCGATGCGGTCGATGTGCATATGAGCGACCTTCTGACTGCCCGGGTTTCACTGCAGGGTTTTCATGGGCTCGCCGCTTGCGGAGGATTCTCTTATGGTGATGTGCTGGGTGCCGGTGCCGGCTGGGCGGCCGGTATTTTGTACAACGATGAGGCGCGTGCGGAATTCTCGTCGTTTTTTTCCCGCGATGATGCATTCGCGTTGGGCGTGTGCAACGGTTGTCAGATGCTGTCGCGGCTCAAGGAACTGATTCCCGGGGCCATGCATTTCCCTTCGTTTGGAGAAAACGCTTCGGAGCGCTTCGAAGCGCGCCTGTGCATGGTCGAAGTGATGGATTCTCCATCCATCCTGTTTCGGGGCATGTCGGGTTCACGTCTGCCGATCGCCGTTGCACACGGGGAGGGCAGGGTGATACTTGCAGATGCCACGCAGGCCGATATCGCTCCCTATGTTTGCCTGCGCTATATCGACGATTCGGGCGCAGCCACGGTGCGTTATCCCGCCAACCCGAACGGCAGTCCGGAGGGAATTACCTCGGTGTGCAGCCAGGATGGGCGCATCACCTTGATGATGCCTCACCCGGAGCGTCTGTTTCGCGCCATACAGTATTCATGGTGTCCTCGGGACTGGAAGGAAAATTCACCGTGGCTCAGGTTGTTCATCAATGCGCGTAGGTGGTTGGATGATAGAATGACCTAACGTCTGTCCACCATTTTCCGGAGCGTCGCCTTGTTCATCAAGAAACCACTTTTTTCCGACCCCCCCGAGTCTGAAATTACACCGGAGCCCGTTTATTACTCGCGCAGAAAATTCATTCAGCGAGCCGGGAGCATCGCTGCAGGGGGAACACTCGGCAGCGCGGCCAGCGCCGCGTTGACAACCGACATGAGTGATCTGCCCGACAGTCTCTACAACACGGATGAAGAACCGACCGATTACGAGCACGTCACGACGTATAACAACTTTTACGAGTTGGGCAGCGGCAAGGGAGATCCATTTGAAAACCGCGATCGTTTGGTGACCGAGCCTTGGACGATCGAAGTCGGCGGCGAATGCGAGAAGCCGGGCAGGTTTTCAATCGAAGACTTCGTCGCTCCATCCCGGTTGGAGGACAGGGTTTACCGATTGCGGTGCGTAGAAGCGTGGTCCATGGTCATCCCATGGGTCGGGTTTGAGATCAACCAGGTGCTAAAGCGCGTCGTGCCTACGTCGCGCGCGAAATACGTCGCTTTCGAATCGATCCTTGATCCAAAGAACCTTCCGGGACAGCAGCGGCGTGGGTTTTTCGGCACACTCGATTGGCCGTACAAGGAAGGGCTCAGGATCGATGAAGCGATGCATCCGCTCGCGATCTTCGCGGTGGGCCTGTACGGCAAACCGTTGCCCAACCAGAACGGTGCCCCCCTGCGGATAGTGGTTCCGTGGAAGTACGGCTTCAAAAGCAGCAAATCCATCGTCAGGATCATGTTGGTTGAAAGCCAACCACCGACGGCCTGGGGCAGGCAGGCTCCCGGCGAATACGGGTTTTACTCGAACGTCAATCCGCGGGTGGACCACCCGCGCTGGTCACAGAACAAAGAGCGTAGGATCGGAGAGTTCTTCAAGCGCGATACTTTGCCATTCAATGGATACGCCGAGCAGGTCGCGTCCCTGTATCAAGGTATGGACCTGAAGAAGTATTTTTAGTTTGTAACAGTCCGGCAGTGGTGTATATACGAGGCGCCGTACACCTCCTTTGCCTGATTCCACTGGTGTGGCTGGTTAGCCGGGTCGTGCTCCAGGCCGCCGGTGCCAACCCGGCTGAATACCTGATCCGAGGACTGGGAGACTGGGCTTTGCGTCTGCTGCTGGTGACTTTGGCGGTGCGTCCGCTGGCCCAGTTGTTGAAATGGCCCGCGATCATGGCCTATCGTCGCGCGATCGGTCTCTACGTGTTCTTTTATGCCGTCAATCACTTTACGACGTACCTCTGGTTTGACCAAAGTTTTGACTGGGGGGAAATTGTCCAGGATATCGTGAAGCGTCCGTTTATCCTTGCCGGGGTTGCTTCTTTCCTGATGCTCGTCCCTCTCGCTGTAACTTCCAACCGGTTCTCGATGATGCGTTTGGGGTACAACTGGAATCGGCTGCACAAGCTGATCTACGTGATTGTGTGCGTGGCGTTGTTGCACTACTGGTGGTTGGTCCGGGCCGACTTCAGCAAGGCATGGCTGTATGTTTCGATTGCAGTCGTATTGCTTTCCTACCGGTTGTGGGCTGCGTGGCGTCTGCAGAGAGCATGAGAAGCGACCTGCGGCAGCTTTGAGCACCCCACAGGCAAGGTCCAGGTTTGCCGACACCTGGGTCCGTGCAGATCAATTCGCGATTGGAGCGGGCAGGATGATGTTGTCGATATACGCCAGATCCGCTGGCGTCGGTGCCTGTCCGACCCGCGCGTATTCCCGGGAGAGTTGAATCAGTTTCGAAGCTTTCAGTCGCGCATCGTCCTCGAGTGTGACGGTTTTGACTGCTTTTGCCAGCACGCTGGCGGCTGCTTCCTCTCTACCATCTTCAGCGTATTTTCTGCCAATGGCTCCCAGCACTTTTAGCGTGTAGTGCAAATCCTCAATTTTCCTGATGATGTTCGCAGTTTTCAATAGCGATGATACTTGCTGGATCCCCTTGGGATTTTTCCGCAACGCGCGATCGTTTTTTTCAAACCTCGCTTTCGTCTCGCCATAAACGGTATCGAGCTTCTTGACGAGTTCCTGGGCCTGGGAAGTTCGTCCGAGTTCCGCGTAGGTGGTAGCGGCGCTTACCAGCAGTTCAATTTGGCGGTCAGTATGGCCGCCAGAGATTTTTTTCATCGCGTGAGATAGATAGTAGGTGGCTCGAATGGGGTTTTTCATCCGTTCATATTCGTGGGCGATGGCAATGAGCACTTTTGCGAGATACCCGGAATACTTTTTGTCCTTGATCGGTCTTTTGGCTCTTTCTCCCGCGGCAGATAGAATTTGAGAGGCTTTTTCAATCTCATCGCGGCTGATGTATTCATGAGCAATTTCGATCATCGCCAGAAGCTTTGACACATCTTCCTTTCTGGGAGTATTGGTTTGCTGGATGATTGCCAGCAACGCTTCAAGCTGACCGCTGTTTACATCCGTGGTAGCTACCAGCCGCGCCAGTCTCATTTTTTCAGGCGCAGCTATCTGGGTTTCGGAGAGTATTTTTAACGCTTGCTCCCACTCTCCTATCGCGTTATATCGAATCATAACTTGATGCAGCATAATGAGCTGGGCTTTGCTGTCGTCGGCAGCGGATACGGATATTTGCTGCAACAAATTATCAGCCATGCTTCTTTTTCCAGCTTTTGCATAAGCTTCTGCGGCGTGCGCCAGTGCGAGGTCTCTCCAGATGCCTGATCCGATTCGCTCGGTGATTTCAGAGGCCTTCGCCAGCAGTTGCAGAGCTTCCGCCACTTGTCCGGTGGCCGCGGATTGTTTGGCAACATGAATGAAAGCGAGGGCTTGCCAGTAGGGGGCGATGATCAACCCGGCTGTTTCAATTGCCGCGGGAAAGTTTTCGGCGCTTGCGTATCCTTGACTGATATCTGTCAAAAGCGCATCGCGGTGCTCGACATTTTCAATCTTTCCTGCCATCTTGAGAAGTTCATTCCAAACCGCGATGGCCTCCGTTTTCTCTCCCCAGGCGCCATAAGCGTCCGCGATCTCCTGCAGCGTTTCTATTCTGCTTTCAGTATCCCCGATGGATCCGGCGACGGTCAGTGCCCTGTGCAGCAGTGCCGTTTCAGACTTGACATCGGCATCGGCCGGGGTAACCTTGAAGACGGCAAAAAAAAGCAACGGCAAGGCGAGAAACTGGAGGGTCAACCTGATTCCAGCACAGCCCGTTGCAAAATATCCTGCCATAAGCCTTTGTTGAAACATGTTCATGTTAGAGTCGAAGGCATAAGTTTTAATAATACTACGCGTGGCGAGATAAAGGGCGAGGTAAAGCGATATGTTCCCAAGCAGCATGCAGATAGCAGGTTTTGATCCGGCGTTGGCTCAGGCCATCGACGCTGAAAAAAAACGCCAGGAAGAGCACATCGAATTAATTGCCTCTGAAAACTATGCCAGTCCTCGTGTGCTTGAAGCACAGGGATCGGTCCTGACCAACAAGTACGCCGAGGGGTATCCGGCCAAACGTTATTATGGCGGGTGCGAAAATGTCGATGTTGCCGAGCAACTGGCGATAGACCGGCTGAAGCAATTGTACGACGCGGACTACGCGAACGTACAGCCCCATTCCGGCTCGCAGGCGAATGCGGCGGTTTATTTGGCTTTGTGCTCCCCCGGGGATACCATCATGGGCATGAGCCTGGCTCACGGCGGGCATTTGACGCATGGGGCGAAAGTAAATTTTTCCGGAAAAATTTTCAGCGCGGTGCAATACGGCATCGATGGAAACGGATTCATCGATTACGAAGAGATGGCAAAGCTCGCACGAGAGCATAGGCCGAAAATGCTGATCGGCGGGTTCTCCGCATACTCGCAGATTGTCGACTGGAAGCGCATGCGCGAGATCGCCGATGAGGTGGGCGCTTATCTGGTTGTCGATATGGCGCACGTTTCAGGACTGGTCGCCGCCGATGAATATCCGAACCCGGTGGCTTTCGCGGATGTGGTGACCTCGACCACGCACAAGAGCCTGCGGGGTCCACGAGGCGGTTTTATCATTGCCCGGCAGAATGAATCCATCGAAAAAAAAATAAACTCGATGGTTTTTCCTGGAACCCAGGGAGGTCCCTTGATGCATGTCATCGCCGCGAAAGCGGTTGCTTTCCAGGAAGCGCTGCAGCCGGAATTCAAAGACTATATTCGCCAGGTAAAAAGCAATGCGAGCGAGATGGCGACCACCATTGCCCAACGCGGGTACGAGATCGTCTCGGGCGGCACCAGGAATCACTTGATGCTGGTGAGCCTCATAGACAAAAACATCACCGGCAAGGATGCAGATGCCGCCTTGGGGAAAGCCCATATCACGGTGAACAAGAACAGCGTTCCAAACGATCCACGGTCTCCGTTTGTGACCAGCGGTCTGCGCTTTGGCACGCCGGCGATCACCACCCGTGGTCTTGGCAGTGAAGAGACCAGGCACCTGAGCAACCTGATTTGTGACGTGCTGGATGACATAGAGAACGGGGAAGTGATTGCCCGGGTTGCGGATCAGGTAAAGCAACTGTGTCGGCGCTTCCCTGTCTACGGATCTCAAGGCTGCTGACAGCAACCGGTCTGTAGCGTGTTGACCGGGTTTCGTTTCGCCAGGGATTTTCTTGTCTGCCAAACCTTGATTTGGGGTTTTTCAGGCGGCATTGGCGCCACCGAGCTATCCTGTCCTCCTCTTTCTCCCGCCGCGGCTGCTGAAGTACTGGGCATCGATGTCGAGCGCGAGAAAGCGGCAAAAGTAACTGCCGGGGGAGATCCTCCCCCCAATGTAATCATCATTCTGGCCGATGATCTGCGCTACGACGTTGCGTCGACTGATGGGGGAGATGTTCCTACCCCCAACCTCGACAGGCTCGCGCGGGCAGGTGCGCGGTTTGTCAACGGCTACAGTTCGGCTGCGCTTTGTTCTCCCGCCCGCGCGGCTCTATTGACCGGCAAACAGCCGATGGCCATTCCCCATGGCCACAACATGTACAACCAGCATAGATACGGCTTGTCTCTCAAAGAAAAAACCCTGGCGAATTATTTTTTCGAACGAGGCTATTCAACAGGCATGATAGGCAAGTGGCACCTGGGGGTAGGCAAAGGATATCGTCCCGATGACAGGGGATTCGAGGAGTTTCTTTTGGGGGTACGTCCTGAAAAGAAAAAAACTAAAATTTCTGGAAAATTCAATAACAATTTTCTCCATGGATTCTCGAAACCGGAGAGTTGCGAATCAGTAGATTATTTCTTAAGCGATATGATAGCGGTGGCAGCGACCGATTTTATCCTTCGGCATAGAAACGTTCCATTTTTTCTGTACCTTCCCCTTCGTGCTGTTCATAAACCTTGGGTGTTCCGTCCGGAAAGCTTCTTCAAGCGACTTTCCTATTATCTGATACCTGCTTTTATCAAGCGTAATTCTCAAGAAAGAGCACATTTCAAATCACTGGTTTATCTAGACGAAACAGTAGGGCAGGTACTGGATACAATCGATTTTCTAAGTTTGTCGAAGAACACGCTGATCTGGTTTTTGAGCGACAATGGGTTTAGAGACCTGGCAGGTAGAGACCTGGCAGGGGAACGCAGAAGGGCAAAAGGTAGCTTTTACGAAGCCGGTATCCGGGTTCCTTTCATTGTCCGTTGGACAGGAACGATTCTGCCAGGGGTGTACGAATGGCCGGTGCAGTCACTGGATATTCTGCCGACATCCCTGGCGGCGGCGGGTGCGATCAATCCGTTGAGTGAGAAGGAAAGCCATTATGTAACGGGGCGTAACATACTTCCTTATCTCAGGCACCCGTCGGACCCCCCGGATCGTTATTTATACTGGAAGCAAAGGTACCAACGACCGGAACACCCGCACAGTATTTCACCGACTACCTCCGCGGTTCGTTTTGGAAACTGGAAACTGATTCAAAAAAAGTTCAATGGCGAGACCATAAGCAGCGAATTGTATAATCTGCAAAATGATGCTGAGGAAAGCATGAACCTTCTGGGTGCCAACGAGTCGATACGAGCCAACTCTGATATATTTTCGGATTTGAGCGGCAGACTGGACGCGCTAACGGAATTTGTTCCGGATTGAATGCCCCGGCGGAGCCCGGTTGGTTTTATCGCGCAACCGTGATCGACAAGCGTATGACAGCAGGGTTGTTTGCATCCGAGGCGAGTCATCATCCGGGAACAGAATCCTGCAAGGTGTAAGGTGGCAAGCGGCCTATTGTGGCAGTGTCGGTTCCGGGCATGAATGAAAGCGAGGGCTTGCCAGTAGGGGGCGATGATCAACCCGGCTGTTTCAATTGCCGCGGGAAAGTTTTCGGCGCTTGCGTATCCTTGACTGATATCTGTCAAAAGCGCATCGCGGTGCTCGACATTTTCAATCTTTCCTGCCATCTTGAGAAGTTCATTCCAAACCGCGATGGCCTCCGTTTTCTCTCCCCAGGCGCCATAAGCGTCCGCGATCTCCTGCAGCGTTTCTATTCTGCTTTCAGTATCCCCGATGGATCCGGCGACGGTCAGTGCCCTGTGCAGTAGTGCCGTTTCAGACTTGACATCGGCGTCGGCCGGGGTAACCTTGAAGACGGCAAAAAAAAAGCAACGGCAAGGCGAGAAACTGGAGGGTCAACCTGATTCCAGCACAGCCCGTTGCAAAATATCCTGCCACAAGCCTTTGTTGAAACATGTTCATGTTGGAGTCGAAGGCATAAGTTTTAATAATACTACGCGTGGCGAGATAAAGGGCGAGGTAAAGCGATATGTTCCCAAGCAGCATGCAGATAGCAGGTTTTGATCCGGCGTTGGCTCAGGCCATCGACGCTGAAAAAAAACGCCAGGAAGAGCACATCGAATTAATTGCCTCTGAAAACTATGCCAGTCCTCGTGTGCTTGAAGCACAGGGATCGGTCCTGACCAACAAGTACGCCGAGGGGTATCCGGCCAAACGTTATTATGGCGGGTGCGAAAATGTCGATGTTGCCGAGCAACTGGCGATAGACCGACTGAAGCAATTGTACGACGCGGACTACGCGAACGTACAGCCTCATTCCGGCTCGCAGGCGAATGCGGCGGTTTATTTGGCTTTGTGCTCCCCCGGGGATACCATCATGGGCATGAGCCTGGCTCACGGCGGGCATTTGACGCATGGGGCGAAAGTAAATTTTTCCGGAAAAATTTTCAGCGCGGTGCAATACGGCATCGATGGAAACGGATTCATCGATTACGAAGAGATGGCAAAGCTCGCACGAGAGCATAGGCCGAAAATGCTGATCGGCGGGTTCTCCGCATACTCGCAGATTGTCGACTGGAAGCGTATGCGTGAGATTGCCGATGAGGTGGGCGCTTATCTGGTTGTCGATATGGCGCACGTTTCAGGACTGGTCGCCGCCGATGAATACCCGAACCCGGTGCCTTTCGCGGATGTGGTGACATCAACTACGCACAAGAGCCTGCGGGGTCCGCGAGGTGGTTTTATCATCGCCAGGGCAAACGAGGCCATAGAAAAGAAACTGGATTCGATGGTCTTTCCGGGCACCCAGGGAGGACCCTTGATGCATGTGATCGCAGCAAAAGCGGTCGCTTTCCAGGAAGCGTTGCAGCCGGAATTCAAGGACTATATTCGCCAGGTAAAAAGCAACGCGAACGTGATGGCGACTGCTGTTGCCGAACGTGGTTACGAGATCATCTCAGGCGGTATTGAAAACCACTTGATGCTGGTGAGTCTCATAGACAAAAAAATCACCGGCAAGGACGCGGATGCCGCCTTGGGGAAAGCCCATATCACGGTGAACAAGAACAGCGTTCCAAATGACCCGCATTCCCCGTTTATGACCAGCGGCCTGCGCTTTGGCACGCCGGCGATCACCACCCGTGGTCTCGGCACTGAAGAGACCATGCATCTGAGCAGCTTGATTTGCGACGTGCTGGATGACATGAGGAACGAGGAAGTCATCGCCCGGGTTGCGGATGAAGTGAAGCAGTTATGTCGGCGATTTCCCGTCTATGGGTCTTATAATTGATAATGAATACCATTGCCAAACGAATGGCGCAGGCAAGGATTTCTTTTGCCTGCCTGATCCTGGTCTGGATTCTGTCAGACAACGTTGGTGCCACCGAGCTATCCTGCCCTCCTCCCTCGCCTGCCGTAGCCGCCGAAGCACTCGGCATCGACATTGCGCAGGAACAAAATAACCGCCGTGGAGAAAGTCTCCCCAATGTAATCATCATCCTGGCCGATGATCTTAGCTATGCTGGTATGTCGGTTAACGGAGGAGATATTCCCACCCCCAACCTCGACAGGCTCGCGCGAGAAGGCGCCCGGTTCACTAACGGCTACAGCGCGTCTGGAATCTGCTCTCCAGCCCGCGCCGCTTTACTGACCGGCAAACAGCCGATGGCCATTCCCCATCTTTACAATATCTATCTTCAGCATAAGCATGGCTTGTCCCTCAAGGAAAAAACCCTGGCCGATTATTTTTCCGAACTGGGCTATGTGACAGGTATGATAGGCAAATGGCATCTGGGAGTGGGTAATACTTACCAGCCCGGCGCCAGAGGGTTCGATGAGTATCTTTTGGCGGTACATCCTGAAAAAGACGAGCCTGACACTGTCTTTGGAAAATTCAATGTCAATTCACTTCATGGATTTTCGCAACCGAATGGTTGCGGGCAGGAAAATTATTTTCGCAGCGACACAATAGCGATGGGAGCCGCCCATTTCATTCTCCGGCATCGAGGCGTTCCGTTTTTTCTGTACCTCCCGACCTTTGCTACTCACTTCCCCCACACTTCCCGCGAGGAAAGCCTCTTCAAGCGGCTTTCCTACTACCTGATACCTGCTTATGTCAAGCGTAATGTTAAGGCAAGGAAATATTTCAAATCACTGGTTTACCTGGATGAAGCAGTAGGCCATGTACTGGATACAATTGATTTTCTGAACCTGTCGGGAAATACACTGATCTGGTTTCTGAGCGACAATGGAGATAGAAAAGGGTTCCACCAGCTAGGTCCTCTGTTGAGGACCGGGAAAGGAACTTTTTATGAAGACGCTATCCGGGTTCCTTTTATTGCCCGTTGGACGGGAACGATTCTACCAGGGGTGTACGAGTGGCCGGTACAGTCACTGGATATTCTGCCTACGTCGCTGGCGGCGGTGGGAGCGGCTAGTCCCTTGAGTGAAAATGAAAGCCCTTATGTTACGGGACGTAACATACTGCCTTACCTCAAGCATCCGTCAGACCCTCCGGACCGCTATTTATACTGGAAGATGCGGTGGTATAACTTCAAGAAACCGCACTTGACCTATCCGACCAACTCCGCTATCCGTTTCGGAAACTGGAAGTTGCTTACGACAAAGCTTGCTGGCAAGGCCCTGGATAACAAATTATATAATTTGCAAGATGATCCCGGAGAAACGAATAACCTTCTGAGTGCCTATCGTATGGGGAAAGACTTTCAGGCTGATCTGGATCAAACTTTGAGTGTATTCGATATATTTCTGGAATTGAGTGGCAAGTTGGATGCGGCAACGGAATTTATTCCTGATTGAAAGCCAACCGGACTTGGTTGGTCCCATCGCGAAGCAGCGGTAAGTAAACGCTTGACAGCAGGGTTGCGTTCGCTCGAGACAGGCAACCACCCGGGAAAAAGTCTTACAGGATGAGAGCGATCAACAGGTCTGGCGCAATTTATGCCTCCGAGCAATGACCATGCGGAATTCAACCGTGGCTGATTCCGCTTATATGGCAAGGGCTCTGCAGCTCGCTCGCCGTGGTATTTATACGGCGGCACCGAACCCCTGTGTCGGCTGTGTCATTGTCAACAACGGGCGCATCGTAGGCGAAGGATGGCATCGGAAAGCAGGGTCTCCACACGCCGAAGTCCTGGCGCTTGCACAGGCCGGCAGAGGAGCGAGGGGAGGCGACGTTTACCTGACGCTCGAACCTTGCACGCACCATGGGCGCACTCCACCGTGTAGCGATTCGCTTATCGCAGCAGGCATCGCACGTGCCATCATTGCGATCCGTGACCCGAACCCGCAGGTTTTCGGTGTAGATGCGCTCGAAGCCGCTGGAATCAAAACCCATGTGGGAATTTGCGAAAAACAGGCGTACGAACTCAATCGTGGCTTTTTTACGCGGATGCAGCGGCAGCGTCCCTGGATACGTATCAAATTCGGGATGAGCATCGATGGGCGTATTGCTTCCGAGTCGGGAAAAAGCCGTTGGATTACCGGGGCTCCGGCGCGTCGCGACGTGCAGTTACAGCGCGCGCGCTGTGGCGCGTTACTTACAGGTGCCGGGACGGTGCTCGAAGACGATCCGCGCCTGACGCTGCGCCTGGACAGCGAAAAACCGGCAATCGATGGAGAGGTGCGGCAACCCCTGCGCGTGGTTGTGGACGGTGGCTTGAGAACGAGTTCGAACGCCCGGATTTACCATCCTCCAGGTCAGTCGATACTGGCGACCTGTCGTGAGGACGCTGGCGCATTTTCGGACTCTGGCGTGAAAGTATGGCACTTTCATCCGCGCGGGGGGCATGTTCCCCTGGATGAACTGCTCGCACGTCTGGCCGAGCTTGAAATCAACGAAGTGCAGGTCGAATCCGGATCCGGTCTGTCCAGCGCACTGATCGCGCAGGGTTTGTACGACGAAGTTTTGTTGTACGTCGCGCCTTTCCTGCTGGGAAGAAGAAGCATTCCAGTAGCTGAACTTGATCATATCGCCTTGCTGGAGCAGCGTGAAAAACTCAGATATTGCGATATCCGTAAAATAGGTGATGATATCCGCATACGGATGCGACGGGTCTGAGCGCCAACGCTTACCACGGCCATCGTGCGAGAGGGGTACTTCGTACGTGTTACCGTGGGGACGCTGGCGGGCTTTATGGAATTGCCATAACGCATGCCTGTGCGGATACACAAAGCGCTGGCAGGATAACTTTTGGCGCAGAGGAGCGGTTGGGTGTCTTTGGCAGTGTCGCGTGAATCAGTGGTGAGAAATATTTGGGACAATATGGGTATAGCCCTGGGGGTAGTCGCAGACGAGCCCGTAGGTGAAAGTTTTGCGGCGGCGATTTTTTGCGTTAACGAATTGAAAGCACCCGATTGATATGTTCACAGGAATCGTCGCGGCTCTGGGCGAGGTGGTCAGGATCGCAAGGCAGGATAAAAATCTTCTTTTATCGATTCAACCTGGAACCGGCTTCCTGGATTGTTTGAGCTGCGGTGCCAGCGTGTCGCTTGCCGGGGTCTGCCTGACCGTCGTTCGGGTGGATGCAATGTCGTTTACCATGGAGGTTTCGGCCGAGACTCAGGCGTGCACGACATTGAGTAGCCTGTGCGAGGGACAACGGGTCAATCTCGAAAGTTCATTGAAACTGGGAGGGACATTCGACGGTCATTTTGTAAGTGGTCATGTCGATGCCACCGCGCGCGTGCTCGAACGGACACCGGATGCGGGGAGCGAATGTTTCAAAATCGAAGCACCTGGGCCGTTGGCAAAATTCATTGCTCCGAAAGGATCGATTTGTCTTGATGGCGTCAGCCTGACGATCAACGAGGTCTCCGAGGCCGATTTCTGCGTGAATATCATTCCCCATACCCTTGAAAACACGACCTTTTGCCTGAAAAGGCCCGGGGACAGGGTCAACCTGGAAGTTGATCTGATCGCCCGCTACGTGGCCTCTCTCTTATCCGCAAGACCGTATCTCGATGCCGGTTTCCAGTCCTGAAGAAGTAATTTCCGACGTCCGCGCGGGGAAAGCCGTCATCGTCATAGACGATGAAAACCGTGAGAACGAAGGCGACTTGATTGTCTCGGCAGAAAAAGTAACACCCGAAATAATCAACTTTATGAGCAAATATGGACGCGGGTTGATTTGCCTGACTTTGACTCACGCGCGCTGCCGACAACTGGAATTGCCGTTGATGGTCAGCGATACCGACAACCGCCTCGCGACCAATTTTACCGTGTCGATCGATGCGCGTGAGGAGATTACCACCGGTATCTCGGCGCGAGACCGGGCACACACGATACGTGTCGCCGTTGCCTCGGATGCTCGTCCTTCCGATGTGACCCAGCCGGGGCATATATTTCCATTGATGGCGCAACCCGGGGGGGTCTTGACACGCGCCGGGCATACGGAAGCCGGTTGCGACCTGGCGGAATTGGCTGGTCTGGAGCCTGCGGCGGTGATTGTGGAAATCCTGAATGACGACGGAGAGATGGCACGTCGCGATGATATCGAGGAGTTTGCTGGAAAGCATGGCCTGAAGATCGCCACGATCGAGTCATTGATCACGTATCGCATCGAACGAGGCAGCACGGTCCATTCTGTCCAGCGCGAAAAAATCAACACCGCGTACGGCGAATTCATGATGCATGTTTACGAGGACAGCGTGAATCGAACGACGCATCTCGCGCTGGTGCGGGGGGACATTCGGAAAGACAAACCCGTATTGGTTCGGGTACATGTTGAAAACACATTGAGCGACACGCTCGGCGTCGTCGGGACATCCTGGCCATTATCGAATGTTCTCGACAGAATTACCGCCGAGGGGTTGGGGGTCGCCGTTGTCTTGAGGCTGCCGGAAAAATATGCCGGTTTGCACAAACAGTTGAGCGAAACTGTGCAGCAGGGGCGTGGCCACTCGTCTGCGCCCGCAGATTGCTGGACGCTCGGTGTCGGGGGACAGATTTTGCATGACCTGGGTGTGGGACGCATGCGTTTGATGAGTTCGTTGCAGCGCTTTCATGGGCTGGGTGGCTTTGGCTTGTCCATAGAGGAGTATGTCCATGATTGAGGGATCACATGACAGATCGAAGCCAATCCAGGCAGATGTCGGCGGGGTGGGGTTACGCGTGCGGCTCGTCGCTTCCAGGTACAATTTCAAGATCGTCTCCGGCCTGGTTGAAGGCGCACGCCGAGGACTACTAAGCCGCGATGTCAAGGTCGCGGATATCGAGCTTGTTCACGTGCCCGGAGCGTTTGAAATTCCGTTGGTACTCGA
This sequence comes from Candidatus Oxydemutatoraceae bacterium, assembly GCA_965226235.1. Taxonomy (GTDB): domain Bacteria; phylum Pseudomonadota; class Gammaproteobacteria; order Poriferisulfidales; family Oxydemutatoraceae; genus CAYFZO01. The sequence continues at coordinate 436,521 of OZ245335.1, read as the reverse complement.
GGTTGGATACGATGGGTTTGACGCGCAGATTGCGCTCGGATGCGTGATACGCGGCGAGACCAGCCATTTCGATCTGGTGATCGAGCAATGCAGCGCCGGGGTGCGCGAGGCAATGCTGCGTCTGGGTATGCCGATCGGGTTTGGGGTGCTCGCCGTGGAAAATGCGTCACAAGCCCGTGCCCGTTCAGGGAGAGAGAATAATCGCGGTGAAGAAGCGGCGCTCGCGGCCGTTGAATCCGCTGTCCTGCTGAAGAAAATCAGATGAAAGTCGCGACGAAACAGGAATTCCTGCGTGGACGTGAATGGGCACGGCGTCTCGCGATGCAGGCGGTTTACCAACAGCAGGTAACAGGCATCAGCCTGGAAGAGCTCATCAAGCAGTTTCGCGAGGATCAGTCTTTTGCAAAGGCCGATAACGATTATTTTGTCGAGTTGCTACGTGAAGGTGCCGCGCACAGCAAGGAAATCAGCACGAAAATAAGCGCGATTGCGGGGTACAGTTTCGACCTGATCGACCCGGTCGAACGGGCGATTTTATTGAACGCGGCCTGCGAGATTTTATTCATCCTTGGGGTAGATAAAGCTGTTGCCATCACCGAAGCCGTGAGGCTGGCGAAAAAATTCGGTGCCGAAAAAGGTTACCGTTTTGTCAACGCCGTCCTCGACAGGATTTAGCAAAAACCCATCCAACCCGGATTTCCTGTCGAGCCCCCGAACAATGAACGAGGCGCAATTGATCAGGCGCTATTTGACGCACGGATCATCGTGCCCGGGGGTCATCGTTGGTCCTGGAGACGATGCCGCAGTGCTTGCCTATGAGCCTTGCGGCAATGAAGGCGAACGCGAGCGCCTGGTGGTTACAGCCGATACCTTGCTGGGTGGACGCCACTTCAGCCTCGATGCCGACGCCGGGGATATCGGCTACAAGTCGCTTGCCGTCAATCTGAGTGATATTGCTGCGATGGGTGCCTCTCCTCGCTGGGCGACATTGTGCCTGAGCCTGCCTCACGATGGCGAACAGGAGATGGAAAACTGGCTTGCAGATTTCTCTTCCGGATTTTTCTCTCTGGCTACCGAGTGGAATGTCGCACTGGTAGGAGGAGACTTGGTCAGGGGGCATTGCATGGCAACGGTGCAGTTGATCGGCATCGTTGAGGAAACCGGCATTTTGCTGCGCTCGGGCGCGGCTCCCGGCGAGGGAATTTACGTCACTGGAGACATCGGCGATGCCGGCCTTGCGTGGTGTGCACCGGAGCAGTTTGCGGCACTGTCGCCCGAGGCCAGGAAACACTGCGCTGAAAAACTGGCGCGCCCTGCGTCTCGTGTCACCGAGGGCAGGGTACTGTCGCATCGGGCATCGGCGGCGACGGACATATCCGACGGGATCCTGCTGGATTTGTCATACTTGCTGGATGCGAGCGGTGTTTCTGCGCGAATAGAGATCGAACGCATTCCGTTCGGTCGAGGCGCACGCTCGTTTTTACAGGATCAAAAGCACTGGCCGTTATTGTTGACCGGTGGAGAAGACTACGAGTTGCTGTTCACCATGGACGATGAAAAACTTGCAGCGACCCAGCGCCAATTTGCTGATCGACACCTCGCAGCAATCACGCGCATAGGATGGATTACCGAAAAGCAAGGCCTGGCAGGGCAGAGGTCTTTCGAGTGCACATGGAAAGGCGATCCCTGGCCTGTACCTGCCAAACTGGGGTTTGACCATTTTGACCGCTGATGTCCGTTTCTCTCAAGCTGCTGTTTTCCGATCCTGCTCACTGGGTCGCATTGGGCGCGGGAATTGGTCTGGTGCCAGTAATGCCGGGCACCGCGGCCTCACTGCTTGGCCTGTTGATATTCCAGTTTATCGATCATCTGCCTTGGTTGTATTGGGTCATCCTGCCAGGATTATTCGTTTTGGGAGTCGTTGCCTCAGGTCGGTCGGCACGCCTGTTGGGTGATCGGGATCCCTCCTGTGTCGTAATCGATGAAATTTTCGGCATGCTGTTCGTGCTATCGCTCGCTCCAGCAGGTGGGGCGTGGTCCATTCTCGCTTTTGTTCTGTTTCGGACATTCGACATCCTCAAACCATGGCCGATCAACCTGGCCGACGCGCGTGTACCCGGGGGCTTTGGGATTATGCTGGATGATTTGCTTGCCGGGATCTATACGCTGATTGTCGTATGGTTGCTCGCGTTGATTTTTAACCATTGGGCCGCGCTGCCATGACAGTAAAAACCCGCTTCGCTCCAAGTCCAACCGGGTTCTTGCACGTGGGCGGGGCTCGTACGGCGTTATTTTCCTACTTGTACGCGCGCAGGCACCAGGGTGATTTTTTGCTGCGCATCGAAGACACGGATCGTGAGCGATCGAGCGAGAAAACCGCCGTTGCCATTCTCGACGATCTGGAATGGCTGGGGTTGCGCCACGACCTCGCGCCATTTTATCAAAGCGAAAGAGAGCAGCGTTACCAGGCAGCGGCTGAATATTTGCTCGACGCGGGACTTGCCTATCGTTGTGATTGCACGCGCGAGGAACTCTCTCGCGTACGTGGCCTGCAGCAAGCCAGGGGAGAGAAACCACGCTATGGCGGGCGTTGCCGTGAGCGCAACATACCGCCAGCGAGAGGAGTCGAAAACACCCCACCCGCGGTGCGTTTCAAAACACCCCGGGAAGGGAGCGTTGTCTTCGACGACCTGGTACACGGGCGAATGGAGATTTCAAACTCGGAACTCGATGATCTGGTATTGCTGCGGGCGGACGGTAGCGCAACCTACCACCTGGCTGTCGTTGTCGACGATGCCGACATGGGTATCACGGATGTCATTCGCGGGGACGACCATCTCAACAATACGCCAAGACAGATGCATATTTTCCGGGCTCTGGGATTCGAGGCACCCCGCTACGCACATTTGCCGATGATTCTGAATCAGGACGGATCCAGAATGTCGAAGCGTGGCGACGCGGTCTCGATCAGCCAATACCGACGCGAAGGTTATTTGCCACAGGCTGTACTCAACTACCTGGTGCGTCTGGGCTGGTCCTGCAAGGACCAGGAAATCTTTTCCCTGGAAGAGATGAGCGAGCGGTTTGCGCTGGATGCCGTCAACCGATCGGCAGCATCCCTGAATCCGGAAAAGCTAAGATGGCTGAACCGGCATTACCTGAAAGAATTGCCTGTTCGCCAGTTGTTGCCTTTGTTCGAGGAGCGGTTATTGGCGAGGGGATTCAACAGCGATGCGGTCTCGCTGCAACCGGTGTTCGAGGCTTTGCGTACACGTTACAGGACCCTGCAGGAGATGGTTGAAGGCGCCGCCTTTATCTACGGGGATCAGGCCGAAGTCTTCGACACCGTCAAAGCATCGCGGGTTTTCGGTTTGCAGACAAAACCCTGGCTTGAGAATCTGCTGGAAAGATTGAAACAAACCGATCCCTGGACAGAGGATCTGATACGTCAGGCCATGGACGCGACATGCGCCGACGCCGGTGTCGGGATTTCTCGGCTGGGCCCTCCGCTGAGATTTGCAATTACCTACGGAGCAGCAAGTCCGGAATTGCCGAAAACCTTGATGCTGGTTGGCCGTGCGCGCTGCGTCGAGCGGCTGAACAATGCGTTGGAGTGGATAGATGAACACGGCTCCGGAGCAGGATGAAGGAGCATCCTTGCGCCGGATTCATCCAGAGCTTCTGTCATTCTGCTTTAGCGACTTCCTTTACGTATGACAATCCTGGCAACGACGCCGAGCAGCGGATGATCAAGATAGTACAAGGCGTCGTCAGTGATTGTTTCCTGCACGCGGATGAACAAGGGCTGGTTTTCAGGCGTACCCTGTTCAACCGGTTGCAGGTCATTCAGGTGGGGGTCATAGAGTAAGTCGATCATCAGGAGAAAATAGCGTTCAAAGGAGACTTTCGCGGCGACCTGCAGCAAGCCGGTGTGCTTTTCAGGCGCAAGCGGGATATACAACGCATCTTCCAGTGGATAAGCAGGCTGCCGCCATGAAACCTGATAGAGAAGATCAAAAATTGTAGATTCCCGGATTTTCCTCGCCTGTTCCTTGAGTCCGTCTGTCGTGATGATCTGAACTTCGCTTCCCTCGCGGATCGCGTTTGCCACCGTTGCGCCGAGCGGGCTGTTGCTTTCCTGGGTGGGTTTTCCATGGCGAAGAGAGGCGCCGACGATATCGTTGATCTGTTTCTCCGTCACCACGTTGTGCCGGAAAATAATCAGGTCGACCTGGGCTTGCCTGGAGGATTGGGCGATGGATGTTTCCGCGAGAAAACCCACTGCAAGCAGCAATGCCAATAGCGCTGGGAGGTCGTTTTTTTTCATGCGGCTTGTTGTTTCCGAGAGATCCGGTCAAGCAGTTCGTGCACTACTCTGGCCCGGTCCTGCACTACCAAAGAATGCGTATCGAATATTAACCTGTTGTCATTGCCGAAGCGATAATGCGTGGGTTTTTTTCTTACCAATGAAACCAGGTAGTCGACGTCTATCCGCGGATTTTCGCCGAAGTAAAGGTTGCCGTTTCTGCTTGTAACCTCCACCTTTCGCACGTTTAGCGCAAAGCATCTGAAGCGGATTTCTGCATTCTTGAAGAGATTTGCGCTCGGTGGCGGCATCGTGCCGAAGCGGTCGATCATTTCTGCCTGGAGTTCCGCAAGTTCCACTTCATTTGCCGCCGCCGCAATACGGCGATACAAAACGAGCCGCAGGTTTATGTCGGGAATGTAATTTTCAGGAATGAACACGGGTTCGCCAAGATCGACTTCGGTTACAAGGTTCAAAGGCTCATCCGCGTTGGGCACCTCGCCCGATCGCAGGACTTCGACCGCGCGCCTGAGCAGGTTGTTGTACAAGGCGAAACCGACTTGCTGGATTTGGCCGCTTTGCTCCTCGCCCAGCAATTCTCCGGCGCCACGAATTTCCAGGTCATGCATCGCCAGCGTGAATCCGGTCCCCAGCTTCTCCATGGATTCAACTGCCTCCAGGCGCTTGCGCGCATCTTCCTGTAGTAGTGCAAGCGACTTGCTCAATGCGAGGTACGCATAGGCCTGGTAGTGCGATCTGCCTACACGTCCGCGTAACTGATGCAACTGCGCAAGTCCAAAGTGATCGGCTTCGTTGATAATGATGCTGTTAGCCGAAGAGACATCGATACCGTTTTCTATAATGGTGGTGCAAACCAGCATATTGAAACGCTGCCGGTAAAAATCGAGCATGACATTTTCAAGGTGGCGTTTCGACATTTGCCCGTGAGCGAAGCGAATATCGAGATCGGGTAACAGCCTGCGCAGGCGTTCGGTCATTTCCTCGATGTCGGCAACACGGTTGTGTATGAAATAGATCTGCCCGCCACGGTGCAACTCGCGTTGACAGATCTCGGACACCAGCTCGTCACTCCACTTCTTGACGAAAGTTTTAATCGGCCGACGACCCGGCGGCGGCATCGAGATCAATGACAGGTCGCGCAGCTTGCTCAGTGACATGTTCAATGTCCTGGGTATGGGGGTGGCACTCAGGGTCAGGAGATTGCTGTCGCTCGCCGAGCGCTTCAACCGTTCTTTATGGCGCACGCCAAAGCGTTGCTCTTCGTCGGTGATGATCAAACCCAGCTTCCTGTATGAAATACCCTTGCTCAGCAAGCGGTGCGTACCTATGACGATGTCGACCGTCCCTTTGGCAAGCCCCTCGATCGTTCGCCGCTGGTTGCCTGCACTGGAAAAGCGTGACAGAAGATCGATCCTTACCGGCCAGTCGGCAAAGCGGGAGCGAAAGCTGTCGAAATGCTGATTCGCCAGCAACGTCGTAGGCACCAGCACCACTGCCTGCTGGTTGTTCTGCAAGGTGATGAATGCCGCGCGCATGGCGATTTCGGTTTTGCCAAAGCCAACATCTCCGCACACGATCCGGTCCATGGGTTGGGGGCGTGCCATGTCGGCACGGATTTCTTCCATTACCTTCAGTTGATCCAGGGTCTCCTCGTACGGAAAGGCATCGACGAATTCACGGTAGTCCTCGTCATCTACCGTGCAGGCTGCATTCTGCACGGTTTGCCGACGGGCCAGTACGTCCAGAAGTTCTGCGGCGACGTCAAAAGCTTTTTGCGCCGCTTTCTTCCGGGTCTTTTTCCATTGGCCGTCACCCAGTTTGTGCAGCGGCGCGGTTTCAGCATTTCCTCCCGTGTAGCGGGTGACCAGGTGCAGGGAAGAAACAGGCACGTAGAGCTTGTCTTGATCGGCGTACTCCAAAACCAGGAATTCGAAGTCATTGCCGCCTACGTTGAGGTGTTTGAGGCCACGATAACGACCGACGCCATGTTCTTCGTGCACGACCGGACAACCGGGAGCGAGATCGCCGAGGCTCTGAATAACGGTTGCAGCATCGGGGGTTCGGCTGGCGCGGTGTTGGGATTCCCGGTCCTGCCTTCCCAGGATCTGACTGTCGGAGATAACCGCGAGCCGTTTGCGGGTAAATTCCACCCCGGTGTAAATGTCGCCAATACAGATACAAAGCGGCTTGTCGCTATTGCGAAACTCGGACCACCCATCGACCAGATACGCGCTAAACCCATTTCTCCTGAGCATGTCCCGGATTTGCTCGAGGTACCCTCGCGACAGGGCGGTTATCAGCACTCGACCGGAAAAATTTTCCAGGAACCCTTCCAGGTTTTGCAGCGGCCGGGTGCCTCCTTTGTCCATGGAAACCGGCGGTAGCAGGCAAGTCTCCCCGTTATACGCGCCGCTTGCATTGCTTTCAAAAGACTGGATCGTTATGGTGCTGAAATCCTGTAGTCGGTTGGCGACCACTTCCTCGTCAAGAAACAAGCGTTCGGGCGCCAACAGCGCGCGATCGCCATGCGCCCGTACCTGTTCATGGCGCTCTTCGATCAGCCGCCAGTGCTTTTCGATATGCTCCGGAAGCCCCGGTGGGGTGAAGACGATCGCGTTTTTAGGAACATAGTCGAAAAAGGTCGCCATGCTGGTAAAAAACAGCGGCAGATAATATTCGATCCCGCCGGGGATGATGCCGTTGCTGATATCGCGGTAGAGCCGCGAGTCGGTATCGCCGATGGACTCGCGGAAACGTTGTCGAAAGTTCTTGATGGTCGTTTCGTTGAGTAGGAACTCGCGCGCGGGTTGTAGCACCATGGATTCGACTTTCTTGACGGATACCTGGGTTTCAGGCGAAAACAGCCGCAGGCTTTCGATTCGATCATCGAACAAGTCGATGCGCACCGGCAATTCGCTCGCTGGTGGAAAGACGTCAATTACGCACCCTCGAACAGCATATTCGCCGTGCACGGTCACCTGTCCTACCGGCAGATAACAATTGTCAGTCAGTTCCCGGCGAAAGCTTTCCAGATCCAGTCGATCCCCGACCGCGAGGGAAAAAATGGCGTTGTGGATGAAATCGGTCGGGGCGACATACTGCAGCAGCACGTCTACGGCGGTAATACAGATACCATCGCGTAGCGTTGGCAGGCGACGCAGTGTATCCATGCGCCTCGCGATCACTTCCTCCCCCGGAGAAAGCAAATCGTAGGGCAGGGTCTCCCAGCCGGGCAGCAGCAGCACCTCGACTCCGTCGCGCGCAAAAAAACGCAACTCGGTTTCGAGTTGGCGCGCGGTGCGCATGTCGGGAGCAATGATCAGCGCAGGCGATCGTTCATCTGCCACGAAACGCGCGATCGCTTCGGCCTGGGAACAGCCGTAGAGTTGTCCCCAATGCCCGGCAGGAGGCAAGTCGTCAGGTTTTTCAGTCATGCTCGCTGATCCGTAAGGTCGGAACAATCAAGCCAGGAGAAAGGCGTTTTTTCGGTGCCTGCGCTCAAGGGTCGCGCGCAAAAACCAGCGGAGAAGGGACTTCGGTGAAGCGTCGTCGCTGCTACAGCCGATCAGGCGAACATGTCGCTGGCTATGTTTTTGAACCAACTGTAAGCGTATTCTGCTTCTCTTTGCTTGACTTCGGGCGAGGCGTCCGCCGGAGACAAGCCCCCAGCTACTTTCTCTATGTTGCTTTTGTCGGCGGAGAGTCGGTAAACGGCGGCGACCGAAATGCCATACCCTGGTGCTACGATGCTGTAGCAGGTGTTGACGTAAGACGGAGTAGGTACCGCTACATCGTTCAGCATCGCCACAACCGCGGCCGCGCACACTTTTGCTTCCGAATTCGCGGCGTACCCGGACTTGGGCAACCCGACCGCGATGCTGGCATCGCCGATTACATGTATATTCGCATGCAGGGTGGATTCAAAGGTGTCGAGGTGCACCGGACACCAACCGCTGCTGTCGGTCACTCCGGCAACATGGGCGATATGTCCCGCTTGTTGCGGAGGGATTACATTGAACACATCCCCTGGGATGTCTTCGATCTCGGTAGAGACCATCCTGTCTTTTACTGACACACCAACCACTCCCCCGCCGGTACTGGAAGCGGGATGCCATTCGATCATGCCGTCGTACAGTTCTTTCCATGCCTGCGTGAACAAGCCTTGCTTCGAAAAGCTTTCCTTGGCATCGAGAATCATGATTTTGGAGCTCGGCTTGTTTGTTTTGAGGTAGTGAGCGATCTGGCAGGCTCTTTCATAGGGGCCGGGAGGGCAGCGGAAAGGGTTGTCCGGCGAGGCGATAATCACCGTCCCGCCGTCTTTCATCGCTTGCAACTGCTTCGACAGCAGGGTGGTTTGCGCGCCCGCTTTATATGCGTGCGGCATCGCTTCTGCTGCGGCTTCGTCATAGCCTTCAATAGCCCCCCAGCGAAAGTCGATGCCTGGGGAAATGATCAGGCGGTCGTAGGGAAAACTACCGCCACCCGAAGTCCCCACGGTCTTCTTTGTGACGTTCACGCTGGTCGCAGTTTCGTGCACGACTTTAATGCCGTGTGCGGCAAAGCCGGAATAATCGAATTTCAGCGTGTTGATGTCTCTTGTCCCGCCCAGCACTTCGTTGCTCATAAAACAGGTGTAATAATTTTTGTTTGCTTCGATCAGTGTGACGTCAATGCTGCTGTCGGCCAGCTTGATATACCTGGCCGCGATTGCGCCACCTGCGCCACCTCCAATCACAACGACTTTTTTGGCGTTGGCCGAAGCGATATGGGGGAAAGCGCATCCCATCGCCGTCGAAGCGGCTGTCACTTTGAGAAAACGGCGTCGGTTCAGGTCAGTCATGTCTTTGATCACCTCTTGTTGTCGTAACCGGCGTTACTGGGCACTTCCATAGTATTGAATCAACTGCACGATACTTTCCGCGCCGTATTCTTCTTGTAACTCCCGAAGTTTGGTGCGCATCTTCTTCGGCATCTCGCGCCGGTCATCGACATAATCCTGGAGAGTGTAGTCCAGGTAAGGCATCCACTGTCCGGCGAGTATGCCTACGTCGTCGACAGGCGAGGTCCCGCCATCCTCATGGCATTTTTCACATTTCGCGTCATGTAGCTTCCTTCCCATCTCCGCCATGTCGGTGTCGGTTTGCTGACGGGGTGCGGTTGGCTTTTGGGCAGAGAAGTAATCGGCGATGGCCTCTATTTCAGCCAGTGTATATCCCGGTGCGATACGCGCCATGATCGTGCTGTAGCGAGGGAAGGCGATGACATCCTCGTAGGCTTCACCTCCTTCGTCCAGGACTTTCTCCAGGGCGTCCTCATCATCGTGGTATTTATACGCCAGCATGGCGCCCAACAGGTAGTTGCGGGTAAATCCTGCAATGGAAGGGATCGCGGGCCCATGGCTGACACCACCGGCTCCGTGGCACGCGACGCAGGTGTTCACCAGCATTTCGGTTGGTGCGATGGGGCGGGTATCGTCGGCAACTGCGGCAACGCTCATGGTCAGCATTTGAAAAAACAAGAATAGAACCAGTAACGGGTGGTTGCTCACAGTTATCCTCCTGAAAATGTGAATCACCCTATCTACGATGCGCGCCTCAGGTGAAAACCCGGAGAAAGCTTACCTGCTTTTGAAAAGGATGGCAATTTTCTGTACTGCGCCACCACATATGGGACAGGTATGACCCGTGTGAATGCTATGGCTCACCTCTCCTGACTCGGCGCCATGAGAATCGGAATGGGTTTTGTTGGGCGAGGCATGCGTCGCCCTAAAACACGCAACACATCCTGTACAGACTCACCCGCAGAGGACGACACAACCCCGTACATCGCTGTTGACCCATAGCGCGACGAGTGGAACGTCGCCGATATTCTTGGCGAATCGCCTACGGTCAATTGTGACGTGCGGCGCAATGCGGTACGGTGCTGCCGTGAAAGTCAGGCACATGCGGGCACTGCACGAGTGGGACAGTGAAGCGTGCGCGTCACTGGCAACTGGCGCGTGGTGTTCCGCTTCGGGGACGGCGAGGCCGTGGACCTGATCGATTATCACTGATCGCAAGGGAGCACTGAGCCATGAACGAGAACAGCCGCAAACGTGTCAGCCCCATGCTGAACCTGTCGCATCTTGGCGAACTAATCCACGAGAACATGGAAGAGGTCGGCTGGAATGTCACCCAGACGGCGGACCGTCTGGATAGCGAGTGGGGTACGCTGTCGCGTCTACTGAACGGCAAGGCGAGCCTGTCGGCGAACATGGCACTTACCGATATGTCGCGCGGTGCGCGACGTGACACGGGTGGTGCGGCCTGATGCGTCTGTCGTGGAACGAGGTCCGCGCCCGTGCTGCCGCCTTCGCCAAAGAGTGGAAAGACGCAGCATATGAGAAAGGCGAGACGCAGAGTTTCTATAACGAGTTCTTCAAGGTATTCGGTGTTCGGCGGCAAAGCGTCGCGCGCTACGAGGAGCATGTTGCGAAGCTGGACAACCGCTCTGGCTTCATCGACCTGTTCTGGCCGAGGGTACTCCTCGTCGAACAGAAGAGCGCCGGACGCGACCTGAAAGCGGCCTACGAACAGGCCGGGGAGTATTTCGACGCGCTACCGGAGCGTGAGCGCCCACGCTTCATCCTGGTGAGCGACTTCCAGACATTCGAGCTGCATGATCTTGACGAGCGGGAGATTGTTTCGTTCCCGCTCGCGGAACTGCCGCGCCATGTCGAGTCGTTCGGCTTCATTCTCGGGGTGCAGCGTCGGGTGTTCCGAGACCAGGACCCGGCCAACGTCAAGGCCGCCGAATTGGTTGGGCGGCTGCATGACGCGCTCCACGAAGCGGGCTACAGAGGTCACGACCTGGAGCGGTTCCTGGTGCGGATTGTGTTCTGCCTGTTCGCGGACGATACCGGCATCTTCGAGCCACGCGACATCTTTCTCGACTTCCTGGAGGCGCGCACTAGCGAAGACGGGGCCGATGTCGGCCCGTGGCTGTCGCAACTGTTCCAGGTGCTCGACACGCCGGAGTCCGAACGCCAGCGAACGCTTGACGAAGATCTTACGCGATTCCCCTACGTCAACGGCGAGTTGTTCGATGGTCCACTGGATATTCCGGCATTTGACGCGGCTATGCGCGGCGCGCTGCTGGACGCCTGCCGTTTCGACTGGTCGGAGATTTCTCCCGCCATCTTCGGCGCGCTGTTTCAGTCGGTGATGGACCCGGAGGAACGCCGCGCCCAAGGTGCGCACTACACGACCGAGAAGAACATCCTCAAGATGATCGAGCCGCTGTTCATGGATGACCTGCGCGCCGAGTTCGCGCGGCTGAAGTCCCGCAAGGACAGCCGCCGTGTCACCGAGTTGCGCCGGTTCCAGGAAAGGCTGGGTGCGATGACATTCTTCGACCCCGCCTGCGGCTGCGGCAATTTCTTGATCATCGCGTATCGGGAGCTGCGGCTGCTCGAAATCGAGGTTCTGAAAGCGATACGGGTGGGTACGCAACAGGAACTTGATGCAGCAACGCTGTCACGAATAGACGTAGATCAGTTCCACGGCATCGAGATCGGCGAGTTTCCGGTGCGTATCGCAGAGACTGCAATGTGGATGATGGACCACATCATGAACAACCGGCTGAGCCTGGAGTTCGGTCAGACCTACGCGCGGATTCCTCTGAAGAAGTCGCCACATATCGTTCACGGCGACGCGCTGGAAAGCGATTGGGCGGGCCTGCTGCCGCCGGAGGATTGCTCATTCGTGTTTGGCAATCCGCCTTTTGTGGGGGCGAAGTTCCAGACGGTGGCACAGCGCGCCCAGGTGCGCTGGATCGCGGCATTGGGTAAGACTGGCGGCACACTCGATTACGTCGCCGCATGGTTCATCAAGGCGGGAGAGTATGTGAAGAAAAGCAATGCCCGGATCGGCTTCGTCGCGACCAACTCGATCACGCAAGGCGAGCAGGTTGCGCAACTCTGGCCGATCCTGTTCGACCACTGCAAGCTGGAGATCGCGTTCGCGCACCGCACATTCGCCTGGGGGTCGGACGCGCGCGGCAAGGCGCATGTGCACGTCGTCATTCTCGGCTTCGACCAGCAGGAGGCCTCGCGGCCGGAAAAGCGCCTTTTCAGCTATCCAGACATAAACGGCGAGCCAGAGGAAAGCCGACACGCGGTGTTGTCCCCCTATTTGTTCGACGCCGGGCGATTGGCGGACCCCCACCTTACCGTGCGTGAGGAAAGCAGGCCGATCAACGGGATGGGGAAACTGATTATCGGCTCGAAACCCATCGACGGCGGCAACTACATTTTCGACACGGCAGGACGCGCCACGTTTCTGGATGCAGAGACGGAGGCTGCACCCTATCTTCGACCATTTATCGGGGCACGCGAATACCTGCAAGACAGCAAGCGTTGGATTCTGGCTCTGCACAACACTCCACCCAATGTGCTGGCGCGGTTGCCGCGTGTACGGGAACGGATCGCCACTGTCCGCGCCTACCGAGAGGCAAGCAAGAGTGCTCCGACACAAAAACTGGCGGAGACGCCGACGCTCTACCATGTCAACGTGCTGCCCAACGCACCGTTTCTGGTGATTCCCGAAGTCAATTCCGAGCGCCGGGAGTATGTGCCGATTGGCTGGCTCGAACCGCCGGTCATTCCGAGCAACCTCTTGAGGATTCTGGAAAACGCGACGCTCGCAGATTTCGCGCTGTTGACCTCGGCCATGCACATGGCCTGGCTGCGGCACATTGGCGGGCGGCTTGAGAGCCGCTACCGGTATTCTATTGCCGTTGTCTACAACACCTTCCCGCCGCCGCCCGGCTTCGCCGGTGGGAATGCGGATCTCTCCAAGCTGGAGCCGCTGGCTCAGGCTGTACTCGACGCTCGCACGGCTCACGCTGGCGCGACACTGGCCAATCTCTACGATCCCGACTTCATGCCGCCCAACCTGCGCCGGGCGCATCAAAGGCTTGACCGCGCGGTGGATCGTCTTTATCGCCGAACCCGATTCACATCCGAACGCGAGCGTGTCGAGTATCTGTTTTCGCTCTACGAGAATATGCGTGCACCGCTGGAAGCGAGCCTGAAGAGAAGGCCACGGCGGCGGGATAAGCGATAATTCCGAGAGTGTCTGGTGCTGATCTTTCCCCCGTAATCCGGTCCATGCCGAAATTACAAATCAGTGAATTTTCCGGGTTAGGAGTGAGACCACTGAGAGTAATCATGTCAAGAATGTCAGCCTCCAGCGACCATCCATGAGTTCTTGATCTCCGAGAACTCGTTCGGATCGCTGCTCAGTTTCCGCCAACGTTTGATCGCTTCCGGCTCTTCCGATCCAGCCTCTTGGTAGTACCCGAAAAGCGCAAACGCCAAGGACGCCGCCGAGGCTCGGATAGCGATCACGTCGTCCTGATCGTTGCCTCTGACACCACTCGATGTTTCCTCTGCGATTTGTTCGAGGCCAGCGAGCAGGCAATTTAATGCCTTGTTCGAAAAAACCCACGATTGGCTTTTGACCAGGTCTGCTACGACGCGGAGTCTGTAGGCGAGTGCCGGACGATGCCGCCATTGGATGCCTTGGACAAGCATGGTTGCCACGGGAGCGAACATGCCGCTAGTCTCCTCCTCGGCAAATTTGCGCGCCAAGATCCTGGCTGCCAAGAGTGCATCGACAACAACGTCATGATCATTGTCGAACATCGCGGCAGCCACTTGCCCAAGAACCTGTTTCCGAGCCTCAGCCACCATGCTCAATGTTGCCGCTTCTAGCACCCTCGTGGGGATGTCGTGTTTCGATAGATCCGCGAGGAACTTATTCAGCGAATCAATTTCCTCGTAGTCGTTGTCTCCGGAAAGGCGTGAAAACACCTCTGACAGTGCGCGAACAGCCTTTCCAATGGTTCGCTTCATGATTTCTGCGGGCGACCTAAGAAGCATCGGCATGCGATAGTACATCTGATTCTTGTGCTTGTCCCACCACTTCGAGAATTCCGCGACCAACTCCACGGCCTCTGCTTTAGACCATTTAACCGTTCCTGCAGAGCTATGCAGTTCGTCTAGGATGTCGTCCAGGCGACTGTCTCCCATTTGTTCACCGATCATCGACCGCAGGTGTTCCTTTGCCCGCGGTTCTGGATCGATCTCCTTGGGATGCGGCAGCGTTATGCATGCGAAACTGTAGTAGCCAGCCACATCCGGCACTCCTGGAGCTTCAACGCCGTCCCAAAGCACACTTCCAAGGCGCTCGGACTGCCGCTCGTTCAGCTTGCCCCGCTCATACAGCCAGACAAGCAACGTCACCGTCCAGGCAGGGTCCTGCGCGGCGTGCCCAAGCCGATCGAGCAACTCGTTGACCCTTCCCTCCGTTACGGGAATCGCTTCACCCCGCATTGATATGGGCAAATTTACCAGTAGCACCGGGTTGACGAATTTCGCCTTTTCGATTTCGCCCAAACGATCCGGCACCGGGAAGTCGATAAGCGATGGCACTGCGCGAGCGCGTTCTTCGACCGACATGCTGTCGAAGAGACGGTCCGTGAAGCGATCGACTTCAGCGAACACGTGCCTGCGTTTCGATCCGTAGATCGCGCCGAGCGCCCCCACCAGACGTTCTCGGCATGCAGGCGAACCCTTGTAGCAAAGGCGCGAAAACACCTCTGGAAGGGTCTTCGCCAGCGACTCGAAAGTTTTGGCCTCGGACCAATCCAGTTCGTTGATCATGGCGATCGTGCGCTCCAAGGCCGGCAGGTAGATTTCGAAAAAACTGTCCGCTTTGTTCCCCCCGAGACCGGCGAGATACTCTCGGTCAAACAGCCCGTCAGCGGCCTTTGAGTCGCCTAGACGCACGATGTTCACCAATGCCCAATGCGGCGAATAAGGACGCACGCGAGTCAGCGTCGACTCAACTGGTGTTTTCACGAACGTTGTATTCCCCATGCGGTAGGGCATACCGATGTCTTCGTACATCCGGAGCAGTCCGTACGCTGCGACCACCTCCTTGTCGATCCCAGTATGAAATGTGTCGGTAACAAATCCGAGGTCGAAACTGTGGGTCGTGCTTTCCGACCTCCGGCTCACCGAAGGGTGCCCGAGATGCGCTGACAACGACGCAATCTCGCGACGCGGGTCGCACTTGTATCGCGCCAACTCGTTCCACCGCTCGGACAGTTCGTCCAAGAGGTTGCTATTCTCCGACTCCGGTTCCGTCACGGTCATGCTGCGCTTCACTGCCGAGAGCAGTAGCATGATGACCGATTCCTGCGAGACTAGCGTGTAGTCCTTAATGACCGGGTTCAGATTCAATTGCTTACGGATGGCCGACAGGCTCTTCTCCAAGATGGAGTGCGCCGCCGCGACTTCTCCCAGTTCTGCCATCAGGGCCGCACGCTTCGCCTCCCAGAAGGGTAGGTTGTCGTTGCTCTGCCAGTTCACCAGTAGCCGTTTCGCTTCGGCTGGATCGAAGCGGAATAGCGCCTGGAGCGCCTCCTCTAGCCGGAACCTGGCTTTATGTTCGGGTAGCAACCTCCCGAAGTCGCTCTCGACCGCATGTCTTACAGCTTGCCATTTCTCATCTAGGCCTTCTTCTCGATAGTGCCGCAGCAGCCATAGCCGGATGTTGGCAATGGCCTCGAACACAGATGCCCTGGTCCAACTGGCTTTCTCTGGCAACGGCAGCGTCGCGTCGCTGTACTTAGTTGCGACTTTCTCGAGGAACGTCGGCAGCTCCCCAATCAGCGGGAACAGGCATCGCTCCAGACGCCATGCCAGTTCGAATGCTAGGTCCAGATCCAAGGGCGTTTCCAGCCCGACACGGTCCGCCTGCGAGATCTGAGAAAGAAGCAATAGCCAGCGCTCAGTGTGGAGCCACAGGAACCGTCGACGATCCTCGGGCATCACCACCCAGCCCGGGTACTCACCTCGCTGGCGCCGCCATTCCGCCGCAATGTCGGGGTACTTCTTGGGATTGTCCTCCGTTGCCCATGATTGAGCATTTGCCGAAACCGTCGGCCAGTCTGCCGCGCGGGTTTTACGGCGTTTGAGGTAATTCAGAAACTCACTCAACGCTATTTCGGGGTTTGTGCTGAACGCAGACAGGTCGACCGCGACAATGCCCCGGCCGTCGAGCAGCTTTCTGTCGGCCTCGCTTAGTGCATCGAACATCCCGACCAGATAGATTTTCGGCGCGGTCTCCTTTCCAACGTGATCTCGTATCCAGCCAATCCACTGCAGGAAGTTCGGGTCGTCGCCCGAAAAGCCGATCAGGCACAGGGTGTTTTCAAGCAGCGACTGGCGCACGGTGTTTATGAACGGCGAGTGGTCGCTGGGATAACGGCGGTAATCTTCTTCGGTGATGACGAAAGGGGGCGATGGAAAGCTGCCATGCAGTTTAACGATCCTCGGTTCGTTCGCGTAGAGCAGATCCTCCTTCTTAGCCACGACCTCGTAGTGTTTGAGCGTTACGGATGCACACGCTCGCTCAAGCAGCGTGTCGTAGTTCGTCGTGAACACATCTTTCCAGGGCAAGCTCAGCAGTTGGCTGTGTAGCAGAGAGGGCTCGTAGCGCAGATCTGGAATAGTGTGCCGTAGCAATTCGTCCAGCGTGGGACGTCCGAACGTGGCCTGGACCTGCTCGGCCAGCTTGAGGAGGCTCAGGTACCTCGCTTTCTTATCTGGGGACCGCCTGTGCAGCTTCTTATAGAAGATATCCCCAAGCTCCTGCCAGCTCGGGAAGGGTGCGGACGTGGAACCCACAGATTTCGCATTCCGGCTGAAACCCGCTCCCACCATCACCGCAGCGTTGTTCGACCACAGCCGATCCGTAATCTCGTCGAGATACGGGTTCACTTGGCCAGGTACGTCAATAGGCATTGCTGGTCTCTTTCGACGGAGCAATCGGCTATCCTAACCTTGCTCATCCTCTTGGGGCAACATCTTGTATGAGTCCACCACATATGGGACAAACGAGGCAGGTGCTGGGCGAGCATTTGGTAGGGTGTGAGGTTATTGATTCCTCGGTGTGGTCTGTGTCCATTATAGCGATTGAGGTAGCCCAGCAAGTGCTAGGAGTCTGCGCTGTAGAACGCTTTGCGCCCACGTGAAACGGGCGATGACCTGTTACAGCCGCAATCAAGGATGCCGGATGGCATTTCGGGTGGTGAAAGATTCCAGGTTCCCGCTGTTGCCCGATGCGATATCGACGGGCTCAGGTTGCCGTTGAGGATTTTTGTCATCAAGCCGCCAGTAGCCCTTGCATCCGCCAGAACCGTCTCCGGTTGTTCCCCATAGATCGTTCGCACATCGTCCACCAGCGGCAGCATCCGAACGCGAGCGTGTCGAGTATCTGTTTTCGCTCTACGAGAATATGCGTGCACCGCTGGAAGCGAGCCTGAAGAGAAGGCCACGGCGGCGGCGGGATAAGCGATAATTCCGAGTGTGTCTGGTGCAGATACGACGATCATGAGAGAACGTCTGTTCAACGTGTTCATCTACGTGATCTTCCCCCTGATATAGGTCCACTTGAAATGAGAAAAAAACATCTTGTTTCGAACGCGCTTTTGACAAGTGTTGACTCGTTGACAACAATGAATCCGGTACTGAGCCAAGGAGAGGGTAAACGGATGATGGCGCAAGAAGCGACACAGGTTATCGGGATCAGTCTGCCGAAGCAGACGGCGGTTTTTTTCAAGAAAGAAGCAGCAGGTCGAAATATGCGCCTGGACGAGTTTTTCCAAGGGCGGTGGGAGCCTTTACTGGCAGGCAAAGCGGGGAGATCAGGCAAAGAAAGATAAGTGATGGCAGTCAACAGGGATAAGCCGGACCGGTGGAAACAGGATATTGTGCAGTCGGTAGACATGTACAACGACTGGTTCATGCGCTTTGCGCCGGAGGTCTACCGGACGACGCGGGTGCAGACGACAAAGGATGTCAAGGCGACGCTCAAAGCGACGAAGAACCTGACGAATGTAGGGGGGGGGAGTTACTGAAGGCGAAGCCCTCGGTGTTGCAGTCACTGCGGATGTCCACTTGCCCGCCCCTGGCTATGGATCGGCTGATCGGCCTTGCCGGCGTCTCCGGGAATCTGGTCAAGGCGATGGAGAAGGTCGACAGGCTGCCGCCGCAAATGCCGTGCCGGGAAAAGCAAGTTGAGCTGTTCGAGGAATCGGTCGCGTAGGCTGTGATGGGCAACTGAAACAGATGACAGGTGCTGAATGAAACTCACGGCAACGCGTTTTCAAGTTTTGAACTATCGCAATATTGACGATAGCGGTTGGATTCCGCTTGAGAGGGTGACCGCATTTGTCGGTCGTAACGAGGCCGGGAAAACCGCCTTGATGAAGGCATTGCACAAATTTAATCCGACGACCGAAGAATCGTACGACGCGCAGCGAGAGTTTCCGCGCGATCGCTTCACGGCCGAGTACCGTGATGGCAAGGACTGGCCGGTGGGCCGGGTTGAATTTGTCCGGGATCCTGCTGAACCGGCGCTGGCCTAAGGTTCTATCGGTTCCTTGTGTGCGACCCCCTGGTGGCACTCGATACAGGTAATTCCTTCTTCCTCGGCGCGTTCGTGCTTTTTGCGGGCAGTCCGGGTTTGTTCCTCCAGGTCCATGGCACCTGCGGTGTGGCAACTGCGGCACTCTCTCGAGTCGCTGGCGTGCATTTTTGCCCATACGCGATTTGCCATTTTCCAGCGATGTGCCTCAAACTTTTCCTTGGTATCTATCGTGCCGAGTATCTCGTGCCAGACGTCTTTCGCAGCGAGCAACTTTGCCTGTAGCTTTGGAACGACAGGGTGCGGGACATGACAGTCGTGGCATTCGGCACGAACCCCAGAGGCATTGGAATAGTGTTCTGACTGCATCCATTCGGCCTTGACCCACTGCATCGAATGACAGGAAGTGCAGAATTCGGTTGTGTTGGTGGCTTCGATCCCGGTCGAGAACCCAGCCGAAGCAATAAACCCGGCGGCGACCAGGGCAATGATGATTACAGTATTGATACTGCCCTTGTTCATATCTCCAGGCAGGTACTGAATCGCCCTGTTTTCTCCGGTATCATCTTCGTGTTTGTTCGGAGCAGGTGCGCGACTGGGCAACCAGCGACTTCTGCACACTCTTGAATGCCTACTATTATAAACAGAATGCTCTGGAAACAGCGATTGAATGATCGCTAAAACACTCTTATACAATAATGAATGATGGCCAGCAGGCCAGGCCACAACCACCCGCTGCTTTAAGCGTGCACAATCTGGAAGTTTTCAGGGGAGGGCGATGTGTTTGCAAGGGAATCAGCTTTACGCTGCGAGCGGGAGAGAGGCTTGAAATTACCGGTGCGAACGGTAGCGGGAAAACTTCCTTGTTGCGAGTGTTGTCGGGGGTCTCCGGCAACTATACCGGAGAACTTTCATGGCGCGCACGTCCTCGCAGGGGCTCGCAGGAGTGTTACCCGGAAGAAATCAGCTATATCGCGCACAAGACCGGGTTCAAGAATGATCTGAGCGTCCGGGAGAACCTGCGTTTCTATGCGCTTGCAAAAACCGCCGTAAGCAGAAAAAGAATCAACGCTCACGCGGATGATCCTGATCGAAAAATCGAAGCCGCGCTGACTCGTCTGGGCGTCGGTGGTTTTTCGAACCAACTCTTCAGTGCCTTGTCCGAAGGACAACGCCGCCGGGTGGTGCTGGCCCGGCTATTGGTCGAGGCAACGCTCCTCTGGTTGCTGGATGAACCAACCGCTGCTTTGGACCGCGAGGGGATCGCGATCTTTGAAGACCTGTTATCCGAGCACGCGGCGCGTGGCGGTATGGCGGCCATCGCGACTCACCGGAAACTCAGGCAGATGGGTAGCGTCAAGCACCTGCATCTTTCCTTGACCCAAAGCAGGCAACTGGAGGAGAGACATCCGGGGTTGGAAAAATGCTGAGATTCATGCTGTCGTTACTACGCAGGGATTTCCTGGTGGGTGTGCGCAAGTGGGCGACCTGGGCTGAGCCGTTCATCTTTTTCACCATTACGCTGGTTCTGTTCCCGCTGGCTGGAAGCCCGGAGAGCAGCCTGCTGAAACAGGCGGCGCCGGCGATCGTCTGGATATCCGTTCTGTTTGCGAATTTCCTGGTGCTGGAACGTTTGCTGAAACCCGATTTCGACGATGGCTCATTGGAGCAGTTGCTGATTGCGCCTTGTCCCCTGGGTGTGATACTGCTGTTCAAGGTGCTTGCACATTGGTTGATCTTCAGCCTTCCCTTGGTGGTTTTGGCCCCGGTTTATTCATTACTGCTGTTTTTGCCGCCCGATGCGATTGGCGTGATGGTCCTGTCTCTGGCAGCCGGGACATTGACCATGAACCTGATAGGCAGCATCGGCACTGCGCTGATCGTTACACTGCACGGCAACAGCCTGCTCAGCGGCTTGCTGGTGGTTCCTTTTTATATTCCGGTGCTGGTATTCGGTGCCCACGCGACGTATGCCTCGAGCCTCGGACTGGACGCGAGTGGGGAACTCGCGATGTTGCTGGCCATGCTACTATTGGCATTGATTCTGGCGCCTTTTGCCGCTGCCGTTGCGTTGCGCGCAAGTATCGATTGAGCGGGCCTGCCGGAATCAAGGTAATTTTTCATCATGTCGTTACCTTTGAAAAACCTGCTTTCGCTGCATTCTTTTTACCACTGGACGAATCGTCTGCTTCCAGCCTTGCTCATCCTGGGTGTCGTACTGTTTGCCGCCGGGCTTTACTGGGGACTTCTTGCTGCGCCGCCCGATTACCAGCAAGGCGAAGCGTACCGGATTATTTACATGCATGTGCCCGCTGCCTGGATGTCTTTGTTCATCTACGTGACCATGGCTGTCAGCGGCATGGTCGCCTTGGTCTGGCGGGTCAAGCTGGCCGAAATTTTCTGCGTGGAAAGTGCTCCCATCGGTGCTTCTTTCACGGCGCTGGCATTGCTCAGCGGGATGCTGTGGGGGAAACCCATGTGGGGAACCTACTGGGTATGGGATGCCCGCCTGACGTCCGAGTTGATTCTCCTGTTTCTGTACCTTGGGGTCATCGCCCTGCATTCGGCTATTCCCGACACGCGCAAGGCGGCACGCGCCGCTGCAGTTTTATCCGTCGTAGGCGTGGTCAACATCCCGATCATTCATTACTCGGTCACTTGGTGGAATACCCTGCACCAGGGTTCGACGGTAACCAGGTTCGCCGCGCCCGCTGCCCACCCGAGCATTTTGCTGCCGCTGCTGTTCATGGCGGCTGTGTTCATGGTGCTGTATCTATGCATGCTGCTGGCACGATCGCGCAACGCGATCATCCTGCGCAGCGGCAGGAGCGAATGGCTTGGGGAAGTATCATGACACCGCTGGCCGAATGGCTGCACATGGGAGGGTACGGTTGGTACGTGTGGACGTCCTATGCTGCCGGCCTGCTGATCATCGTGCTGAATATCTACCTGCCGCTACGTCACCACCGTTTGCTTCGTACCCGGCAGGCGCCGGGTAGAGCGCGGAGAACAGACAACGAGCCTGCCTGATGTCGCCCCGGCAAAAACAGCGGTTGGCTTTCGTTGCGGTGCTGGTTGCAGGCGCGGCGGTGGTGGCGGTCCTGGTCCTGTACTCCCTGGGCCAAAATCTGCTGTATTTCTATACACCCAGCCAGATCGCGCGTGGCGAAGCACCCGAGCAGCGCATGGTCAACATCGGCGGCATGGTCGTCGAAGGTAGCGTCGTTCATGCTGAAGATGCCCCGACGGTGCGTTTCGCGCTGACCGACATGACTGAAACGGTGGCGTTGGTTTATACCGGACTGTTGCCCGATCTGTTTCGCGAAGGGCAGGGCATTGTTGCCACCGGCAGAGTCGGAAGCGATGGCGTGTTTATCGCCGATCGCGTGCTTGCCAAACACGACGAGAACTATATGCCGCCTGAAGTAGCCGAAGCGCTGGAAAAAGCAGGTGAGCCGCTCGGGATCATGTTGCGCGACTCGTTTTAGATCTTTTTCGATGATTCCCGAGTTTGGCCATTTTGCATTGATGCTGGCATTGGCCGTTGCGTTACTACAGGCAACCCTGCCGATGGCAGGAGCGCAAAGCGGCAATGTGCTGCTGATGCGACTTGCCCGCCCGGCCGCGCGGGTGCAATGCGCTTTGATACTGCTTGCCTACCTGTGCCTGAGTTACGCGTTTGTCACCGACGATTTCAGCGTGCGCTACATCGCCGACAACTCCAATTCCCTGTTGCCTGCGTATTACAAACTGACGGCGGTGTGGGGCGCGCACGAAGGCTCTTTGCTATTGTGGGTACTGATTCTGGGGGGCTGGACGGTCGCGGTGACGCTGTTCAGCCGCAACTTGCCCGATCGGTTTGTCGCCACGGTCATTTCCGTAACGGGGCTCATCAGCGTCGGCTTCCTGCTGCTGCTCATCCTGCTTTCGAACCCTTTTGAAAGATTGTTTCCGGCGGCCGTCGAAGGTCGTGATCTGAATCCCTTGCTGCAGGACCCGGGAATGATTTTTCACCCGCCGATGCTGTACATGGGATACGTCGGTTTCGTCGTTGCTTTCGCTTTCGCCATCACCGCCTTGCTCAGGGGCTATCTCGATGTGCGCTGGGCACGCTGGTCGCGTCCCTGGGTACTGAGCGCCTGGGTGTTTTTGACGCTGGGCATCGCACTCGGCAGTTGGTGGGCCTACCACGAGCTTGGATGGGGGGGCTGGTGGTTTTGGGACCCGGTTGAAAACGCCTCGTTCATGCCGTGGCTGGTTGGCACTGCGTTGCTGCATTCGCTCGTGGTCAGTGAAAAGCGCAACGCCTTCAAAAGCTGGACCATTCTGCTGGCGATACTGGTTTTTTCGCTGAGCCTGCTGGGTACCTTCCTGGTCCGTTCCGGTGTGCTGATTTCGGTTCATGCATTTGCGTCCGACCCTGAGCGTGGTGTCTTTATTCTGATTTTTCTCAGCATCGTTGTCGGCGCGTCCCTGGCGCTCTACGCCTGGCGTGGCTCACAAATCGGAAACCAGGGAGGCACTTTTTCCCTGGTTTCCCGTGAGAGTTCCCTGTTGCTCAACAACGTGCTGTTGCTGGCCAGCGCAGCCACCATCCTGATCGCCACCCTGTATCCACTGTTTCTCGACGCGCTGGGTATGGACAAAATATCGGTCGGACCGCCGTATTTCAACGCGGTGTTCGTGCCGATGATGTTGCCGCTGGTTTTTCTTGCGGGTATCGGACCATTTTTGCAATGGCGGCGCTCAAGCCTGGGAAGAGTGCTGAAGTTTGCCGCTGTTGCGCTGCCCATCGCGTTATCGATCGGCGTGGTCGCTCCCTTGCTGGCAGGAGAGAGTCTGTATCCGACGACCGCTATCGGCATCGCCATCGGCTCCTGGGTGATTTTCGCAGCCGCGTCGAGCCTGATTCGCCACGCTGGGGTTCGCCGCCCACCACTATCCCTCTGGGGCATGACCTGCGCGCACATTGGGCTCGGTGTCTTTGTGATCGGCGTCGCTTTCACCGAAAGCTACAGCGTAGAACGCGAAATGCTGTTGGGTGAAAACACGACGGTCGAAGTCGCGGGTTACGAGTTTCTTTTGGATGAAGTCAGAACGGTGGAGGGAGCAAATTATTCCGCCCGGGAGGGCCGCATTGAAGTTTTTAAGCAAGGCCGACCGGTTGCGACCTTGTTTCCACAAAAGCGGACTTATACCGTGCAAACCAATCCGATGACCGAAGCAGCCGTCGACAGTCGCCTGCTCCGCGACTTGTACGTTGCGTTGGGTGAGCCCGTCGGTGACAAGTACGGCTTGCGGGTCTACTATCGTCCGTTGATGCGCTGGATATGGATAGGCGCGCTGTTGATCGCGCTGGGAGGACTGCTTGCGGCCTGCGACCGTCGCTACCGCATGCGCAGCACCCTGGTCGCGGAGCCATCGAAATGAAGGCATCGCTGTTACCCTTGATTGTGTTCGGGCTGCTCGTGGTTTTCTTATCCGTGGGCTTGATGCTCGATCCTTCGCGGGTGTCTTCTCCGCTGATCGGTGCTCCAATGCCGGCGTTTTCCGGGGAACGCCTGTCCCAACCGGGAGCTGTCATCAGTGAAAAAGACTTCGGCGACAGACCCATGCTTGTCAATGTATGGGCGACCTGGTGCCAGGGATGTCTCGCCGAGCACGGGATACTCATGGACATCGCAACCCGGCACAATATCCCGGTTTACGGCTTGAATTACCGAGATGAACGATCCTTGGCACTCGAGTGGCTGGCGCGCCACGGCAACCCGTATCGTCTGGTCGTATATGACCCCGACGCGAAGATCGGTCTCGAGTGGGGTGTATACGGAGCACCCGAGACGTTTGTTATCGACGCCCAGGGGATCATCCGGTACAAGCACGTCGGTATTCTGGGCGAAGAAGCTTTCGAGCGAAAAATACTGCCGCTGATCCACGATGATTTCGCGATCCAGGGTACTTAGCGGTACCGTGATCGGTATCATGGCCTTGCTGTCGATACCGGTGGCGGCCGAAGTTTCGCAACAGCACCAGGCGCGTTACCAGGCGCTACTCGAGGAATTGCGTTGCCTGGTGTGTCAGAACCAGACACTTGCTGAATCCAATGCGGAACTGGCTGGCGATTTGCGCGACCAGGTGGCGTCGATGCTCGAGGCAGGTGCCAGCGACGAAGCGGTTCTGCTGTTCATGACCGAACGTTACGGGGATTTCATCCGCTACCGTCCACCGCTCGAGGCCAGAACCTACCTGCTGTGGCTGGCTCCCTTGATCCTGCTGGTGGTTCTCCTGGCGGCTTTGATCCGGTTTGTTCTTCGGCAGCAAAAACCCGAGCGGAGGGCTGTGAAATGAGCTTGTGGCTCATCAACACGGCGCTGGCCCTGCTGGTTCTGCTGTTCTTGTTGAAGCCGCTCGTTACCAGGCCGGTGAGGACACCTGAAGGCCGTGACCACCAGGATCTGCTCGCAAGCCGCCTTGCCGAACTCGAGCGGGAGCATTCGGTCGGGCTGATCGGCTCTGACCAGCACGACCAGGCCAGGCGGGAGACCGAGGCGTTCTACAGCATCCCGAAAGATGCTTCCACGGGTGAAAAAGCGACCTTGGCGGGGGCGAGCATCGCCGGCATCGTCGCGCTGTCCATAGCAGGTGCGGCTGGCTTTTATTTCAAATACTCGGACGGCCACCGCTTGCTGGCGTTGGAAACGCAGGCGCAGCAAATGATCGATGAGATCGCCTCGGTGACGGAGATGTTGCGGAACCGCCTGGAAGAAAACCCGGAAGATACCGAATTACGGCTTCGGCTCGCAGAGACTTATCACCTGATCGGCAATTACGCGGGGGCAGTCGTGGAGTATCGGCGAGTCGAGGCACTCGGCATGTTGCAGGAAAACGACCAGTGGCTGAACTATGCCGACGCGTTGCTGCGTTCCGGTGAAACCGGGCAAACCAACACTATGGTCAAGGCCCTGGGCGAGATGCTCAACGCCGATCCGGACAACCAAAGGACGCTGTTCACGCTGTCGTTTCTGCGTTTTGAGCGCGAGGAATATACACAGGCTATCGAGCTTTGGCAGCGTCTGCTGGCATTGCTTCCCGCGGATGAATCCGGCGTCGATGCCCGGTTGCGGTTGCGGGACTTTATCGCGGAGGCAGAAAATCGATTGTCAGCAGAGAACGGTCAGGGTGAAGCAACGAATGGCAATACGATTACAGTAACGGTGTCGCTGGCTCCAGCGCTGCGCTCGGCAGTGGCACCGAACGATACGGTATTCGTGTACGCCAGAGCCATTGGCGGCCCACCTATGCCGGTGGCGATCCGGCGCCTGACGGTCGCCGAGTTGCCCGTGCAGGTGACCCTTGGCGATAGCGACGCAATGATGGGGAACCTGACCCTGGGGCAACTCAAGCAGGTCGAAGTCGTCGCCAGGGTGGCAAAGCAAGGGCAGGCGATGCCTGCGAAGGGTGACCTCATTGGAACAGTGTCCCCGGTCACCGTCGGCGGTTTTGCCGTGGTGGAAATCGGGGAGCTGATGGACTGATGCGAATAGAGTACCGAATTGGCGCGCGTTACACGCGATCGAAAAACCGGACCGGGTTTATCAGTTTCATTTCCATGATCTCGGCTGGCGGCGTGGCGATAGGCGTCGCGGTGATCATCGCCGTGCTGTCTGTAATGAACGGTTTCAAGACGGAAGTCCGGCAAAAGATGCTGTCTTTTACTTCCCACGTCACCGTGACCGGATTTGCCGGAGAACTCGGCGAATGGCATTCGCTCGAAAGTCTGGTCGAAAGCGATCCGGATATCGTCTCGCTCGCACCGTTTGTGGAAGCACAGGTGATGCTCGTGAACCAGGACCTTACCAGCGGCATTTATTTACGCGGCGTGCTTCCGGAGCAAGAAGCCCGGGTCAGCGACATCTCCGGGCACATGACATCGGGAACGCTGGATTCGTTGGCGAGCGGCGAATTCCATATTGTTCTGGGGGCGGCGCTCGCACAACGTCTGAATGTTGGCGTAGGAGACAAGGTAACCGTCATCAGTCCGCAGGCATCGGTAACTGTAATCGGAATCCGCCCGCGCATGAAGCGTTTTACGGTCAGTGGAATTTTCAGCATCGGCATGCCGCAGTTTGATCGCCACATCGCGCTTGTACATCTGCGCGATGCCCAACTGCTGATGCAGCTTGAAAACAACGTAAGCGGCGTCCATCTGCGCCTGGGAGACTTGTTCAGAGCTCCCGAGGTAACGTACGGGCTGCAACGCGACCTGGGAGCCGATTACTGGGTCAGCGACTGGACACAGCGGCACGAAGCTTTTTTTCGCGCGATCGAAATGGAGAAAACGATCCTGGGCATCATCATGACGCTCATCATCCTGGTTGCGACGTTCAACATCGTATCGACCCTGGTCATGGTAGTCATGGAAAAAAGAGGGGATATAGCCATCCTGAAGACCATGGGTATGACCCCCGGAAGGGTATTGCGGATTTTCATCACCCAGGGATGCCTGATCGGAGGAGTGGGGACCTTGCTGGGTGCGATCGGAGGGGTCGCTTTGGCGACGTACCTGAGTGCCATTGCCAAGTGGATCGAGAACGTCAGCGGACGTAAATTTCTAGCGCCTGACGTCTATCCGATTTCCGAAGTCCCTTCGGAGCTTCTGCTCGTTGATGTCGTGTTCACGATGCTGGTCGCTTTCGTCATGACGGTTTTGGCAACGCTGTATCCGGCCTGGCGTGCCGCCTCGATGCAGCCGGTGCAGATATTGAGGTATGAATGAGTGATTCGTCGCCGCTGTTAGAGTGTTCCAGCCTCAGTAAAAGCTATGGCGAGAAGCAACTTCGCGTAGCGGTACTGAAAGGCGTCGATCTAACCGTGCCGCGAGACACGGAACTTGCCATCGTTGGGGCATCCGGCAGTGGCAAGAGCACTTTGCTGCATCTGCTGGGAGGTTTGGACTCTCCCGACACGGGTGAAGTGCGGGTGCAGGGGAAAGCGATCAGTGCACTCGACGAGCAGGCGCGCTGCCTGTGGCGCAACCAGGAGGTCGGGTTCATCTACCAATTTCATCACTTGCTTGCGGAATTCACCGTCGCGGAAAACATCGCCATGCCCTCCCTGATTTCAGGGAAGAGCTACCAACAGATTCGACCCCGCGTGGATCTGCTGCTCGATCGCTCCGGTCTCACCGAACGTGCTCTCCACAAGCCGCATGAGCTATCCGGTGGCGAGCGTCAGCGTGTCGCGATTTGCCGTGCCCTGGTGTTGTCTCCGAGCATCATACTGGCCGACGAACCCACCGGGAATCTGGACAACGCGACCGCGTCGCGCGTCGCCAAAGCCATCTTCGAGATCAAGTCCGATGTGCAGGCAACTTTGATCGTCGCAACCCACGACGAGTCGCTGGCCAGAAAATGCGCTCGTGTTCTGCGTCTTGAAGATGGGCGGCTGCATGAGCCAACGAGCGCGGGCTTTAACGCGTCGTAGCTTTCGTTGCCCCCGGCGTTGCTTGTTCGCCCGGTTATGGCCACTCGTCGCTTTGGAGGGCAAAAACCTCTCTGGTCGGCGATTCTGAACCATGCCAGTTTTTGCTGCCGGGTTTCTGCTTGGCAACGTCGCGTTGCAAGGCTTTTCGCAGTTGCCAGGATGGCCGGCCTTGTCGCTGGCTCCTCTGGTTCTCCTGGTCGGCGCCAAAAAACCGGGGTGGCTGTTCATTGGCGCCCTGGTCAGCGGGTTTCTCTGGACCCTGTTCGTTGCTGGCGCGCACCAACAGGACCTACTGCCCGAGCGGCTTGAAAGCAGGGAACTCGACGCAGTGCTTCGCGTTATTTCGATCCCTCGGGACAAACCTCGCTCCGTGCGTTTCGATGCCTGGGTCGAGGACGATTATGGTGCTGGGTTGCCGAACAAGATCCGGCTGTCGTTTTACCCTCCCACAAATAAGGAGGTCGATGGACTCATCCGTCCCGGTGACGTGCTGGCAGCGAAGCTGCGTCTGAAGCGTCCGCGCGGGTATATGAACCCGGGAGGCTTCGATTACGAACGCTATCTTTTTTCTCAGGGTATCGGCGCGAGCGGGTATGTTCGCGATTTCAGGTTGCTCAGCCGTATCGGGGAATGGTCACCGCAGGCATTGCGCTATCGCCTGTACGAACGTATGAAAGCGCTGGGAACCCCGAATATCGGTGCGATTATCGCGCTTTCGCTGGGGGAGCGTGGGCTATTGAAAAAAGAGAGCAGGGAATTGTTGATCGCGACGGGAACCGGTCACCTGTTTGCGATATCCGGTTTGCATATCACCCTGGTATTCGGCTTCGTTTTTTTCATATTCCGGTTTTTGTGGACCAGGTATCTGCTGGAATTCACCCTGTGGCCGAGTCTGCTCGTCGCCATGGTGCCGGCGTTTCTGGCAGCCTGTATCTATGCCTGGCTCGCCGGGTTTACGATTCCTACGCAGCGCGCACTGATCATGCTTGGCTGCGTTGTCGGGTGTGCGCTGCTGTACCGTCGGATATCGCTATCCGGAGCTCTCGCGCCGGCAATCGTAGCGATCCTCATTCATGATCCGCTCAGCACGCTGACGGCTTCGTTCTGGATGTCGTTCATCGCGGTCGGCTTGATCGCGCTGTGCATTCGTCTACGTTCAGGACAGAAGAAGATTGCGTGGACAAAGCTGCAGATCACACTGGCGCTGGCGCTGTTGCCTGCCGGATTGCTGTTTTTTGGGCAGGGGGCCTTGCTCGCACCGCTCGCCAACCTGATCGCGATCCCGTTGGTCAGCCTGCTGATTTTACCGAGCATACTGCTGGCGGTGCCGTTTACGTTGCTGGATACCTGGCCGGCTGAATACCTTGTCCGTTTCGCGGATTTGCTGCTTGGATTCCTGTGGTATGGGGGCGAGTGGATCAGCCAGTTTGATTTTCTTCAACTTCGGCATCGACCACCGGTGTGGAGCTACCCGTTCGCCTGCATCGGCATTGTTGCAATCCTTCTGGCGAGCCAATGGCAGCATAAGCTAACAGCCGCGATACTGTTGCTGCCCCTGAGTGTCAGTGTCGAGAACGGCTTGGAGAAGGGTGCTTTCGAAGCGACATTTCTTGACGTTGGTCAAGGCTTGTCGGTTTTCATCGCGACCCAGGGACACGCTCTGTTGTTCGATACCGGGCCGGCCTACGGAGAAAATTTCAGTGCTGCCGAAGCAGCGGTCATCCCCTATCTGCGATCGCGTCATATCGATCGACTCGATGCCTTGCTGATCTCGCACAGCGATAACGACCATGCCGGTGGCCTGAAGTTCATCCTCGATTCTTTCAATCCGGAAAAAATCCTGGGTAGTGCCGCCGTAAAGGCGATGAATCCACGGGTGGAATTTTGCCGCAAAGGGCAAGCCTGGATGTGGGATGAGGTTCTGTTCGAAATTCTTCATCCTCCACTCGAGAGCGACAGCCGCTTCACGGGCAATGACGCATCCTGCGTGCTGAAAATCACAACGCAAAATCATTCGCTGCTACTGACAGCCGATATAGAAAAAGACGCGGAAAGCCTGCTGCTGGCGCAGCAACGGGAGAGCCTCAAAGCGTCGGTGATGCTGATTCCTCATCACGGCAGCCTGACTTCATCGAGCGATGCTTTCGTAACGGCGGTTCTCCCACGGTTCGCCATCGTCACCAGTGGCTACCGGAACCGTTTTGGTTTGCCGAAAGAGGAAATCATCGAGAAATATCTGGGTATTTGTGCCCGCGTGTTCGACACGGCGACAACCGGCGCCCTGATGATACGTTTCGTTCCAGGTTATGCAACCGAAGTTCGGCATTTGCACCGGCGGGACGCAAAGCGATTCTGGCATACGCAGCAAAGCTTTTATTCGTTGCAGCGTTGTTGATGCAGACGCACTCTGGCGTGAGGGTGATCCCTGCTGATTATAATATCGGGGTGATAGCTGACCCATGTTGAAGAAAAACCTGCTCGATCGATTGTTCTCGTCCGGCGTCTGCGGGAGATTGTTCAGCTATATCTGGCAGTACAAGAAATACCTGTCGCTTGCGATGATTGGCATGGTGATGTTTTCGTCAACGAACATCGGTCTGGCCGCTTTGATGAAGCCGTTGCTTGACGGGAACATTATCGGCGGGGAACGCCAGGCTTATTTCGGATGGGTTCCCGCCGTGTTGTTTCTCGTTCTTTCGGTGCGCGCCGCCGGCAATTTCATGCTGCTGTATTACATGGAGTGCATCAGCAACTGGATCAGCAAGAACCTGCGCTCCGAAATGTTCGCCCGCCTGCTGCAGCTTCCAACTTCCTACTTCGATACAACGGCGCACGGGGTGATCATGTCGAGGCTTACCTTCAGCGTTGAAAAAACCCTGTCGGTATCCGCCCAGACCTTCACTTACCTGATCCGGGATACATTGACCATCCTTGGTCTGATCACCTGGTTGTTTTATCTCCATTGGCAATTTTCCTTGGTACTGATCACCCTGTTTCCGCTGATCGGCTGGCTGACAATACTGTCAAGCAGACGCCTTCGCAAGGTGTCTCGTCGCATTCAAACCTCGATGGGAGACGTGACCGACGACATACAGCAGGCAATACAGGGCAACATGGCAATCAAGTTGTTCGGCAACCAGCACGGCGAGTGCGCGAACTTCGAGAAAAGCAACGAGAACAACCGGAAGCAGCGGATGCGCCTGCTCGTGGTGAAAGCACTCAACGCGCCGGTCGCAGGATTGCTGGCTGGTCTGGGGTTTGCCATGGTTTTGCTGCTCGCATTGCGCGAGGGAATTGCAGGAGCAACTTCGCCGGGAACACTGGCTTCATTTTCCGCCGCCGCGTTGTTGATGATGCGTCCGATACGCAACCTGGCAAGGCTCAATGGGATACTGCAGGATGGATTGGCCGCGGCCGAAAGCGTTTTCAATTTTATCGATGAGCCAGCAGAGCCAACAGAGAAGAAAACCGGGAAATTGAAGTGCGATGGCTCCCTGCACTTCAGAAACGTTTTCATGCAATATCCGGGCAGCGACGAGTTCACGCTCAAAGGTATCGATTGCCGAATAGCCGCCGGGCAACAAACCGCGCTGGTGGGCAGGTCGGGAACCGGGAAATCGACCTTTACCAAGCTGATTCCACGCCTGTACGAACCGACGCGGGGCAGCATCGAGCTCGACGGGATCGACATTGCTGAAATTCCGCTCGCCGACCTGCGTGAGCAGATCGCCTACGTGCCTCAGCACACAACGCTTTCAAGCACGAGTGTCGCCTGCAATATTGTCTGCGGCAAGGACTACAGACCGGAGGATATCGTGACGGCGGCGCGGAAAGCCCGCGCGCTCGAATTTATCGAACTCCTGCCGGAAGGTTTTGATACGGTTCTGCGTAACAACGGCGGTATTTTTTCGGAGGGACAGAAACAGCGCGTTTCGATCGCGCGGGCACTTTTCAAGAACGCACCCATCCTGATTTTCGACGAGGCGACTGCGTCTTTGGACGTTGACTCGGAAAGGCATATCCAGGCAGCGTTGGAGGAAATCACGCAAACCCGCACCGTGATCATCATCGCGCACCGTCTTTCCACAATTCGAAAAGCCGATCATATTATCGTTCTGGAAAAGGGACGCATCGCCGAGCAGGGCACCCATCGGGAATTGTCTGAACTCAACGGAATTTACGCCGGGTTTTGCCGAAAGCACGATACCCGGGACTTGATCGACTGAGCGTACCCTGCGGATGGTTCGATAGCTTGTTTAGAGAGAGCCGCAGGCGTCTGGCGAATCGCGTTTGGTACGGTAAGCCGCACCCCCTGCGCTACCTGCTACTGCCGCTTTCGGCGCTGTTTTTCATCGCCGTGAAAGCCAGGCGGATGTACCTGGTTCAGCGACAACCTGCGCCTGCGGGACCACCGGTCATCATCGTCGGGAATCTGGTCGTGGGGGGTACCGGGAAAACACCGCTGGTTGCCGCGATTGCCGGTCGGCTCAAAGCCAAAGGATACAAGCCGGGAATCGCCAGCCGAGGGTATGGTGCAAAGCCAGGCAGTTATCCTCACCCGGTGCGGGCGGAGGGTGCAAACGAAGCCGGCGATGAACCGCTTCTGCTGAAGGAAAAAACAGGGTGCCCGGTGGTCATTGATCCCGACAGGCAGCGTGCCGCACAGTACCTTTACAAGCGATTCGACGTCAATGTCGTAATTTGCGACGATGGGTTACAGCATTACCGCTTGCGTCGCGATGTGGAGATCGCGCTGGTGGATGCCGCTACCGGTTTCGGCAACGGATGGCTGCTGCCGGCCGGCCCGCTACGTGAGCCGCAATCCCGTTTGCGTTCCGTCGATATCGTCGTGACTAACGGGACCTGCAAACCACACGGCGACGTGATCGACGGGTTGCCGCCGGAGCAACGGTTTTCGATGCAGATGCGGTCGTTGGGGTTTGAGAACCTGGTTACAGGCGCGCGCCTTCCCGTTGACGCTTTCTCCGGGCGTGCCGTGCATGGCTGCGCGGGTATCGTCGATCCACAACGTTTTTTCGCACAACTGCGTGCGCTCGAGGCGCGGGTAATCGAGCACGCTTATCCGGATCACCATCGTTATCGCGAACAGGATATCCACTTTGACCCGCAGGCACCGGTCATCGTTACCGAGAAAGATGCAGTAAAATGTCGTTGCTTCGCAAGCGATAATGTTTGGGTTCTGCAGATTGAAGCGGTGCCGGAAAGAGGATTCTGGCAAGCACTGGATCGATGCTTGTCGAAAGCATTGCGAAAATGAATGAAAAGATTCTGGACATCCTGGTTTGCCCGATCACCAAAGGGGCGTTGATCTACGATGCCGGCAACCAGGAGTTGATCTCCCTGGCGGCACGACTGGCGTACCCGATCAAGGACGGCATCCCGGTAATGATCGAAGCCGAAGCAAGGCGGATTTCTTTGGATGAATACGAGCGTTACAGCAAGCGGCGGTGAAGCTTTCCGGATCGTCATTCCAGCCCGTTACGCTTCGAGCAGGTTGCCCGGGAAACCACTGCGAATACTCGGTTCGCGCCCCTTGATCGAACATGTATATGAAAACGCCCGCCGCAGTGGTGCGGAGCAGGTCGTGGTCGCGACGGACGATGTCAGGATAGCCGAACACATCGAAAGGATCGGCGGCCTGGCACAGATGACGTCGCCCGACTGTGCTTCAGGAAGCGACCGTGTCGCTGAGGTCGTCGCGGCGCTGCAGTGGAGCGACGGCAGTATCGTCGTGAATGTTCAAGGCGACGAGCCCTTTCTCTCGCCACAGGATATTGCAGATGTCGCGACCGCGCTGGCAAAACATCCTGACGCTTCGATCGCGACCTTGTCGGCTCCCCTTTCCGATGCGCGCAGGAGAGACGCCAATGTCGTCAAAGTGATGACCGATGACGACGGTGTGGCTTTACAATTCAGCAGGGCCTCTATAGAATACGCGACCGAGTGGCGCCATCACCTGGGTGTCTATGCTTATCGCTGTGGCTACGTGCGGCGTTTTACGCGATTGCCGTCGCCTGAAATCGAGCGTCGCGAAAAGCTCGAACAACTGCGAGCCTTGTGTCGTGGCGACATAATTTATGTGCACAAAGCGCAGGGTGAAGCGATGCCTGGCATAGATACCGAAAGCGATCTGGTCGAAGCAATAAAGTTTATGGACGAACAAAACAACGCGAGACAATGAATTGGAAATGTCGACCAGCCCCGTTTCACCGCATGGCAAGGTTTGCCTGCGCCGTTTCCGCTGAAAAACCATGATCAAAATCAAAGACCTGAGCAAACGTTTCGGTTCTTTCATCGCCGTCGACAACCTCAGTTTCGAGGTGAATACAGGTGAAGTGCTGGGTTTTCTGGGACCTAATGGCGCCGGAAAATCCACAACCATGAAAATGATCACCGGGTTTATGCAGCCAAGTGCCGGGAGCATCGAGATCTGTGGCCATGATATTGAAAAGGAAAGTATCCAGGCAAAACGGATCATCGGCTACACACCCGAGGGGGCACCTTCTTACGGCGAGATGACCGTGCATGATTTTCTGCAATTTGTTCTGAAGGTCAGGCAGGTCGAAGCACAACAAGCACGCGAAGGCTACTACAGCGTAATCGAAAGGCTGGAACTCAAGCCGGTGTTGCATCAACCGATAGAAACTTTGTCCAAGGGGTTCAAGCGCCGGGTCGGAGTGGCTCAGGCCCTGATTCATGATCCCAGGGTTTTGATCATGGACGAGCCAACCGATGGCCTTGATCCCAATCAGAAACATCAGGTCCGCCAGTTGATCAACTCATTGAGTTCCGACAAGATCGTGGTGATTTCCACGCATATCCTGGAAGAGGTTACAGCGGTGTGCACCAGAGCTTTGATCATATCCGCGGGCAGGCTGACCATCGATTCCACGCCTGGGGAACTGGTGGCACGCTCGCGCTACCACAACGCGGTAAGCATGATTGCGGACGACCCGCAAATCGCCACTGACCTGCAGTCGCTGGCGGCCGTGAATTCCGTTGAACTCAGCGAACGCTTGTACGCGTTTCCCTCCGGATCCGAACCGCTGTATCCCATCGTGGAAGAATTTATTCGAGCCCGCAAGGTGCCGGTCAAGGATTTGCGCACGGAAACCGGGAGGCTCGACGAAGTGTTCAGGGAACTGACCAAGGGAGAGATTTCATGACCCCGGCACTGTCTGTGTTCAAACGAGAATTAGCCAGCTATTTCGCTACACCGATCGCATACGTTTTCATCGTGATTTTTTTAACGATGAGTACCGCCATGTCTTTTTACCTGGGAAGCCTTTACGAGCGAGGGCAGGCGAGCCTGTCCGTGTTCTTCGCCTATCATCCCTGGATCTATCTGTTCCTGATGCCCGCGATCTCGATGCGTCTGTGGGCCGAAGAAAGAAAAACCGGCAGCCTCGAACTGCTGCTGACCTTACCTATTACAACGGCGCAAGCGGTCATCGGGAAATTCCTCGCGGCCTGGAGCTTTACTGCTATTGCCCTGTTTTTGACTTTCCCGATCTGGATCACGGTCAACTACCTGGGAGACCCGGACAACGGCGTAATCATGGCCGCCTATATCGGGAGTCTGTTGATGGCCGCAGGTTTTCTCGCAATCGGGTCATGTATATCCGCGACAACGAAAAACCAGGTCATCGCGTTTATTATCAGCGTCGTCGTTTGCTTTCTGTTCCTGATCAGCGATTTTTCGCTGGTGCTCAGCCCTCTGCGCGCCTGGCTGCCTCAGTTCCTGGTTGACGCAGTCGCTTCGTTGAGTTTCATCAACCACTTCAATTCGATCAATAAAGGCGTCATCAACCTCCACGACACCATTTATTTCTTCCTGGTCATCAGCTTCTGGCTCAGTCTCACCTCCGTTGTAATCGAAATGAAAAAAAGGGACTGAAGATCGCATGAACGCAGGCGCCAGTTTTTCCCGGGGAAGCGTGATCGTTATACTCGCTGCCTTGTTTTTCGCGTTGGTGATACTCAACGACACGTTGTTGCGTGGCGTGCGGCTCGATTTGACGGCCAACAAACTGTACACCTTGTCCGAAGGCACCAGGAACATCCTCGGGCAGATACAGGAACCCATCAATCTGTACCTGTTTTTCTCCGAAAAAGAAACGAAAGCGTTTCCCAAACTCAGGAATTACTATAACCGGGTCAAGGAAGTGCTCGAGGAATATCGCCTGATCTCAGGCGACAGACTGAAACTGCATTACGTCGATCCAGAGCCCTTTTCGGAAGCGGAAGACCGGGCAACTCAGTTGGGCCTGCAGGCTGCTTCGGCCCAGGGCGGTGGACAAATTTACTTCGGGTTGGCCGGCACCAATGCGCTGGACGCAACTGAAGTCATTCCCTTTCTGCAGGCCGATCGTGAAGCTTTTCTCGAATACGATCTGAACAAGCTGGTTTATGGGCTGATTCGCCTCAAAAAACCAAAGCTGGGGCTGATGACCGACTTGCCGATGTATGCGACCCGGTCAAACCCGAAAACCGGCAAGATGAATGATCCATGGGTCATTACCCAGGAACTCGAGCAAGTGTTTGATGTCGAGCTTGTTTTTAGCGACACCGAGACGATCGCCCCGGATATCGACGTCCTGATGGTCGTTCACCCGAAAGAACTGCCGGAAAAAACATTGTACGCGATCGACCAGTTCATCCTGGGCGGGGGCAAGGGGATGTTCTTCGTCGATCCCTATTCGGAAGCCGACCAGATATTTCAACCAGGTGGCGCACCGGTTGCTGACCTCAACGCGAGAAAGTCGAGCCTGAACCGCCTGTTTAACGCATGGGGGTTCAACGTACCTGATTCCTCCATCATCACCGACCTTGCCAGATCTCTAACGGTAAATTTCCAGGACCGTCAAACGTCTATCGCGCACCCGGCCGCGCTCAATATGCGCCGTCAGGACTTCAACCAGGAAGACGTTGTCATGGACGCGCTGGAAGAGATCAATTTTTATCTGGCTTCCGACGTGGAAATAGCTGAAAACTCGGGCCTGGAAGTCACGGCCCTTGTCGAGACCAGCAAGCAAGCAATGCCGATTCCAGTAGATCGGCTACGCTACCTGGGAGATCCCGGGGCGTTGGTGCAAGGCCTTTCTCCAACGGGAGAAAGTTATTTGCTGGCTGCGCGCATCCAGGGCAATTTCACAAGCGCCTTTGACGCCCCTCCTGAAAACAAGAATGAAGAAGAGGAGGAAGAGCCGCGAGGAAATGATACGCGCGAGCACATCCAGCAGACTTCGCAACCGGGTATCGTCATCGTCGTCGGGGATACCGATCTGCTGAGCGACCAAATGTGGGCCAAGACCATGCACTTTTTTGGCCAGCCTATTGTCCGGCCTTTTGCCAGCAATCGGGATTTTGTCATCAATATGGTAGATAACCTCTTTGGGAGTAAAGACCTGATTGGGATACGCAGCCGCGCAAGCTATTCTCGTCCCTTTACCAAGGTGAAGGAAATCGAACGGCAAGCGAGCCGCAAATACCGTGCGACGGAACAGGACCTGCAGCAGCAGTTGACCCAAACGGAAAACAAACTGCAAGAACTACAACGACAGCGTAGCGATAAAAAATCCGAATTGCTGACAAAATCCCAGCGTGCGGAAGTTCGCAAGTTCCGTAACAGGAAAGTTGAAATCCGCAAGGAACTTCGCAACGTGCAACACCAACTGGTCAAGGACATTGAAGCGCTGGGGGCCAAAGTAAAAGCGATAAACATCATCACCATGCCCGTCGTAGTAACCATCGCGGCGCTACTCATTGGGTTTTTCAGGGTCAGACGCCGCAAAAAATCGGTGGCACAATGAAAAACCTGCGCCTTGCTGTCTTACTGATGGTGCTTGTCGCAGCGAGTGTTGCCGTATGGATGCTGAATTCGAAACAGCCCGGCTCGGATGAGTCACCGCTGTTTCCGGAATTGACGATCGACTCTCTAAACACGGTCAACGCCATCGAGATAGCTCAGCGCAACAGTTCTCCGATCAACATCTACCTGGCAGATGACAGCTCCTGGCGCGTCGCTGAGCACTACGACTATCTCGCGAACACGGTCAAAATCCGTGAGCTTTTGCTCAGCCTGCAGGACGCCAGGAAAATTGAAAAGAAGACATCGTTACCCGAGTACTACCCGACACTCGGCGTTGCCCCCTCCGATGCTGAGGAAGGAAGTGGAATACTGATGACGTTCAAAACATCCGATGGAGAGTTTGGCTTGATCGTGGGCAAAATAAGCCGGCAAACCAAAAATGGACAATACGTGAGGAAACCTGACGAGGCGGAGAGTTGGCTGATCAACGCAAGGTTTTACCTACCGGCCGATACCGTTCAGTGGCTGGACAAGGAAATGATACACATCGAACCCGATACGGTCTCGACCGTCACCGTCACTCATTCCGATGACAGCGAATCCTTCAAGATCATCCG
This sequence comes from Candidatus Oxydemutatoraceae bacterium, assembly GCA_965226235.1. Taxonomy (GTDB): domain Bacteria; phylum Pseudomonadota; class Gammaproteobacteria; order Poriferisulfidales; family Oxydemutatoraceae; genus CAYFZO01. The sequence continues at coordinate 397,785 of OZ245335.1, read as the reverse complement.
CGATAAAAAAGGAGAGCTAACCATCCAGAATCTGGCCAAAGAACAGGTTCTTCGCCAGAAGGAAAGGCTCAACCGTGTGATCGCGGTAACCGACTATCTTTATTTCAAGGATGTGCTTCCCCTGGACCAGGTGGAACTGCCGGAGGAGCATGTCCGATTAAACGTCAGAGCCAAGGAAGGTGCGTTCGTCGACATAAAAGCATACAAAACCGACGACGGCAAAAATTATTTCATTGCCGACACCAATTCCACCCCGCAGCAGCAGAATTTTCGCGGCTGGGCTTTTGAAGTCCCCAACACGGCCTATGACAGTGCCAACAAACGGCTCAGCGATTTTCTGGCCACGGTACCTGCAGAGGAAGAATCCAGCATGGAAAAACCCAGTATGGAGCAGGAAGCGGAAATCGACACCGGGAAGGAAACAGAGGATCAAACGGAATAACGCCCGCCTGTCCATCGCGCCAGATCTGTGGCGATGCCGATGTAGGCAGAAGGCGTCAGTGCCAGCAAGCGCCTTTTTTCCGTGTCCGGCAGAGGACTCGATTGAACCAGTTGACCCCAGGATGCAGCATCGAGCTGTCGGTCACGTGTGTAACGCTTGAGCCGCTCGTAAGCATCCGGGCAACCGTGTCTGCGCAGCACCGTCTGTAAAGCCTCGGCGAGCACTTCCCAATGTGCATCGAGTTCATCGCTGGCTTGTTGTCGATGAATTTCGAGTTTGTCCAGACCACGGGAAAGGGACTCGATGGCAACCAGGAAATGCCCGAAGACCGTCCCGAGTGAGCGCAGAACGGTCGAGTCCGAAAGGTCTCGCTGCCATCTCGACATCGGCAATTTAGATGACATGTGGCGTGCCAGGGCGTGAGCCAATCCCAGGTTGCCTTCGGCGTTTTCGAAGTCGATCGGGTTGACTTTGTGCGGCATCGTCGAAGAACCGATCTCGGTTGCGCCGATTTTTTGCGTAAAGTAGCCAAGCGAGATATACCCCCAGATATCGCGTGAAAAATCGATCAAAATCGAACTGATTCTCCCCAGGCTGTCAAGCAACTCCGCGAGGCGATCGTGCGGATCAGCCTGCGCGGTGCAGCGGAGATACTCGAGCCCCAGCGAGTCCACGAAACTCCGGGCCAGTTCCGGCCAATCGACTTGTGTGTACGCGATGCAGTGTGCGTTGAAGTTACCTACGGCACCGCTGAATTTCCCGGAAATCCGGATGGCGGCAAAGATCTGCAACTGCCCGTGCAAACGGTAGGCGAAGTTGGCGAACTCCTTGCCGAAGGTTGTAGGCGAAGCGGGCTGGCCATGTGTGCGGGACAGTAACGCAGCGTCCGCGTACTTATCTGCCATGACCGCCATGCGCTTGAGCAGCGACCGCAACTGCGGCAAAAGGACCGTCTCCCTGGCTTCTTTCAGGATCAATCCCCAGGCGAGACTATTGATATCCTCAGAAGTTGCAGAAAAATGTAGAAAGCTCGATATCTTATTGAGATCTATATCTTTCTCGAGTTTATTCCTTAGGTAATATTCGACAGCTTTTACATCGTGGTTCGTCTCTGCTTCGATCTTCTTTATTTCTTCGGCGTCGGCTGTATTGAAATCCCTGACCAGAGTCTCCAGCGTTTCCAAGGCGGTGTCCGGTAGCGGCGGGATTTCGCCGATCGCTTCGCATTCACTCAAACATTTCAACCACTCGATTTCAATCCGAATACGTCGCTTCATCAGTCCGTATTCGCTGAACAAACCCCGCAATGCGTCGGTTTTCTTGGCATAGCGCCCATCGATCGCGGAAATGGCGGTCAAAGGGGAATGTTCGTCTGGATGGCTTGGTGGCTGCATCTAAACCCAAAGTTGAAATCTGGATTTCCATTATACTGTGTAGTGGAGTTTGGCCGTGGCAAGCAAACCAACGAAATTCAAGATAGAAAAAGACAGTATGGGGCAGGTGCGAGTACCTCGCGATGCCTGCTATGCGGCCCAAACGCAACGAGCGGTCGATAATTTCCCTATCAGCGGGATCAGGATGCCGCGAGCATTTATTGCCGCGCTCGGGAAAGTCAAGGCGTGCTGTGCCAAAGCCAATCTGAAACTGGGTTTGCTGGACAAGCCGCGAGCGGATGCCATCGCCAGGGCGGCCAGGTGCGTGGCCGCCGCAGATTATGACGAGCAGTTTCCAGTCGACGTATTCCAAACCGGCTCGGGTACAAGTTCCAACATGAACGCGAACGAGGTCATTGCCCACCTTGCCTCGGAAAGTTCAGGCAAGGTGGTCCACCCGAATGATCACGTGAACATGAGCCAAAGTTCCAACGACGTGATCCCGACCACCATTCACGTCAGCGCTGCCTGCGAAATTGCAGGAGACCTCAAACCCGCGCTTGAGCAACTCGCCACCGCCATCGAAAAGCGCGCCAGGAAACTTGGCAGGGAAGTCAAAACCGGACGCACGCACCTGATGGACGCGATGCCGATCACTTTTGGGCAGGAGCTCGGTGGGTGGGCACAGCAGTTACGCAATGGCGTCGCGCGCCTCGACTCGTCTTTGCCGCGCCTGCTCGAATTGGCACAGGGCGGGACCGCCGTCGGCACCGGGGTTAACTGCGACCCGAGATTTCCCCACGAATTCTGCAAGCACCTATCGAAGCTGACCAAACTCGAATTTGTTCCCAAGCCGGATAAATTCGAGGCTTTGAGTGCCCAGGACGCTGCCGTCGAGACCAGTGGGCAATTACGCGTCATCGCGGTTTCATTGATGAAAATCGCAAACGATCTGCGCTGGATGAATTCCGGACCTCTGTCGGGAATCAGCGACATCACTTTGCCGGCGCTGCAACCAGGCAGCAGCATCATGCCGGGAAAAGTCAACCCGGTTGTTCCGGAAGCTGTCGCAATGGTCTGCGCCCAGGTCATGGGCAACGACGCGACGATTGCGATCGCAGGGCAAAGCGGCAATTTTCAGTTGAACGTAATGTTGCCCGTGATTGCCTATAACCTGCTGCAAAGCATTCAACTGCTTGCCAACGCCGCGCGGATACTCGCCAAAAACAGCATTGAAGGGTTTACGGTAAATCGGCAGGCGATCGAGCTCGGCCTTCGGCGCAACCCGATTCTGGTCACCGCATTGAACCCGGTTATCGGCTATGAAAAAGGAGCGGCCATCGCGAAGAAGGCATACAAACAAAACCGCCCGGTGCTTGAGGTCGCCTTGGAAGACAGCGGGTTGAGCGAGGCGGAGTTATGCAGGCTGCTCGATCCTGAGACGCTGACCCGTCCCTGATACCCGAAACCGCTCTGCAATGCAAAGCAATGGCTTCCTTAGGAAGCCAGGTTTCTCAGCACGTAATGCAAAATACCGCCATGGCGGTAGTACTCCATCTCCCTCGGCGTATCCATTCGGACCTTGACCGAAAACTCCTTGATTTCGCCATTATCGCGAGCGGTGACCGTCGCCGTATCTCCCTTGTCAAACCCGTCTATATCGAACTGTTCATGGCCACTTAAGCCAAGCGATTCGGCATTGTCCCCGGGCAGGTATTCGAGCGGCAGGATTGCCATGCCCACCAGGTTGGAGCGATGAATGCGCTCAAAACTTTCGGCGATCACTGCCCTGACCCCTTGCAGGTGAGGACCTTTCGCGGCCCAGTCACGAGATGAGCCGCAGCCATATTCCTTGCCGGCGAGAATGATCGTCGGCACGTTTTCCTTGTGGTATTGCATTGCGGCGTCGTATATCGACATTCTTTTGCCGTGCGGAAAATGCAATGTGTAGCCTCCCTCGACACCAGGCAAGAGTCGATTACGCAGACGGATATTGGCGAAGGTCCCGCGCACCATCACTTCGTGATTACCCCGTCTCGATCCGTATGAATTGAAGTCGGCCTGCATCACGCCATGCTGCTGCAGGTAAAGCCCCGCGGGGCTGTCCAAGGGAATCGAACCGGCCGGTGAAATGTGGTCGGTCGTCACTGAATCTCCCAGGTAAGCCAGCACGCGTGCAGCCTGGATCGTACGCGGGGTTTCCGGGCATTGCCGGCTCATCCCGTCGAAATAGGGCGGATGAGCGATGTAAGTCGATTCCGGCCAGTCAAAAAGATGTTTTTCTTCAATCTGCAACTGCTGCCAGTCTTTGTCTCCGCTATAAATGTCCCGGTAAGAGGCGCTGAACTGCTCGGGAGATAGTGCCGTGCTCTCGGCGGCCATGATTTCTTCTCGCGATGGCCAAATGTCCCGCAGATAGACGGGTCTGCCGTCCTGGCTTTTTGTCAGAGGGTCTTCATGGGGATCAAAATCCATTCTTCCGGCAATGGCATAGGCGATAACCAGCGGCGGTGAAGCCAGATAGTTCATGCGTACTTGTTCGTGTATCCGACCCTCAAAGTTGCGATTGCCGGACAGCACCGAGACAACGACCAGGTCCTGTTCGGCGACGGTGTTGGCAACCGTTTCCAGCAACGGACCGGAATTGCCGATACAGGTTGTGCAACCGTAGCCGACGACATGAAATCCCAGGGATTGCAACGGTTTCATGACCCCGGCGGTCTCCAGGTAAGCCGTTACCGCGCGCGAACCGGGTGCCAGGGAAGTCTTTACCCACGGTTTGACGCGGAGGCCGAGCTCCACCGCTTTCTTTGCAAGCAATCCCGCTGCCAGCATCACCGAAGGATTGGAAGTGTTGGTGCAGGAAGTAATGGCGGCGATGACCACCGCGCCATCCTGCAGCCCACCCGAGCCATTGCTCGCATGCCCATTGCTTTTTGCCGGGGTTATGTTGCTTTTGATCTCACCGAGATTTTTCATAAAATCGAACTTCATCTCACGGAGAGGGACGCGATCCTGTGGACGACGAGGCCCGGCAAGACAGGGTGACACCGTAGCCAGGTCCAGCGCAAGCATCTCGTCGTACACGGCTGCTTCGCACTGCTGCCTCCACAATCCCGTTTCCTTCGCGTATGCCTCGACCAAAACAACCTGTTCGGGGGGCCTTCCGGTCATCCGCAGGTAAGCAAGCGTTTGTTCGTCAATCGGGAAAACACCGCAGGTTGCCCCATATTCGGGGGCCATGTTCGCGATGGTCATGCGATCGCCAAGCGATAATTCATCGAGTCCAGGACCGTAGAATTCGACAAATTTACCGACAACGCCATGATTTCTCAGCATCTGCACGATTGTCAGCACCAGATCCGTCGCTGTTGTTCCCTCAGGCAGCCTGTTGCTCAGTCGCATACCAACGACACGGGGTATCAGCATCGAGATCGGTTGTCCCAGCATGGATGCTTCGGCTTCTATACCACCTACCCCCCAGCCAAGCACGCCGATGCCGTTGACCATCGTTGTGTGTGAATCAGTGCCGACCAGGGTATCCGGGTAAGCGTGTGGGCCATCGTCTCCGGGGTCACTGACGAAAACCACACGGGAAAGAAACTCGACGTTTACCTGATGGACAATGCCGCGCCCCGGCGGAACGACCTTGAAGTTGGAAAATGCCTTTTGCCCCCATTTCAGAAACTGGTAACGCTCACGGTTCCGTTGGAACTCGATCCGCGTGTTTAACTCGAGCGCATTGTTGCTGCCGAATTTGTCCACCTGCACAGAATGATCAATGACGAGTTCTGCCGGCTGCACTGGATTGATGCGCTCCGGGTCGCCTTGCAGCGCATGCATGGCATCGCGCATTGCCGCCAGGTCGACCACGGCAGGAATGCCGGTAAAATCCTGCATCAACACCCGCGCGGGGCGATAGGCGATCTCGCGTGCCAGATTTCCGTTCGAAGAGGCGGTAAGCAGCGCGTCTATATCGTCTCTGCTAACCGTTACACCATCTTCGTGACGCAGCAGGTTTTCAAGCAGGATTTTGAGCGAATACGGCAGTTTTTCCGCGCCTGCCAGCTTGCCAGGATTGAATATCCGGTACTCGGTACCTGCTGATTTCAGCAAGGATTTTGCATCGAAGTCACTCATTAAATACATCAAGGCCTGGTGATAAATGTAGCCCCCCGCCAACGCGACTGACAGGAACAACCTTGCCGGGAGGGTACTTGGTCGGGCATTTTACCAGATCGACGGCTTTCCTGGTCGCGCTTGATCTTTGCCGTCTTGCGAAGCCACCCGCGCGCTCCGGAAGCGGCCGGTTTCATTTTTCAGATGTTTTCATGCGATCGTATTCCTCGCTCGCCCCACTGAACATCACTTGCCAACACTTGTGGCCTCCCGATCTGACACAGTTGATGACCAATGCTCCACGACCTGTATGGAAAACTGCGGTAAAAAACCCGTCGCCGGTTCGCCTGCCGGCAACTCGGTGGTACCGACCTGAAAAACACCGATTGCGTTAAAATGAATCGATCATGTCCGGCAACTCGATTGGGAAATTATTCACGCTGACCAGTTTTGGAGAAAGCCACGGCCCGGCGATCGGCGGGGTTGTCGACGGTTGCCCGCCGGGACTGGCATTGACCGAAAGCGATATTCAGCATGAACTCGACCGCCGCAGGCCCGGGAAAACACGGCATACGACGCAACGCAAAGAGTCCGATCAGGTAGAGATTCTATCCGGTGTATTTTCGGGGAAAACGACCGGCGTACCTATTGCACTGCTGATCAAAAACATCGACCAGAAGCCCGAGGATTATTCAGCGATCAAGGACAAATTCCGCCCTGGTCACGCCGATTACACGTATCACAAAAAATACGGAATACGCGATTACAGAGGAGGCGGTCGCGCTTCCGCCCGTGAAACCGCGGTGCGGGTTGCGGCTGGCGCCATCGCCAGGAAATACCTGCGGGTGCGTTATGGAATCACGATCGTTGCTTATTTATCCCGTCTGGGGCCAATCGTCTGCGACCAACATGTCGATCTGGGGCAGATAGACTCCAATGCGTTTTTTTGCGCTGACCGAAGCGTTCTGGATCAACTGGAACGGTACGTCGATGCGTTACGCAGGGAAGGCAATTCGGTCGGCGCCATGATTCACGTGACCGCCCGGAACATGGTGCCGGGTCTGGGCGAACCAGTCTATGATCGCCTCGACGCAGACATCGCTCACGCCATGATGAGTATCAACGCGGTCAAAGGTGTCGGGATCGGAGCTGGGTTTGATTGCGTGGCGCAAAAGGGCACCGAGCACCGTGACGAAATAACCCCCGATGGGTTTCAAAGCAATCACGCAGGAGGCATACTGGGTGGGATATCAAGCGGCCAGGACATTGAGGTCGATATCGCCTTCAAACCGACCTCCAGCATTCGGCTACCCGGCAAAACCATCGATGAAAACGGAAACCAGGTCGACATCAGCACAACCGGGCGCCACGATCCTTGCGTCGCCCTCCGTGCAGTTCCCATCGTAGAGTCGATGCTGGCAATCGTGCTAATGGACCACACTTTGCGACATCGTGCACAGAACATGGATGTGAAAAGCACCTGCTGAGTCGTGCCGCCGCGTTACCGGAAACTTGCGGCCCTTTATTTTTTTTATTTTGCAAGTTTTGGCATCTACCTGCCCTACTGGGCACCGTATTTGCAAAGCCTGAAATTCAGCGCGACGGAAATCGGCAAGTTACTTGCTATTTTCATGGCGACGAAAGTATTCGCTCCCTACCTTTGGGGTTGGGCTGTCGACCGCAGCGGTCAACGCCTGAAAATGCTCCGGATCGCGGCGGTTCTGTCGGTTTTGTTTTACGCGGTGCTACTGATGCACGGCGGCAGCTACACCTGGCTGGTTGCCACCACTCTGCTTTACTCGTTTTTCTTCAACGCCTGGCTGCCGCAACTGGAGAGCATCACCCTGGGCAGTCTCAGATACATGGCCGACAATTACAGCAAGATAAGGCTGTGGGGGTCGGTCGGCTTCATTATTTTTACCCTGGGGGCCGTGCCGATCATCCATCGCTACGGCCTTGCCATGGTTCCCTATCTGATGTTTTTCACCATAATCCTGATGTGGCTGGTATCACTGTATTGTGATGATCGGCAGCAATACGACTCCGGCGATCACGGCTCGCGCCGCATAGCCCCCTTGCTGATCCGCCCTGAAGTGCTGGCCCTGGGGGGACTGTGCTTTGTCGTCCAGCTCAGCCACAGCCCCTATTACGCGTTCTTCAGCATTTACCTGAGCGATGCCGGTTACGGCAAGATGGTGATCGGTTTGCTTTGGTCTCTGGGTGTAATTGCTGAAATCGCTGTTTTCATCATCATACCCAGACTGCTACCGAACTGGACGGAACCCGTGTTACTGACCTTCAGCACCATGGTCACCGCGCTACGGTGGTTTCTCATCGCTTGGTTCCCGCAGCAACTACCCGTGATTGTGTTTGCCCAGACCCTGCATGCGATCAGTTTCGGTGTTTATCACGCCGCCGCGATCAAGCTTGTCAATCGCTGGTTCCCCGGTAATTTGCAAGCGAGAGGGCAGGCAATCTATCTCAGTGTGAGCTTCGGGGTCGGTGGCGGAGTCGGTATGCTGGTAAGTGGATACCTGTGGGATCAACTCGGTGGCTCCGTTTTGTTCCTGGTGGCTGGGTGCGTTGCGGTCGCTGGAATGCTACTGACAATTCCCCTGCATCGCTGGTTACGGCTCCCTGGAGCTTAGCCGCTTCATTTACAAGGGGCTCCGGTAGGCCATGTTGTCCCGGGTTGTGTCGCCCTTGTGCGTGAATTTGCACCGACGATGTTGCTGGCAGGATGTTTTGTGTAAACCGCACGGGTGTTGTTGGGCGACGCATGCGTCGCCTCTACGAATCAGCATCTGTACCTGTGCCGTGCGGACGCTCCCCGGGCTTCACTCACTTCTCGTGGAGCGATTCAAGGTGACGTTCGGCATCCAAAGCGGCCATGCAACCTGACCCAGCAGAAGTAATCGCTTGCCGATAGGTGTAATCCGTAACGTCTCCCGCCGCAAAAACACCCGCCACGCTGGTTGCCGTCGCGTTTCCGCCAGAGCCTCCGGGAGTTACGATATAGCCGCCTCGCATATCCACATGACCCTCGAAAATTCCGGTATTGGGGGTGTGTCCGATCGCAATGAATACCCCGGACAGTTCAATGGTTTTTTCGTCCCCGGTCTTGCGGTTGCGCACCCGCATACCGGTAACGCCTTTGTCATCTCCGATTACTTCGACCAGTTCGCATTCCCAAAGTGCCATGATATTGCCGTCTTCAATGCGCGCGAACAGTTTCTTCTGCAGGATCTTGTCGGCGCGCAGGGTGTCGCGACGGTGCACCAGGATCACTTCACTGGCGATGTTCGATAGATAAATCGCTTCTTCTACCGCGGTGTTGCCGCCGCCAATAACGGAAACTTTTTTCCCTTTGTAAAAGAAACCATCGCAGGTCGCGCAGGCAGAGACCCCTCTGCCTTTGTATTTTTCCTCGGATTCAAGCCCGAGGTACCTGGCCGAAGCACCGGTGGCAATGACCAGAGAATCACATGTATAGAGATTGAGATCGCCACTCAGGCGAAAGGGAATGCCGGCCAGATCAACGTGCTGAATGTGGTCGTTGACGACCTCGATCCCGTAGCGTTCGACATGCCTGAGCATTCGCTCCATCAATTCCGGGCCCTGCAATCCTTCGACATCGCCGGGCCAGTTATCCACGTCGGTAGTGGTCATCAACTGACCGCCTTGTTCCATTCCGCTGATCAGTAACGACTCGAGATTGGCGCGCGCGGCATAAACACCGGCGGTATAGCCCGCAGGCCCACTCCCCAGGATAATGAGTCTGGCGTGGATAGGTTCGTTCATTGGCAACGGCAAAACCGCATTTTACATGAAACCAACGGGAGCAGGTTCCTGTAGCCTATAGCTTGCTACAATAAAGCGTTTGAAAAACGGCATTATGTATTGGCAATCAGGCCGATGGACTTTTCCCGAAACACATGAGAAAAACCCTCGAAAACAGCGCCTTGAGCCTGCTGTTCAAGAAGCGGCTGCAAGAGGCGGGCGCAGTGTTGCTTTTCGCTGCCGGTTTATATTTTCTGCTGGCGCTGGCCAGTTACCATTCTGGAGACCCTTCCTGGGCAGGGACGCAGTCGGGCGGCAACGTCAACAATCTCGCCGGGCTCGCTGGTGCCTGGTTGTCCTACAGCCTGTACTTCCTGCTCGGACAGGTTGCGTTCCTGCTGCCACTGGTCATGATTTTTATTTCCGTACGGGTTTTCAGGCATCGTAGCAGCTCCCTGATCGTGCATATGACCCAGGCTGTCGGGCACCTGTTTTTTCTGCTGGCGGCATGCGGTTTGGTCGCGATGCACTTTACGCCGAGAACCCTGCCGGCATCCGCCGGTGGACGCCTGGGAGAGTGGGTTGCATTGGGATTTACCAAGATGTTCGGTTTGACAGGAACGACGCTATTGTTACTGGCTCTGCTCATCGGCAGCGTACATTTAATTACGCGCGTATCGTGGCTGAATGTCATGGATAAAACCGGCTCGTTGATCTTGCAGACAGGCCAGTGGATTGAAAGTTCCATCCGCCGCTTCAAGGAACGGCGCATTAGCCGCGAGATGCAGAACACCCGCCGTACCTCGCTGAAAAAACACCGGATCAAATTTGGTCTGGACCGGCAGAAAAAACCACTTATAGAACCTCGTGTGGAAGCCATCAAAACCGGTAAAAGGGCAAACCGGGAAAAGCAGGCGCCCTTGTTCACCGATAAAAGCAACCCCGAATTACCCCCCTTGCAGAACCTCGACCAACCGACCGCGATAAACAAAGGCATGGCCAAAGATGCGATCGAGACGGCGGCGCGGCAACTGGAGGTCAAGCTTGCCGATTTTGGCATCACAGCCGAGGTAGTCAGTGCACAGTCGGGGCCTGTCATCACGCGGTTTGAATTGGCGTTGTCACCAGGGACGAAGGCGAGCAGGGTTACCAGTCTCGAAAAGGATCTGGCGCGCGCACTATCGGTGCCCAGCGTGCGTGTGGTCGAGGTCATTCCAGGTAAATCGACAGTCGGCATTGAAGTACCGAACGAAATACGCGAAACCGTGCTACTGCAAGAGATACTCGGTTCTGCAGCCTATGAAAGGGAAAAATCTCCACTGACGCTAGGCCTCGGCAAGGATATCGCCGGGGGGCCGGTGTTGGCGAACCTCGAACGCATGCCGCACCTGCTTGTCGCCGGCACGACCGGTGCGGGGAAATCGGTTGCGGTACACGCGATGCTAATGAGTATATTGTTCAAGGCATCCCCACAACAGGTGCGCCTGATTCTCATCGACCCCAAAATGCTGGAGTTAAACGTCTATGACGGCATTCCGCATCTGCTTGCGCCGGTCGTCACCGACATGCAGCACGCGGCCAGGGCATTGAGTTGGGCGGTCGCGGAAATGGAACGGCGCTACCGGTTGATGTCGACCCTCGGTCAGCGCAACATGAGTAGTTATAACCGCTTGGTCAAAACAACCCAACAGGAGGGCAAGGTGCTTCTCGATCCTCTTGCGGAGCAGGAAACGGCGTCGCCGCTGGACACAATGCCGTATATCGTCATTGTGATCGACGAGTTTGCCGACATGATGGCGATCGTTGGCAAAAAAGTCGAGGAACTGATCGGTCGCCTGGCCCAGAAAGCTCGAGCTGCAGGGATTCACCTGTTGCTGGCGACGCAGAGGCCCTCGGTCGACGTCATTACAGGTTCGATCAAGGCGAACATACCGAGCCGCATCGCGTTCCAGGTTTCTTCAAAAGTCGATTCGCGGACGATCCTGGACCAGGGAGGTGCGGATCAGTTGCTGGGGCAGGGCGATATGCTTTATATGCCAATCGGATCATCGATGGCGGAGCGAATACACGGGGCTTTCGTGTCTGATAGGGAAGTACGCAGCGTGACCGATTTTTTGAGGAAACACAGCGAACCGGACCACATCGATTTCGAGGCAACCGCCGCCGAGGAAGGCGAAGAAGGTCTGAGCAGCCGCGCGCATGATGATGAGGACCCCTTGTACAACCAGGCTGTCCAACTGGTACTGGATACCCGCAAGACTTCCGTTTCCTATATCCAGCGCAGGCTGAGAATAGGTTATAACCGCGCGGCGCGCATGCTGGAAAGCATGGAGTCGGCAGGCATCGTCAGCCAGGTACAGGCCAATGGTACGCGCGAGGTTCTGTCTCCTCCAGGAACATGATTCGCACGCGAATGAAAACCGTTGGCTCGCGATGCGGTCTATCCCGGATGCTTATGCTGGCAGGGATTGCTTACCTGCTTGCTACGCCCGCGATCGTTGCAGCCAATCCGGACAGGGTCGACCCGTTGGTGCGCTTGCAGAGATTTCTGCAGGCGCAAGCCTTCGAAGGCAGTTTCTCCCAAATCGTCTATGATACGAAACACAGCGTCATAGGAGATACATCAGGGATCTTTACCCTGTTGCGGCCCGGGCGGTTTCGCTTTGAGTATCTTGAGCCGCGGCAAATTATCGTCAGCGATGGAATCAACCTGGTGATTTATGACCCGGACCTAAGCCAGGCGAGCGTGCAGCCGGTAGCCGAAGCCTTGGGTGACGCGCCGATCGCGATGCTAATGGGAGAAAAGGCAATCTCCGACCGCTTTCATCTCAAGCGTGGCGGTACGATCGAGGACCTTGACTGGATCCTGCTGACGCCCAAAGTACAGGACATGGAATTCACTCGTATTGAATTGGGGCTGGACAGCGAGAAACTGGTAAAAATAAAGATGCTGGATTATTTCGAGCAAACGACCATCATCACCTTTTTACGTTCCCGACTGAACCCCGAGATCCCCGCCGACGCGTTTCGCCTGTACCTGCCGCCGACGGTTGATATTATCGGGGAGTATCTGTTACCGCCGCTGGTGCCGGCACGACCGTAGCCTTTCCGGGTCGCTTGAACGTCGGGAGCCTGTTCGATACTGAAGCCATGGCACCGCAGCCATTGGCTGCGCGCGTACGTCCTCGGAACGCACAGGAAATCGCGGGGCAGAAACACCTGCTCTCGCCGGAGAAACCCCTTTGGAAGGCGCTACAGGGGGTCAATCCTCATTCCATGGTGCTGTGGGGGCCACCTGGCAGTGGCAAGACGACGATCGCGTCAGTGATCGCACGCTCGTGGCCGTCCAGGTTCGTTTCCATGTCGGCGACGCTCGTTGGTGTGAAAGACGTGCGACAGGTAGCGAGCCAGGCAAAGCGAACGTATGCGGAGACGCGATGCTCGACGATCCTGTTCATTGACGAAATCCACCGCTTCAACAAGGCACAGCAGGATGCTTTCTCTCCTTACATTGAAGATGGCACGATCATTTTCATCGGCGCGACCACTGAAAACCCGTCTTTCGAACTCAATAATGCGCTGTTATCGAGGGTACGCGTCTATGTGCTGAAATGCCTCGAAGAAAGCGAGGTGGTGGCATTGGTCAAGAGGGCGCTGAATACCGATGCCACCCTGCGCGATTTGAACATCGATATCAGTGAGCAGTGCTGCCGGATGATTGCGCGCGGATCCGGCGGAGACGCGCGCAAAGCGCTCAACCTGCTTGAAATATGCAGCGATCTCACAACCCGGGATGAACGCGGCGTGAACCGTATCGATGAAGAAATCGTTCGCTTGGGCGAAGCACAGAACCTGCACCGCTTCGACCGGCAGGGCGACCTTTTCTATGATCAGATCTCGGCTTTCCATAAATCGGTGCGAGGCAGCGATCCGGACGCGGCGCTTTACTGGTTGTCGCGAATGTTGGGCGGTGGCTGCGACCCAATGTACATCGCGCGCCGGCTACTGCGGATCGCTTCCGAAGACATCGGCACGGCAAATAACGAGGCCTGGAACATCGCATTAAACTCGTGGTTGACGTGCGAACGCCTGGGAAGTCCCGAGGGAGAACTCTCACTCGCGCACGCGACCGTATACCTTGCTTGCTCCTCCAAGAGCAATGCGGTCTATACCGCGTTTAACGCCGCCACTGCAGACGCACGCAAGTACGCCACGCTGGAGGTACCCAACCACCTGCGCAACGCACCGACCAGACTGCTGCAACAGCTCGGTGCAGGCAAAGGATACCGCTACGCGCATCACGAAAAGGAAGCTTTTTCCGCCGGGCAGGATTATTTCCCGGAGGAAATGGTGGGAAGGCGTTACTACGAACCTGGCAGCAATGGCGATGAAGCTACCCTCGCAGAGCGTTTGCAGCGTTTACGCAAATTGAATGAGCGTTCACGCCATAAAGACCCATCGAAAAACCGGCCGAAGCCTGCCGATTAGTGCCGCTATAGAATCCCTGCCGCGAGCAAAGCCAGTGCGGCTACCAAGACCAGCAACACCCCCAGCAGCAGGTACGCGACCAGGTGCTTGCGCGGGTATAAAACGTAAGCCGCCAGTGCCAGCAGTAATACTACGCTGGACAGAAGGCTCAAATTACGCATCAGGATTCGGGGTCAGGGGGAGTGTTTGCCTTGCCCTGGTAGGTGACTTCATAAGGCAGGGAATGGATATGCGCGATGTCGCCGTCCGGGGCGGCCAACCTGATTTCCACCTGGTCGGATAGCCCTCGCATGCGCAGGCTCGCAAGGCCATGCACGGTGCCGTCGGATAGCTTACAGGCGTCGACCACTTCACCGCCCGGCTGCCCGCTATCCTGGTCCGGCATGAATACCGCGGTGCCAGGCTCGATCGAATTTGATCCCTGTTGCGATACGAACCGGTACATACGCCGTTTTAGCTTGCCCAGATAGTGCGTGCGTGCAACGATTTCCTGGCCAGGATAACAGCCCTTCGAGAAGCTTACGGCATCGATCAGTTCCAGGTTAATCATTTGCGGCAGGAACAACTCGCTGGTCTCCGGATAGATGTTAGGTATTCCTGAAAGGATATCGTGTAAGCGCCAGGCGTCTACGGTAACGCAGGCAACCTCGGGCGACAGCATCCCCCACAACTTCGCGAGGTCCTGGCAGGGCGCGTAGATTTCGTATCGCTCACAGATACCGGGGGCCCGGATCATACGGTAGCTTGCATAGGCCACGCTCTGCGAAACGGTCACAGGAGGGGATAAACCGTGACTTTTCAACAATTCGCCCGCGCCATTACCCAAAAGTGCCATGCCTCCCAGCGCCGTATCCTTGTCCAGCGACGCTTGCAACCTGAGCACATATATCTTCAACCTCGCGAGTACCTGATCGCTGAGACCGCTCGTTGTTCTCATATAATAGTCCCCGTCATGCAGGAAAACGCGGAAGGTGCAATACGTTCTTCCCTGGGGGGTGCAATAGCCGCCCAGCTGAGACCTCTCGTTGGAAACCTCACCCAGGTCGTTGGTCAGTTGCGCGTTGAGAAAATTTGCAGCATCCTTGCCAGAAATACGAAGCAGGTCGAAGTCCGACAGCTCGCACAACCATGGAGACGCCGGTTGTATTCGGTCGAGTCTGGCCGGAAGAGTGGGGGCTGATAGATCGGCACCAGGAATAAAGTTGCTTAACCGTTGCATTTCAGTTTGTTAAAAACAAGCGGGTATAACCACACCCGGCTATGATCCAGATTCGATTGCCATGCAGCATCTCATACAGATTGAGGATTTTCCTCCCCGATTGGAAAAAAGCATCGAAGACGCAAAATATACCTTCCGCACCCGTATCAGGATACGGCATTTTTATGAATGCCTGAAATTATCGTTCTCCCTGGAAGAATGCGGCAACGTCTGTATCGACATACTGCCGCGCGTTGAAAAAACAGGTTTTACATTCCTGGTTATCGTGAACATCGAAAGCGATGTGGGGCAAACAAAAGAATACCTGAAAAAACAACTCGAGGCCCTGTTGCAGGAACCGAGAGAGGAAACTGACGAATTTCTCGGAAGTATCACGGCGCCAAATGCCAAAGTCATGTTCTTTCTGCTTGGCAGCAGGATCTATTTATTTATCAAGGGATGAGTCACGCGGCGGCACGCATCTTCGCGACGCGTTCGATTTTCCGGATCAACCGGGAGATCCTTGTGAGCAACGCCTCCGGCGG
This sequence comes from Candidatus Oxydemutatoraceae bacterium, assembly GCA_965226235.1. Classification (GTDB taxonomy): domain Bacteria; phylum Pseudomonadota; class Gammaproteobacteria; order Poriferisulfidales; family Oxydemutatoraceae; genus CAYFZO01. Next base: position 381,840 of record OZ245335.1, on the reverse strand, counting down.
CACACGTGTGGTCGAATGACCATGTACCGGATTGCGGTTGTAACGGTCATGGAAACCAAGGCGGATGTCTTCCCCGGACTCGTTTTTGCGGCTATGGTTTATCCAGCTCGCGTAATGCAGATCGCGTTCTGCAGTGATCAGGCGGCAGGTTCTCGCTGCGATTCCGTCCCGGTAATATTTTGGAAACAACTCGATGAATCCGGCGTTGGGAGGTAAGCAGTAGGCTCCGGCAATCAAGCCCGCGCCATGCATGCCGACCAGCACGTCCGATTGCGAAAGCAGGCTGAACTGCTCGGACAGGGAGAGTTCTTCGAGGAAGACCTTTCGGATTTCTACCTGGGGATAGCTTGCTGCCAGAGTTTCAACAAGCGCGTGTTCATTTTCAATGATGCGATCGCCGCAAGGTTTGTTGCAATCGGTTATATATTTTTTGCGGCAGATCAATGTGATCGTTTTCACACGCTTGACGGAAGCTGGCAACGGGATACCGAAGGAAGACAGTAAAAACCGGTGAAATGCCTGAGCTTTGCCGCAGGTATAAAGAACCGTGCGCCACTTGTTTATATTCGGCAAAAAAAATATTCCCTGAAAACGATGAACGCCCGCAAGCTCCTGACTCACGCGGCAGGCAGGCAGGCAATTGAAGTACAGTTCGGACAGCTTGTCATGATTGCTGTCGAACAACAAGGTTTCAATCCGTACCGCGCGCCGGGAAAAATACTCCAGGTGAATAAACGCCAGGAAGATGTCGAACAAATGCAGGGCAAAACTGCTGGTCGCCACCCGAGGAACTGCGAAGCAGACGGCCGCATGCTCGGTGACCGTTTCGCCGCCTGTGCCATCGACATTTGCCTCCTGATTCCAGGCAGCTTTGTCCAGTGTAATACCGATCTGCTCCTTGTTGCTCAACTCGCCGATGTGCAGTGATCCGGCCTCATAGAACTTCACGGACACTCCTTCGAGCGTTTTGATCCTGTCAAAATCAATCAGTACGGCTCGCGAAGAATCGAGTACGTTGGCAAACGATTCTTCGAGATGTGGAAGCGAATCGACAACAGACCTCGAAGCGGTAGATTCCATTGCCATGTAAAGCCTGTGAAATATTCTATTTTTATAAAAGCGGAAGTGATGTTTCTTCATGTTGTTCAGGATCAATACGATCCGTATGCCAGACGTGTACCTCCGTATGCCAGACGTGTACCTCCGTATGCCAGGGATGTACTTCCGTATGCCGGACATGTGCCAGAGATATCTGGCCACTCGCAAAAACGGGTTGTGTGTGCCTTTTCTCAACTCCCGGTTACCAGCAAAAACTTCCATGTTATTATAATTTCGAGTGCTCTTTCCAGTGCTTTGAAGATTCTCCCGCGAACGGTCTCATAATTGTCAATACGCGCATGCAGCAACGGCCTTTATCACCTCACCTGCAAGTCTACCGCCTGCCCCTGGTGGCACTGTTGTCGATCGGGCATCGGATCACCGGCGTATTGCTCTCACTGGGTTACGTGGTTTTCATCGCCTGGCTTTTGGCCGTAGCCAGTGGTGGCCCTGTCTATGAACAGATGCACGGGGGGTTCGTTTCCACACCGGGCACCATCGCCATGATTGGCTGGAGCGCAGCACTGTATTTTCACCTGTGCAATGGCGTCCGGCACTTGTTCTGGGATGCCGGATACGGCTTTGAACTCCAGACCGCCGACGCTTCCGGGATAGCGACATTGATCGCCACCGTGATATTGACCGGGGGCACCTGGTGGATTCTTTTTTGAGGCAAATATGCGAAGCCCTCTGTCAAATGCTCGCGGGCTTGGCTCTGCTGGAGAAGGCTTGGCTCACTGGTGGATGCAGCGTGTCACTTCGGTAGCTTTGGTGCCGTTGTCCCTGTGGTTCGGTTTTTCATTATCTCGATTACCTGATTTTTCACACGCGGCCGTGGTCGCGTGGATACAACGTCCTCTGACCACTATTTTGTTGATTCTTTTCCTGATCGTCGGGTGCTATCACATGGCGTTGGGGCTGCGGGTCATCGTCGAAGACTATGTAGCCAGCAACCGGCTCAAGGTCATTACGATCATGTTGCTTGAGATGGGTGCGTTCGCAGCTGTAATCACCGGCGTCGTGGCGGTCATAAGAATATCCGTATAGAAGAATGGCGAAGTCGTATGAGTTGATCAAGCACGCACACGATGTGCTGGTCATAGGTGCTGGTGGAGCGGGTTTGCGCGCGACCCTGGGCATGGCTGAAAAGGGGCTGTCCACGGCATGCATCACCAAGGTATTTCCGACCCGCAGCCACACCGTGGCAGCCCAGGGCGGCATCAGTGCAGCACTGGCCAACATGAGCGAAGACGATTGGCGCTGGCACATGTACGACACAATCAAAGGGTCGGATTGGCTCGGCGATCAGGATGCGATTGAATACATGTGCAAGGAAGCCCCGGCTTCCGTGATTGAGCTGGAGCATTACGGGGTTCCGTTTTCCCGTACCGATGACGGGCGTATCTACCAGAGAGCTTTCGGCGGAATGACGACCCGTTATGGCAAAGGTGTAGCGCAACGCACCTGCGCGGCCGCGGACCGGACCGGGCACGCAATCCTGCATACGCTCTACCAGCAATCCTTGAAGCACAAGGCTGAATTTTATATTGAATACTTCGCCCTCGATCTGATCATGGACGATCACCGTTGCGTCGGCGCACTGGCCTGGGATCTCGCGAGTGGGCAGTTGCATCTGTTTTCCGCAAAAATGACGGTAATCGCAACCGGCGGCTATGGAAGAGCTTATTTTTCCTGCACCTCGGCGCACATTTGTACCGGAGACGGCAACGCGATGGTACTGCGTGCCGGTTTGCAGTTGCAGGACATGGAATTCGTGCAGTTTCATCCGACCGGAATTTACAACGCCGGCTGCCTGATCACCGAAGGCGCACGCGGGGAGGGAGGATACCTGACCAATGCCGACGGGGAACGCTTTATGGAGCGTTATGCACCGAATGCGAAAGATCTGGCTTCCCGCGACGTTGTCAGTCGTGCCATGACGCTGGAGATCAATGAAGGTCGAGGTGTCGGCGAGGAAAAGGATCATCTCCACCTGCATCTCCAGCACCTGGGGAAAGAGATCATCCAGGAACGCTTGCCAGGAATCACTGAATCGGCGCGTATTTTTGCTGGTGTTGACGTGACGCACGAGCCGATCCCGGTGCTGCCGACCGTACACTACAACATGGGCGGTATTCCCGCGAATTACCACGGCGAAGTGCTTTTGTCCAAAAACGGCGAGGGCAATACCACCGTCCCAGGGCTGATCGCGATTGGCGAAGCGGCGTGCATCTCGGTGCATGGAGCAAACCGCCTGGGTTCGAATTCCTTGCTGGACCTGATCGTTTTCGGGCGCGAAGCAGCGCACCACACGGCCCGGATCATAAAACCCGGTCCACCTCATCCAACTCCCCCGGATAGAGAAATAGATTCAATCCTGAGTCGCTTTGACAAGCTACGTTATGCCCGGGGGGAGCACCCAACCGCAAAAGTGCGCTCCGAGATGCAGAAAGCCATGCAAAAACACGTAGCGGTATTCCGCACCGGCGATAATCTGCAACAAGGCCATAAAAAAATAATGGAAATTTTCAAACAGATCTCCGACATTCGAGTAAGCGACCGTTCCATGGTCTGGAATACCGATCTGGTCGAAACCCTGGAGTTGGTAAACCTGTTGCAACAGGCGGTCGCAACGGTCTCCTCGGCACTGAACCGCACCGAGAGTCGAGGGGCACATGCCCGTGACGACTACCCGGAGCGAGACGATGCGAAATGGATGAAGCACACGCTGATCGAAATGGACGAAAGCGGGCATACCAACATCCGGTACCGTCCGGTTCACATGCGAACCTTGAGCAACGATGTTGAAGTGGTTCAGCCGGAAGAAAGAGTGTATTGAGATGCAGCCCGTCGCACGCAGGCAGACCCGCCACGATCCTGCGAAAGAGAGGTATCCCTGGCACCGGTCATCCGCCGCCTCGATGCCTCGGCTCAAGAATTACTTAACCAACGGGATTACTTAAGCAATGGCTCAGTTCACTCTACCTGCTAATTCAATAGTAAAAAAAGGCAAGGTTTTTAGTTGCCCGCGTCCAGGCGTGACACGCAACTTTATCGTGTACCGCTACGACCCTGACAAGAACGAGTTGCCACGTACGGATACTTACGAAGTACATATGAAGAATTGCGGCCCCATGGTGCTCGACGCCCTGATCAAGATCAAAAACGAAATCGATCCGACCTTGACTTTCCGCAGATCCTGTCGCGAGGGGATTTGTGGCTCGTGCTCAATGAATATCAATGGCACCAACACGCTCTCCTGCACCAAGCACATCAGCGAAATCAAAAAAGACATCAAGATCTACCCGTTACCGCACATGCCTGTGATCAAGGACCTGGTTCCGGATCTTACGCATTTCTACGCGCAATACGCTTCGATCAAGCCGTGGCTGCAAACCGACAGTGCTACCACGCTAGGCTCGGAAAGGTTACAGTCCAAACAGGACAGGGCAAAGCTGGAAGGGCTTGAAGAGTGCATTCTGTGCGCGTGCTGTTCCACCAGTTGCCCCAGCTATTGGTGGAACGGCAAACGCTATCTCGGGCCTGCCGTATTGTTGCAAGCGTATCGATGGATTGTCGACAGCCGCGACGAAGCGACCGGTGAAAGACTGGATGAACTGAAAGACCCGTTCAAACTGTACCGCTGCCATACCATTATGAACTGCTCGAAAGCCTGTCCGAAAAATCTGAACCCCGCAAAGGCCATCGCCGAAATCAAGAAGCTGCTCGTTTCCCGCCAGTTCTGAAGCTGTTTTTGATGCTGCAACCCCACGTGAGTAGCAGCCGAGCCTGCACCGGCTTCCAAGGTATAATTTGTCCGTAGCAACGGACCGGAGCCGGCATGTGAAATTGCCGCTGAAGACTCGGGCAACTCCGGGCGTGGCAAATCAAGCCTGTATGGATGACCTGCTCAGACGATAAAAAAAGGCTTGCATGGCAATGCCGGCGCGGTACCAGGGAGCTGGATCGCATGACCCAATGCTACCTTGAGCGCTATTACCATACGGCCAGCGAAGAGGAGCGAAGCGCATTCAGAAAGTTGCTTGAACTACCGGATCCACAACTGTATTCCGCGTTGTTGGATGAGGCGGAAGGACTGGATCCGACCACCAGAAAAATTGCAGGACTGATTCGCGAGAGCTGTGGTAGTCAGGTTACATAACACACGCGCGTTGCAACGGGGAGCGTTTGCGACCTGCGTTTTGCTGGCGGTCTTTCCATGGGTGCTGGAGATTCCTCTGTGGCTGAAAATAGCAAGTAGTATCGTGGCGCTGCTTAGTGCTGTTCCACACGCGGTACATCCCCGGCGGCAGGTACGCGCGCTGTACCTCGAACCCGGCGATACCTTGTCGGTGTATGTTGCATCGCGCGAGGGTGCTTGGAGTAGCCACAAAGTCCGGTCCGTGCAGGTGCTGCGTTTTCTTCGTCACTATATCGAGATGGTCCTGGAGGTCGAGGCAGGCAAAACGCTGCGGGTAGTCATCCTGCCAGGGATATGCACCCACGATGCGATGCGGTGCCTGCGCAAATTCCTGCTGCGCGCGTACCCTGAATTATGCGGTCCTTGATAGATGGAATGGACGCTTGGAGGTTTTTTAAATGGTGTATTATCTCGGGATTATCAAGGACACTTCTATGGAGACAAGTAACAGATGAAAGTAAACATCAAGCTTGAGAATCAGGACATCGGGATCAACGTTGTCAAGGAAGGCAGCGGCGATACTTCCTTGCTACTCGTACATGGCATACCGACAAACGCGCGGTTATGGCGGCACCTGCAGTCGATTTTCAAGGACAAATACACAACCTACGCGATGGATATGGTTGGGTATGGAGAATCCGACATGCCGCTGGATAACTTTACGCACACGCTAAGCAATCAGGCCGAGGCGATCAGAAGCGTAATAGAAGCGCTTGATCTCAAGGGCAAGGTAATCCTCGTGGGGCACGATCATGGCGGCGGTGCGTCACAAATCATGGCGTCGAAGTACTGCAGCCATCTCCACCGCCTGGTGCTGATCAACCCGGTCAGCTTCGATTACTGGCCGGTCCTCGAAGTCGAAGCCTTCAACGGCCTCGTGGGTGCTTCGGATGAGGTGCTGGAAGCAGCAATGCAACAGGCCGCGGCAGGTTTTGCCGGCCTGTTGAGAACCGGCAGCTTTGACAAGATTGCCTTTACCGACAAAAACGTGAAAGAGAACTACCTCCGGTTCTGGGCGAGAGGGCCTGGGTTGACCGGCTTCAAATCGCTGGTCAAGATCTGCTCGCAACCACACAACGGAGAAACCCTGTCGATCGATTACAGCGGCATTACCTGCCCGACGCTGATTTGCTGGGCCTTGCACGATGCCTGGATGCCGAAGGAAGCCGCTGTGCGTATCAAGGAAAAAGTCAAAGGCCCGGTGCGGCTTGAGTTTATCGAGCGTGCCGGACACTACGTGCTCGAGGACCGCCCCGATGCGGTAGCGGCAAACGTAGATGACTTTATTACCGAGTGGGAAGGGGTTTCACTGTAGCAGGGATTGAACGAGGTTACGTTCTTCCCATAGCTCTGCTTCCGTCTCCTTGATCTTGCGGCGGCAAAACGCATCTATGGGAAGTCCCTGCACGATCTTCCACTCGCCGCCTTTTATTACCAGCGGGTAGGAGAATACCAGCCCGGTGGCAGTGTCGTAGTCGCCTTCAGAGAAGACGCCCATGCTGGTCCAGTCGCCCGGTGCAGTGCCGAGTACCCAAGTGCGCATGTGGTCCATTATCGCCGATGCGGCCGATGCGGCAGACGAGCTTCCGCGTGCCTCGATCACTCGCGCGCCACGTTGCTGAACCGCGGGGATAAACTCATTCTCAAACCAACTCCTGTGCACCAGATCCAGTGCCGGCTTGCCCGCAATCTTGCAATGGGAGAGATCCGGAAACTGTGTCGCAGAATGATTGCCCCAGACCGTCATATTGCTGATGTCCGAAACCGATGCACCAACGTGTCTGGCGAGCAGACCGATTGCCCGATTGTGGTCGAGGCGCAACATCGAAGCAAACCGTGAAGGCGGCAGGTCCGGCGCGTTGCGCAAAGCGATCAGAGCATTGGTATTAGCCGGATTACCCACGACGAGCGTACGTACATCCCGGTCGGCGGATTCATTGAGTGCACGTCCCTGGGTGCTGAATATCTGCGCGTTTGCCTGTAACAGGTCCTTGCGCTCCATGCCTTTGGTGCGAGGGCGCGCACCGATCAGGATGGCGTAGCCGACGCCGGAAAATCCCTCGAATGGGTCAAAGAACGGGGTGCATCCACGCAGCAGGGGGTACGCGCAGTCTTCAAGCTCCATGACCACAGCTTCGACCTGCTTGCGCGCGGCTTCTATTTCCAGCAAGTGCAACAGGATCGGCTGGTCCTGCCCAAGCATGTCGCCGGCAGCGATGCGAAATATTACTTCGTAACCGATGGCCCCGGCAGCACCGGTGACGGCAATCTTGACGGGTTTTTTCAAGTAACTGCGGCTCTTTACCTGTTTGCTCCGTCACAGTATAAGCGATCCACATAAGCGATCCACTCGTGAGGATGAACCGGATCCAGGTAAAACAAATATCGCCTTCTGTATCGTGGTTGGATTTGACGATGTGCCTGCTTGCTGACGCGGTCAGGCGTGGATCCGCGCGACATAACCCGGCGACTGCATCTCGATCAGCCTGCTCGCGGTTCTTTGAAATTCCTCACGCAGGCGTCCCCGGCGATACAAGTGCTCGGGCACATCCTCTGCAGACGCCACCAGGCGGACTCGATGGTCGTAAAAAGCGTCTATCATGTTGATGAAGCGCCGAGCCAGGTCGTCCCGATCTTCAAATACGGGAATGTCTGAAACAAAGATGGTTTCATAGCACTTCGCGATTTCCAGGTAATCGGCGGGTGATCGCCTGCTGCCACAAATTGCCTGGAAATCAAACCACACGACACCACCCGCTATTTTCTTCGCAGAGATGGAGCGTCCGTTGATTTCGAGCAGCACGTTTTCCCTGACGAGATCGCTGATGATTTTTCCGAAACTGTTCTCGAGTGCCGATTCGGCGGATCCATCGGACAGCACGCTGTACAGCTTGGTCGCAGTGAAAAACTTCAATCGGTAGTCGCAATCGGTACGGAGCTCAATCACCTGCAACCTGTTTTCCAGCAACCTGATCGCCGGCAAAAAACGTTCTCGTTGTAAACCATCCCTGTAAAGCCGAGAAGGCGGAAAATTGGAAGTGGTCAATAGCACGGTGCCACGAGCCAGCAAATGCCTGAGTAACTCACCCAGGATCATTGCGTCGCCGATATCGATGATGTGAAATTCATCCAGGTACAGCAATCCGGCTTCGTCAGCATAGCGTCGTGCGACCTTTTGCAAGGGGTCGGACGTGTTTTTATACTCCGCCAGGAGCGTGTGGATACCACGCATGAACTCATGGAAATGCAGACGTTTTTTCCGTTGCAAGGGGACGTGGTTGAAAAACAGGTTCAACAGGAAGGTCTTGCCACAGCCGACGCTTCCCCAAAGATAAATGCCCTTGGGAGAAGGGGAAAGGTCTGCTTTTCGCTTCCAGAATTTCAGCAAGCCGAGGCTTTGCCTGTTATCAAGCCGGGCCAGTTGGTCACACAAATCCTGCAACTGCGTAATCAGTTTTTCTTGTGCCGGATGAGCCTCCAGGTTATGTAGCAGCACATGGTGCTGATACACTTTCAGCAAAGAAAAAGACATGTTTTCAGAACTTCACCAATAAAAGGCACAGAATATCCATGATGGGCCCCTTGATGATGTCTCTACAGGGGACAACTGTAAGCGCGCAAGAATACGATTCGCTACGCCATCCTGCGGTGGGCGGGGTGGTTTTTTTCTCTCGAAACTATGATACCAAAGAGCAGTTGATGCAGCTGGTATCCGAAGTAAAGGAAGTATCTTCCGACCTTATCCTTGCTGTCGACCACGAAGGTGGAAAAGTGCAACGCTTCAAAGAGGGCTTCACCCGCCTGCCTCCCATGCGCTCGTTTGGCCGCTTGTTTGAGCGGCATCCCCAGCGTGCCTTGCGGCTGATCTATGCTACCGGGCGTCTGGTCGCGATGGAACTCGGTGAAGTCGGTATCCACACGGGGCTTTCGCCGGTGCTGGACCTGGCGGGGGGCAACACGGCCATAGGCGATCGCGCGTTGCACGGTTCCGTCGACGCAACCGTGAAATTGGCACGGGAGCTCATTCTTGGGCTGATCGAAGGCGGGCTGTTGCCGGTCGGAAAGCATTTTCCCGGGCACGGCACGGTATCCGGCGACACACACGTGGAGACCGTTGCAGACCATCGCGAATTCAGCGAAATCGCAGCAAACGACCTAAGCGTGTTCAGTCGTCTCATCGCCGATCAATTGCTTTTTGCGGTCATGCCTGGGCACGTTATCTATCCACGCGTCGATGCATTTCCTGCCAGCGCGTCTGCAGTGTGGCTCAGGAAAATCCTGCGCGATCAACTGGGTTTCGATGGAATCATCCTGAGTGATGACCTGACGATGTCGGGCATTCGCGTCAATGGCGACAGGATTTCAGCAAAACACATGCTCGAGGCAGGATGTGATATGTTATCGCTCTGCAACGATGCACGGCTTCTGCAAGCTGCCATGGATGAATTGTCCGGGAGCTGGATCGAGCATTACACGCATACCCTGCAAACAAAATGGCGCGTTGCTTATCAAATGGTTATGGGAAGAACCGCAGAAAAACATTTCGATGCTGAAACAACCCGCAGTCACTTAAGGACACTGCAAACGGAATTGCAAGCATCTTATGGCGAGTGACCCGAGATGGATTGGTGGCCTGACATATCTCATCTCCTGGAACCGGCAGCGAGTTTTCCCATGACGCTGGAGTGGATAGCCAGCGTTTTTGCCGTTGTTTTGATCGTAGTGGGCATCGGAGTCGCCCTGGGGATTGGGATCAAGCGACTCATCCTCAAGGCGCTAAAAACCAGCACCAAGTGGGACGACGTGTTGCTGAAAAGCGTGCAGTTTCCATTGATTCTCCTGTTCTGGATCATTGGATTGAGTTACACGCTGGAGTGGATTTGGGCGGCTGAGAAATCTACGCGGTTGCTTGTTTTCACCGCCAACGTCCGCTTGCTCGGCATCATTCTGTGCGTGGTGATCTTCCTGCTGAAGTTCCTGAAGCTGGGAGAAGAAACCCTTCTGCAAAAAAAGAAAGAGCAGGGGAAAGCCTTAGATATAGCCGGTGTTCGCGCGCTCAACAAGGTTCTTAAAGCCTCGGTCTTTATCACGGCCGTCCTGATGGTCTTGAACACGCTGGGCGTCAGCATCTCCGGCATCCTGGCTTTCGGTGGCATTGGTGGCCTGGCAATCGGTTTCGCTGCAAAAGATATGCTGTCAAACTTTTTTGGTGGTTTGATGGTTTACCTGGACCGCCCTTTTATCGAAGGCGAGTGGATCCGTTCTCCCGATCGCGCCATTGAAGGGACGGTCGAATACATTGGCTGGAGGCAAACGTGCATCCGGGCTTTCGATCGTCATCCGATCTACGTACCGAATTCCATTTTTGCCCAAATCGCAATTGAAAACAGATCCCGGATGGAATGCCGCCGCGTGTTGGAAACCGTCGGGGTGAGATATTGCGACATGACCAAAGTCAGCGAGATTGTCGCGGCTATCAAGGCCATGCTGAAAGCGCACGAAGAAATATCCAATGAGAGACCTCTGATTGTAAATCTGAATAAGTTCAGTGCGTCGTCCGTAGATATCCTGGTGATGGCTTACACCAAAATTACGGACTGGGAATACTTTCATGAGATAAAGCAAGAACTTATGCTTGAAATTTCTCGAATTATCGAGGAACACGGCGGCGAGATAGCGTACCCGACCATGACGCTGCACATGAACGAAGACTCCGAAGATTCCGAAGACTCCAAAGACGATGCATGAGAGCGGAAGCAGGTGGGACAGCCGCGCGTAGCCCGACGACAAATGTCTGCAACCAACACTTCAACCGCACCGTACAAGAAGATTTCATTGCTTGCGAGGAAGCGTTTCCGGCGGGTTTAGTCAGCGCTTACCGAGCTATCTCGGTTGTGACCATGGCCAATACCCACACCGAGGGCTCTATCCACCCCACGCCGGGGGCACGTGCCGATCTTCGAAGTGTTAAGGTCTGTTGGTTCGCGGAGCACCTCCCCACACGATACGCCGTTGCGCTTGCGCCACAGCGCCTGTCTCGGATCGACGAGCCTCCACTGGTATGTGGTCGAGATGGCTACTATTGTTTTCACGAGGGATGTATAAGGGAGGTTTTTTGTTGGGCGAGAAGGAAGAATTGGATCAAGACACCACTAAAGGCATACTGGACGAAGACGGGCCCGTCGGAATTATAAGCGAGCCATTTGACAGGATTCGGGAGATACAGAAGCTTCTGGCGGATGAATACCGAGACGCGGGAGACGGTCGGACTCTGGTGCGTGAGTTCGTACAGAATGCGGATGATGCCAGAGCGACCAGGCTGGTGTTCGCCGTGCTGCATACAGGTCACCCCAAAGCCAAAAACAACCTCTTGCATGGACCGGCACTACTGGTTGCCAACGACGGCGCGTTTTCGGCAGAGGACCGCAAAGGGATCCATAAGGCTATCGGAGGGACGAAGGGGAAAGATGCCGACAAGAGAGGCCAATGGCAGGTTCTACAAATACATGAAAAGAGTCGTGCGGCAAGACCCTGCCGCAACACGATCGCAAAACCATGGAAAGATATAGTCGGAAGCGAAAGTTTCAAAATCAATTTCTTGTCCATGCTGATTTTCCGGCTTGGGTGCTTGGTGGGATCACAGGGCGTGCTTCGTTCGGGGAAAAAATTACATATAATCACGATGCTGTATTTTGATGCGGCCATGTAGATGCGTACGTCGGAGAGTAAGGTGGCAGCGCGGGAGCGTAACTTATGAACAGAAATAGAAAAACCACAAGGGTACCTTTGCCTTCCGGTCCGATGACCGGCGGTTGGCAGCCGCACCCCGCATCCCGGACAACATACGAGCAGACCGGCAGCCCCTTCTTGTGGGGAGCGAATTCGACCACGCTCGGGTTGCTGCTGGTATGTCTGGCATTGTCGGCGTATCCGGCATCTGCGATGGGCGGCTATGTCAACAAGATGCAAAAGTCCGCAGAGCAGGGAGATGCCAGGGCGCAGTTCGATCTGGGTATCCGGTATGACAATGGCTGGGGGGTTCCCGAGGATGAGGTCGAAGCGGCACGCTGGTATCGCATGGCTGCCGAGCAGGGGGTTGTCTACGCGCAGTACAACCTGGGGAACATGTATGCTCATGGCGAGGGGCTTCCCGAGGATGACGCAGAGGCTGCACGCTGGTATCGCATGGCTGCCGAGCAAGGACATACTCTGGCGCAGCACAATCTGGGCATTGCGTATGCCCATGGCGAAGGGGTTCCCAAGGACCGCGTCGAGGCGACACGGTGGCTTCGCATGGCCGCCGAGCAGGGTTTTTGCATGGCGCAGTCCAGCCTGGGCTTCTTATATACCAATGGCGAGGGACTGCCAAAGGATCACGCCGAGGCGGTGCGGTGGTTTCGCATGGCTGCCGAACAGGGGGATGCCCACGCGCAATACAACCTGGGTGTTGCGTATGCCGATGGTGAAGGAGTTCACAGGGATGACGTCGAGGCGATACGGTGGTATCGCATAGCTACAGAACAGGGACTCGCCGAGGCACAGTACAACCTGGGTGCCATGTATGCCCATGGTCGAGGGGTTCCCGAAGATGGCGTCGAGGCGGCACGCTGGTATCGCATGGCTGCCGAGCAGGGATTTGCCGATGCACAGCACGGCCTGGGCTTCATGTATGCCACCGGCCGGGGAGTTCCCGAGGATCACGTCGAGGCGGCATGGTGGTATGGCAGGGCTGCCCGGCAGGGGCATGCCAAGGCGCAGCACAACCTGGGCACCCTGTATGCCGCTGGCGAGGGGGTTCCCAAGAACCATGTGCAGGCTTATGTCTGGCTGAGCCTTGCATCTGCACAGGGCAATGAGTCGTCGGAAGAAAAAAAGGAGACCATCGGTCGTACCATGACTCGCGAGGAAATTGTCTCAGCTCAAAAGCTGGCAAGAAAGTACTGGGCTGCTTACAGCCCTGCCCGCAAATCGGAGTAGTCGCTCGGCAGATGCGGCCACGTTCCATGGCATGCTGCAACCGATGGCGACACCGTTCTTGTGCCCGCGGCAGAACCGTACGTTTGTCGAACCATATCAGCACTGTCGCCATCGGTCGACACTTCGCGGGAATGTCCATGCAGGTTGCTCGCCCAGCACCTGCCTCGTTTGTCCCATATGTGGTGGCGCAGTACAGATCATTGACAAGCCGGCTGTCGGTTTGTAGGGTGCGCCTGTATGCGTGGGGCTATAGCTCAGCCGGGAGAGCGCTTGCATGGCATGCAAGAGGTCGGCGGTTCGATCCCGCCTAGCTCCACCAGACCAGGCACCACCATCCGTAACGCCAACCCTTGGCAGGTGTGGTGTACGGAAATTAACCTCGGGGTGAGACTGGCCGATAATTGGCGCCTCGGCTGATTCCAAGTCAGCGGCTAATCCTGATTCCATCTCTCTATGCGGACAGACACAGCAAGGATCAACTCGTCTGCAAGCAGATGCTGGCTGTCTTTTCTCATACTGGCCAGTGTTTCCTGCGGAGCTCATACCGAGATGTCCGGGATGTCGTCACAGGCTGCCACCCCCCTCGGCGTAATGGGGACCCACGTGCACAAAGCGGGAAAGTGGATGTTGTCCTATCGGTATGGCCGCATGGAGATGGACGGCAATCGCGACGGCACTGGCAGCGTGTCTACCGCCGAAGTACTCGAGGGGTTCATGGTCTCTCCGCTCGGAATGTACATGGAAATGCATACGCTGGGCCTTATGTATGGTGCCAGCGATCGCTGGACGCTGGCACTGATGTTGCCGTATGTGCGCAAGTCAATGGAACTGACGAATCGCGGCGGGGTTCGTTTCAAGACCAGAAGTTCGGGGCTGGGCGACGTCAAGCTTGTTGGCATGCACGGCTTATATGATTTTGCAACTCCAGGACGTAAGCTGCTGTTAAACTTAGGATTCAGTTTCCCGGCAGGGCAGACCGATCGAAGCGATGACGTTCCGAGCCCGGACGGCAACCGCAACATCAAGCTGCCCTATCCGATGCAACTGGGTTCCGGGACCTTTGACCCTGTTCTGGGTATTACCTATACCGACAAGTTGGATGCCTGATCCTGGGGCACACAAATGAAGACGATGCTGCGATTCTGGAAAAACGATGAAGGCTATCGCCTGGGGCACGAATACACCGCGCTTTCGCAACAACGTGAACGCTGCGTTTCGGCTCGATGGCAGATCCTGGGGAAACGTGCGCGGACGCGACCAGGAATTGAATCCGACAGGGGTGCCGACCGCGCGTGCAGACCTGCGTGGCGGAAGGCGTCTCGACGCTTTATTTGAGCTTGGTACCTGGGTTTACGGGCACCGTCTGGCCGCAGAGTTTGGCTGGCCGATCTATCAGGATCTCGATGGCCCGCAACTCAAGACCGATTACCGGTTCATGCTGATCTGGCAGAAAATGCTTTGATGCTTACGTTGTGTTCTTCGCCGCACAACACACGCGATGCCGAAATTACTCATCATTCCATGTTGCGCCCGTAAAAGACCGGGCGGGGAAAGGGTCGGCGTACACGCAGCCCACCGTGGCGACCTGGTTTCATCAGATGCATATGCAGACATTTTGTCGGCACGCGCAGACGTTCTGAGCGGTGTTCGAAAAAAGCCGAAATATCTTTCCGGGAAGTTTTCTAAGAATGCCTCCATCCAAGATGGACCGGAGTTCGGTGGCGATCGATTGAATGGACGGTATATGCCGGCGATAGAACGGTATATCGGGTCGCTATATTCCGGTACTTCAGGGTTTGTGGAGGCAATTCGCAAAAACGAGCCTGACAGTACGAGAATTTCAGTCCTCATTCTGTCTGCGTTGTATGGGCCTCTACATCCGTTGGATTTGATTCAAGACTACAATCTGCAAATGTCGAATAGTCCGGCTTATCAAGTCTGGAAAGACCAATTTCCACTCTTTCTTGAAGAATACGTCGTAAGAGAGCAGATCAGCGATTTGCATTTGTACATGGGTCGCTCAACAAGATATTTTCGGGTAGCAGAGTTGGCCGTTGCTCGACTGAAGCGGCGAGACCTGATTGAATCGGCGGTTCAATATGATGTCATAGGTGGCAGCAGCTATATAACGCCGTATACACATGGGCAATTAATGTATTCGCATCTCGTCGGAGAATCCGACCCGCAGTTAGAGACGAGCGTTCGTGCCAGGCAGCTATGAGTGACATATGTGCATTGCTGCATCGATCTTTGGCAGGCTGCGATCGTCACTACTTTCCGTTTGATAAGCGATTTATTCCGCTAAACGGGATTTATGTATTGTATGAAGTCAATGAACCTGGCCATGGTACTGATCGTATTGTTCGGATCGGTACGCATACAGGAGAGGCCCAGCTTCAGTCACGATTGCAGCAACACTTCATGAAGGAGAATAAGGACCGGAGCATATTCAGAAAG
The DNA here is from genome assembly GCA_965226235.1 of Candidatus Oxydemutatoraceae bacterium. GTDB lineage: Bacteria > Pseudomonadota > Gammaproteobacteria > Poriferisulfidales > Oxydemutatoraceae > CAYFZO01. The sequence goes on along the minus strand of OZ245335.1, from coordinate 366,107 downwards.
AATATTGGGCGTGCACTGCTGGCGAAAGAAAAGGATCCGTTTCTGGAAGATTGGAATATTGATTTGACAACTCGTAAAGCCAAAGAGCGATATGGTGCCAAGATTGACAAGGAAAAACTCAAAGCAATTGAGGTCAAGGTTACGGACTACATACAGCAATCGTTTTCGTTCGTGGTAATACCAATCGAAGATAAGGACAAACGGCTTTCGATTGAGTCAAAGCTCATCTCAACAGTGTCTTTGTGTCATAGCTGTCAGTCGTCTACCGACTGGTTAGGTCAATTCTCTCCAAAAGAAAAAATTCAGCAGAGCGGTCTTTGGTTAGTGAATGAACTCTACAAAGAGCCGATGTCCGAAAAAGACTTAGCGGGGCTTCAGCACGCGATCGGCCAGTTGAAATAGGGCCAGAAGTTCACCGGTAAGAGCTGTTTGGTTCCTTGTCAAGCGTAGCGATTCGAAACGACTTGAGCGGGTCCAAGTGCTCAGCAAATATCGTACCCCACCGTGCCAGTCGCATGGACCGGATTACGGGGGAAGATCATCGTGGCCCCCGCTGCACCCTGATCGTCTTCATCGACGATGCTACCGGGGAACTGATGGCGCTTACGCTTTGCCCCGGCCGAGACCACCTGGGCCTACATACAGACCCTGCAGGCGTATCTGGATCAGCATGGGCGTCCCGTTGCCCTGTATTCCGACGAGCACAGCATCTTCCAGATCACTTGAACACTGCAAAAAAGCTGGTTGGCGGAACCTCAATAGGTTCTGGTTAGAGGCGGCGGACCCCTGCGGGGGTCCGTTTTCGTTTGATTGGTGCCCAGGAGAGGACTTGAACCTCCACTACCTTTCGATAACCAGCACCTGAAGCTGGCGCGTCTACCAATTCCGCCACCTGGGCAAGGCTGACCGAAACGCGCACGACTGTATATTGCACACCGATGCCTGTCAAACGCACCGGCGTTCTTGTCCCGGGTTATGTCGCCCTTGCGGGTGAATTTATACGGACGTGTTGTGGGGCGAGGCATGCCTCGCCCCTACGAATGCTACAGCCTCTCCCGAAATTAAAAGAGGACATTTTAGAATTTGGTGCAGGAGGCAGTAAAACTTTTGGCTAACATCCTGGATCAGGCCATCTGTCTCATCTGTTTCTGGCATAATACGAGCTTGCTTTGTTTCCCTTTCCAAGAGGGAAAGTCGAAGCGCTGCAGACGTAGTTGGCAGCGTGTCGAAGGCAATGCTGAAAACACGCGGTGATTTCATCCGTGGCAGGCTGAGCCCGGGGCAGGGCCTTCGAGATGATCATTCCTGAAAGACACGATATCTGCAAAGCACTCCAAGGGGAAAAACGTGCATTGAGCGTCGGCGAAATGACCGCCTTGTTTCGCTTGGATCAAGAGCAGAGGCAAGCACTTTGCAACCGCCTCGAAGCGATGATACGCGACGGCCAGCTCGACCATGGCGAAAAAGGCTCTTATCTCATAGGAAAGCAGACGCGGCGCGTCACGGGTATTTTCGCCTTTTCAGGTGGCAACGCCTCGGTTCGGATCGATGCGACAGAAGGCTCCGACCTGAAGATTCCTGGTCGCCTGGTCCGTGGTCTGGTGGATGGAGACAAGCTTGCAGTTTATGTTCTCGACAGCGATTCGGCAGACGATCCGCGTGTGGTTTCGATTGAACTGCTGGCGCGTGACAGGGAACTTGCCGGGGTAGTGAGCGCGGCAGGCTACATAGAACCTCTGCATGCAGTGGGTCCCCATCGCATACAGCCCATGGCAGGCAAGCCTCCCCCGGGGGAAAGTCTGCCCGTTGTGCCTGAAAAAGGAAGCGTCGTGATTGTGCGGTTGCGCAAGCCAGATTTCCGCACGGAAGGCGTGCCCGGAGAAATTATCGAAACGCTTGGCGACCACGAAGGAGCCCCTCGTGAAGTAGACATCGTGTTGCGTGCTCACAATATTCCCAGCCATTGGCACCCTGATGTGCTTGCTGAGGCCGAGCGTTGCAAACCGGTATCCCGGCACGATCTGGAGCAGCGCCGTGACCTGCGCGACATGAATTTCGTCACCATAGACGGGGAAGACGCAAAGGATTTTGACGATGCGATTTTTTTTGAAAAAGCCGACGATGGATGGTATCTGTGGGTCGCTATCGCCGACGTTTCAAATTACGTCCACCCCGCGAGCGTGCTCGATGAAGCCGCGAGCGAGCGAGGCAACTCGATATATTTTCCCGGGCGCGTGGTGCCGATGCTCCCGTCGGCTTTGTCGAATGACCTGTGTTCCCTGCGCCCCAAGGAAGAACGCCTGGCGGTAGTCTGCAAAATCAAGCTTTCTCGAGACGGAAAGATTTTGCAGTATGAGTTCATGCGCGCGGTCATCGTTTCACAGGCACGTTTGACTTATAGCCAGGTCGGACGTTTCCTGGAGAATGGCGAGAATGGCAAAGATCTCGATGCCTTTCCAGGCAAGGTGCACACCATGTTGCTTGAAGGTCTGTGGGTTACCAAGGCTTTACTGAAGCAACGCAAAACACGTAACGCGCTTGATCTGGATATTCCCGAGACACGTATGCTTCTTGACAGCAAAGGTCGGGTTCGTCAAATCGTGCTGTTTGAGCGCAACGATGCACACCGTTTGGTGGAGGAGTGCATGATCTGCGCCAATATCTGCGCCGCGAGATTTCTCAGGGACCACAACCAGAACCTTTTGCACAGAACGCATGCCGGGTTCAAGAAAGATGCCCTCGAGAAACTGCAGTTCTTTCTGCGCGCGCTGGGCATGCATCTGGGCGGAGAGAGCAACCGTGATCTTGCGGTGTTGATGGAAAAAATTGCCAAACGGGATGACCCCCACGTGTTCCAGTCGATGATTCTGCGTTCGTTGACGCGAGCGCTGTATCAGCCGGAAGAGCCAGGTCATTATGGCCTGGCTCTCGACGACTACACGCACTTTACTTCACCGATACGCCGCTATCCCGATCTGCTCGTACATCGAGCCATCAACGCGGTGATCGAACCCAGGCTGGCTTCGTCCCGGAGCTACGACACAAGCGAACTCGGAAAGGTTGGCGAGCATTGCTCGATGACGGAGCATCGCGCTGAAGAGGCGACCCGAAGCGTCTCCAAATACCTGAAATGCCTGTTCATAAGAGACAGGGTAGGAGAAACCTTCATCGGCATCGTCGTCGGGGTAACCGATTTCGGGTTGTTTCTTGAATTGCAGGAGGTGTACGTCGAGGGCCTTTTGCATATCGGTTCATTGGGCTCCGATTATTTTCATTTTGACAACCAGACGCATCGGCTCGTCGGAGAATCCAGCGGTCAGGTGTATCGCCTTGGTGACCGCATTGAAGTGATTCTCTCCAGGGTGCTCCCCGAAGAGCGCAAGGTGGATTTCGTATTGCCCGGCAACCACAACAAAAAACACAGCAAGAAAAAACACAGCAACAAAAACCGCTCGCGGAGAAAAAAGCGTAGCTGATCCGGTGGCGAAGGAAGAGGCGCCAGTATGGGTTTACGGTATCAACAGCGTGCTGGCACTGATCGAATCTCATCGAGACGGGGTCATCAAGGTTTGTACCGTGCAGGGCAGCAAGAACCCGCGCCTGTCATCGCTGCGTCAGGCGGCAGAACACAACGGTATCCCGTGTGATACCAAATCCCTGCGAGACTTCGATCAACTGGTTGGCGAATCTGCTCACCAGGGTGTCATAAGCCTGTGCAGGCTACCCAGGTACCTGGGAGAACAGGACCTGGAACACCTGTGCGGAGACGAAGCGACCTTCCTGATACTCGATCGCGTCACTGACCCCGTCAACCTCGGTGCCTGCCTGCGTAACGCCGAGGCACTCGGTGTGACTGCCGTGGTCGTGGCGTCGAATAACGCGTCGCGGTTGACGCCGGTGGCGGTCAAGGTCGCTTCGGGTGCGGTAGGAAGAGTCCCGATAGTACAGATAGCCAATCTTTCACGAGCGATCACGCGACTGAAAAAAACCGGCGTATGGGCCATCGGGACTTTCGTTGACGACGGACAGGACCTGTCCACGGTAGATTGCCGCCGGCCGGTCGCAATCGTACTGGGGGCCGAGGGCAGTGGGTTGCGCAAGCACATCGCGGAGCTATGTGATTATCGAGCTACGATCCCGCTATCCGGGAAAACCGGCAGCCTGAACGTAGCCGTGGCTTCGGCGGTCTGCCTCTACGAGATACAACGCCAGCGCAGGGAGCGTGATCGAATTTGACCCTGCTGATTTGCCTCGGTGATTTGCCTCGGTGATTTGCTTGAGATGACTCAATCAGGTATATTCATGGATCAGGCTGGTTGGCTGGCCTGAGGTCTTGAAAATCCTTGCTCCTGCGCGCATCGGTGCGTAAGAAGCAAAACCCGAAAGGAGCCTCATGCCGATGAAGCACTATGAAATCGTCTTGTTGATCCACCCGGATCAACAAGAGCAAACTTCCACGATGATCGACCGGTACCAAACGCTGGTAGCCTCCAGCGGAGGCAAAGTGCATCGTCTGGAAGAATGGGGTATGCGCAGGCTGGCGTATCCGATCGGACATAGCTACAAAGCGTATTACGTGCTGATGAACATCGAGTGTAGCCAGGACGTACTGGCCGAACTCGACAACGCTTTTCGTTTCAACGACGCGGTTATACGTAATATGGTGCTACGCCGCGATAAAGCGATCACCGAACCTTCACCATTGCTCAACGCCACCAATGACGGAGAGCACGTTGCCTCGGGTACGGATACCGAAAGCACCACTGCTCCGGCTCGTTCGGCCAAACGAGCGGTTGAAAAAGAACAGAGCAGTTGAAAACGGACAGAAAATACACCGTGGCGGCGTACTACAAAAGGCGCAGCCATTTAAAAGTCCCACGCGAAAAGATACGCGGCGTCGATTATAAAGACGTTGATTTCCTCAAGGAATTCGTTGCCGAAACAGGCAAGATCATCCCCGGGTGGGTAACCGGCATCAAAGGTCAGGACCAGCGCCGCTTGTCCCGCGCGATCAAGTACGCGCGTTATCTGGCGCTATTGCCCTACAGCGACAAACATTGATTCCTGTTCCGCCGCTTGGCCAGAGCGACCGCTGATGAAAAAACTTGCTGATTTCATCCTGTCGGGCTATGGCCAGGCAGCTTTTTCCGTTGCGAGCCTGGCCTGGCTTGCTTCTTTCATTCCACTCGTCGGGATTCTGAGCAGTGCCGCGTTGACCTTGGTTGCGCTCAGGTGGGGTGGACAGCGAGCGGGTATCGTGCTGATGCTGTCGACCCTGCTGTTACTGGTTTTTTTCACCATTGCCTCGTTTGCGGGGGTCAGGATGGTGCACTACCCGGTGGTACTGTTGTTTGTGCTACTACAGTGGATTCCGGTGATTGCCATCGCACACTTGTTACGTCGCACGGAGAGCCTGTCGTTTACGTTGAACGTCATCGTCCTCGCTGGCGTTTCATTCATACTCCTGGTTGCTTTGCTGGTGCCGGAACGCACTGAGTTATGGAACAATCTTTTTTCCGGACTTATCCAGGAATCGTCACAGGAGGTGGGTGCCGGAACGTTTGATTTTGCCGAGGAATATCGTGCGTTTCTCGAGGTTATGACCGGCGTCGCGCTGACTTCACTGGTGTTGATTTGGACGACGTCGCTATTGCTTGCACGTTGGTGGGAGAACCTGCTCGGTACGCCCGGCGGTTTCCGTGCTGAATTCACTGCATTGAACCTGGGGAAAGCCATGGCTGTTTTCGGGATTATCCTGTTTACAGTTGTATACGTTACGCGTGCACCCTTGATGCACGAGTTGCTCATGGTCGTGGCCTATGCTTTTTTTCTGCAGGGAATCGCGACGGCACACTATTTGCTGAACACGCTAAATAACGCGAGTGCCTGGTTATTTGCTTTTTACGCAGCGTTGGTATTTTCTCCCTTCCTGCCACAGGTGCCCGGAGCGGTGAGCGCGCTGGGGGCACTTGAAAACCTGATCAATTTCCGCTCTCGCAGAGGTGTCAAAAGTGAAAATCGCAGGGAGTAAATGTCGATGAGAACCAAAATCCTATTGATCTCAAAACTTGAAAACCTGGGTGAACCAGGCGATATCGTTCAAGTCAGTTGCGGCTATGCCCGCAACTACCTGGTACCGTACGGAAAGGCAAAACCGGCGACTCCTGAAAATATCGAAGCATTCGAACTACGTAAAAAAGAGTGGGAAGAACTTGATTCCGACAAGCTCCAACAAGCAGAACAATGCAAACAGAAAATAGACGGGTTCGAGATTAGCGTGAAGGTGAGGGTGACCGACAAAGGGGTCTTGTTTGGCTCTGTTGGTGCGGCGGAAATTGTCGCTGCCATCAAAGACCACTGCGGAGAAGAAATCAAAAAAAATGAAGTATATTTGCCGGACGGAGTACTGCGCCAACTGGGTGAACACAACGTCTCCCTCCGGCTTCATGCTGACGTCAGTGCTTCGATCAAACTGAATGTAATTGCCGAGGAAAGTTAACGCAGGATCATGGCGGCCAAGATTCTGAGCGAAGAGTTCGAAGATCCGCAGGTAGAAAATCTGCGTTCTTTGCCGTGTTCTGCGCTTGCGGAGCAGGCGGTGATCGGCGGCCTGCTTATCGACAACGACGCGTGGGAAAAAGTCTCGGGGGTCGTAAGCGCGAACGATTTCTATTTCAAGGAAAACCGTTTGCTGTTCAAGGAAATCACGATGCTTGCACAGGAAAGCAAGCCTTTTGACATTGTCACCATGGGCGATCGCTTGCAGAAAAACACGAGTGGTCCGGTCAACACTTTGGCTTACCTTGGTAGCCTTGCGCGGGAAACCCCAAGTGCCGCCAACATCGTTTCTTACGCGCAGATCGTGCATGAAAAATTCGTGCGCCGCAGCCTGATTAAGGCCGCGACCGAAATTATGGAAGAAGCCTACAAGCAGGACATCCAGCAACGAGCTTTGCTCGATCGGGCCGAGCAATCCATATTCTCGATTGCCGATTCCAGCACAACAGGTGATAAAACCAGGCTGGTTTCTTCAGATGAGCTAAGCGTCGATACCTATAAATATATTGACCACTTGTATAAAAACGGTCCGAGTGGAATCAAGATGGGTTTCGAGGAGATTGACAGGAAGACCGGTGGGCTCGAGGCAGGGCAACTGGTTGTGATCGCCGGGCGCCCGAGCATGGGCAAGACCAGCCTGGCGCTGAACATAGTCGAAGAGATCGTGTTCGGGGGTCAGCCTCTGCCGGCAGTGATATTCAGCATGGAGATGTCCGCCAGGCAGATAGCAATGCGCTTTTTCTCCTCGCTGGGGAACATCAGTCAATTCCGCCTGCGCACCGGAAAACTGAATGACGTTGACTGGGCGGGCTTGAGCACCGCGATGCAGATGTTGAAACAAAGTCGGATATTTATTGATGACACCAGTAGCCTGACCCCATTTGACATACATGCAAAAGTCAGGCGCGTGAAGCGAGAACATGGGCCTCTCGGTGTAGTGATGGTGGATTATCTACAGTTGATGCAAATCAGTGGCAGCAAGGAAAACCGGACTGCGGAAATTTCCCAGATTTCACGCGCAATGAAAAACCTGGCGCGTGAAATGGAAGTGCCGGTACTTGCTTTGTCACAGTTGAATCGTGCGGTCGAGTCGCGTCCCGACAAGCGCCCGATGATGTCCGACCTGCGCGAGTCGGGCGCGATAGAGCAGGACGCAGATCTGATTATGATGATCTACCGTGAAGACGTGTATGAAAAAAAACTGGAAGGTGATAGCGGTACTGTAAGTCCAGGCAGCGCCAGCAACATGAGCATTGCAGAAATCAACATTGCCAAGCAGCGCAATGGCCCCCTGTTCACCGCCAGGCTGAACTTTTTCAAAAGCATCATGCGTTTCAGAGACTACCGCCCTATCTCTGAAGGGGAATACCAGGAAATACAGCATCCACACAGCGTTCCAGAAACGGACCAGGTTATATAAGGGGCAGACTTTTTTGCACTTGGCCAGAAAGTTTATCGACGGCGCAGCGCTGGTTTCCAATTACCGTTATCTAAAAAATCTTTGTCGGAAAGCGCGCGTGCTAGCCGTCGTGAAGTCCGAAGCCTACGGACATGGTCTCGTCAAGGTCGCGCGCGTTCTTTCTGAAAACACGTCGGTCGACGGCTTCGCCATCGCCACGCTCGACGAGGCGGTCGCTTTGCGCGAACAGGGCATTGCTCAACAAGTCCTGGTCCTGCAGGGGGTGTCCGGCAAGGAAGAATTGCATGTCGCCGCGGCGTATAAACTGGCACTGGTCGTGCACTCTTTTGAGCAACTTGTACAGCTTGAAAGATACGGTGCGGAAGATCTCTTTCTGTGGGTAAAATTTGATACCGGTATGAACCGCCTGGGTTTTCCGCTGGAAGAGGCGAATGCAGTGCTCGGCAGGGTAAGACGGCTAAGGGGATTATCACGGCAGCCCGTGTTGATGTCGCATTTTGCATACGCCGACGAGCCGGAGATGGCAACAGACGACGAGCGGCAATGGCTGCTTTTTGCAGGGCTTTGCACCGAGCAGAAACTCCCGTCGAGCATTGCGAATTCAGCCGGTGTCCTGTGCCGCCCCGAATCCCGCCTGGATTGGGTCAGGGTCGGCATCGCCTTGTATGGTGCGCCGCCAGCAAACACCGCCGCGGAGCATCACCGCCGGTTGGCATCGGTAATGAGAATCACCGCCCCGGTGGTCGCTATCCGTCACTGCAAGGCAGGAGAACGAGTAGGTTACGGAGGTACTTACACCTGCCGACGAGCCACGAAAATCGGCATCATCGGCATCGGCTACGGCACCGGGTACCCTCGTCGCGCTCCGAATGAGGCTCCCGTATGGCTCGGCAATAAGTGCTGCAAGCTGGCTGGCCGGGTTTCGATGGACATGCTTGCGGTGGTGCTGGATGAAAATGATCCGGTTGCGGTTGGTGACATTGCGGAGTTGTGGGGACCGAATCTGGCGGTTTCCGAAGTTGCAGGCTATTGCCGCATGAGCAGTTACGAATTATTGTGTGGAGCCCAGAAGATCCAGGAAATGTAAAGCACAGGAAACGAGCAGGAAAGCATACCCGCAACCGGTTCTGGTATAATTTTTCCCCAGAGGAGTTACAAGCTCCATCCCCTTGTAAAAGTCGTGGATCACCCTCATCCACGACACATCGTGAGCAAATAAAATATGGGTTTTTTCAGCAAAAAAAAGAAAGATTTCAAGGCAACCATCGAATCGACAGGAGAGACTTTTGACGTGCCTGGAGGCATTAACCTGTTGCAGGCTGCGTTGAACGCCAATATCAAATGGCCACATGACTGCCGCGTGGGTAGTTGCGGCACTTGCCGGTGCATCCTCAAGGAGGGCAAGATTAAGCCACTGAATGATTTTTCCTACGTATTGGACGGAGAGCAGTTGAAATCCAATATGATCCTTGCCTGCCAGTCTCGTTTGAAAACGGATGTCGTCGTGGAAGTTGACTTCGACCAGAAGGCCTTGCGCTGACCCAGTGCCACTGCGTCAACCTGCGCCAGGTGAAGCAATAGTGGAGGGGCTACCGCCGACCGGGTGAACAAATCGGTGGCCGATGGGAGGAAGTGCCATGTAGCATCCGTCTGTGTCGGTGTGGCATTGTTGGCGACGTTCGTTGCGGCATCGTGCATCGGCGCGGTTATGTTCACTCCCGCCGAGCTATTTGACATCACAATGTATGCCTTGGGAATCTCCGACACTTGCAACTGCGATCCCGCACACGCAAAAATCTGGTTGACGCTGAGATTGCCGCGCCTGCTTCTGGCCATGATCTCCGGTGGCGTTCTTGCCGCAAGCGGTGCCGTAACACAGAGTTTGTTTCGCAACCCGCTCGCTGATCCGTCCTTAATCGGTGCTTCCTCCGGAGCCGCGGTCGCTGCGGTGGCGGTCATTGTTCTGGGGCTGCCCATAACCTACCTGCCCGGTATTTCGTTGCTGCCGATAGCGGCCTTTTGCGGTAGCTTTCTGACTTTGCTCCTCACGTACCGGCTGGCGCGGCGTGCAGGCCATGCCGACATGCATTCGCTGTTGCTTGCCGGCATCGCGTTCAATGCCTTGGCAACTGCCATGATCGGGTTTCTCACACTGGTTTCATCGCAGCATGCACTACGCAGCTTCACGTTCTGGTTGCTGGGGGGATTTGGTAACGTCGACTGGATGCAACTGGCTGTGGTCAGCGCGTTTATCATTCCGTCACTTGTGGTGTTTTCAAGCTCCGCAAGGGTGCTCGACGCGATGGCGTTGAGCGAGCGCGACGCGCTATGGCTGGGGTTCTCCGTCGAGCGCTGGAAATTCCTGCTGTTGCTGGTCACCGCGTTGGGAATCGGAGCATCGGTTGCCGTTGCCGGCATTATCGGTTTCGTTGGTCTGATCGTACCGCACCTGCTGCGCCCTGTTGTCGGGGCGAAGCATGCCTCGCTGTTGCCGTCGTCGATACTCCTGGGGGCGTTGCTGGTTTTACTGGCAGATCTGGTGTCACGAGTAGCGATACTGCCGGCGGAGTTGCCGATTGGTATTTTGACCTCTTTACTCGGGGTTCCCTTGTTTCTGTTCCTTTTGTCGAAACGCCGCTTTTCCAGTGTATGAGCCTGCAGTGCAAAAATGTCTCCTATGCGATCGCTAAGCACTACCTTGTGCAGCACTTCGACCTCACCGTGGAACTCGGCCAGATCCTGGCCATCGTCGGCAATAACGGTGCTGGAAAATCCACCTTGCTGAGTCTGTTGGCAGGGTGTCCGGTACCGGATAGCGGCGAGGTTTTGCTTGAGTCGCGCCCGCTTGCCGGTTGGCGGCTGTCTGATCTGGCAATACGCCGCGCGGTGCTTCCGCAATCACCCTCTATCGCATTCAATTTCACGGTTTCGGAAGTGGTCCGACTAGGCGCCTTACCGCACCTGGTTGGAGAAGACAGGATCCGCGAACGTTCGCTGGAAGTCATGCGTTGGATGGACGTTTCACACCTGCAAAACCGAGGATATTTCAGTTTATCCGGAGGTGAACGCCAGCGTGTGCACCTCGCCCGGGTATTACTGCAGCTTGGCTTGAACCAGAAGGTGCCACGTTATCTGCTCCTGGATGAACCACTCGCGATGATCGACCTTACACACCAGTACGCGTTCATGGAACTGTTACGTGCCTTGGCTTCCACAGCCTCTGGGCCAGGTATCGGCATCGCCCTGGTAACGCATGACCTCAATATCGCCATGCGTTATGCCGACCGAGTGTGCTTTGTGAAAGCCGGACGCTGTTATATGACAGAGGCCACCGCAACAGCGATGACCCCCGGGAACCTGCGAGTCATCTTCAACGTAGACGCAAAAATCGTTCAACAAACCGTCATAACATGGCCAGCAAAAAAACAACTCGCACACTAGGATATTTCCTTGGCTTGCTCATGGCGTCACAGGTCTGTGTTGCGGCGCCATTTGATCTCGAAGGAGATTTTGTCCAGGGAGGACTGGTTCGCGGGCAGGTTGCACCCGGGTCCCTGGTATTTCTTGACGGACGAAAATTACGCGTTTCTCCACAAGGGGTGATTGTTTTTGGTTTCGGACGAGATGCGGCCACGCGCTCGGTGCTGCGTATTGAATCGCCCGACGGTGAAGTGGTGAACGAGATCCTGCATATTCATCCACGGGAATACGCGGTACAACGCATCGATGGTCTGGACAACCGGAAAGTGACCCCCGAGTCGTATGATATGGAGCGTATTCGCAGCGAAAACGAGAGCGTTTCACGGGCGAGGCAGCGAGACGATGCCAGGGTGGATTTCATGGGAGGGTTTCTGTGGCCGGTACACGGGATCATCACCGGGGTCTATGGAAGCCAACGCATTCTGAATGGCGAGCCAAGGAGTCCGCATTTTGGAGTGGACATCATGTGTAAAACGGGCGGCGTGGTGAAGGCACCGGCAAGTGGCCTCGTCAGCTTCATCCATCCGGATATGTTTTTCTCCGGGAAAACACTGATGATCGATCACGGACACGGCGTATCTTCATCCTTTCTACACCTTGAAACCGTTCTGGTTTCCATCGGTGACCGTGTCGGTCAAGGCCAGCCTGTGGCGACCGTGGGTGCCAGCGGGCGCGTGACCGGGGCGCACCTGGACTGGCGTGTCAACTGGTTTTCCGAGCGGGTCGACCCGGCCTTGTTAGCCAAGGAAATGCCTGCATCTTCGCCCGAGTGCCGAAGATGAACCTAGCCGGGAGGCCAGGAAAATACGCGCCCGGCAAGCAAGTGAACGTGCAGATGGAAAACGCTTTGTCCCGCCTCTGCGCCATTGTTGATTACCAGCCGGAAGGCGTCCTCATACCCGAGCGACCTGGCGATGTCGGCTGCTGTAAGCAACAGGTGCCCAAGCATCGCTTGGTCATGAGGTTGCGCGTCGGAAATTTTCTCGACGCTCTGCTTTGGAATGACCAGGATATGAATGGGCGCCTGCGGTGTGATGTCCTTGAAGGCCAGACAGAGGTCGTCCTCGTAGACGATATCCGCCGGAATTTCATGCTGGATGATCTTTTCAAAAATTGTATCCGTCACGTCGCTTGTCTTGATCCGTTCCTTTCCGGCCCGCATGGTAACATTATCTCCCGGACTCGGCCTACGTCTTCGCAAATATGAAAAGACCGGCTTTTTTGCTCCTTGAAGACGGTACCGCTTTTCAGGGAACAGCATTTGGTGCGCCCGGGCTGGGCGTCGGAGAAGTGGTTTTTAATACGGCCATGAGCGGCTACCAGGAGATACTGACAGACCCTTCCTATGCCCGCCAGATCGTTACACTGACCTGCCCGCATATTGGCAATACCGGGACCAACGGCGAAGATGCCGAATCGCAGGGGATCCACGCGGAAGGGCTGGTCGTGCGCGATTATCCTGCGCTCCCCAGCAACTGGCGCTGCAAAGGCACCCTGAGCGCATACCTGCATCGACATGGCACCGTTGCGATTCACGGTATCGATACGCGACGCTTGACCAGACACCTGCACAGATACGGTGCCCGGAAAGGCGTTATTTTTGATGCCAGTGTTTCCGAAGACCAGGCGCGGGTTGCGCTCGATGCGTTTTCCGGTTTGCAGGGGGCTGATCTCGCGGTGGAAGTAAGCACCGCCGAAGCATACGAGTGGAACGAAGGAGGGTGGCACGGCACCGGGGGCTTCAACAAACCTCCGGCACGCAACCTGTCGGTAATAGCATACGATTTTGGCGTCAAACGCAACATCCTGAGGATCCTCTCCGATAGCGGCTGTCGAGTGACCGTGGTACCTGCAAAAACCACCGCCGAAGCGACGATCGACAGGCGACCCGACGGTATCTTCCTGTCTAACGGACCCGGGGATCCCGCACCCTGCGACTATGCGATCGAGTCGATTCGCCGGTTTGTCGACGCAGGCATTCCGACTTTTGGCATCTGCCTGGGACATCAGTTGCTTAGCCTTGCTTGCGGGGCCAAAACCATAAAAATGAAGTTTGGCCACCACGGTGCCAATCACCCGGTAGTCGACCTCGCTACCGGCAAGGTGTCGATTACCAGCCAAAACCACGGGTTCTGCGTCGATGAAGCCAGTCTGCCACCCTGCCTGATCCCCACGCATCGCTCCTTGTTCGATCAAACCCTGCAGGGCGTGCGTCATGCTCACAAGCCGGCTTTCGGTTTTCAAGGGCACCCCGAAGCAAGCCCGGGACCACACGACATTCGCCCGTTGTTTTCACTTTTTGTCGAGCAAATGAAGACGCGTGCCTAAACGCACCGACATCGAGAGCATCCTGGTTATCGGAGCCGGACCCATTGTGATCGGGCAGGCGTGTGAATTTGATTATTCCGGCACCCAGGCTTGCAAAGCCTTGCTTCAGGAGAACTACCGGGTCATTCTGATCAACTCGAATCCGGCGACGATTATGACCGACCCTGATACCGCCGATGCAACTTACATCGAGCCGATCGAGTGGCGCACGGTCGCGCGCATCATCGAGCGTGAACGCCCCGACGCTCTGCTACCAACGATGGGGGGGCAAACCGCGTTGAACTGTTCGCTCGATCTGGTACGCCACGGCGTGCTCGATCGCTTTCAGGTCGAGATGATCGGCGCCAGCCGGGAAGCGATAGACACCGCCGAGGATCGTGAAAGGTTCCGTAACGCGATGGACGAAATCGGTCTGGAATCGCCGCGGTCACAACTGGCACGAAGCTTTGAGCAGGCGATCGAGTTGCAAAAGACGATCGGTTTTCCAACAGTGATTCGCCCGTCCTTTACGCTGGGTGGCAGCGGTGGCGGCATCGTTCACAACCAGGAGGAGTTTGAAACCATCTCGCGCCGCGGGCTGGAACTGTCTCCAGTCGGGGAAATCCTGATCGAAGAATCCCTGCTTGGGTGGAAAGAATTCGAGATGGAGGTAGTACGGGACAAAAATGACAACTGCATCATCGTGTGCACAATTGAGAACCTCGACCCGATGGGAGTGCACACGGGTGATTCGATCACGGTGGCGCCGGCGCAGACGCTCACCGACAAGGAATACCAACGGATGCGAGACGCTTCCATCGCTGTCTTGCGCCGCATCGGCGTCGATACCGGGGGAGCCAACGTGCAGTTTGCCGTCGACCCGAAAACCGGGCGCTTGATGATCATAGAAATGAATCCGCGAGTATCACGCTCCTCGGCGCTGGCGTCCAAGGCAACCGGCTTTCCCATTGCAAAAGTCGCAGCAAAGCTGGCAATCGGCTACACGTTGGATGAATTGAGAAACGAAATCACCCAGGGAGCCACCCCGGCTTCATTCGAACCTGCCATAGATTACATCGTCACCAAGGTTCCGCGTTTCACATTCGAAAAATTTCCCGATACACCTGATCAGCTAGGCACACAAATGCAGTCGGTCGGTGAAGCGATGGCGATTGGTCGTACTTTCAAGGAGTCCCTGCAAAAAGCATTGCGTAGCCTGGAAACCGGCATGGACGGGCTTACGCCACAGCTTGCGGACGGCCAGCCCGGGGTTGAGGAAAGCATTCGCAGCGCGGTTTGCAGTATGCACTCGCGGCGCCTGTGGTATATCGCCGACGGCTTTCGCCTGGGATGGAGCATTGATGAAATGCACCAGTCGAGCCTGGTGGATCCCTGGTTTCTTTCGCAGGTGAAACAACTGGTCGATACGGAAGCGGTCATTGCCGCAACGGTGCTCGAGGAGATCACTGAAGAACAATGGCGCAAATTCAAATCCGACGGCTTTGCCGACAGCCGCATTGCGACTCTGCTCGGCGTCGATGAATGCGCGGTTGCCGCACGACGCCGGGAACTTGGGGTGCGGCCGGTATATAAACGAGTCGACACCTGTGCCGGCGAGTTTCACACCGAAACCGTATACCTGTACTCTACTTACGAACAAGAATGTGAAGCGAGACCTTCCAGGAATAAAAAACTCATCGTACTCGGTAGCGGGCCGAATCGCATCGGGCAGGGCATCGAGTTTGACTATTGCTGCGTTCATGCAGCTTTGGCTTTACGTGAAGCCGGCTACGAAACCATCATGGTGAATTGCAATCCGGAAACGGTCTCGACGGATTACGACACATCGGATCGCCTGTATTTTGAACCGCTGGTATTTGAAGACATCATGGAGATCATACACAAGGAACAACCCGACGGTATCCTGGTGCAGTATGGAGGTCAGACGCCTCTGAAACTTGCTGCGCGCCTTGCAGAAGCCGGGGCCTGCATTATAGGAACCTCACCGGATTCCATAGACCTGGCCGAAGACCGTGAGCGATTTCAGTCTCTCATCGCCAATCTGGGGCTTATGCAACCACGTAACGCGATCGCCCATACGACGCAACAGGCGGTCGCCAGGGCAAACACGATTGGCTACCCGCTTGTGGTACGACCGTCTTACGTGCTGGGTGGCAGGGCCATGACCATCGTGCATGCCCGGCAGGATCTCGAAGCTTATATGAGTGAAGCGGTACGGGTTTCAGAAGACGCGCCCGTGTTGCTGGATCATTTTCTAAGCGACGCGGTGGAAATCGACGTCGATGCCGTTTGCGACGGAGAACAGGTGTTGGTGGCGGGTATCATGCAGCACATAGAGCAAGCGGGAATCCACTCCGGGGACTCCGCCTGCTCTCTGCCACCGTATCATCTCGACCAACATTTGCAGCAGGAAATAGCCCGGCAGACGAACAAGCTGGCCCTTGCACTCGGTGTTATCGGCTTGATGAATGTCCAGTTTGCCGTCCAGAGTGGGCAGATCCATGTACTCGAAGCAAACCCGCGCGCGTCACGGACGGTGCCGTTTGTCTCAAAATCAACCGGCCTGGCGCTGGCAAAGGTCGCAGCATTGTGCATGATCGGGCGCTCCCTTCGGAGCCAGGGCATCGCGGCGGGAATACTGCCCCCCAGGAAAGGATATTACGCGGTCAAGGAGGCCGTGTTTCCGTTCGCCAGATTTTCGGGCGTGGATCCCTTGCTGGGACCTGAAATGAAATCCACGGGCGAAGTCATGGGTATCGGTCACAGCTTTGGCGAGGCCTTCGGAAAAGCGCAGAATGCCGCAGGCAATCCATTGCCTCGCCAGGGAGCGGCTTTGGTCAGCGTACGCGATGCCGATAAGCCGGCTGCCGTGCAGGTAGCGCGTTTGCTGGTTGCACTGGGGTTCGAAATTTTCGCAACTTCCGGTACCGCGCAGGCTCTGAGTGATGCCGGGATTGCCTGCAAGCTCGCGCACAAGGTAAAAGCAGGTAAACGGCCACATATCGTCGACAAGATTAAAAGCGGTGAACTTGCCCTGATTGTCAATACGACCGAGGGCAAGCGGGCGATTATCGACTCCGCAACGATTCGGCGTGAGGCCGTTCAGAATAAAGTTTGTTATACCACCACCGTATCGGGTGCCCGGGCGATTATTGAAGCTTTATCCTGCGAGCAGGACCTGGTTTACAGCCTCGAGGATGTGCACGGCCACGAACGACGCATGGCAGGAGATGAGCATTGATGTTTCTACTGCCTGTCCTGGCCCGTTGTTGCACGCGCGTGCGACACTTGTCTTCGGGTAACGTCCACACATTGAGGGGATCCGCATGAAAAAAGTTCCAATGACCGTCGCGGGAATGAAAAAATTACACGCTGAGCTCGGGAAACTGAAAAACGCAGACCGTCCACGCCTGGTGCAGGCGATTGCCGAGGCTCGGGCCCATGGCGATCTCAAGGAAAATGCCGAATACCACGCGGCTCGTGAGCAGCAAGGCTTCGTCGAAGGTCGCATCCGTGCGATCGAAAGCAAGCTGTCGAGTGCTGAACTGATCGATGTCAGTAAAATCAACGCCAGCGGCAAAGTAGTGTTTGGAGCAACCGTGGTGCTGCTAAAGGAAGAAACCGAAGAGGAAATTACCTACCGGATTGTCGGCGAGGATGAAGCCGACGTGGGCAACGGGCTGCTATCCTATGCATCTCCGATAGCACGCGCCATTATTGGCAGGAACGAGGGCGCGTACGTCGAAGTGGAAACCCCCGGCGGGAAATGCAATTACGAGGTTGTGTCGGTAAAGTACATATAAAATCAAGCACGTCTGGCAGCGCTGATTTTCTTGAGACGGTACAGGATTTCCAACGCTTCCCGAGGCGTCATGCTATCCGGATCCACTGCCTCCAGGGCTTCGAACACCGCCAATGAGTCCGCCTCGGTAACCGGATCATGAACTGGAATCAGCGGCTTTTCCAGATCCATCGCCAACTGGTTCGCATTTTCTTCGTGTCTGGCCTGACCGGACTCCAGCATTTGGAGTTTGTGCTGCGCGTGCTTGATTACTGCGGTTGGAATACCGGCAAGCCTCGCGACCTGAACGCCGTAACTTTTGTCCGCGGAGCCTTCCTTGACTTTGTGGAGAAAGATAATTTTTCCTTGGCTCTCTATGGCGTCGATGTGCACGTTGCGTATGGTTTTCTGCTCGCTGGCGAGCGTTGCCAACTCGAAATAATGCGTTGCGAACAAGGTCAGAGGGCGGTTGCGAGCCGCGAGGTCGAGTGCACAGGCCCAGGCAAGGCTGAGACCGTCGAAGGTACTGGTGCCACGCCCGATTTCATCCATCAATACCAGGCTGTTGGCACTTGAGTTGTTCAGGATATTTGCGGTTTCAGTCATTTCAACCATGAAAGTCGAGCGCCCGGACGCAATATCGTCGGAAGCGCCAATGCGTGTGAAGATCCTGTCTATGGGGCCGATGACGGCTCGGTCTGCCGGCACATAAGCACCGACGTGTGCCAGTAAAACAATCTGTGCGACCTGGCGCATGTAGGTGGATTTTCCACCCATGTTGGGCCCGGTGATGATCAGCATGCGCCTGTCTTCGTCGAGCACCGTGTCGTTGGGAACGAACTCGATGCCCGGCATGCGTTCGACCACTGGATGCCGACCAGCCACGATGTGGATGCCGATCCTTTCGCTCAGCAATGGGCGATGGTAGTTGTAGCACCTGGCGCAATCTGCCAGCGCGACCAGTGCATCGAAGCTCGCCAGTGCCCAAGCGCAGGTTTGCAGAGCGGACAGGGAAGGAAGGAAGCTTTCGGTAAGCATCCGGTAGACCTGTTTTTCCCTGGACAACGCCTGCTCGCGCGCCGTGATTACCTGCTGTTCGTATTGCTTAAGCTCACTCGTTGTATAGCGTTCGGCGTTTTTCAAAGTTTGCGTACGCAGGTAATTTTCCGGGACCCTTTCGGCCTGGGATTTGGGCACCTCTATGTAGTAGCCCTGTATCCGGTTGTAGGAAATTTTCAACTTGCTGCAATCCATCCGGATCCGTTCTCCCTTTTCGAATTCGAGCAAAAAATTATCGCTTCCCTTGCTGATTTTTCGTAGTCGATCCAATTCCGGATCGTAGCCATCCTTGATGACGCCACCGTCGCGGATGGTTACCGGCGGGATGTCGTTGACCGCGCGGTCCAGCAGTTCAACCAGGTCGGGACGCGCCGTCATTTCAGTGCCCAGTGCTGTCGAAAGCTCGCAATCGAGCAGGGTCAGGTAATTTTTGATCTCTGGAACGAGACGCAACGTTTCGCGCAAACCGATGAAATCGCGTGGGCGCGCATTGCCCAGCGACAGCCGGGACAGGATGCGTTCCAAATCACAACACTTCTTTAATTTTTCCTGCAAACTATTGATTTCTATACAATCTAAAATATTTGCAATCATCTCCTGACGTTGCCGCAACTGCGCCTGGTTACGTAAAGGGCGCATAAACCAGCGGTGCAGGCATCGCGTTCCCATGGGGGTTTTCGTTCGGTCGTGAATGGCGGTCAGCGTGTTCTGCTTCGAGTTATCTCCTGACAGCGGACGGTCGATTTCAAGGCAGGCGCGACTTACAGCGTCCAGATACAGGTAATCCTCATCGCGCTCCACCGTCAGCGTTTTTACATGGGGCAGCAACGGCCGGTGAACTTCCTGCAGATACTGCAGCAGCGCGCCGGCAGCCGCTATGCCGCTTTCCATCTCCTCACATCCGAAGCCAACAAGACCGGGTACTTCCAATTGCTCACACAGCAACCGGCGACAAGTATCGACATCGAAAATCCACGCTGGACGCCTCTGCGGATCAAGGCGTCCGGTCTGTACGCGCATGTCTTCGGGCAAAAGAATTTCGGCAGGCTGCAGACGGTATATTTCGCTTTGCAGATTTTCATAGGTACCGGCCGTTTCCTTCAGGGTAAACCGGCCAGTACTCAACTCGATCGTTGCGACACCAACGGTGGCCTCGTTTTGGCACATGGCCACCAACAGGTTTTCCCGGTCCTCTTCGAGGAGACTGTCCTCAACCAGGGTGCCAGGCGTCAGCACGCGTACGACCTTTCTCTCAACCAGCCCTTTGGAATTTTTAGGGTCACTTACCTGATCGCAAATGGCTACCGATTCACCGAGGCTTACCAGTCTGGCCAGATACGTTTCAGCAGCGTGGACCGGCACACCGGCCATCGGGATGGGGTTATCGCTGTTGGGGTTGCGCGTGGTGACGGTCAGATCGAGTAGCTTCGCGGCTTTTTTTGCATCGTCGAAAAACAACTCGTAAAAATCACCCATGTGATAGAACAACAAAATATCCGGATATTGGGTCTTGATGTTGCGATACTGCCGCATACCGGGGGAAAGGTTGTTGCTCGACATGGTACTCTTGAGGAAGACTCAAGCCAAAGATGAATCAACGCATATTATAGAAGCACCACGCTGCAGATGGAGCATGAAATGCTTGCAGACCGCTACCGCACGGATACCGTGGACAGCGAGCACTACCTGGGGTTGAAAACAGGCTTGGTGCGGTTGGCCCGGTATTTCTGCAGGCATAAGCTGCACTTGGTCGCAGCCGAGTCTTGCACCGGCGGCTGGATCGGAAAATTATGCAGCGACATCGCCGGTAGCTCGCGCTGGTTCGAAGCATCGATCGTGACCTACAGCAACCAGTCAAAATGCGCCCTGCTGGGTGTCGCAGCGGATACCCTCTCCGACTACGGCGCGGTAAGCAAAGAAGTCGTACTTGCAATGGCTAATGGTGCGCTGGAGCGCGTTGCTTCGGCGAATATATCGGTAGCGATCAGCGGTGTCGCAGGCCCTGATGGAGGCACAGTCCAGACTCCCACCGGCACCGTATGGATCGCCTGGCAGCGTCGCGGACATGAACCCGCTTCGCGCCGTTTCCACTTCCATGGAACCCGTGACGCGGTACGCTTCAACGCGACATGCGCCGCGTTATCGGGTTTATCGGACCGGTTGTCGGGTTTGTCGGACCAAGGGTTACTGAAAACCTGCTCAATGTAGCCGTCTTTCCAATCGCTGGATTGGCTGTTTGTCACCCGTGCCGGTTTTTTGGAGGACTGACTTCGACATCGCGCAGGTGTGCGATAATCCGAGCCATCTGGAAAGCCAAACGCCAACCAGGAAAATAAACATGGATAACGACAGAAAAAAAGCGTTATCGGCAGCCTTGTCCCAGATAGAGAGGCAGTTTGGGAAAGGTGCCGTCATGCGCATGGGGGGAACGGGGCAGCTCACTGACATCGAAGTGATCTCCACCGGGTCCCTGGCGCTGGATGCGGCGCTCGGCATTGGCGGGTTACCGCGAGGACGGGTGGTCGAGATTTTTGGCCCCGAAGCTTCGGGCAAGACGACGCTGGCTTTGCAAGTCATCGCAGAGTGCCAGAAGCAGGAAGGAACCGCCGCCTTCATCGACGCCGAACACGCGCTTGATCCCGGGTATGCCAGAAAGCTGGGGGTGAACGTGGATGAACTACTGCTGTCGCAACCGGACACCGGCGAACAAGGGCTCGAGATCGCCGATATGCTGGTACGCTCAGGGGCCATTGATCTGGTAGTGATCGATTCCGTCGCCGCGTTGACCCCGCGCGCCGAGATAGAAGGGGAGATGGGTGACAGTCACATCGGCCTGCAGGCACGCCTGATGTCCCAGGCACTGCGCAAATTGACGGCTTACCTGACCAAATCCAACACGATGCTTATTTTCATCAACCAGATACGCATGAAAATCGGCGTGATGTTCGGCAACCCTGAAACGACGACGGGCGGCAATGCACTCAAGTTTTACTCATCGGTGCGGTTGGATATACGCCGCATCGGCGCAATCAAGCAAGGCGAAGAAGTGATCGGTAGCGAAACCCGCGTCAAAGTGGTGAAAAATAAAATGGCTCCCCCATTCCGCAAGGCCGAGTTCGAGATTCATTACGGTGAAGGTATCAGCAAGTCAAGGGAATTGATTGGTCTGGGCGTCAAGTATGGGTTCATTGAAAAATCAGGGGCCTGGTACAACTATAAAGGTCAGCACATTGGCCAGGGTAGAGGCAAGGCCGGTGCTTACCTGAAGGAAAATCCCGCGCTCGCCGAAGAGCTGGAGGCAGCGTTGCGCAAGGTACTGTTTGCTTCGAAGACAGACGGCAATAACGTCGGTGTGGACCCCGCTACCGCTGACGCGTCCAGGACCAAGGTGTAGACCCCTCGCTGAGAACGATGCGCGGCAAGCGCACAAGACCCTCTGTCATGCAACAATCGCTGGATTATCTGGCGCGCAGAGAGCATACCCGTGGCGAGCTCGAACGCAAATTGCAGCACAAGGGGTACCTCCGCACCGAGATCAAGGAGGCGCTGACTGCCTTGGAAAACAGCGCGCTTTTGTCGCACCGACGTTTCATGGAGGCGTATATCAGAAACGCCGAACGCAGGGGGTACGGCCCCGTTAAAATCTGCTGGGAACTCAAGCATGGCAAACAGCTTGAGGAAAGTGAAATCAGTACGGCCATGTCCGAAATTGAGATAGATTGGGTCGTGTCTGCGCGCCGGTGCTGCGAAAAAAAGTTTGGTGTCCGGCCAGCCGACGGCAACGAGGAACGCTCGCGGCGGCGTGTCTACCTGATCAGGCGAGGGTTCACGATGGATACCGTGCGCCAGGTGCTTGACGGCGACCGGGCTCCAGGTTGCTTTTGAATACGCACACCATGCACGCGGTAGCCTCCAACAGATGAAAAGCAGCAACGACATCAGGAAAGAGTTCCTGGAATTCTTTGCGCGACATGGCCACACCATCGTGCCCTCAAGCCCATTGATACCCGCCGGAGACCAGACGTTGCTGTTTACCAATGCCGGCATGGTGCAGTTCAAGGATGTTTTTCTCGGCGATGAACAACGGGATTACACGCGAGCGGCCAGCAGTCAGTGTTGCGTAAGGGCAGGCGGGAAGCATAACGACCTTGAGAACGTTGGCTACACTGCCAGGCATCACACCTTTTTTGAAATGCTTGGAAACTTCAGTTTCGGTGATTATTTCAAGCGGGAAGCCATCGCGTATGCATGGGAGTTTGTTACCCGCGTGGCGGGGTTGCCGGTTGACAGGCTTTGGATCACCGTGTTCGAGGATGATCATGAGGCGGAAAAAATCTGGTTGAGTGATACCGACGTCTACCCGGACCGTGTTCGCCGTGTCGGCGCCAGAGACAATTTCTGGTCCGTCGGAGACATCGGCCCCTGCGGCCCTTGCACTGAAATTTTTTACGACCACGGCGAGGAGGTCGAGGGAGCACCGCCAGGGTCCGGGGGAGCAGAAGGCGACCGCTATGTCGAAATCTGGAACCTGGTGTTCATGCAGTACCAACGCGACCACAACGGAACCATGAAGCCACTTCCTCGACCGTCGGTTGACACCGGGATGGGACTGGAGCGCATGGCCGCAGTGATGCAAGGCGCGCATAGCAACTACGACACCGATTCGTTTCAGCCGTTGATCGCGCGAGCCGCGGAAGCTACTGACTGCGAGGATAGTGATTCGCCCTCTCTGAAAGTGATAGCCGATCACATTCGCGCCTGCAGCTTTTTAATCGCGGATGGAGTACGTCCCGAAAACGAAGGGCGCGGCTACGTATTGAGACGTATCATCCGTCGCGCCGTGCGGCACGGACATCGTCTCGGCGCGCGCGAGCCGTTTTTTTATCGTCTGGTTGAACCGTTGCGACACGTGATGGGCGACACGTATCCACAACTGCAGAATGCACGGATAGAAACGGTCCTGAAGAAAGAAGAAGAACGGTTCAGGGAAACTCTGGATACCGGGTTGCGCATCCTTGAAGGCGAACTGGAGAACGTCACGAACCGAACGGTCCCGGGGAAGCTGGTGTTCAAGTTATATGATACTTACGGCTTTCCTGTTGATCTGACTGCAGATATTGCTCGCGAGCGCAAACTGCGGGTGGATCTGCAAGGGTTTGAGGAACACATGCAGCGACAGAAGAGACTTGCCCGCGACACCCACCGGTTTTTGGCACAGAATGACCATAAGTTGCCATTGCAGGAAGGTGGGCGTTTCAGTGGCTACGACTCGACCGGTCAAGCGGCCACCATCTGGCAGATCTTTATTGACGGGGAGCCTGCGACCTCTGCCGACGACAATGCCAAAGCCATGGTGGTGCTGGATAACACACCGTTTTATGGGGAATCGGGAGGGCAGGTCGGAGATACCGGGATACTCCAGGGTCCCCTCGGGAGTTTTCAGGTGGATGACACACAAAAGCAAGGAGAGGTCTATGTACATATCGGTCAGGTCAAGCATGGCAGGATTGTCGTCGGCGACCGCGTCGACGCACAGGTGGACTCCACGCGTCGAGCGCGTATCGTCCGCAACCACTCGGCGACGCACTTGTTGCATGCCGCGTTGAAGCAAGTGCTGGGAGACTACGTGAGCCAGAGAGGTTCCCTGGTAGCCGACCAGCGTCTGCGGTTCGATTTTTTGCATGACGCACCAATGAGTGAAGAGGAGCTTCGCGCGGTTGAAAACCTGATCAACGATCAGATCCGGGATAATCTCGAAGTGGTGGTAGAGCATATGGACCGCGATGCCGCGGCGCAGCGCGGCGCGGAGGCGCTGTTCGGTGAGAAATATGGAAGCGATGTACGCGTGCTGAGCATGGGAGACTTTTCGATCGAATTATGCGGCGGCACCCACGTTCGACGCACGGGGGACATCGGGGTATTCAAGATCGTCGGAGAAACCGGCATTGCCGCTGGAGTACGTCGTATCGAGGCTTTGACAGGAGACATTGCCTATGCCCGCATGCGGGAGGCCACCGATTGCATGCACAGGTTGCAGGCTTATCTCCAGGTGGATGACAGATGTAGGGTCGACGACAGGGTAAGGCAACTGCTCAAGGAGAACAAACGCCTTGCCAAACAGGTGGAGCAGGCAAAAAAATCACGCAACAGCTACAGAGTGCAGGACCTTGAAGCCCAGGCGCGAGAAATCGATGGCATACGCGTGCTGGCGACACAGTTGCCCGACGGCGACCGTAAATCGCTGCGCGCTACGCTGGATAATCTGAAAGAAAGATTGGGGCCGGCGGTGATTGTTCTGGCGGCGACCCAGGGCGAAGCAGTCCAGTTGATCGCCGGGGTCAGCAAAGCACTCACCGGGCAAATCAATGCCAGCAAACTTGTCAGGTTCGTCGCCGGGCAAGTCGGAGCCAAGGGCGGCGGCAAGGCAGACATGGCCGAAGCCGGCGGAGGAGATCCGGCAATGCTCGACGCTGCTCTCGGCGACGTTGCGGAATGGGTACGCTCGCAGGTGAAGCAGGATTGCCATGGATGATCTTTCAGGTTGCAATCGGTCGAATCGCGCGGACTTAATCGTTTACAAATATGGCGGTAGCTCGGTCGGCTCGATTGAACGAATCCGCCGCGTCGCACAAAAAATCTCTGAAGGCAAAAAAAGAGGAGAAAATATCGCGGTAGTGCTTTCGGCGATGGAAGGCGAAACCGACCGCCTGATGCAACTCGCCCAGCAACTGGATCCCAGGGTCCGCGGCCGCGAACTGGACGCCTTGCTGGCGACTGGAGAGCAAGTCAGCGTGGCATTGCTGGCACTGG
Source organism: Candidatus Oxydemutatoraceae bacterium (assembly GCA_965226235.1). Taxonomy (GTDB): domain Bacteria; phylum Pseudomonadota; class Gammaproteobacteria; order Poriferisulfidales; family Oxydemutatoraceae; genus CAYFZO01. The sequence goes on along the minus strand of OZ245335.1, from coordinate 340,671 downwards.
CGTTGAAGCAGTGTCAGGTTGAAGGTGTTTCATTGAGTGGGACACAAGCGGGGATCTCCACTGACAAACAATTCAACAAAGCGCGTATCACCGACATAGATACGAAGAAGATGGCTACCTTGCTCACCCAGGGAAAAGTGATTATCGTCACAGGGTTTCAAGGACATGATGCGGCAGGCAACGTAACCACGCTCGGGCGCGGCGGCTCGGATACCACCGCGGTCGCCATCGCTGCCGCGCTCAAGGCAAAGGAGTGCCGCATCTATACCGACGTCGATGGGGTTTACACCACCGATCCACGGATCGTGCCCGACGCCCGACGTCTGGATTTCATCACTTTCGAGGAAATGCTGGAAATGGCCAGCCTTGGCTCCAAGGTATTACAGATACGGGCCGTTGAATTTGCCGGCAAGTATAATGTTCCTTTACGCGTGCTTTCCGCCTTTGAACCCGGCGCGGGGACATTAATCACCTACAAGGAGAGGAAGTTGGAGCGGCCTGAAATCACTGGTGTCACATTTAATCGTGACGAAGCGCAACTGACCATCACCGGCGTGCCTGACCGGCCCGGCATCGCCGGGTTGATTTTGGAGGGGATCGCCGCTGCCAACATCGAAGTGGACATGATCGTGCAAAACGTTAGCGTACACGACGGCACTGCTGATTTTACCTTCACCGTTCACCGCCGTGACTACCACCGGGCACTGGAGAAACTCCAGGATACGGCGGCCTGCCTCAATTCCGGAAGAGCTTTCGGCAATGACGGGATCGTCAAGGTATCCTTGGTGGGGGTCGGTATGCGTTCCCATGCCGGTATCGCCGCGAAGATGTTTTCTGCCCTGGCAGAGAAACGAATCAATATTCATATGATCTCGACATCCGAAATCAAAATATCCATTGTGGTCGACGAGAAAAATCTTGAATCGGCAGTCAATTGTTTGCATGAGGCATTTGATCTAGGGAAGGCTCCTGGTCAGGCTGGTCGATAAGTACGTCATACAGGCACAAACCCGTGGCGGCAATTTTCCCGTTTTTGCTATAATCGCCGAACGGATCGAAAAGGAAACTGTGCTGCTCGAGCGCAGTTTGGCCAAAGGAGGGCTTCATGCTGATTTTGACACGGCAGTTGGGGGAAACCCTTATGATAGGAGATCAGGTCACTGTCACCGTTCTCAGCGTCAAGGGCAATCAAATCAGGCTGGGTGTCAATGCGCCCAGAAATGTCCCGGTGCACCGGGAAGAAATCTACGAAAAAATCAGGAAAGAAAACAATGAAGCGTCGCAGGATTGATCGCTGCCCGATCCACAGGCTCTCGATGCATGGGCGAAAACAATTGTCTGGAGAGATGGCTGAGTGGCTGAAAGCGCTCCCCTGCTAAGGGAGTATGGGGTTTGTAGCTCCATCGAGGGTTCGAATCCCTCTCTCTCCGCCACGGCACTTAGGTAATCACGTACTCGCGTTCGCGCCATTACGACACGCAGGATAGAACCGGGAAGCTGCTCCGCAAAGTGGATAAGATCGCGTTAATTACCGGCATAACCGGCCAGGACGGCTCCTATCTGGCGGAGTTGTTGCTGGACAAAGGTTATATCGTACACGGAACCAAACGCCATTCTTCATCCCTGAACACCGCCCGGGTGGACCACCTGTACCAGGATCCGAGCCAACACGACAGGCGTTTCATATTGCACTACGGCGATGTGACCGACTCGACCAACCTGGTGCGTCTGATCCAGAAAATTCGCCCGACCGAGATTTACCATCTGGCGGCTCAAAGCCACGTTCGTGTGTCGTTTGAAATGGCTGAGTACACCGCCAACACCGACGCTCTCGGGAGTGTCCGCCTGCTGGAAGGTATCCGACTGTTGGGTCTCAAAGACAGAACCCGCTTCTATCAGGCTTCGAGTAGCGAAATGTATGGTAACTCTGCTACCGCACCGCAAAATGAAAGCACGCCGTTTGCCCCGGTATCGCCCTATGCGGCAGCCAAGCTGTTCGCGTACTGGAGCACGAACAACTACCGGAAAGCTTACGGGCTATACGCGTGCAACGGTATCTTGTTCAACCACGAATCGCCACGACGCGGCGAGATTTTTGTCAGCAAAAAAATTACCCGGGCAGCGGCCATGATCTGTAAGGGACAGCAGGATTGCCTGTACGTCGGAAACCTGGAGGCAGAGCGGGATTGGGGGCACGCCCGAGACTACGTGTATGGCATGTGGTTGATGTTGCAGCAGCCTGAGCCGGATGATTTTGTGCTGGCGACCGGACGCAAGGAATCTGTCCGCTGGTTCATAGAAACAGCGTTTGGAATGGCGGGTATGGATATCGAGTGGAAGGGCTCAGGTGTCAACGAGGTTGGCATCGATACCCGCACGGGGAAGACGGTCATTCGGATCGATTCCGACTATTTCCGACCGAACGAACTGAATACCTTGCTCGGTGACTATGGCAAAGCGAAGAGAAAACTACAGTGGAGCCCCAAGATCAGGCTTGAAGAACTGATCGAGGAAATGCTCGAGGCGGATATCGCCGCCATTGAGTCGAAAAAGGCCTGATCACCGAGGTTTGATATGCTTTCATCCGCGGGTTTCTCGGGAAAACAAACCTGCGGGAAGCTGCCCGCGGCCGCACGCTTTGCGATACGGAAAACCTTGGTGCGGCTCCGATGATTTGCAGTGGATAAGGAAGCAAGAATCCTGATTGCGGGTGCGAATGGCATGGTAGGCGCAGCCATTTGCCGTGCATTGCAAGCACAGAATTACAGCAAGCTGCTTACACCGTCCCACGCAGAATGTGATTTCGAAAACCATTCCAGCACCGCGGCTTTTTTTCGCGAAAACAAACCGGAATATGTTTTTGTAGCTGCCGCCAAAGTCGGTGGCATTCATGCAAACAATACCTACCCGGCTGAATTCATTTACCGAAACCTCATGATTCAGACCCACCTGATCCATGAAGCCTGGGTGCACCGGGTCGATAAATTGCTGTTTTTAGGCAGCACCTGCATCTATCCGAAACACGCCAGCCAGCCGATGCAGGAAGACGCGTTGCTCTCGGGCAAGCTGGAGCCGACGAACGAGCCTTATGCGGTGGCGAAAATTGCCGGCATCAAGCTGTGCGAAGCATATAATCGCCAATATGGAAGTGACTTCCGCTCGTTGATGCCGACCAACCTGTACGGCAGGGGAGACAACTTCCACCTACAGGACAGCCACGTGTTACCGGCGATGATGCGCCGACTGCACGAAGCGAAACTCTCCAAAAGACACACGGTTACATTCTGGGGCAGCGGCAATCCCTCCCGTGATTTCATGTGCGTTGACGACTTGGCTTCTGCGGCAATATTCGTCATGAATTTGCCGCAGGAACGTCTTTACGAGGTAGTCACGCCGACGAATTCCCACCTCAACGTGGGTAGCGGCGAGGAAGTATCGATCAAGGAACTTGCCGGCATTCTCAAGCGAATTGTGGGATATGCGGGTGAGCTTGCCTGGGATATGACGATGCCTGACGGTACCCCGAGGAAAGTAACGGATATCAGCAATTTGCGCCATCTGGGATGGAATCCGGTTATCGGCCTGGAACAGGGAATCCAGGCTGTGTATGAGTGGTACCAAGAGCACGAACCGGAATTGCGAACATAGGAGCGGCGACCGTTACGGGCCAGATGCAAACCGGAAACAGCCTGCAATGGCTTGCGTTATACCGGTGTGGGTACACCGCCGGATGCAGTGTCAGGCAACATACCTCTACTGTATAATAGGTGGCTTGCACTGGCTGCGGTCAACATGGCCGAGGCGTTTTCGCACGGTGATCGATATTGCCTGGAAGAAAATTGAAAAAGGTCAAAACAATGAGGCTGATACCTGGCAGAAGCAAAAAGCAGGGGACTTCACTTAACGCCGGCAAGCTCAAGGACGAATATCTCGCGGTTACGTCCACTTTGGAGATGAACGAAGAAGACATGCGGCAACTTGGGGTGCAAAAAGGCGACAAGGTGCGTTTAACCTCCGAATCGGGCCAGGCGATTTTCAGTTGTACCCCGAGAAAAGGCGAAGATTTGCCGATGGGTTTGCTGTTTACCCCGTATGGTCCACCCTCGAGTGAACTAATGGACAGCGATACGGCCGGTAGCGGCATGCCCCTGTCCAAGCAGATCGAGGTACAGGTCACGGTGCTGGATAACCGGCCCCATGACAAACCAGGGAGTAACCAATGACACAAACCCGAAACACAACAGCAGAGAAAGCCCATCGAATAAAAATTGTCAGGGACGCGACCTGCACTTTTTGTGGTTGTGTCTGTGATGACATGGATCTGACCGTCGACCTCGATGAAAAACGCATCACCAAAGCAAAAAACGCTTGTGTGCTGGGACGCGCCTGGTTTGCCGAGCACACGATCGAAAAACACCCGGTGGCTTTGATAGACGGCCAGGAGGCGACACTGGAAGAGGCTGTAGAAGTAGCGGCTCGGATTTTGCTCGATGCCAAGTTCCCGATGACGTATGGTCTCAGCGACTCCACCTGCGAGGCACAACGCGTTGCGGTTGCAATCAGCGATTTTATTCGCGGGAACGTGGATACGACTACATCGGTCTGCCATGGACCGTCGGGTATAGCATTTCAGGGCATCGGCGAAAGCACGGCGACGCTCGGTGAGGTTAAAAACCGCGCCGATCTGGTCATTTACTGGGGAGGCAATCCGGCTGAATCGCATCCACGGCATTTTTCTCGCTATGCGGTAACCCCCAAAGGCATGTTTATTCCCAATGGCAGGAAGGACCGTACGGTCGTTCTGGTCGACGTACGAAAAACACCCAGCACGCCGGTCGCCGATATTTTTCTACAAGTGAGACCAGGCAAGGATTTTGAGTTGTTGTGGGCATTACGTGCCTTGGTCAAAGGAAAGAAAATCTCGCGGGATATCGAGGCAATAACCGGGATCTCGAAAGAGACCCTGGACGATTTGGTCGAGAAAATGAAAAATTGCCAATACGGCGTACTCTTTTTTGGTATGGGATTGACGATGACACGTGGGCGTCATTTCAACTCCGGGGCCATTCTCGCTCTTGCTACCGATCTAAATGAGTTTACTCACTTTGTCGCAAAACCGGTGCGCGGGCACGGCAATGTCACCGGCGCAGACAATGTTGTCTCATGGCAGACGGGTTATCCGTTCGGTGTCAATTTCAACCGTGGGTTTCCGCGATTCAACCCCGGAGAATTCACCACTGTCGACATTCTCGCGCGCGGCGAGGCAGACGCTGCGCTCGTTATTGCCACAGACCCGGCTTCCAACTTTCCCAAAAAAGCGATTGAGCAGTTGCAACGTATCCCGGTGATCTCTCTGGATGTCAAGCCAACGGCGACCAGTCAACTTGCGAAAGTGGCATTTTCCGTCGCCACTTATGGGATCAACACAGGTGGCACGGTCTATCGCATGGACGATGTACCGATCACACTGCGTCCGGCGTTTGAATCTCCGTTTCCAAGCGATGAAGAGGTGCTTAGCCTGATTTACAGGAAAATACGGGAATTGAGAAAGTTACCACAACCACATGATTTTCAGTCGCATGGAGCGGCTGCCTGATCATCAGCCTGAATCCACGCACCACTTACTTCGTCTGCTGTCATGACGGAGATATTTTGTGGATGGCTGAGACGACAGAACGATGTCTGAGTTAAGAATTGCAAACGGTCGCATCTACGATCCGGCCAACAATGTAGACGGACAAATACTCGATATCTGTGTTCGCGATGGCAAAATCGTTTCCGACGTCGACAAAAACGCGAAAAAAATCGACGCGCACGGCATGGTGGTCATGCCGGGTGGTATAGACATCCATTGCCATATCGCGGGACCGAAAGTCAATCTGGCGCGCAAACTGCAACCGGAAGACCATCGCCTGGATCCCCAGGCGGGTAATGACCTTCAGCGTTCCGGCACAGGAGGCATCGTACCTTCCACTTTCACCACCGGCTACCGCTACGCTACGCTTGGCTATACCACTGCGATGGAGGCGGCGGTTCCCCCGCTCGCCGCACGGCACGTGATAGAGGAATTTCACGATACCCCTGTGATAGACAAAGGGTTTTATATTTTATTGGGTAACAACCTGTTTCTGTACCAGTTGCTCAAGGAAGGACGAAAAAAAGACTTCAAGGAAGCAATTGCATGGTGGTTGAACGCGACCAAATCTTACGCGGTCAAGCTGGTTTCTCCTGGCAGCGATGAGATGTGGAAAGGGAAGAAGAACCAGGACATGACCGACGTCGATCGTCGGATCGAGCACATTCAAATGACGCCCCTGCAGGTAGTCAGCGCATTTGCAGAGGCGGTGGAAGAGCTAAAACTCCCTCATCCGCCACACGTGCATTGCAATAACCTGGGTCACAGCGGCAACTATAAAACCACGCTCAAGATCATGGAAGCAGCAGAAGGCAGGCGGTTGCATATCGCGCATATCCAGTTTCACAGTTACGGCGGGGAACTGCACGCCAATCCGGAGTCCGGCGCAGAACAAATCATCAATTACCTGGCGCAGGCCCCAAACATTACCGCCGACGTTGGGCAGGTTATGTTTGGCAAAGCAACCGCGACGACGGCCGATGCTCCGCTCGCCTGGATGTTGCGTCATGTAAAGTCGAACAAATGGGTCAATGCCGACACCGAGTGTGAAAGCGGATGCGGAATCATGCCATTCAGTTACCAGCAGCACGTTTACACCCATGCGCTGCAATGGGCGGTTGGCCTCGAATTGTTTCTGTTGTCCAAAAACCCCTGGCAACTGATGCTGTCGACGGATCATCCTAACGGAGGATCTTTTATGCAATATCCTCGCCTGATCAGGCTGCTGATGGATAGCGCGTTTCGTCGCGAAGAAATCAAGCGGGTCAACCAAAGAGCGGTTTCCAGAACCTCCCTGGCTGGCATCGAACGGGAGTACACGTTGCAGGAAATCGCGATCATCACCCGCGCGGCACCGGCGCGTGCACTCGGTCTGGCTGACAGCAAAGGACACCTCGGTGTCGGTGCAGATGCCGATATCACTATCTATACCGAGAACGCTGACCGCGAGAAAATGTTCAGTGCACCGCGTTACGTCCTCAAGGACGGCCGTTTGATTATTCAAGATCATGAATTCGCGCAAGAGCACACTGGACGCCTGTTTCATATAGAACCTGCTTATGACAACGCCATAGAAAGCCTGCTCGAACCTTTTTTTAATGATTACTACTCAATCAGGTTTCGTAATTACGCCGTAGACGATAGTTATTTGCACGGCCACCAGGTGATCAAGACCGGAAATGGATAAACAGGCGGTATGATCATCGACTCGACTGTATATGAAACTGGGAAAGGCTGAAATCATCGACACTTTCGCGGAGGCCTTCGCGATGTGGGGCACGCGGGTGATTATCACCGCCGATTCAAAAAAATGGGCGCGCGCGGCCGGTGAGGCGATGACAGGGTTTGCGACCTCGGTCATTCAATGCCGATGCGAAGCGGCAATAGAGTCCTGGATACCGGAATCGGAGACGCCAGACGGGCGGCCGGGGATCAGCGTCCTGCTGTTTACGATGAAGCAGGAGGACATCAGTAAAAGATTGATCGAGCGCGTGGGGCAATGCGTGATGACGTGCCCGACCACCGCTTGCTACAATGGTCTCGACGCAAAGCTCAAAGTGCCGGTAGGTAACAGCCTGCGTTATTTTGGAGACGGCCACCAGTTTTCCAAACGTATCGGCGAACGCCGCGTGTGGAGAATTCCAGTGATGGAAGGTGAATTTCTGGTCGAAGATTTGTTCGGTATCCAGGCCGTGATCGGTGGCGGCAATTTGTTGTTGCTGGGCAGCAAAAATGGCGCATTGCGCGCGGCGAGCGCGGCTGCCAGGAAGATGCGCAAACTACCGGGCGTGCTGCTGCCTTTTCCGCTGGGCGTGGTCAGGTCGGGCAGCAAGATTGGCTCGAACAAATATAAAAAGATGCTCGCTTCCACCAATGATGCCTACTGTCCGACACTGCGGGCAGCAGTGGAAAACAGCCAGGTGCCCGAAGGGGTCGAGGCCGTTTATGAAATCGTGGTGAACGGCCTTGACGAAGCAAGAGTTTTGGATGCCATGCGCTGTGGCATGCAGGAGGCGGCTGAGAAAGGTGCGAAATTTATTTCCGCGGCCAACTACGGCGGCAACCTTGGCAAGTACAGCTTTCACTTGCATGATATTCTTCAAGCGGGCTGAAATTTAACAATGACCATGCGAGTTGACCTGACACTGCACACGCAGCCGGAAGTACCGCTCGAAGCCGAATGCATCTCTCCGCAAAGGCTGGCAGGTTTGTCTGCGAAAAACGTGGAGGGTCTCGATGTCATGCATGGGAATCGGAAAGCGAGGGTCGGCGATTTTTTCAACGTAGAAGGCGAAGGGGGAGAAGAAATTCACCTGGAGGGTAACCTGTCACTGGTGAAGCTGGTCGGGATGGGCATGTCGTCCGGCAGTATCACAATCGATGGTGATATTGGCATGCATATCGGTTGTGCAATGAGCGGAGGACAGATTACAGTCAACGGCAATGCTTCCGACTGGGTTGGGCCTGAAATGAGCGGTGGCCGCATCACCGTCAAAGGGAACGCAGGACACATGGTTGGCAGTGCTTATCGTGGCGAATCCTCGGGTCTCAAGGGAGGAGAAATTCTGATCCACGGCAATGTGAAAAACGAGACCGGCGGAGGTATGCGCAGAGGGCTGATCGCCGTCGGGGGCAGCGCCGGAGACTTTGCCGGCGTCAACATGCTGGCTGGAACGGTCATCGCGTTTGGCGGGTTCGGTATTCGCACCGGCGCGAGCATGAAACGCGGTAGCATCGTTTCATTCAAGAAAATCGATATTCTGCCGACCTTCGGTTACAGTTGCTCCTACCACCCCTCGTTTCTGCGCCTTTACCTGCTACACCTGCGTGGCCTGGGGTTCCCCGTTGAAAACGGTCACCTCAAGGGTAAATATGAGCGCTGGAGCGGAGACCAACTGGAACTCAACCGCGGGGAAGTGTTGGTTTTTAAAAAATAGCCACCTGGTGACTGCTTTTTTCACTGTTTAACTTTTCAGGAGAAACAACATGACAACCCTTGTAACCGACAACTGTAAAGGATGCCGTTTTACCGATTGTGTAACGGTGTGTCCGGTCGAATGTTTTCACTATGACGGGGAGATGCTGTACATAGATCCGGACGTTTGCATCGATTGCAGCGCTTGTATTCCGGAATGTCCGGTCGAGGCTATTTACGAAGAAGAAGATCTGCCCGAAGACAAGCAGCAGTGGATACAGATTAACGCTGAGCGTGCTTCCAAACTACCGGTGATAGGCGAAAAAATGGACCCACTACCGGATGCCGAAGAACGCAAATCCAAACTGGGATACTGAATGACGTCTGAAGCCCTTTCCGGGGGCATCACCCAATCATGAGCAGCCTCGAAACAGCATCTGCTCCGCTGAAAGTTGCGGTTGTCGGGGCGGGCCCAAGTGGCTTTTATGCGGCCGAAGCACTGATCAAATCCGATATCGGTGCCGAGGTCGATTTGATCGAGCGGCTGCCTTCACCATTCGGACTGGTGCGGAGTGGGGTCGCGCCAGACCATCCCAAGCTCAAGCAAGCAATCAAGGTATATAAAAAGATCGCGCAACGACCAGGCTTCAATTACATCGGAAATGTAACAGTTGGCCATGACGTGACAGCCGATGAACTACGGGCCATTTACCATGCAGTGATCTACACCAGCGGCGCCGAAAGCGATCGCAGGTTGGGAATTGAAGGCGAGGACCTTGCGGGCAGTCACACCGCAACGGAATTTGTCGGTTGGTACAACGCGCACCCGGATTATCAAAACCGAGAGTTCGACTTCTCAGGGAAAACCGCGGTGATCATCGGTCAGGGGAACGTTGCCATCGACGTCGCTCGCATCCTCGCAAAATCAGTAGACGAGCTCAAACACACCGACATCGCCGAACATGCTCTGCAGGCATTGGCAGATAGCCGCATTGAAGAAATCCATGTCGTCGGGCGGCGCGGACCGGCCCAGGCCAAGTTTACGACCAAGGAATTGCGCGAATTTGAAAGCCTGGATCACTGCCGGGCTTTCATAGACGCAAAGCAACTGGTCCTGAATGCGGCGAGTGCCTTGGAGATTGAGGACAAGCGGGGTGTGGTGAACGGGAAAAACATGGAGTTATTCAAGCGGTTTTCCCAGACCGTTTCAGGCTCCGCATCACGTACCTGCTACTTCGGCTTTCTGCAAAGTCCGATTCGCCTCGAAGGAGATAGTCGCCTGCAGCGTGTGGTATTCGAGAACAATACGTTGCACGGAGAGCCTTTTTCACAGTCGGCTCGCGGCAATGGAACCACGCATGAACTCGACTGTGACATTTTGTTTCGTAGCATTGGTTATCGAGGAATCGCAATTCCGGGCGTACCATTCGAGGACAAGTGGGGTACCATCCGGCACGAAAAAGGGCGGGTCATTGACGGGCAGGGTGAGAGAGTGCACGGAATGTATACGGCAGGGTGGATCAAGCGCGGTCCAACAGGCATCATCGGTACCAATCGCGCTTGTGCCGTGGAAACCGTTGGCGCATTGATCGAAGACTTGCCGCGGTTGCGCTCCAGCAGGGAAGGCACCCCGGAACTGCACGGAATTCTCGACGCACGCAACATTGAGTACATCAATTACCCCCAGTGGGAGAAAATTGATATTTCCGAAGTCACCCGTGGCAAACCGAAAGGCAAGCCACGGGAAAAGTATAGTTCAGTTAAAGAAATGCTTTCTGTAACAAAGAATTAAGAAGTTTTTCTTCAATCTTCAGAAGCATCGCCGATCCAGCCAGATTCTTCGCCCATGCGAATTTCCTTGCCCGGGACACAGAGCGGATTCCATTTCAGCGCAGGGTTGGAAGCCAGCATGATCACGCTCGAACCCAGGTTGAACCGAGCAATTTCCTCGCCGCGCTGGAACCTGATCCCAGGCAATTCCTCGCCCATATACCGGCGGTGGGTGACCGCCAGACTTTTGGGTGTGACCGGGCCGGCCCAGTTGGTTTCGATGGAGCCGACATTCAGCGCGCCAATCAGTATGATCGCGACCTCACCCAGGGAACTGTCGAATATGGATACGATGCGTTCGTTGCGTACATATAGCCGTGGAATGGCTTTCTGTGCATACTCGGCAACGCTGAACAGGCGACCAGGAACATGGGTCATCGCCTTCAATTCCATATCGCAAGGCGCGTGTACCCGGTGATAGTTGCCTGGAGCCAGATAAATCGTAAGAAACTTTCCTTCGGTGAACGCTTGTGCGCCTTCCTGCGCTTGTGGGTTGGCTCCACCAAGCAACGCCTTGAGACCGTACCGTTTGCCTTTGGCCTGAAGCAATGTGTTTTCTTCGATATTTCCAACCTGCATGACGGCTCCATCACAGGGATAAATCAGCGTTTGAGGGTCATCGTGTATCGGACGCGCTTCGGGCTTCAGCGATCGTGTAAAAAAATGATTGAAGCTACGATAATCTTCTGCGTGCGGAGCTTCCGCTTCCTCCATATCGACGTTAAAAAATCTGATATAGGCACGTATCAAAGGGTTTTTTAATGGCGACTCGAGACGCACCAGATAATAGCTAATGCACGATACCCAATGGTGAGGGAAAAGATGAAAGGCATAGCCTTTGATGCGTTGCCATAGCGTGGCTGCGGAATATTGCGGCATGTCGCAGATGATACTCGAAATTTACGCTGGGCAGAACTACGACAAGAAAGTGGTGCGGGTGCGAGGGCATCCGACTGAACGTTTTCAGCGGGATCAGGCGCAATCTGCAATAACTCCACCACCCAGGCAGGTTTGGCCTTGATAGAAAACAATGGACTGTCCGGCAACGACCGCGCGTTGAGGGTGCTCGAAATTCACTTGTAGCATATTCGTACCGAGGTCTACCAACCGACAGTGTTGATCCGGTTGTCGATAGCGAATTTTAGCGGCTAAAAAAGAAGCTCGAGGCGGACGTCGATTGATCCAGTGTACATTTTCGGCAATGAGGCTGGACGAAAACAAAGCTGGATGATCGTTCCCCTGAACCACGGTGAGGCGGTTAGCTTCGATGTCCTTGTCGACAACATACCATGGTTTTTCAGCCCCCCCGCGAGTCCCACCGACCCCGAGCCCGGCGCGCTGACCAATCGTGTAAAACCAGGCACCGCAATGTCTGCCGATCACTTTGCCGGTTTCATCGAGAATATCACCAGGGCAACTCTCCAGGTACGTTGATAAAAAGTCCCGGAAATGCCGCTCGCCAATAAAACAGATACCGGTGCTATCCTTGCGGTCATGGGTTGCAAGCCCTTCGCGACGCGCAACCTCGCGAACCTGTTTTTTCGTCATTTCGGCAAGCGGAAACAGCAGTTGGGCAAGCACTTCCTGTTCCAGTAAATGCAGGAAATAAGACTGGTCTTTGGTGATGTCTTCGGCTTTCAGCAAATACCAGTCAGAGTTCCGACGTCTGATTCCTGCATAGTGACCGGTTGCGATTTTGTCTGCTTCCAGAGTTCTCGCATGCTCCATGAATCGTTTGAACTTGATTTCGCGATTGCACAAGACGTCAGGGTTGGGCGTTCTACCAACTCGATATTCGCGCAGAAAAACCTTGAACACACGCTCCCAGTATTCTGCGGAAAAATTTACCGTGTGCAGAGGAATATCCAACCGAGTGCAGGTTTTTTCAACAAACTCCAGATCCAGGGCGGCAGCACATTGCTCGTTATCATCTTCTTCCCAGTTCTTCATGAACAGGCCAAAAACATCGTGCCCGGCACGCTTGAGCAACAATGCGGCCACCGAGGAATCCACTCCGCCCGAAATGGCAACGGCTATTTTCATAAACCTTCGTTGAGATAAGATACTGCGGACAGGGGATAGCGAACAGCAGCAACATAGCTTTCTATGCAACACCGCACCATTGAACTACGCAACCTGTTTTCAGGCAAGGAAAGAACCTGCTGATAGGTCAACCATGCAGTCCCAAGTATGCCCTTGCTCAATGGCCGTCTCCGCAGCGCTTCATTTGCCGACCCGGTGAAGGCAACCCTTATATAGGTTTCACGGCTATGTGCATGTTTCCATTGGTAGACGCCGAGCAGGTATTCCGGCGTGAATTCCATGGCTGTTTCTTCGAGTGTCTCTCGTACAGCAGCTTCCAGCAGGCTTTCGTTTTCTTCAAGGTGTCCGGCCGGTTGATTATAGACAGCTTTCTGCTCGACACATTCTTCGACCAGCAGGAATTTGCCATCGCGTTCGATAACGGCGGCAACGGTGATATGTGGAATCCATGACATCGCAACAGGCTTCTTTCCAGATTAATTATATTGTGCACATATTATTTCTACCGAACAGCCACTGCAACGCTCTGGATCGCTGGTTTCCCTGCGCCGAAGCAGGGGGGGGGGGGGGGGAGTGCCCATGATCGCGACAACCAGTGCAACAGCGATGGAGTCTCGTCTCTCTGGTCATCCGAATGTGCCACACACCGGAATCAACAGAATACATGTTGTCGGCACGCTGGTTTGCCCGGTCGCTTCAGTGACCCCCTGTAGCGGAACCATGCGACCAGGTTCCCTGGAAAACCATCTGGAGCGAATGCGTACGAGGAAGTATACCTGTCTGCCGACAAGCGCAAACAGCAGCGCAGAAAAGCTACTTGGAGCGGTAGACGATACGTCCTTTGGTTAGATCGTAAGGCGTCATCTCTACCGTCACTTTGTCACCTTCAAGAATACGTATATAGTGTTTGCGCATGCGGCCGGATATATGCCCAATGACAATGTGATCGTTCTCCAGTTTTACACGAAACATGGTGTTTGGAAGCGTTTCCGTTACGATACCTTCCATCGTGAAGTGTTCACCTTTGGCCATCTTATTCAGGCTTCTCTTGACAACAGGCTGTAGTTATCACTAAAACTATGAAATCAATTTCAGCACAGGAATTCATATTAACATGAACCTGGCATTCTTATTTCCAGGGCAGGGTTCTCAGACTCCCGGAATGCTCTACGAGCATGCAAAGAAGTACAAGGAAATCAGGGCGACTTTCAAGGAAGCGTCGAGTGTTCTGCATCAGGATCTCTTCAAGCTGATGCGCGACGGAAATGAAGAAGAACTGAACCTGACAGTAAACACCCAACCAGTGATGCTGACAGCCAGTGTAAGCATTTGGCGGGTATGGACTTCGCTGACCGGGGAGTTGCCGGATATCATGAGCGGGCACAGCCTGGGCGAGTATTCGGCACTGACTTGCGCTAACGCGCTTGATTTTACCGACGCGGTTCGCGTCGTACGCAAGCGCGCAGAGTTGATGCAGAAAGCGGTACCGGTATCGCAGGGGGCGATGGCTGTTATCCTGGGTTTGGAAAAAGAACAACTGGTCAACATGTGCAATGAAGCAAGCGAAAAGGACACTGTCGAAGCCGTCAATTTCAATACTGAAACCCAGATTGTTGTGGCTGGCCACAAGGCCGCTGTAGGGCGCCTGTTGAAACTTGCCAGGCTTGCCAAAGCCAAGCGCTGCATTCCCTTGCCGATCAGCGTGCCGGCACACTCATCTTTGCTCGAGGATATCGCCGGGGAGTTCAAGGATTTCCTGGGTTCGGTGCCAATACAAGTGCCGGATATTCCCGTACTGCATAATGTGAATGTCAGGGTACACGATACTTCGGAGGAAATACGCACAGCGCTGATCCAGCAGGTTCACATGCCGGTGAGGTGGCTCGACATCATCGACGACATGAAAAACAGGGGAATACTGCACTTTGTGGAAATTGGTCCGGGACGAGTGCTCACCGGGCTCAATCGTTATATCGACAGGACTATGAACACATTTAGTACCGACACCCCGTCGCATATGGAAAAAACTCTGAATGCCGTGGAAATGTAGCGTCGTGGGAAATGGAATGAGTCTGCAAGGTAAGAGAGCTTTGATTACTGGTGCATCTCGCGGTATCGGTCGTGCTGTCGCCCTGGCCCTGGGTGCGCATGGCGCCAGAATATCAGGTACGGCAACCTCCCGGGAGGGTGCTATGGCGATCGAAAGTGCGCTGGAGCAGGCAGGAATCGACGGCCACGGGCTGATGCTTGACGTTACTTCCGGTGCCTCGGTGGAGAATTTGCACAAAGAGTTGAAAAAGCGCGATATCTATCCGGATATTCTTGTCAATAACGCCGGCATCACCCGTGACAGGTTATTGTTGCGCATGGATGAAGAAGACTGGAATAGCGTTATCGAAACCAACCTGAAGTCGGTTTATCGACTCAGCAGAGTTTGCGTGCGCGCGATGAGCAAGGCCAGATGGGGGCGAATTATCAACATTACCTCGATTTCAGGACTGATGGGGAACGCCGGACAGTGCAATTATGCCGCGGCCAAGGCCGGTATTATCGGGTTCACCAAGAGCCTCGCTTACGAAGTGGCGCCACGAGGAATTACCGTGAACTGTGTTGCACCCGGGTTTGTCGACACCGATATGGTCCGGGCCTTGCCGGAGGACATTCGGAATGCTCTCATTCAGCGGATCCCGATGCGACGGTTTGCAAAACCCGCGGAGATTGCCCACGCAGTGGTGATGCTCGCGGACGATCACGGCGCTTACATAACCGGGGAAACGGTTTGCATCACCGGCGGCCTGTACATGCAATGAGAAAAACGATTTGCTTTGATCTTTTCTTTCCAACCATTGCAATGAAGCCAGGGCGTTGGAGAAAAAAAAATCTGTTAAAATTGCTGCGGCCACCCGCCCGCTGTACTGTATTGATAACCAAGCTGAAAATGGAGACCGTGCAATCATGAGTGAAACCGAAGACAAGATTCGGAAAATCATAGCCGAACAACTGGGAGTTGAAGAAAGCCAGGTAGTAGACGACGCATCGTTCATTGAAGATCTGGGGGCAGACTCCCTGGATACTGTAGAGCTCGTGATGACTCTCGAGGAGGAGTTTGAATGCGAAATCCCGGATGAAGAAGCGGAAAAAATCAAAACGGTGAAGCAAGTAACGGATTACATAAAAAGCCATACAAGCTAGCCACTTCATTGGCTATCCTCGGAACCCTGGGTTGGAGCATCCCCCTTGAACGGGAATAAGGTCGTCGTCACTGGCCTCGGCGTCGTTTGTCCGGTAGGGTCCAGCGTAGAAAAAGCCTGGAAGGCGCTGGTTGCTGGAAAAAGCGGCATTCGCAGAATTACCACTTTTGATGTCTCCGACTTTCCCGTAAAAATTTCCGGCTCGGTTGTCGATTTTCGTGCCGAAGATTACATTCCGGCAAAAGACGTCAAGAAAATGGATGTCTTCATCCATTATGGTATCGGTGCCGCTACCCAGGCGATCGACGACGCGGGGCTTAAAATTACCGCAAGCAATGCCGAGCGAGTAGGAACCGCCATCGGCTCGGGCATAGGCGGATTGCAACTGATCGAGCTTACCGCTGAAAAAGTTCGCAAAAACGGCGTGCGAAAAATCTCGCCTTTCTTTATCCCCGGTTCGATTATCAACATGGTCTCCGGCAACCTTTCCATCCTGTACGGTATCAAGGGACCGAACATCGCCATGATCTCGGCATGCTCCACTGCTACACACAATATCGGTTTCGCGGCTCGCATGATTGCCCATGGAGAAGTAGACGTCATGATCGCAGGCGGCACCGAGATGGCAACTACCCCGCTCGGTGTAGGTGGGTTTGCGGCGGCACGCGCCCTCAGCGATTCCCATAACGACGAGCCTGAAAAAGCAAGCCGCCCCTGGGATGCCGATCGTGACGGATTTGTGATAGGGGATGGCGCTGGTATCGTGGTGCTGGAAAGTGACACCCACGCGCGCAACAGGAACGCCCGGATTTACTGTGAACTGGCAGGCTTTGGAATGTCCGGCGATGCCTACCACATGACCCAGCCTGCCCCGGAGGGAGAAGGCGCTGCGCGTTGTATGGAAAACGCACTGCGCGACGCTCAACTGTCTCCCGAGGAGGTCAACCACATAAACGCGCACGGCACTTCAACACCCAGCGGAGACAAGGCGGAGAGCGATGCGATCAAGAGGGTTTTTGGCCGACACGCCAAAAAGCTGGCGATCAGTTCTTCGAAATCGATGATCGGGCACCTTCTGGGAGCTGCCGGCGGCGTCGAATCCGTTTTTTCCGTGCTGACCCTGCGCGACCAGATCATCCACCCGACGATCAACCTCGAAACTCCCGACCCGGGGTGTGATCTCGATTACGTGGCAAATGAAAGTCGCCAAGGCCGCGTCCGAGTGGTTTTATCCAATTCGTTTGGCTTTGGCGGCACAAATGCGACACTGATTTTCCGCAGCCTGTAAAAGCCGGCTTTTGCATGTCCGCAACACTGGTCAACGGTGAAAGCCCAGGGTGCATTTCCATATCGAACCGTGGTCTCGCCTATGGGGACGGTGTCTTTACTACAGTCAAGGTGGTGGATCAGCGCTTGCAGCTTTGGCAGCTTCACCGGCGCCGTTTGTCACGTGACTGCAGAAAGCTTTCATTAACCGTTGATTTCGAATCGTTAGAACACGAAATTGCCAGGCTCTGCAAGCGGCTGCCTCCCCTTGGAGTGCTCAAAATTATCCTGACCCGCGGCGAGGCCCAGCGCGGCTATCGTCCTTCCTGCAATGATACCGTCCGGATTCTGCAGGCGGCTCCTTACACGCCATACCCCAATCGTTATACGACCCAGGGCGTTGCGATCAGGCTTTGCCGGTTGCGCCTGGCAGATGCGCCTGCATTGGCTGGAGCCAAGCATCTCAACCGCATCGAACAGGTGTTGGCGCGATCCGAATGGAACGACGAATACCAGGAAGGACTGATGCGAGACCACCGAGGGTACGTGATCGAAGGAACGATGAGCAACCTGTTCCTTGTCGAAGGCAAAGAATTACTGACCCCTATCCTCGACCGTTGTGGGGTAGCCGGGGTTATGCGGGAGCATATTATTGCAAATGCCAACCGTAGCGGGTTCAACGTGCGCGAGACAAAAGTATCCCTTGATGATCTGTACGAGGCTCGGAATGTTTTTTTGTGCAATACCTTGATCGGTGCGTGGCCGGTGGCATCCATCGACGCCCCGGATGCCCGGGGCCGGCATGAATACGCGGATTTACCGATGTTTCTCAAGCAGGGGTTCCCTTCGGTTCTGGCGATTGCGAGGATGCTCGAATGATAAAAAAACCCTGGGTTTTCGGTCTGCTGTCTGGAATGTTCCTTATAGCCGCCACCGTGGCTGGAGCCAGCTTTTATCGTGTCGTCTACGTTTTGCCACTCAGCGACAAGGCCTTTGAGTTCCAGCTTTTACCAGAGCAGAGCTTCGCGCAATTGACTGCCGATCTGGCGCAAAGAGGAGTGATCGACAAACCTTTCTATTGGAAACTTCATGCCAGGATCGAGGGCGCAGATCGGCACCTCAAAGCAGGAACCTATCGGATCGAGGCCGACGCAACGCTGGATGAGTTGCTTCAATATCTGGTCGAGGGAAAGACACTTCATTATCACTTCACCATTTATGAAGGATGGGGATTAAGGGAAATTATTGGCGCGATGCAACAGCACCCGCAGATCGTGATGGCAGCCGGCACGCCAGAGGAAATCCAGGAGCACTTGAAAAGTACACATGGCTCGGTTGAAGGATGGATCTATCCTGATACCTACACGTTCGAGAAACACACCAGCAACCTGAAATTATTGGAAACAGCCCACACTCTGATGCAGCAAAAACTCAATGCCTTGTGGCAGGACAAGGATCCAGGGTTGCCTTTCGAATCCCCTTATGAGGCCCTGATTCTTGCTTCTATCGTTGAGAAAGAGACTGCAGACAAGGACGAGTACCGGCGCATCGCAGGTGTGTTCATATCCCGTCTCAGGAAAGGGATGCGTCTGCAGGCTGATCCGACGGTGATCTATGGTTTGGGGGAAACATTCGACGGCAATTTGCGTAAAAGAGATTTGCTCACCGATACACCTTACAATACGTACATCCGCAGCGGGCTACCCCCCACCCCGATCGCCATGCCGAGTGAAAAGTCTATCTCCGCCGTTCTCCAACCCGAAATTCTGGGCGACCTGTACTTTGTTGCAAAAGGAGATGGGAAACATCATTTTTCGAAGACATACGAAGAACACCAGGAAGCTGTGCGTCGCTATCAATTAAAACGCCAATAGAGGTTCGAATGCAGCGCGGGTGCCTGATTACGCTGGAAGGTATAGAGGGAACGGGGAAGACCACCCACATCGGTGCTATTTGTTCGACGCTGAACTCATTCGGCATCGAGACGGTGATGACCCGGGAGCCGGGTGGGACCAAGCTCGGGGAACAACTGCGTGATTTATTGCTCACGAAAGAGACGACCATCGGGACCGAGGCTGAACTGCTGATGCTGTTTGCCGCCCGCTCCGAACTGATCCGGGAAGTAGTGCGTCCGGCGCTGGACAAAGGGCAATGGATCGTATCGGATCGATTTACCGACTCAAGTTACGCCTACCAAGGGAATGGCCGCAACTGCGAATTGCAACTGCTCGATGCATTAAATGCGTCCATATGCAGGGATATTCGTCCCGACTTGACCATCCTGCTTGATGTAAACCCAGAAGTGGCCAAGGCGCGCATCGCTGCGCGCAGAGAACAAGACCGCTTCGACTCTGAAACGAGTGATTTTTTTGAATCGGTACAACGTGCCTATTTATCCATGGCGGAGGAAGATCCATTGCGTTGGCGAGTGGTTTGCGCAGATCAGAGAATCAGTGAAGTACAGGCGAGCGTCCTGCGCCACATCCATGAGTTCCTGGAGAGGAGAAGAATTTGGTTGACTCCTTGGTGAAGCAAAGCGAAATCTATCCATGGCAACGTGAACAGTGGGATCTGCTGTATGCCAGGCTGCACGCATCGCTTCTCCCCCATGCATTGTTATTGCATGGCGAGCAGGGCACTGGGGTGAACCATTTTGCCAGGCATTTCATCAAGGTATTGTTGTGTCTTGGTGAAAAAAAACCGTGTGGCCTCTGCCGAACCTGCCGTTTGCACGCAGGCGGAAATCATCCGGATTTCCTTGAAGTAGCCCCGGAGAATGAGGGGGGGGAAATCAAGATCAATCAGGTTCGCGCTTTGGCGGACTACCTGCAAACCGCGCGATATTACGGGATGCTCAAGGTCGTATTGGTGAAAAGCGCCGACACAATGAATCGTGCCGCCGCCAATGGCCTGCTCAAGACGCTCGAAGAACCACCGTCCAATACCCTGATTGCGCTCACCAGCCATTCTCCATTCCGTATCCCCGCTACGGTACGCAGTCGTTGTCAGACCGTGCGGCTAAACTGCTGCGACCATGCACAGGCCAGCAAGTGGTTATCTGAAACCGAAGAGATTCGAGAAGATGAAGCCGTGCGACGACTGGTTGCTCACCGCTGGCGTCCGTTGCATGCGATCAGCGCCTCGTCGAACGGCGTGGAGCAAACCGGAGACCGAGAGAGCTTTTTTCAAGATGTTTATTCTCTGTGCAAGCAACGTACGGCGTTGGTAGAAATTGCCGAAAAATGGCACACGCAACCGACTCGGCTGGTACAACGCTGGTTGCTTGAATTGGCTGAAACCGCGATCGCGCAACAAGTGAAAAGTCCCTCGCCGGAAATATCCCTGGGGAAGCTGTTCAGCTTTTACGACCGCCAAAAATATCGCTGCCTCTCCCAAAGGGTGCGCTTCGATTCACGCTTGTTGATTGAGGGTGCCTTGATCGAGTGGCAGTCGGTTTACCCTGGAGAAGAAATTGATAGGCTCAAGGGCAACTGATTCGCGGATACTTTATATTCTGGCTGGAAGAGTAAATTCCGAACAATTTGCAGTGAATCGATTTCAAGGGTGCTGGTGAAACAACTCAAGCACTTCATCAAGCACTGCCTGGGGCGTATAGAAATGAGGTGACAGGCGTATTCCTCCTGCACGTCTGGCGCACAGGACCCCACGTGAGCGCAGACGGGAAAAAAGCGCATCCCGGTCCATATGGTGGCAACGTACGGTCAGGATTCCACCGCGGCATTCGGTTTTCCTGGGGGTCAGGATTTCAAATCGATTTTCGTCAAATTCGTTGATCAGGTAGGTTACTTTTTTTTCGACTTCCTCAAACACGGTCTTCAACCCGACTTTATTCAAAAGTTTCAAGCTGGCAGCCAAAGCGATAAACCCCAGGTGATTGAGACTGCCACACTCGAAACGAGTCGCGTCGGGTGCTTCGCGCCATTTCAAGCACTCGAAGTCATTCGGTTCGGCGGTCATGTGCCAGCCGAACTGGTTGAGTTGTAGCGCATCCAGATGATCTCTGCGGCAGTAAAAGACGCCGCTACCTTCAGGGGCCAAAAGCCACTTGTGACCGTCAGCGCAGACGAAGTCCGCACCGACGGCGTGGGCGTCAAAAGGGGCTGCTCCAAGATTTTGGATCGCATCGACGCATAGGAGAGTACCATTTTGTCTACAGGCTTCACCGAGCTGTGCCAGATTTACGCGTCTTCCCCACGCATACTGGATTGCACTCACCGCAAGTAAACGGGTGTCGGCGTCCATCGATTCAAGCAGCGATTGCTCGGGTGTCTGGTTTTCGATATCGACCAGTCGCACCTCTATATTGAACCTGCGCGCAAGTGATTCCCAGACCAGGCGGTTGGAAGGGAATTCCTGTTTTCCAACGACAATGTTCTCGCCCGGTTGCCAGTCCAGGCCGTAGGCAACAATCGATATACCTTCCGAGGTGTTTTTGGTCAATGCGATCTCATCCGGGGAACTCGCGCCGATGAGTTGACATAACGCATTGCGTAGCCAGCTTATTTCCTCGTTCCAGGTCGCGGAGTTCGACGTGCCACGCATCGCGTTCTCCATGGCAAACTCATGTATGGCCGCCACCGTTGCACGTGGCCATGGAGCGACACCGGCATGATTCAGATGCAATATACTGGGAGCCAAATCGAAATGTTGTTCAAGCTTCATAGTGATGTGCTGAAAATACTCGCAGGATACAGCCTGGGCGCAGCCTGTAAAAATCTCCGTCTGGCAAGGATTATAGAGGCAAGTCGAAGCCGACGTTTGTCGATGGTGGCCATCGTCTTGTGGGGCACGGCCGCGTCGGCTGATACTTTTCAGAATTTTGAGGCAGGCATGGTAGTCGGCGATGTGCAGTTCACTGTTGCCAGGTATCAAGATACGCTGCTGAGCCTCGCTGAAGAGTTCAATTTGGGGTACGAGGAGCTGGTCGCAGCCAACCCTGGCATTGATTCGTGGTTGCCTGGGGAAGGCAGTCGTGTTGTGTTGCCAAAAAGACTGATCATTCCAAAACACGCAAGCAAAGGAATCTACATTAATTTGGCGGAATATCGACTTTATTATTTTCCTGAACAAAAGGATGCCGACGTGTTGAGTTTTCCAATCAGCATCGGAAGAGGGGACTGGGCTACCCCGGTTGGCATGACGCATATAGTAAGCAAGCTGATCAATCCCGCGTGGTACCCTCCCCAATCAATCCGCGAAGAACATGCGGCGGACGGAGAGTCATTGCCTGCGATGGTGCCGCCGGGTCCGGACAATCCACTTGGCCGCTATGCCTTGAAGCTGGATTTACCCGGCTACCTGATCCACGGCACGAATAAGCCCTACGGAATTGGTATGAAAGTCACACACGGGTGCATCCGGCTACATCCCGAGGACATGGATGTATTGTTTCAGCGAGTTGCTGCCAATACCTCCGTTCAGATCGTTTGGGAGCCTTTCAAAGTGGGGGTCGAGGACGGCGTGATTTACCTCGAAGCGCATTCGCTACGGAGCGAGGTCGAAGCAATATTGAAGATCGGGGAAGACATGGAGACTGGGAGAAAGAAGAATGCGTATGCATTGACTGCGGCGATCCGTAACGTACTGCAGACGCTGGACGTATTAGGCGCTGAGGAAATTTACCAAGGCACCGAGATCGACTGGCTGAGGTTGATCGAGATCGTCAGGCGCGGCGACGGAATTCCTTACCCGATCAGTGCCAGACCCACTGAAACCGAAGTGGCAGAAAAACACGCGGGACCTATTGAAGCGGTTCGTGAGACACCTCGCGCAACGACCCGCTTCACAACGGGAAAATCCACGGATTACTTGTTTTAGTCTTGCAATGTACCCGCGTCAGGAAAAGCTTTTTCAAAAGCTTTTTCGCAGGTGGCGGGGATCAGGAAGCGCAGGTGGCGGAAGGAGTAAAGGAAAGGGGGGCGATACCCCCCCCCCTTTCTGAATGCAGGATGGATAAAAGGCAGTTACTTCATCATGGATTTCATCATGTCGCCTTTCATCATCATGCCATCCTTCATCATCATGCCATCCTTCATCATCATGCCGTCTTTCATCATCTTCATCATCATCGGGTTTCTCATCATCTTGCGCATTTGGGTAAGCGCTTCATCCGCCATCTCTTTGGCCTGTTGCGCGTTGTAGTCGGCGGTGTTGGCCGTCCGCATGGCTTCATCAGCAATCATGCGCGTTTCGCCGAGTTGCTCCATTGTGGCCATCTCTTCCATATTTTGGCTGGCGCAGCCACCGGTGATGAAAACTGCCCCCGCAGCCACCGTCAACAGGGCATTTCTAAAATTCTTTGTCATGGTAAAACTCCTTGCGGATAGTAAATGGTAACTAGCACAAGCCATCCACTCAAAATGGGTGACTCATGGTAGAGCACTTTATACTCGTTTGAACGCAAAAAATCAACGGCCTGTACTGCGCCCACCACATATGGGACAAACGAGGCAGGTGCTGGGCGAGCATTTGACAGGGTGTCAGGTTATCGATTCCTCGGTGTGATCTGTGTCCATCATAGCGATCGAGGTAGCTTGGCAAGCGCAGGCCCGTGCTGTACCGAGTTGCGTTAGGTCATCCTCTGGGGTGGATGTGTACGGACGTGTTTGTAGAGGCGACGAATGCGTCACCCCTCCCGAAATCAAAAGGAGACATTACCGCTTTGGGCTAACAGTGCTCAGCAAATCCTTTATTCTCGTGATGCCTGTTTCTATACTTTTGCGATCGCTACTGAACGATATTCTCAGGTGTCCCGGCATGCCAAATGCGATCCCCGGCACGGTTGCGACATAAGTACTTTCGAGCAGGTATTGAGCCAGTTCAAGGTCATCTTTCAATTGAGTGCTTTGGGAAATAATCCGGGAAAAATCCGGAAATACATAAAGACTGCCTTCGGCCGGCAGGCACTGAACGCCATCTATGTCGCATAGCAATGCGTGTATGCATGCGTGCCGCTTTTCAAATTTTTGATTGAAGGTCTCGACCAGTTCCTGCGAGCCGCTCAGGGCTCTTGCCGCTGCGTCCTGGGAAATCGAGGTTGGGTTGGAAGTACTGTGTGACTGAATTTTTCTCATTGCATCAATTACTTCCACGGGGCCACAGGTATAACCGATGCGCCAGCCGGTCATCGAGTAGGCTTTGGAGACACCGTTGACTACAAGTGTGCGCTCACGGAGTTCGGGGCAAACGCTGGCAATGTTGGCAAAGTTTCTGCCACCAAACAGTATGTGCTCGTAGATATCGTCGCTAACGACAGTAATGTTTGGGTGCTCAAGCAGAACTTCAGCCAATGCGCGTAGTTCGCGTTCGTTATACACCGCGCCGGACGGGTTGTTCGGGCTGTTCAGTATCAACATTCTGGTTTTGTCAGTGATCGCATCGCGCAACTGGTCAGCAGTGATTTTGAGAAAGTTTTCATGGCGGGATGCGAGTATCTTCGGAATGGCCTCGGTGAGCCGGATCATCTCCGGATATGAAACCCAGAAGGGCGCAGGAACGATGACTTCGTCTCCAGCCTCAAGCAACACCTGGCATATGTTGTATAAGCTGTGCTTGGCGCCACAGGATGCAAACACCTGTGTTTCCGCATCATAATCAAGGTTGTTTTCCCGCTTCATTTTGTCTGCTATCGCTTGTTTGAGCAGGGAGGTACCGCCGATCGGTGTATATTTCGTACGACCCGAATGAATTGCTTCAATCGCGGCCTGCTTGATGTGGTCGGGGGTATCGAAGTCCGGTTGTCCAGCAGAAAGATTGATGACATCTTTGCCGGTTGCACGGATTCTGTTGGCGAGCACGCTGATGCTGAGTGTCTGGGAAGGGCTGACTCTTCCTACACGGGTTGAGAGGCGGATAGGCAAGGTGGCGGTGCGAGCAAAGAGGGTATTTGCGCCATAATACTGGAATTCGGCGATGAATTAAAGAAAATGAAACGGTTTTTTCAACTTGAGTCCGAGTTTGCTCCTGCGGGGGATCAGCCGTTTGCGATCGAGCAACTGGTAAACGGGCTCAATGATGGCCTCTCGCATCTGACCCTGCTTGGTGTCACTGGTTCCGGGAAAACTTTTACGATCGCCAATGTTATTGACCGGTTGCAGCGCCCGACAATCATTCTCGCCCAGAACAAAACATTGGCAGCGCAGTTATACGGAGAGATGAAAGGGTTTTTCCCTCAAGCGGCAGTCGAATACTTTGTTTCCTACTATGACTATTATCAGCCCGAGGCCTATGTGCCGAGCAGTGATACCTATATACAAAAAGACTCTTCCATCAATGATCACATAGAGCAGATGCGGTTGTCTGCGACCAAGGCCTTGCTTGAACGGGAAGATACGATCATTGTCGCCACGGTATCGTCTATTTATGGGCTGGGAAACCCGCGTAAGTACATGAACATGGTGATTCACCTCGATCGCGGTGATCAACTCGATCAGCGCCGTTTGCTGCAGCGCCTTGCCGAGCTGCAGTATCAACGGAATGATGTCGAGTTGCGTCGCGGTACTTTTCGGGCACATGGAGACGTAGTCGATATCCATCCCGCGGAGTCCGACCGGGAAGGTGTCCGCGTTGAATTCTATGATGATGAAATCGAGTCGTTGAGTTATTTCGACCCACTGACCGGCAATGTGCTACGCAAGGTGCCGCGACTGACCGTTTACCCGAAATCCCACTACGTAATGCCGCGTGAGACGGTGCTTTACGCAATCAAGGAAATTAAGGAAGAACTGCATTTACACCTTAAGGAACTGCGAGATCTGAAAAAACTGCTCGAAGCGCAGCGGCTCGAACAGCGAACGATATTTGATTTGGAGATGCTCACCGAGCTTGGCTACTGCAACGGTATCGAGAACTATTCGCGCTATTTCAGCGGCCGTCAGGCAGGGGAACCACCGCATTGCCTACTTGATTACCTGCCGGAAAACGCATTGATGGTCATAGACGAGAGTCACGTATCGATACCGCAGTTTGTGGGTATGTATCGTGGTGATCGCTCACGCAAGGAAACTCTGGTAGAGCACGGCTTCCGCTTGCCTTCGGCGCTGGATAATCGCCCGTTGAAGTTTTCCGAGTTTGAGAAGCTATCGCCACAGACCATATTTATGTCGGCGACCCCAAGCAAGTATGAAGGTGAGCGTAGCGGTATCGTAGTCGATCAACTGGTGAGACCAACCGGTCTTCTTGATCCAGCGGTCGAAGTGCGGCCGGCATCGACCCAGGTTGATGATGTGCTCTCGGAGATCCACAAGCGGGTAGCGTTGAAGGAACGCGTGCTGATCTCGACGTTGACAAAGCGTATGGCGGAGGACTTGACCGACTACCTGCTGGAGCAAGATATCGCGGTCCGTTACCTGCACTCGGATGTGGATACAATCGAACGTGTCGAGATCATTCGCGATCTGCGGCTGGGGAAATTTGACGTGCTTGTCGGTATCAACTTATTGCGGGAAGGACTTGATATACCTGAGGTTTCTCTTGTATCGATATTCGACGCGGATAAGGAGGGATTTTTGCGCTCGGAGACCTCTCTGGTGCAGACCATCGGTCGCGCCGCCCGCCATCTGCACGGCAAAGCAATCTTGTATGCCGACACCGAGACCCGGTCGATACGGGCGGCGTTGAAGGAAACCGAGCGTCGCCGCAGCAAACAGGTTTCCTTCAACGAGCACCACGGTATTACGCCCAAAGGTATCAAGAAAGCAGTTTCCGATATTATGGAGGGAGCTTATGGCAGTGATTCCGGTATGCGCGGGAAGCAGCGCAGGAAACGCAAAGCAGTCGGGGAAGAACACGGTGGAATCGCTGATTTGTCGATCGAGGACGCAGTCAAACGCATTCAGGATCTGGAAAGCCGCATGCATCGTTTCGCACGCAATCTCGAGTTTGAAGACGCGGCACGTTTGCGAGATGAAATCAAGGAGATCAAGACGCAGGTATTTGTCGACAGAGGGGTTTTGTATAATTCCGATTTAGCGACAGGCGCGTAGCTCAGTTGGTTAGAGCACCACCTTGACATGGTGGGGGTCGTTGGTTCGAATCCAATCGCGCCTATACTTCGGGGAAGCCCTTTTACCGAGGTTGTTACTCGCGGGCAGGGCTTTGGTGACCAAGGATACCAATACCTGGCAGGTTTACGGTATATTGTGCGGTCGGTGGCGAACCTGTCAGCGCCGAGTCGACTACTTCCGGCAAGCGGTTTGGTATATGGCTTGCTAACCGTGATTGAGATCTTCCATGCCTACGATTACCTTACCTGACGGTTCGGAAAAAACCTTTGAGCGACCGGTCACCGTGATGCAGGTCGCCGAGTCCATCGGTCCTGGCCTTGCGCGGGCGATGGTTGCCGGCAAAGTCAACGGTTGCCTGATCGACACCTGCGTTACCATAGATGCCGATGCTTCGTTGCGAATTATCACCGGCAAGGACGAAGAAGGTGTGCACATCATCCGCCATTCCTTTGCCCACCTTATGGGACACGCCGTCAAGCAGATTTACCCGGATGCGCGCATGGTGATCGGTCCGGTCATCGAGAATGGTTTTTACTATGACATCGCGACCCCTCGTCCATTCACCCAGAAAGATGTCGCTGCGATCGAGCAGCGGATGAACGAGTTGGTTCGCAAGGACTACGATGTGGTACGCGAGGTTGTCAGCCGCGAGCGGGCGATCGAGGTTTTCCGTGCCCGCAACGAGGACTACAAAGTGCAACTGGCGCAGGAGATTCCCGACGATGAGGTTATCGCGTTATACCACCACGAGGAATATGTCGACATGTGCCGCGGCCCGCACGTACCCAACACCCGCCATCTGCGGGCATTCAAATTGACCCGGGTAGCGGGTGCTTACTGGCGAGGTGACCATCGCAATGAAATGTTGCAGCGCGTTTACGGTACCGCGTGGGCAGACAGGAAACAGCTCGATCTTTATCTCGAGCGTCTGGCCGAAGCCGAGAAACGTGACCATCGGCGCCTGGGCAGGCAGATGGAACTGTTTCATTTTCAGCAGGAAGCACCCGGCATGGTTTTCTGGCACGAGAACGGATGGCTGCTGTATCGATTGATCGAGGATTATGTCCGTAGCGTAGTGGCCGGGGGCGGGTACCGGGAAGTGCACACGCCACAGATGCTGGCTCGTTCCCTGTGGCAACGTTCCGGGCATTGGGACAAATTTGGCGATATGATTTTTTCCACCAAATCTGAAAAACGTGATTACGCGATCAAACCGATGAATTGCCCCGCGCATGTACAGATTTTCAATCAAGGCCTGAAAAGCTACCGTGACTTGCCGTACCGCATTTCCGAGTTCGGTATCGTTCACCGCAACGAACCTTCGGGGACGTTGCACGGCTTGATGCGCGCGCGCCGTTTCACCCAGGATGACGGCCACGTTTTCTGCGAGGAAAGTCAATTGCAGGATGAGATTGCGGGGCTGATTCGCATGACGTTCGAGGTATACCGGGAGTTCGGTTTCAATGACGTACTGGTTGCTTTGTCGACTCGTCCCGACCAGCGGGTCGGGGACGACACTTTTTGGGACAAGTCCGAAGCCGCGTTGCAACATGCGCTGGAGGCCTGTGGCCTGAAGTATCAGTTGAATCCGGGTGAGGGCGCATTTTACGGTCCGAAGATCGAATTCACGCTCAAGGACACCATCGGGCGCAAATGGCAATGTGGCACGGTGCAGGTAGATTTTTCCATGCCGGGCAGTCTCGGAGCCGAATACGTTGCGGCAGACGGTTCCCGGCAGGTTCCGGTAATGATTCATCGAGCCATCCTTGGGTCACTCGAGCGCTTCATAGGTATTCTTATCGAGCACTACGCGGGCCACTTGCCTCTGTGGCTGGCACCGGTGCAGATGGTAGTTGCGAACATCACCGACGCGCAGGCGACACGAGTGCAGGAACTCGTCGGGATTCTGAAAAAGCAGGGTTTCAGGGCAGTTGCAGACTTGAAAAACGAGAAGATCGGTTATAAAATCCGTACCCATACAATGTTACGTGTCCCATACATACTGATCGTTGGTGAACGTGAAGTCGGAAATCACGGGGTCGCGGTGCGCAAATGCAGCGGTGCAGACCTTGGCTCTCTGGCACTTTCTGATTTTCTGGAAAGTGTTAAGCCGGAACTGAAAGTGAATCGTGATGTCGGGAGGTATCTATCCGCACAGTAAAACGAAATCGCCTCAATGCTGAGATTACGGCCGATCCGGTTCGTCTTATTGATGCGGACGGAAAGAATCATGGGGTTGTTCCTCTGCAGGACGCCCGGAAAATAGCGAACGAAAGCGACCTTGATCTGGTCGTGCTGGTACCCGATGCAGAACCGCCGGTCTGTCGCGTCATGGATTACGGTAAATTCAGGTTCGGCCGCGCCAAGAAGGCACAACAGAGCCGCAAGAAGCAGAAACAGATTCAGGTAAAAGAAATCAAATTCAGGCCAGGTACCGATGAAGGCGACTACCGGACCAAATTAAAAAGTTTGATCCGATTCCTCAGCGATGGCGACAAGGCGAAAGTGACAGTTCGATTCCGGGGACGGGAAATGGCTTATCAGGAGCGCGGGCTGAAAATGTTGGAGCGGGTCGAAGCTGATTTATGCGACTATGGCGTTGTTGAACAACATCCCAAGCAGGAAGGCAGGCAGATTGTACTCGTGATGACACCGCATAAAAATAAAATATTGGCGAGACAACCATGCCAAAAATGAAAACCAACCGGGGAGCGGCGAAGCGCTTCAGCAAGACTGCTTCGGGAGCGTTTCGCAAACGCCATTCTCACGCCAGGCATATCCTCACCACGAAGAGTTCCAAACGCAAGCGCAATTTGCGTTCCCCTTCGCTGATTAGCGCGAGTGATCGTCCTCGGGTCAGCAGATTACTACCTTACGCCTGATTGGTTCCGGAGTGTTTTTTTCATGTCCAGAGTAAAATGCGGCGTTACGACGCGTGCCAGACATAAAAAAATCCTGGATAAGGCCAAAGGTTTCCGTGGCCGGCGTAGCAAATCTTTTCGTGTAGCCAAGCAAGCCGTCATCAAGGCCGGGCAATACGCTTATCGCGATCGGCGCCAGCGCAAGCGATCCATGCGCGCCTTGTGGATTACTCGCATCAACGCTTCCGCAAGACAGTATGGCCTGTCTTACAGCCGGTTCATCAATGGCCTGTTCAAACACGGTATTCAACTGGACCGCAAGCTACTGGCTGATTTAGCGGTACATAATCCGGAAGTGTTTGGCAAACTCGCTGAAACAGCGAAAGCTGCCCTCTCATTTCCAAGAGTAGAACAGGTTTAGTAACAGCACGCACGGGGCTTTGCCAGTTTTACGCAGAGCACACGAGACGTACGATCGGTTGGTATGATGGGCGATGAGCTGCAGGTACTGGTCGAGAAAGCGCTGGACGAAGTAGCTCGTTCCGCAAGCACCGAATCTCTCGAGACGTTACGCGTTCACTACCTTGGTCGCAAGGGGGTCCTGACACGACACCTTACTGCCGTCGGTCATCTACCGCCGAAGCAGCGCCCGGAAGCGGGTCGTGCCGTGAACCAGGCCAAGCGGCTTCTGAAGGAGGCATTTGCGGCGCGCGAGCCGGAGCTACTCTCTCTGGCACTACAGCAGCGTGTCGCCAACGAGCGAATAGACGTCACGCTTCCTGGCAGGGGGCAGCAGCATGGTGCTCTGCATCCGGTGACACTGACCCTGCGCCGAGTACAGGATTTCTTTTCCCGTCAAGGATTCGAGGTGGTCACGGGGCCAGAGGTCGAAGACGATTTTCACAACTTTACGGCGCTGAACATCCCTCCGCATCATCCAGCCAGAGCGATGCACGACACGTTCTATTTTCGGGACGGCAGGTTACTGCGCACGCATACTTCTCCGGTGCAGATCCGGACGATGGAGAAACGCTCTTTTCCACTGAAGATCATTGCTCCGGGGCGTGTGTACCGTTGTGATTCGGACGTAACGCACAGCCCGATGTTTCACCAGGTTGAAGGGCTACTGGTCGATCAGAACGTCTCGTTTGCTGACCTGAAAACCATCATCGAAGTGTTCCTTCGATCGTTTTTTGACAACCGAGGCTTGCGAATTCGCTTCAGGCCTTCGTACTTTCCGTTTACCGAACCATCCGCTGAAGTCGATATCCGCGACAATCGCGGCAATTGGCTTGAAATAATCGGGTGCGGCATGGTGCACCCAAAGGTGTTGCGCGCAACCGATTCCGACAACTGTGAATGGAGTGGCTATGCTTTCGGGTTGGGGATCGAGCGCCTCGCGATGTTGCGCCATGGTATCGGCGATGTACGGTGGTTTTTTGAAAATGACCTGCGCTTTCTCGAGCAGTTCAAGCAATAGCGCATGAAGTTTTGTCTGTCATGGCTCGAAGCGTGGCTGGGGAAAAGACTTGATCCACAGTCGCTTGCGGAATCCTTGACCATGGCAGGGCTGGAAGTGGCAAAGCTAAGCGATGCCGCCAACCCTCTGCCGGACGTCGTGGCTGCACAGATCCAGCGGCTTGAAAAGTATCCGGGCGGCAGACACTCGAAATTATGTTGGCTGGATACCGGTGAGGAGACTTTGCTACAGGTGGTCTGCACTGCGCCGAATCTCCGTGAAGGTATGCGCGTGCCGCTGGCGCGATGTAGCACGAGCGCCAGCGATGCGCACGAGGCATTTGCCGATGACGTACTCTGTTCTGCGGAAAAACTTGGTATCGGGGATGAGCCTGAAGAGGTTCTCGATCTCGGTGACGACGCTGTGGTCGGTACTGACATTGTCGAGTACCTGAAACTCGAGGACAAGGTTTTTGAACTTGATTTGACGCCTAACCGAGCCGACTGTTTCAGCTTGCTTGGATTGGCGCGCGAAGTCGCGGCGATCCGTGGCTATCGTTTGGAAATACCCTGCCAGCGCTCCATCCCGGGGACGCGGGATGGCACGCTCTCAGTACAGGTCAAGGAGCAGCAGGCGTGTCCACGCTACTTTGTCCGCGCAGTTCGTGGTCTTGACCCCGGCGCCGTTACTCCGCTATGGCTCAAGGAGCGCTTGCGGCGTAGCGGGGTGCGTGCTTTGCATCCGGTGGTGGATGTCATGAACTACGTCATGCTCGACCTTGGTCAACCTTTGCATGCATTTGATCTTGACAAAATTGAAGGCGAACTGGTGGTGCGCTATGCAACGGCGGGGGAACGCATCGAGCTGATCGGAAAGGGACAGGTTGAACTGGATGAACACACCCTGTTGATTGCCGACACCCGTCGACCATTGGCGTTGGCAGGGATCGCGGGCGGCGCCGACAGTGCGGTCTCATCGACTACGCGAAATATTCTGATCGAATGTGCTTTCTTTGAGCCGACGGCAATCGCGGGCAGGGCACGTTCCTATGGTCTGCATACCGAAGCATCGCTACGTTTTGAACGCGGTATTGACCCACAACTGCAGGAACGTGCAATGGAGCGTGCAAGCGAATTATTGGATTCGATTGCCGGGGGCGAGTTCGAGTCGATTGCATCGGTTGCTGCGCCTTTGAAGGTAAAGCAGCCGGTGACGTTGCATCACGATCTGGTAACGCGCCGCCTGGGTATAGAGATCGAGGCAGACGTAATATCGGAGATGCTGACCCACCTGGGGTGCCAGGTGCGTTCGTGCCGAGGCGGCTGGCGTTGCACGCTGCCTTCGCACCGGTTTGACCTTGATATTGAAGAAGACTTGATCGAGGAAGTCGGGAGACTTTATGGCTATGACAAAATCGGCCGAAATCAGGTAGCCGTTGCCGATCGTGTTCACGGCAGGATCGAGGATGGCCGCAAACCGCGGGACGACTACCGCGATCGTCTGGTTGGGCGAGGCTATTTTGAAGTGATGACATACAGCTTCGTCGATCCCGCGCTGTCCTCACGGTTCGGCTCGCAGCCTGCTTTGGAACTCGAAAATCCGATCTCCCCCACAGCGTCGGTGATGCGTGCCTCGCCATGGCCAGGGCTGTTGAAAGTGCTGGTGCATAATCTCCATCGTCAGCAGGAGAGGGTGCGGATTTTTGAATTGGGGCAGTGCTTTGACAGGCAATCGGAACGAAGCGTTCTGGGTGGCCTTGCTTATGGCGATGTATACCCGGAGCAATGGGGTGAGGCGTCTCGCGCCATAGATTTCCATGACGTGAAAGGCGACCTCTACGCCTTGCTGGCAGGTTACTCGGCGAGACTGAGCTGCGTGGCTTCCCGGCGGCCGGGTTTACATTCCGGCCAGGCTGCCACCATTGCACTCGACGGCAACGATATCGGTTGCCTGGGAGCGCTTTCTCCCACGATCGCTCAACAGTTGGGTGTTGCAGGCGATGTGTTTCTGTTTGAAATAGAGCTGGACAAGCTGATGCCACTGGAAGCCGTGCAGGCTTCTGCAATGTCGCGGTATCCTTCGGTGCGGCGTGATATTTCGCTTTGGGTGCCGATCGGCATCGACGCGGCGGATATTCTGGCATGCATCGATCGACTCGGGATTCGTTCACTGCAAAGAGTGGTGCTGTTTGACGTCTACGCGGACAAGAAAAGGGAAAGCGGTCGAAAAAGCATAACCTTGGGGTTGATCTTTCAGGGTATTTCCAGCACTCTAGAAGAGCAGGTCTGCACGGATTCGGTAGAAAGAGTGGTGACCACGCTGGCAGATAGATTAAAAATCAGGTTCAGGAATTAATCGATGAGTGCAGTTACCAGAGCGATCCTTGCTGAAAATCTGTTCAATGAACTAGGCTTGAACAAGCAGGAGGCGAAAGAGTTTGTCTCCGGGTTCTTTGAAGAAATCAGCATGATGCTGGAAGAGGGAACGGACGTAAAACTATCGGGTTTTGGCAACTTCGTTTTGCGGCACAAATCCCCTCGCCCGGGTCGAAACCTGAGGACCGGTGAAAAGGTGATGGTATCTGCCCGCAGGGTCGTCGTGTTCCGGCCGAGTCAAAAGCTGAGGGAACGGGTCAAACCACAAATTTTGAGAGCAGGTGAAGAGTGAATTTCCGCCAATTCCCGAAAAGTATTACTTCACAATAGGCGAGGTCAGCGGTCTTTGTGGGATAGAACAACACGTGCTGCGCTATTGGGAAAAGGTTTTTCCGGAACTAAAACCGACCAAGCGACGTGGCTCGCGCCGCTATTACCGTCGCCAGGACATTTACCTGATTCGACAGATTGATGATTTGCTTCACAATCAAGGATATACCATCAGCGGTGCCAGGAAGCAGATTTCGCAGGGTGGAAGCAAAACCGAACGAGCCTACAGCAAGCAGTTAATCTCCCAGATGAGGGCCGATCTTGAAAAAGTGTTGGCGCTGCTGGGAAAATAAGTCAACATGATGGTCGGCCTGCAAGTTTTTATCGGAATGTGTTGTATTGTTTGCAGACGGGGCGTGGCGCAGTCTGGTAGCGCACCGCAATGGGGTTGCGGTGGTCGGAGGTTCGAATCCTCTCGCCCCGACCAAGGTCTGCGTCGACTCGACCAAAGTCTGGCCGACCAGAGTTGAACCTCGCACACACTCCTGCTGTCTTGGGCCCAAGGCAAAAATAATGACGTTCAACCTGGAGTTTTTTCTGGTTATCGCTACGCTTTTGACCGGCTTGATAGCGTTGATGCATGGCTTGCGCCGTGGCAGAGGCCAACCAGGTTTGCGTAGCGTATGGTGGGTCGAGTTATCGCGTTCTTTTTTTCCGGTGTTGCTGATCGTACTGTTGTTCCGGTCCTTCTTTTTTGAGCCGTTTCGTATTCCTTCGGGTTCCATGTTGCCGACGCTGCAAATCGGCGATTTTATCCTGGTGAACAAATTCTCTTACGGGCTGCGTTTGCCGGTTTTTTATACGACCCTGTCCAGGGTCGATGAACCCGACCGGGGTGACGTGGTGGTCTTCCGCTTCCCGGATAATCCTTCCCAGAACTTTATCAAGCGGCTGGTCGGGCTGCCGGGGGATCGTGTCGCCTATTACAACAAGCAACTGAGTATCAACGGCAACCTCGTCGACATGGACATCGTGGAGGAAGACCGTTCTTTGCAACGAGAAGGCCTGCGCTTTGTGCACGAGCGTCTTGACGATGCCGACTACACGGTTGTGTTGCATCAGGGCAGTGCTGCCCTCGAAGGTAGCTGGCAAGTGCCCGCCGATAGTTACTTTGTCATGGGTGACAACCGTGATAACAGCAACGACAGCCGGGTATGGGGGTTCGTGCCAAGAGGCAACCTGGTCGGGCGTGCCAGCCTGGTGTGGATGCACTGGAACTGGGATGAAGGCATTGATCTGTCCCGAATCGGGATACACATCTGACGGGCGAAGAGGCGGATGCCGCGTAACCTGCGCTCTATCTTCGGTCGTGAGTTGCTTGGAGAATCGCTGATGCGTCAGGCACTGACCCACCGCAGCGCCGCCGCTGTTCATAACGAGCGTATTGAATTTCTGGGTGACGCGGTGCTGGGGCTTTTGATTTCCCGGTTGATTTATTCCGAATTTCCGTCTCTTGACGAGGGAGAACTGACCAGGTTGCGTGCACACCTGGTGAGAAAAGAGACCCTGGCCAAAGTCGCGAAAGAAATCGATGTGCCACCTTTGATCGTCGTCGGCGGTGGTGAATCGTCTGCCTCTGGTGGTCTCTGGCGGGAAGCCTTGCTGGCGGATACGCTCGAGGCGGTGATCGGTGCTCTGTATCTGCTGCGTGGTATTGACAGGACCGAAGAATTTGTCCGGGAAGTATTCCTCGATACGCTGGCGAACCTTCCGCGGGGCAGTCTCAAAGATGCCAAGACCAGACTACAGGAATATCTGCAGAAGAAAGGGCTGGCTTTACCTGCTTATAACGTGTTGGAAGAGGTCTGCGAAGGGCATTTCCAGGTGGAGTGCACGTTAGTCGAACCGGACATGCGTTCGCGCGGAGAAGCGACTTCCAGGCGCAAAGCCGAACAACAGGCCGCCTCCGCCATGCTGGAAAAGCTACTGGTTTGTCGTGACCGATAAAATCGCCCTGGCCGATATCCGCCACTGTGGATTCATTGCTTTGGCAGGGCGCCCGAACGTTGGTAAATCCACCCTGTTTAATCGCCTGATCGGCGCGCATCTTTCTCCCGTAACCCACAAACCGCAGACTACACGCTACAACATGCGTGGGGTACTTACGCAGGGGCAGCAGCAAATGGTTTTCGTCGATACCCCGGGGTTGCACTCCGGGGCATCGCGTTCACTGAATCGAATTTTGAATAAAAACGCGCTACGCGCGCTACATAGCGTCGATGTGATCGTGATGATGGTCGTGTTCAACCAATGGTTGCCCCAGGACGAAATGCTGCTCAAGGCGGTGAAAGACAGCAACAAGCCCACGTTTCTGGTGCTGAATAAAATCGACTTCGCACGCGGCAGGCTTCAATTGCTGAAGGTCATCGAGACTGTCTCGAAACACCACGCATTCGATGAAATCTTTCCGTTGTCGGCTTTACGGGACAAAGGCTTCGACCGATTTATTCAAGCGCTGGGTGCACACCTCCCTCCCAGGGACTTTCTCTTTCCCGAGGATCAACTTTCGGACCGTAGTGAACGCTTCATCGCTGCCGAACTGATACGGGAGCGGTTGATACTGGAGTTACACCAGGAACTGCCATACACGCTGCACGTCGAGATAGAGCGCTTTGAAGAGCGCGAGTCTATGGCGTATCTGCTGGCCATAATTTATATCGAGAAAGAACGTCAGCGTGGGATCGTAATCGGGCACGCGGGAGACCGCTTGAAACGGGTGGGTACCCATGCTCGGCACAGTATCGAAGGTTTGCTTGGCAAGCGTGTGTTTTTGAAATTACTGGTCAAGACAAAAAGCACATGGCAACGCGACCCGGTAGTGATTGAGTCCTATTCGAGCGACGGAGAGATGCAGTGATCGTTTTCGACAAGGAGCCCGCTTACATACTGCATCGCAGGCCTTACCAGGAAACGACCAGCCTCGTGGAATTTTTTACTGCGGGGCATGGACGGATCACAGCGGTTGCCAGACAGTCGTCGAAGACGATCGGCAAGAACATGCAACCTTTTATTCCAGCCTTGGTGTGGTGCTCCGGCCGTAGTGAATTGCTGAATCTGCGGGATTTCGACCCTCAGGGTAAAGCGGTTTTGACCGCACCAGAAGACCAAATGATCGGTATGTATATCAACGAGTTGATCTTCCTTCTGGTGCCGACGCGCGTGAGATCGCGCCGTCTGTTCGAGTGCTATGTGACGGTTCTTTCCGAGATCGCCGGGCAGATGGATTATGAACCCGTGTTGCGCAATTTCGAATTGCGGATCCTGGAAGTGACCGGGAATGGCTTGCAGCTTGAACACGATCACGTCACCTGCGAGCCGTTGATTGCAGATGCGCTGTATCAATACACGCCAGGTCAAGGGCCGAGGCGATGCGGCCAGGCAGGATCAGGGCAACTGCTTTGCCTGGGCAGCACTTTGTTGAACCTCGGTCAAGGCCTGCAGGACAGCGATTCTCGTACTTTGCGCGAAGCAAAACAACTCTTGCGTGCTGTCATCAACTATCACTTAAAAGACCGTAAAATACATACTCGCTCGGTCTTCCGCTACTTGCGGGAGATCACGTAAGAGGAGGCCTTGTGTCGATGCCGTTGTTTCGCGATGGATAAAGTCAGGCTGGGGGTCAACCTGGATCACGTGGCTACGGTGCGTGAAGCGCGTGGCACTTCGTATCCGGATATTGCGCGGGCGATTCATGTCGCCGAAGGCGCGGGAGCCGATGGCATCACGATTCATCTGCGCGAAGACCGTCGTCATATCCAGGACAAAGACGTCTATGCCGCGCGTAAAGCCGTGACAAAAACGCTGAATCTTGAAATTGCGGCGACCGATGAGATGGTGGAGATCGCATGCGCCGTGAAGCCCCGCTTTTGTTGCATCGTACCGGAGAAACGCGAAGAGTTGACCACCGAGGGAGGACTCGACGTCGCTGCCTGTTTAGAGCGCGTCGGGGGTATTTGCGATAAACTGGCCACAGAAGGAATCAAGGTCTCATTGTTCATTGAACCGGAAAAAGACATGATAGACGCTGCGGTCGAGACAGGCGCCGCTGCGGTCGAATTGCATACCGGACAATATGCCAACGCGGTCGGCGATCACATGGCAAACGAGTTGGCGCGTATTGCTGCAATGGCGCGCTACGCTACGTCACGTGGTTTGACGGTCAATGCCGGTCATGGTTTACAGCGTGCCAACGTGCGCGCGATCGCCGAGATAGAAGAAATCAACGAACTGAATATTGGTCACTCGATCATCGCCGATGCCATTTTCATGGGGCTGGCCAAGGCAGTTACGGCGATGAAACAGGCGATGCGTGGGTTACCATGAGCGATATCCTGGGAATCGGCGTCGATATCGTTAGCCTGGAGAGAGTTGCCGCCGTGCTGCGGCACCACCCGGGGCGTTTCTTCCGGAAGCTGTTGCATCCACGGGAGTATTGCAGTTACGGAAAAAGCAGACACCCGGCGAGGTTTCTTGCCCGGCGGTTCGCGGCGAAGGAAGCGGTGGTCAAAGCCTTGGGGCTTGGATTTACAGGGGGGGCATACGCGTGCAGGATTCAAATCGATCACGATCGGCTTGGCAAGCCGGAGGTGATATTGCCACAGGGCTTGTTGCCATGCCCCAATGAGCGGTGCAGAACCTTGCTGAGTATTTCCGATGAACGCCATTACGCGGTCGCACAGGCAATCGTTTTTGTGCAGAATGGGTGATATGAACTATCCAACCCTTGCGGATACCGTTGGCAACACCCCGCTGGTGCGTTTGCAAAGGCTGTACCCGGGGGACAATCACGTACTGGTCAAGCTCGAAGGCAACAATCCTGCCGGCTCGGTCAAAGATCGCCCTGCAATGAACATGATCGTGCGCGCGGAGCAGCGTGGCGAGCTCAAGCCGGGCGACCAGTTGATCGAAGCGACGAGTGGCAATACCGGCATCGCCTTGGCGATGGCTGCAGCGATCAAAGGATACCGGATGACGTTGATCATGCCGGAGAACATGAGTGCTGAACGGCGGGCGACGATGAAGGCGTTCGGTGCCGAGATTATATTGGTATCGGCGGAAGCGGGTATGGAGGGCGCGCGTGATCTCGCGCTGCAAATGCAGGCCGAAGGCAAGGGCAGGGTGCTCGATCAGTTTGCCAACAAGGATAACTCTCAGGCGCATTACACGGGCACCGGACCGGAGATCTGGCGCGACACCGGCGGCACCGTGACTCATTTTGTCAGTTCGATGGGAACTACCGGCACGATTATGGGGGCCGGCTCATTCCTCAAGCAACAAAACCCGGAGATTGAGATCATCGGCGTTACACCGGAAGAGGGTTCGAAAATTCCCGGTATCCGGCGTTGGCCCGAAGGTTACCTGCCGAAGATCTTCGATCCCGAAAAAGTGGACCGAGACCTGCAAGTCAGCCAGCAGGAAGCCGAACGCATGATGCACGCGCTGGCCAGGCAGGAAGGTATTTTCTGTGGGATCTCGTCGGGTGGCTGCGTGAGCGTTGCGCTGAGGGTCGCAATGGAGGTCAGTGACGCGGTGATCGTCGCGATCGTGTGTGATCGTGGTGACCGCTACATATCGACGGGCATATTTCCTACGTGACAATCCTGGTATTCGATACCGAGACCGTGCCGGACACGGACAGCGGCAGGCGTCTGCACGATTTTACCGAGGTCTCCGACAAGGACGTTGCAACTGCAATGTGTCATCTGCAAAGCCAAAAGACGGGCAGGGAGTTTTTGCCTCACCACCTGCACCGGATCGTTGCCGTGTCGGTCGTGTTGGCCGAACCGAACCAGGTCAGGGTGTGGTCCCTGGGCGATACCGATTCAAGCGAGCGAGATTTGATCGAGCATTTTTTCCGCGGGATCGAGAAGTTTGTTCCTGAGCTGGTGAGCTGGAACGGCTCCGGGTTCGATCTGCCGGTGATGCACTACCGGGCTTTGCTGCACGGCGTTGCCTCGCCGGTTTACTGGGAAATTGGCGAGCGCAACCGGGCTTTCCGCTATAACAGCTACCTGGGACGCTTTCACTGGCGGCACATCGATCTGATGGATATATTGGCGGGGTTCCAGTTGCGCGCCGCGGCACCGCTCGATGAGGTGGCAAAGATGCTGGGTTTTCCGGGTAAACAGGACATGCACGGCAGCGATGTATGGGAGACCTATCTGCAGGGCGACATTGCCAGGATCAGAAACTACTGTGAAACAGACGCACTGAACACGTACCTGGTTTATCTAAGATTTCAGTTGATGCGCGGGGAACTGAGCGACCAGGAATATCGGGAGGCGTGTCGGCGCGTCGCAGACACCCTGACGCACTCGAACCTCGAGCATCTGCAGCGTTTCCGGGAGCAATGGGAGCTTGAGCAGGCTTGATCGCGCGGGCTTGTTTCAGGCAAGCAGCTTTTCCATGATCCGCTGATATATTCGCGCGAGCGGTTCCAGGTCTGCTACTTTCACATGCTCGTCGAGCTTGTGGATACTCTCGTTCACTGGCCCTATTTCAACAACTTCGGTGCCTGTTTTCGCGATGAAACGTCCGTCCGAGGTGCCGCCTGCCGTTGAGCAGCGCGGCTGTATGCCGACAATTTCCAAGCTCGCTTCCTGGGTGCTCCTGACCAAAGGCGCATTGCTCGCGGTCAGAAACGGCTGGCCGGACAAATGCCATTCGATCGTGTAACCGACTTCGTTCATGCGTAGTATCTGCTCGACGCGGTCGCGCAAGGAAGCTTCGCTGCTTTCGGTCGAGAAACGAAAATTGAAGCACAGCTCGAGGGTGGCGGGTATCACGTTATTGGCGCCGACGCCGGCATGAATGCTGGCGATCTGAAAAGTCGTCGGCGGGAAGTCCTGGTTGCCACCATCCCAGACTTCGTTGCACAGTGCCTGCAGGACGGGTGCAAAAGCATGGATCGGGTTCAGTGCGTGTTGCGGATATGCAACGTGTCCTTGCTTGCCTTCCAGCGTCAATTCGCCCGTCAGGGACCCGCGCCTCCCATGTTTAAGCGTATCGCCGAGCGTGGTTTCGGATGAAGGCTCACCGATGACGCACCAGTCGATTTTGTCTCCTCGCTGCTCGAGTTGATCGACAATGTAGCGAGTGCCATTCACTGCCTCTCCTTCTTCGTCGCTGGTCAACAGCAGCGCGAGCGACCCGCGATGGTCAGGATGCGCTTCGGCAAAGCGTCGGCAAGCGATGGCCATCGCCGCGACGCTGCCTTTCATGTCGGCGCTGCCGCGTCCGTAAAGCAACCCGTTTCTTTCGGTCGGTACAAACGGTGGCGATTGCCACGCCGTTTCATCTCCCGGCGGCACCACATCCACATGCCCCGCAAATACCAGCAGTGGCTCGGTATTGCCTCGCCGCAGCCAGAGGTTGGTGACGTTCTCGCGAGGGAAGTACTCGGCCGCGAAACCAAAGGGGATCAAGCGGCTCGCGATCAGTTGCTGGCAACCCGCGTCGTCGGGGGTTACCGAGCGCCGAGCGATCAGCTCTTTGGCCAGAGCCAGCGGATCATCGATCAGTGCGCTAGGCGTGGTTGGTTTGCCGAAGCAGCTCATTGATGCCGACTTTGCTGCGGGTTTTTTCATCGACCTGTTTGACGATTACCGCGCAATAGAGGCTGTAGGTTCCATCCTTCGCCGGCAGGCTCCCCGGCACGACAACCGCTCCCGCGGGGATTCTCCCATAAGTGACCTCTCCGCTTTCACGGTTGAATATCCGCGTGCTTTGGCCGATATAAACGCCCATCGAAATCACCGCTCCTGTTTCTACGATCACACCTTCGACGATTTCCGAGCGAGCACCGATGAAGCAGTTGTCTTCTATGATGGTCGGCGCCGCCTGCAGGGGCTCGAGAACGCCGCCGATACCTACGCCGCCGGACAGATGCACGTTCTTGCCGATCTGCGCACAGGAACCGACCGTCGCCCAGGTATCGACCATGGTGTCGGAGCCGACATACGCGCCGATATTGATATAGCAAGGCATCATCACTACGCCGGGGGCCTGGTAGGAGCCGTAACGCGCGATCGCCGCCGGCACGATCCGGACACCGTTCGACTCGCAATCCTCCGCGTCTACGTTGGCGTATTTCAGCGGAACCTTGTCGTAAAACCGGGTATAGCCGGCGTCGATCAAGCGGTTGTCATTCAGGATGAAAGCCAGCAGCACCGCTTGTTTGAGCCACTGGTTGGTGTGCCATTTGCCGTTTTGTTTTTCGGCAACGCGGAACCTGCCCGAATCAAGCCCCTCGAGACAGTGCGCAACCGCCTGCCTGACTTCCTGTGGCGCGTTGGTTGCAGACAAGGTCCGTCGCTGCTCGAATGCTTGTTCAATGATGGGAATCAGATCCTGCATCGTCCTACCTGTTGAAGCCGTCTAAAAAATCACACATCCTGTGAGCCGCTGCCGCGCACGACTCAGTGGGTGCAACCAGTGCGATACGTACCCGGCTTGCCCCTGGATTGATACCGCCGGATTCCCGCGCCAGGTACCTGCCTGGCAGAACCTCGACGTTCTGCTGCTCGTACAGAGATCGCGAAAAACGTTCGCTGTCGACTGCAATGTCGGGCCACAGGTAAAACCCCGCTTCGGGCATCCGCAACTGCATTTTATCACCGAGGATTTGAATAAACCGCTGCATCTTCCGGTTGTACAAGCTCCGGCTTTCAGCGACGTGCTGTTCGTCGCGCCAGGCGGCGATGCTGGCTTGTTGTACGGGCAATGGCATCGAACAGCCGTGATAGGTGCGGTAAGCGAAGAATTGCCCGAGCAGTTTTTCATCGCCGGCGACGAAACCGGAACGCAATCCAGGCAAATTGGAGCGTTTCGACAGGCTATAGAAGGCCAGGCATCGTGAGTAATCGGTATTGCCCATTGCCTGGGCCGCCGCGAGCAGTCCTTGCGGTGGGGTTGTTTCATCGTGGTAGATCTCGCTGTAGCATTCGTCGCAGACGATGTTGAAATCAAACCGGTGCGCGCGTTCGATCAGGCTTTGCAACGTCGCCTGTGGCAGGACTGTGCCGCTGGGATTGTCCGGCGAGCACAGGTAAAGCAGTTGGCAGCGTTGCCAGAGAGCCGTGGGCAGTTCGTCGAACGCAGGAATAAACCCATTGCGCTCCAGACAATTCAGGTAATAAGGCTCGGCACCGCCTAACAGCGCGGCACCCTCGTAAATCTGGTAGAAAGGATTGGGCAGGATGGCCAGCGGGGTCTCGGTGGCGTCGATCAAGCATTGTCCGATAGAGAAAAGCCCTTCGCGAGAGCCGTTGAGCGGCAATATATGGCGTTCCGGATCCAGGCTGGCCTGCCGCAGGTCAAACCGCTGGCACAGCCACTCGAGGCAGGCTTCTCTCAGCGCAACTTCGCCGCGTGTCGTCGGGTAACGGCCAAATTTTTCCGCATGGCGGGAGATGCTGTGCAATGCGGCCGGAAGAGGGGTCTGTTGCGGCTCTCCGATCGATAGCCTGATCGGGGCGAGATCCGCCGGAGACACGTCGGCAAGTAGCCGCCGCAGCCGTTCGAAAGGGTA
Source organism: Candidatus Oxydemutatoraceae bacterium (assembly GCA_965226235.1). Lineage (GTDB taxonomy): Bacteria > Pseudomonadota > Gammaproteobacteria > Poriferisulfidales > Oxydemutatoraceae > CAYFZO01. The sequence goes on along the minus strand of OZ245335.1, from coordinate 296,712 downwards.
AGGGCGTAACAACCCGAGGCGTTTGTTCATCGTTTCATCGCGGTGCGGATGATTGGCTAGCGGGATGCCTCGGGGATCCTGCGGGAGCTTTCATCTCCTGCCTGGGAAGATGGTTCGTCGGAACGCAGGGTGAGGATTTCATGTCCCGTGTCGGTAACCAGTATCGTGTGCTCCCACTGCGCCGACAGCGAGTGATCTCTGGTGACCACGGTCCAGCCATCGGGCAGTAGATTGACGTGGCGTTTGCCGGCGTTGATCATGGGCTCGATAGTGAAAACCATGCCGGGTAGCAACTCGAGTCCGGTATCGGGTTTCCCGTAATGCAGCACCTGTGGCTCTTCATGGAAATTGCGCCCGATGCCATGGCCGCAGTATTCGCGCACGACGCTGTAGCGTTCCTTTTCAGCGAATTGCTGTATCGCATGGCCTACGTCGCCAAGCTTCCTGCCAGGCTTGACGGTGGCGATACCGATGCACATTGCTTGATAAGCGGTTCTGACCAGACGCGTCGCCTGTACGCTCGGTTTGCCGAGTAGAAACATGTAGCTTGAATCACCGTGATAGCCATCCTTGATGACGGTGACATCAATGTTCAGTATGTCGCCGTTTTTCAACACGCGCTCGCCAGGGATGCCATGACAGACCTGATGGTTTAACGAAGTGCAGATGGACTTGGGAAAGCCGCGGTAGTTTTTTGGCGCCGCGATACAGCCGAGTTCCTCGACAATATAGTCTTCGCAGATCTGGTCCAGCTTTTCGGTGGTGACCCCGATGGCTACATGCCCGGCGATCATTTCCAGGACCTGCGCGGCCGCTTTACCCGCCGCGCGCATTTTCTCGATCTCATCCGGGCTTTTGATCAGGTGCGACCTTGCCGGAGTAGGGGCAGCTTGTTGCTTCATTGGTCAGGCAGACTTGCGGAGGCGAAAGCTCTCAGCTTATAGCAAGGCAATTATAGAACATGCCGAAGCATCGATGAGTCCACCACATATGGGACAAACGAGGCAAGCCTAACCCGGAAATTTCACCGATTTGTAATTTCGGCATAGATTCCCGTTGAGCAGCACTGATTTTTTGTCCTGGTACGTTCTTCATGCATCCGATCCCGTATCGGATGAAAATTCTCGAATTGCTGGAAAAAACCACTCTGCGGCATGTAACTGCCGAAGATCTATACAAACAGATACTGACGGATGGGGAAGAAATTGGCCTCGCGACAGTGTATCGCGTCCTTACACAGTTCGAGATGGCCGGGCTGGTGATCCGCCACCACTTCAATCACGGAACAGCCGTTTACGAACTCGACCGTGGAGAGCAGCACGATCACATGCTGTGCGTTCGATGCGGCAGGATCGTCGAATTCCAGGAAAGCAGGATCGAACGCTACCTGCGTGAAGCGGCCGAAAGCAAGGGGTTTCCGACATCCGGCAGCAAAGTCAACCGCAGGTTGACGCTCTATGTGGATTGCAACAAGAAAAATTGCAGACATCTGCAGACATCGACCGGCTCTGCTATTTTTTGAGAACGGGATAAAGATGCTTGTTCGATAGGGACAATACGCCAATTGATCGCTCCCGCCTGGGTGAAAGCGATTGCTGTACGAATCATCGCAGGATCCATTTCTGGACATGCCGCAGGGGCTTTGCTATATTGCCACCTCAGCGCTTGTTTCCCTATGCTTGGCATTGAGTGGATGTTGCGGTTGTTATGTTGATCGGGAAACTGCACAGGACCGGTCGCGCAACGTAAACTCACCCATTGGGTGTCGCGAAGTTGCGCTCGGCGGGAATGTTGTAACCCTTGTTTGCACAGGAGATTTGAATGCCTCAACTCGGTATTCGCCAAATGTTTGAAGCGGGTGTCCATTTTGGGCACCAGTCACGGTTCTGGAACCCGGAGATGGCTCCTTACATCTATGGGGAACGCAACAAAATCCACATCATTAACCTGGATACGACATTGCCGATGCTCAACTCGGCACTGGGCTACCTCAAGTCGTTGGGAGCCTCGGGTGGCAAGGTGATGTTTGTTGGCACCAAGCGTGCTGCCAGGGAGTCGATCGAGAAGAATGCCGAGCGTTGCCAGATGCCTTATGTCAACCACCGCTGGCTCGGCGGCATGATGACCAATTTCAAAACGATCAGGTTGTCGGTCAAGCGCTATACCAAGCTGCAAGAACAGCAGTCGGGCGAGCCAGCGCCGGGAATGAGCAAAAAACAGCTTCTGAACCGTTCCCGCGAGGTCATCAAGCTGGGAAGAAACCTCAGGGGTATCAAGGACATGGTGCGGTTACCCGAGGCCTTGTTTATCGTCGATGTGAATCATGAGAAGATCGCGGTCAGTGAAGCGCTCAAGTTGGGAATTCCAATCGTGGCAGTGGTAGATACGAACAGCTCTTGCGCGGGGATAGATTATGTCATCCCAGGTAACGACGACGCGATTCGCGCCGTTGACTTGTATACGTCCGTGGTTGCCGATGCCATTCTCGAGGGTATCGAGATGCGTGAGAAGGAAAGGGAACTCGAGGAGCTTGAAGCCAAGGAAGCGGTAAAAGGTGTCATCAAGGTTGCCCCCGGGAGCACAGACGGCAAAAAAGCAGCGTCCGACCCTGATTCGGCAGTTGCCGGACAACAGCCCCGGGTCAGGATGAAAAACCTGAGCGTGCGGAAGCCTTCTGTGGCGGTCAAGGAAAATCCGGAAGATAAGCAAGAAAGCGCTGATGGCAGTGTGGCAGAGGCAGAGAAGGGGGAAGCGTCTTTGCCCGATGCAGGTGAGGATACCTCGCAAGAAGACCACACGCAGGAGAATTAGCCCATGCAGATCACGGCTACCATGGTCAAGGAGCTCCGGGAGAGAACCGGCGTTGGCATAATGGATTGCAAGAAGTTTCTTGCACAGGCGCAGGGTGATATGGATACCGCGATCAAGCTGTTGCGTCAATCGGGACAGGTGCGTGCGAGCGAAAGGTCAGGGCGTACGGTGGCTGAAGGAGTCGTTTTGGCAGACACCGACAATGGAATCGGGCGCGCACTGCTTGAAGTCAATTGTGAAACCGATTTCGTCGCGCGCAGCGCTCCGTTTCTGGAGTTTGCCAAAGCGGTTCTTCAAGAGATCCTGCAGCACGCGCCCACCGACTTGAAGGCACTGTCCGCTTTGCCGATGCAAGGGAGTAGCGTTGAGGAAGCACGTCTCAAGCTGGTTGCCAAAGTAGGCGAGAACACCCGGATTCGGCGGTTTCAGCATGTGAAGTTGCACGGAGACGTCGCATCCATTTATTTGCACGGCAGCTCTATCGGCGTCTTGGTAGACATGAGTGGCGGTGATGAGGTGCTTGCCCGCGATATCGCGTTGCATATTGCCGCCAGCAGGCCGTTGTACGTATCGGCCGAAGAGGTTCCCGCGGATGTTGTAGAAAAAGAAAAAAGCGTGCTGCGGGCACAGGCGCAGCAAAGCGGCAAGCCGGATGAGATTGTCGAGAAGATCGTGCAGGGCAGGTTTAACAAGTTTCTGGCTGAAGTGACTTTGCTGGGCCAGCCTTTTGTCAAGGACACGGATCAATTGGTCGGAAAACTCCTGAAGTCTCACAATGCTACGGTCAATACTTTTTATCGCTTTGAAGTCGGGGAAGGTATCGAGAGGAAGCAAGAGAACTTTGCGGAGGAAGTCAAGGCGCAGCGTAAAGCAGCGGAAACAGACTGATGCGGTAGAGTCTGTTGCTGCGCTACTGGATGAAGACAGGTTTTTGAGTGGCGCAGAAACGGTACAGCCGTATAGTGCTTAAACTCAGCGGCGAGTCTTTCGCGAGCCGCTCCGGCGAGGGACTGGATCTCCAGGCTCTGTCCTATCTCGCCACCGAGATTATTGCGGCATGGTCCTCGAAAATCTCCCTGGCAGTAGTCGTTGGGGGAGGTAATCTGGTGCGTGGAAAGAGCCTTGCCGATTCCGGCATAGACAGGGTAACCGGTGATCACATGGGAATGCTGGCGACGCTTGTCAACGCGTTGGCATTGCAGGATGCGCTGGAGAAATCGGGTGCCGAAGTGCGTGTCATGTCAGCCCTGCAGGCGAACAATTTTTGCGAGGTTTATATCCGCCGTCGCGCGCTGCGACATCTTGAGAAGGGACGTATCGTCATATTTGGCGCGGGCACGGGTAATCCTTTTTTTACTACAGATACGGCGGCCAGTCTGCGCGCGACCGAAATGGATGCCGAGTTGCTATTGAAGGCAACCAAAGTGGACGGGGTTTATGACAGTGACCCGGTGAAGGACCCAGGAGCCAGACTTTATCGGCGTGTGTCTTACGACCGCGTGCTCGCAGACCACCTCGAGATAATGGACGCCACCGCGATAGTGATGTGCCGTGAGAATGGCATACCGGTGAGAGTTTTCAACATTTTTGAGCCCGGAGAGATTAGCAAAATCGTGCGCGGCGAGGAAGTGGGTACGCTGGTCACGGAGGAACAGGCCGATGCTTGAAGAGCTAAACAAGGAAATCGACGGCAAAATGAAGCGAAGTATTGATGCGCTGATGAGTGAGTTTGCGAAGATCAGGACCGGCAGGGCACACCCGGAGTTGCTCAGCGGTCTGATGGTCGAACAATACGGTGCGCGGATGCCGCTGAACCAGATGGCCAGTATTACTGCGGAAAGTGCGTCGGCCCTGACTGTCGGTGTATGGGACAAGACTAGCGTGCCGGTTATAGAGAAAGCGATTCTTGCCGCCAACCTGGGTCTGAACCCGGCTGTAAGCGGCACCCTGATCAGGGTGCCGGTGCCTCCGCTGACCGAAGAGCGGCGCAGGGATCTGGTCAAAGTGGTCCGCCAATACGGGGAAAAAACCAGGGTTTCTCTCAGAAACTCCCGCCGGGAAGCCAATCAGCGGCTAAAGGACGCTCTGAAAGCAGGGGAGATATCGCAGGATGAGGAAAAAAATGTTGGGAAGAAAATACAACAACTCACAGATCATTATATAGCTACGGTTGATAAAGTACTTGCGAGCAAGGAAAAGGACCTCATGTCCGTTTAGTTTCTGCAGGCTCATGACACATGGACGACCCTGGGCAGGAGAAGAAATTTCGTATGGATAACCGTTCGCTCGGGCACGTTGCGGTGATTATGGACGGGAATGGCCGATGGGCGAATCGGTTTGGTAAAAGCAGGACTTTCGGCCATTACCGTGGAGGCGAAGTAGCCAAGCAGATCGTGTGGGCGAGTGCCGAAGAGCATATTTCCACCCTGACCTTGTTTGCCTTCAGCACCGAGAACAGGCAACGCCCCAGCACCGAGATAGAGGAGTTGACCAAGCTGTTTACGGATTCCCTGCGTGAGGCAGTGGATGAATTGCTCGCAAACGGCGTGCGGATCAGGTTTTTTGGGGATATTTCGTTCTTTGAAAACAGCTTGCGCGAATCCATGCGAGAAGCTGAGTCGCAAACCGCGGGTCTCGAGCAATTACAGTTGAATGTGGCGGTCAATTACAGTGGCCGCTGGAACCTCTGTGATGCCGTGTCCAAGGCGGTTGCAAGCGGTGCCCTGGATGCCGACATGCAAGCCGCCTCGATCGAGCGCTTGCTCCCGGACTACCTGGGTATCGGAGACGTTGACTTACTCATTCGCACGGGTGGAGAGCACCGGCTAAGCAATTTTTTGCTGTGGCAAAGCGCTTACGCCGAGTTGTATTTCACCGATACCCTATGGCCCGATTTCACCAGGCAAGAATACAAGGCCGCACTAAACTGGTATGCACAGCGTGAACGCCGCTTTGGATTGACTTCGGCTCAGGTACAGGGCTTCGCATCGCAGGACACCCGGTGAGCGCAGGCACGTTTAGCGTCAGCGAGCACCCTCGGCTCATCACCGGTGTTGCGTTGTCGATTGCAATCGTCACTGCCGTTTTTTTTCTTGACCGTGTTTGGATGGGGCTGGTTTTTGCTCTCGCGGCGATGTTGGCTGCATGGGAATGGAGCAACCTGCTTGCTGCGCGCCGTCCGTTTTTTCTCGGCATCGTCGCATTGCTGCTGGCTTTGTGGTTCTTCCGCTTCTTCGGTGCCGTACCCATCCTCGATTTTTTCCTGTATGCGGCGGTGGTTTGGTGGGCCGGGGTATTTTTCTTGATTGCAGCTCATCGTCCTGCCTGGCACGAAACCACCTGGTTGCGTCGGTACTTCAGTGTCGGGGGGATCCTGGTGTTGTCGGGAGCCTGGCTCGCGATCACGCGGTTGGACGCGGTCGATTTATTTTATCTCTTGCTCCTGGTATCCGCGTCGGATATTGCGGCGTACTACGTGGGGCGTCGTTGGGGAAAAAGAAAGCTTGTGCCGGAATTGAGTCCCGGTAAAAGCGTGGCCGGTTTGTACGCAGGGTTGGTCTGCGCCGCGCTGGTCGCGTTGCTGGGGGGGCTCTTCGATGGAGGAGTCCTGGCTGGGCATACTGGATCTCGCTCTGGTCAGCTTGTTCACAGTGATGGTCGGCGTTGTCGGAGATCTGGGCTGTAGCATGTTGAAACGTATCGCGCGGCGAAAGGACAGCGGCAGACTATTGCCGGGGCACGGCGGCGTTCTTGATCGTGCCGACAGCACACTGGCGGCAGCGCCGGTGTTTCTGTTCATAATGCCTTCGTAGGATTTTCCTGGGCCACATTCACGGGCATGGAAAAGCGCACGATTACAGTTCTCGGTTCGACCGGCAGTGTCGGTGTGAGCGCGCTCGAAGTAATCGCGCACCACGCCGATTACTACCGTATTTTTGCGTTGACCGCGCAGCGCAATATCCAATTGCTGGCTACGCAATGTGCCCGCTTTCGGCCGGACTACGCGGTGGTTGCAGACCCGGCCCAACTGGACGCAGCGAAAGTGCTTATTCCACCGGAGCATACAAAGCTTATGGCAGGCACCGAAGCGCTTGAGCGCGTGGCTGCAGCCGAATGTTGCGATACCGTCCTTGCGGGTATTTCAGGATCGGCAGGACTGGCTTCTACGCTGGCGGCAGTGCGCGCCGGCAAGCGAGTCTTGCTGGCAAACAAGGAAGCACTGGTTATGGCAGGCGCTTTATTGATGCGTTCGGTCGAAGAATCGGGGGCTGTTTTGCTACCTGTTGACAGCGAGCATAATGCTGTCTTTCAGTGTTTATGGCATGCACAACCGGCCGAAGTCGAGAAGATTATACTAACCGCGTCCGGGGGACCGTTTTTGGACACGCCGATCCATTCCCTGGCAACGGTTACACCCGCACAAGCCTGCGCGCATCCCAACTGGGACATGGGGAATAAAATTTCAGTGGATTCGGCAACGATGATGAACAAGGGGCTCGAAGTAATTGAAGCTTGCTGGCTGTTTGGCCTGCCTCCGGAAAAGGTCGAAGTGATCATACATCCGCAAAGCGTGCTGCACGCGATGGTCGCATTCAAAGACGGCAGTGTTGTGGCTCAGATGTCACGTCCCGATATGCGAGTGCCGATTTCTTATGCGCTGGCCTGGCCCGCACGCATCAGCAGCGGTGTCGACACCCTGGATATCAGACGCTGTGGCGATTTGCAGTTGCGTGCAGTCGATCATCAAAAATTTCCTTCCGTGGCATTGGCTTATCGGTGTATTCAGGCGGGCGACACCGCGGTCATCGCATTGAATGCCGCCAACGAAGTGGCGGTCGAGGCCTTTATGGATGAACGGCTGCGCTACGATCGCATCGTCCCCTTGGTGCAGACGGTCGTCGATCAAACCAACGCCGCACCTGTGGTGAGCATCGAGGAGGTGATTGCCGCTGATGCGAAGGCGCGCGAAATTGCGCACGCACTTGTGCAGACCGATTTACCCGACTCTACAATATGATAGACAGATGGTTACATTGAGGAGGTTCCTGCGGTGACTTTAGCCGTTAGTATTTTTGCTTTTCTGCTGGCGATCGGCATTATCGTTTCCTTTCATGAATTTGGTCATTTCTGGGTAGCGCGCCGTTTCGGCGTCAAGGTGCTTAGATATTCGATCGGTTTTGGTAAGCCGCTGTGGTCCAGGTCGGGAGGCGACGGCACCGAATACGTCATTGCAATGATCCCGCTGGGCGGTTATGTAAAAATGCTCGATGAGCAGGAAGGCCCCGTCGCCCCTGAAGAACTCGGCTACGCGTTCAATCGCCAACCTCTTGGGATAAAAACGGCGATCGTAGCCGCCGGCCCGGTGTTTAACTTCATTCTGGCGCTGATTCTGTATTACTTCATGTTCATCGTCGGTGTATCGGGCGTTAAGCCGATCGTTGGAGAGGTTCTGCCGGGAAGTGTCGCTGAAAAGTCGGGGGTTCTCCCTGACGACCGTTTCATTGCAGTTGCAGGCAAGGAAGTGCACAGTTGGCAGCAGACTTTGCTTGGTCTGCTGGATGCCGGTTTTGAGGAGCGTGAATTTACTATGACAGTGGTTCGCAATGAAAGCAGGGAGATCGACCTCTGGTTCAATATAGATCACATAAAAATGTTGAAAAGCAATGATTTGTTAAAGCAACTTGGTATTTCACCTAAAGTTTTGGACCTGGATGCCATCATTGGGGAAACGGTGCCGGATGCCGGAGCAGACCAGGCGGGCTTACGCACCGGTGATCGCGTGGTCTCGTTGGCTGGGGAAGAAGTGGAAAGCTGGTCATCGTTGGTGCAGACGGTTGTGGCTTTCCCTGGGCAGGATATCACTGTCGGGTTTGTCAGAGATGGGGATTACCTGGAGAAGACCGTTTCCATCGGTGAAATCCAGCGCGATGGGAGGATCATCGGGTACATGGGCGTTTTACCTCAGCCACCGTCCCCCGAGCTTATCGCGCGCCATCGGGCGTTTACCAGTTACGGGATGTTGCAATCGCTGGGCCTGGCCTTTGAAAAAACGTGGGAAGTGACGATTTTGACCCTCAGGGTCATGCGGCAACTGTTGCTGGGTAACGCGTCGCTGGAGCACATCAGCGGGCCGGTGGGCATCGCTGAATACGCCGGAGCGTCTTTGCTCCAGGGGGCAGGTAGCTTTCTGGGACTGCTCGCTCTACTCAGCATCAGCATCGGCATTCTAAACCTGTTGCCGATACCGCTACTCGACGGAGGACACCTGCTCTACTACCTGATCGAATTTGTCAAAGGCTCGCCCGTATCGGTGCGAGGACAGGTGCTCGGTCAATATCTGGGGATTTTCCTGCTTGGTTGTTTGCTGTCCGTGGCGTTGTATAACGACATTCATCGTTTGATCAACTGATGTTGTCGCGAGGCCTGTTTGTTTTGCTGCTGGTGTCGCCTCTGGTGCTGTATGCCGATGAATTCGTTGTTCGCGACATTCGTGTCAAGGGACTCGACAAGATCAGTCGTGGCACCGTGTTTTCAGATTTGCCGATCGTGGTCGGCGACCGCGTTGATACGGCGCAGTCATCGTCCTGGATCAAGGCACTCTACCAAACCGGGTATTTTGAAGATGTCTATGTTACGCTGGAAGAAGATGCAGTGGTGTTTACCGTAAGCGAACGCCCCGGAATCGCCAGCATCGTGTTTGCCGGCAACAAGGATATTACTGACGAACAATTGACAGAAGTGCTTGACCAGGCCGGCATTTCGGTCGGACAGGTTTTCAATCGGCATTTCCTCGAGTTGCTGACCCAGGGTCTGACCGAGCAGTATCAGGCTTTGGGTAATTTCAATGTGCGCATCGGCGCCATGGTTCGTGAACTTCCCGGGAACCAGGTGCAACTGGAAATTACCGTGGATGAAGGGGATGTTTCCAAGATCAGGCGATTCAGTATCATGGGTAACCGCAGGATAACGGACCAGGAGTTGTTCGACAGCATTGAGTCCGGGACTACCAGATGGTACGAGTTCTGGAGCTCCAGGGATAACTACTCCAGGGTCAAGCTATCCGGCGATATCGAAGCTATCAGAACCGTTTATTTCAACCGAGGGTTTCTCGATTTTGAAGTAACCGATACTCGCATATCGTTGCATTCAAACAAGCTCGATATCTACGTGGAAATTACTGTCGATGAAGGCGAGCAGTACCGCATCGGTGCCGTCAACCTGTCGTGTCAACCGGAGATCAGGCGCTCCACGCTCGCAAAGCACATCAGTCTTCGCAAAGGCAAGCTGTTTTCTCGTGCCGATGTTCTCGCATCCAGCAGGGCGATCGAACTGGAACTGCAGAACACCGGGTATGCCAACGCGAAGGTCAGCGCAATCCCGGATAAAGATCCGGAAAGCCGTAGCGTCGATATTGCTTTTCTGGTGGAGCCGGGTCGCAAAACCTACGTCAGACGCATTAACCTGACCGGCAATCACGGCACCAGCGATGAAACCTTTCGCCGTGAACTCAGGCAGCTCGAGGCTGGTGAATATTCGGCATATAACATCGAGCTATCCAAGCGGCGCCTGCGAAGATTGCCCTACGTGCAATCGGCAGAGGTGGAAGTCCTGCCGGTCCAGGACGAACCCGGTTTGCAAGCCATAGAGGACCAGATCGATCTGAATTTCCATGTAGAAGAGAGCAGGTCCGGAAACCTCAATCTGGGTGCAGGATATTCGGATTCAGAAGGGGCCGTTATCTCGTTCGCACTGAACCAGGATAACTTTCTTGGGACAGGCAATCGCGTCGGTTTTGCTTTCAACAATAGTAGCGTCAACACCAACTACACGGTTTCCTTTTTCGATCCCTATTACACGATCGACGGTATCAGCCGTTCATGGAGCATCCTGTATCGTTCTATCGACAATTCGGAGCAGGACATCAATGACACGGAAACAAATGAAGCGCGCCTGCGCCTGGGTTTTGGTGTCCCGCTTTCGGAGAATGACACGCTGAATTTCAGTCTGGCATTGCAGGAGATCAAGCTGTCACCGGGAGACGATATCGGTAGCCGCCTGCGCGGGTACTACGAAGATCAATGCGGCTGGACGCAGCTCAACCTGGAATCGCCCCGCATTATCATGGACTGCAATTTTTTTAATCTGGTTGCAACTACCAGCTTCGATTATGATACGCGTGACCGGGCACTGTTTGCGACCGAAGGGTCGAAAATACGGGGTAGTTTGCAGACCTTTATTCCGATCGATGGCCTCGCTTACTACAAACTGGATTACTTTCACCGCTACTACCAGTCGCTTAGCGATAATGACGATTATGTTTTTGCGGGTAAAACCAGAGTATCGTATGCTAACGCCTACGGAAAAACAGTTGGAGTCCCTCCTTACGACAGGTTCTTTGCTGGTGGCGCCAGCAGTTCACGTGGATATTTTAATAATTCCCTGGGCCCCAGAGACAATAACGATGATCCTCTGGGGGGAGAATTCAGGGTCCTGTTCGGTGCCGACTTGTATTTTCCGACTGATTTCTTATATGACAGGCAGAGATTACGAGTAAGTACCTTTGTGGATTATGGCAATGTTTTTGAAGATCCGGGGGAATTTTCAGTGACCGATATGCGAGGTTCCTACGGTTTGCACCTCCGCTGGTTGACCGCGGTGGGCGGTATTTCGATCAGTCTTTCTTCTCACTTCAATGATCAGGCTGGAGATGAAACCGAATCGTTCCAGTTTGACCTCGGAGGGTCTTTCTAGGTTTCATTCATGCACGTGTATCGACCCAGGGAAGCACTGTTGCCGTTTTTGTATGCGGCGTCCATGCTGATGATCGTTGGCGTTGCCCGTGCCGCTGATTCGCCTGTTGGATTTGTCAATATTCCGGCAATTATGGATCAAGCCCCGCAGGCAAAGGCCGCGCGGGAAAGGCTGCAACAAGAGTTTTCAGGCAGGCGCAAGGCCATCGAGTCGTGCAGTCGGGACATTGAAGAGATAGACCGGACCCTGCGCAGCGAAGGGCGGAACATGGAAGAGGGCAAGCGCAACCGCATGATAGAAGAAATTCGAAACATCCGCCGGGATTGCAACAGGCTCAAGGAAGATTTCGATGCGGATTTCAATCGCCGTCGCCGGGAGGAGTTATTGGAACTCGAGCAGCAGATCACCGCGGTTATTAACAGGATAGCGAAGGAAAGAGACTTCAAACTGATCGTTGGGCCGCCTATTGTCTACGTCGATGAGCGCATGAATTTGACCAAGGAAGTGCTGGATGCGCTTTCGCGTGACAACAGGTAGGAAATGCCATGGTGCGCCGATTGGGAGAGTTGGCCAGCGAACTGGATGCCGAGCTTGTCGGCGACCCTGAGGTTTTGATAAACGGTGTCGGTAGCCTTGCCAGGGCTTCGTCCGGACAAATTACTTTCCTGCATAATCGCCGGCTTCTCGATCAGTTGCACGATACCGGCGCGTCCGCGGTGCTTTTACGCGCCGACGACAGAGACCTGTCTTCACTGCCCAGGTTATTGTGTGACAAGCCTTACGTGGCCTTTGCCGTATTGACCAGGGTTTTTTTTGCGAGACCGCGGTTTTATGCGGGCGTGCATCCCTCGGCAGTTGTCGATGACAACTGCCGAATAGGCGAAAGAACTTCGATCGCTGCTGGAGCAGTGATCGGCGCGAACGTCATAATCGGCGACGATTGCGTGGTCGGTTCCAATTGCACGCTGCATAACAACTGTGTGCTGGGAGACCGCTGCCGCCTGGTTGCCAACGTGGTGATCAGCCACGATGTGCAGCTTGGCGATGACGTGCTGATACACCCAGGGGCGATGATCGGCAATGACGGGTTTGGCTTCGCTGATGATAACGGCATCTGGATCAAAATTTTCCATCAGGGAAGGGTCATCATCGGCAATGATGTCGAGATCGGGGCAAGCACTGCGATTGATCGCGGAACGCTGGACGATACTGTCATCGAAGATGGGGTAAAGATAGATAACCTGGTACAGATTTCACATAACGTCCGGATCGGCGCGCATACGATTATCGCCGGATGCGCTGCCGTTGCGGGTAGCACGAAGATTGGTCGCAACTGCCGCATTGGTGGCGCGAGCGGGATCTCGAATCATTTGACCATCTGTGACAATGTGACCATAGGTGCGATGAGTGCTGTCCATAAATCCATCCGTAAGCCTGGGATCTACGCCGGGATATTTCCGATCCAGCCCTACCGTGAGTGGCGCAAAAACAGCGTCTCTCTCCAGCGACTTGACACAGTCGTCAGAAGGCTGAGGCGCCTTGAAAAATCACTCGCGAAAAATAACAATCCCGTTTGCGATGGATAAGAACAAGAAACTGCTTGACCAATTACCTCACCGCTATCCCATGCGCTTGGTGGATGCGTTGCTTGAGTTGCAGGGGGATTACATCAAAGCGCTGAAAAACGTTTCCTGCAACGAGCCTTTTTTCCCGGGACACTTTCCGGGTATGCCCGTTATGCCCGGTGTTCTGATCATAGAGGCATTGGCCCAGGCTTCCTTTATTCTCGCCATGGATAAATTTGGTTTTTCCGTGGACAGTGAAAAAGAGGTTCTGTGTCTGCTGGTTGGCATCCAGGAGGCGCGTTTCCGCCGGCAGGTTCGGCCTGGAGATAGATTGATTCTTGAATCACGCTGTGTGCGCACAAAGGGGAACTATCACGTTTTTGATGCAACAGCGAGTATCGAGGGAGAGGTCGCGGCGACGGCACGGATAAAGAGTATGTTCAAGGAAAAAGATGATTAAGCGTACATTGCTCATCAACCGTTTTTTTCATACTACACATGATTGACAGCACCGCGATTGTTGACCCGTCGGCGTGCCTGGGTGACGGCGTTTCCATTGGAGCGTACAGCATTATCGAGGCAGGCGTTGAAATTCAGGACAACACCAAGGTGGGTCCTCATGCCATCATCCGAGGAAGAACCAGGATTGGTAAAAACAACCGGATCTATCAATTTACCTCGCTCGGCGAAGAGCCACAGGATAAGAAATACGCCGGCGAGGCGAGTGAATTGCACATCGGCGACGACAACGTAATTCGTGAGTTCTGCACGATTAACCGTGGCACTGCCGGTGGTGGTGGCAAAACGGTTATTGGCAGTGGTAACTGGATTATGGCTTATGTCCACATTGCACATGATTGCGTCGTCGGTGACAACACAATTTTTGTGAATGGGGCAACGCTCGGAGGTCATGTCCACATTGGTGACTATACGGTTTTGGGTGCCAATGTGCTGGTGCAGCAGTTCTGCCGCGTTGGCAGATACGCCTATGCCACGCGCGCGGCTACCCTGGCAAAGGATCTGACGCCCTTTACGCTCGCCGCGGGTAATCCGGTGAAGATTGTTTGCCTGAACAGGAAAGGGCTGAAACGTCATGGCTTTGACGATGAACTCATCCTGCTGCTGGATCGTTGCTACAAGCAATTGGTCAAGGGGAAACCATCTTCGGATAGCCTGGACATCCATGCCGAAGCCGAACGACACGTCGAAGTGAAGGAGTTTCTCGATTTCATCAAAACCGCCCGGGCGGGCGGTGGCATTTTGCGCTGACCCATGGTTTCCGTACCGAGATTTCCGCACCAGGTTCATTGGTTTTTCCCGTGGCTGGGATAAGCCAGCCAGGAAACAGCGCAGGACCATTGGCCTCTTACTGACCGGCACCCCATCGTGCAAAATGCCAAACGTTGGCTGCTTCCAGCCGGGATCGAGGAGAGTTTACCGCCCGCCGCCTGGCGTATAGAGAAACTGCGCAGACGGATTCTGGATCTGTTTGCATCCTGGGGCTACGAGCTGGTCATTCCGCCATTGATCGAATACGTCGAATCTCTGCTGATTACCGGAGACGAGTGCCTGAATCTGCAGACTTTCAAGCTCGTGGACCAACTGAACGGTCGGCTGATGGGTGTGCGGGCCGATATTACTTCCCAAGCTGCGCGCATTGACGCGCATATGCTCCGGGGGCATTCAATCAACCGTCTCTGCTATACAGGCGAGACTTTAACGGCCCGCCCGAGCAATTTCCTGGGCACGCGCTCCCCGCTGCAGTTTGGTGCCGAGATATATGGCGATACCGGTTGCGAGGGCGATATCGAGATTATTCGCTTGATGCTCGAGACGCTGATGGTTATCGGGGTAGAAAACGTCTACATTGATCTGGGACACGTCGGAATTTTTTCGGCACTGTCCACCGCCGCCGGCTTTGACCGGGAACAAAAAGAGCATTTTTCCGATCTGCTGAATAAGAAAGCTGCACATGAAGCGCAGGAGTACCTTGAAGCACAGGGCGTGTCCCCAAAGTACAAGGAGCAACTGATGGCGCTGCTCGAACTGCATGGCAGGCCCGAGATTCTGCAGCGGGCGGATGCGTTGCTCGGTGGTATCGCCGGTGTCAAGGCAGCTTTGGGAGAGCTTTCCGAGATTTCCCTGCGCCTGTCATCGCTGGACATTGAACCATACTATGACCTCGCTGAATTGCGCGGCTATCACTATAAAACCGGCGTCGTTTTTGCAGCGTTTGTTCCCGGTATAGGCCAGGAAATCATGCGCGGGGGACGTTACGATAATCTCGGCAAGGTGTTCGGACGCGCTCGTCCCGCCGTTGGGTTCAGCGGAGACCTGCACCTACTCACCGAGATCTCCAAGGAAGACAAATCGCATGCCAACGATCACGACCCTGGAAAGCGATCGATTTTTGTCCCGTTACCATCGGCTGAGGAAGACGAAGAGAGCCTGGAAGCAGTGGTTGCCGGATTGCGACAGTCAGGAGACAGAGTGGTGCGCTCGTTGCATCGAGATGCAACACCGGAGGAGTCGAACTGTGCTCACATGTTGATATTCAAAGCAGGCGAGTGCTCGGTCGAGGAGTTATAAGCGATGGTAGCGACGGTTGTTTTGGGCCTGCAATGGGGCGATGAAGGCAAGGGAAAGATAGTCGACCAGCTTGCTCGGCACGCAGCGGCTGTCGTACGTTTTCAAGGTGGACACAACGCAGGCCACACCATTCACGTCGATGGCAGGAAATTCGTTTTGCATTTAATTCCTTCGGGTATTCTGCACGAAAGAAGCGAATGTTTGATCGGCAATGGGGTGGTTGTATCGCCGCTGCACCTGCGTCAGGAAATCGAGATGCTCGAAGCGCAGAAGATCAGCGTCAGGCCTCGCCTGAAAGTGTCTTTCGGGTGCCCGCTGTTATTCAGTTGCCATCGATTGCTTGATCTTGCATTTGAACGGGCAAACACCAAAGAGGCGATCGGCACTACCGGACGCGGTATCGGTCCGGCTTATGAAGACAAGGTAGCCAGACGCGCGTTGCGTGTCTATGACATGCTTGATGAGAAACTGTTTGCGGAACGCCTTGAAGCACTGTTTTCGTATCATAACTTTGTCCTTGAACACTACTACCGCACGAAGACCGCGGATTTTCGCGCTGAACTCCGTGACATACTTGCCTGGCGTGACGCTTTCCTGGAAATGGCCGACGACGTTTCAGCGAGGCTGGACGTGCTGCACAAGCGTAATGCGGATATTCTGTTCGAGGGTGCGCAAGGGACAATGCTTGATATCGATCACGGTACTTACCCATACGTGACGTCTTCCAACACTTCGATCGGCGCGGTTTCCGTCGGGACCGGATTTCCACCAACCCATATTGATCGCGTGCTTGGCATCGTCAAAGCCTATACGACCCGGGTCGGTAATGGTCCTTTCCCGACCGAGCTGCACGATCATGCCGGCGCTCATCTGGCTGAGAGAGGATCCGAATTTGGCGCCACTACCAACCGCAGGCGGCGCTGCGGCTGGTTCGATTCCGTAGCGGTTCGTAGTGCGGTGAAGCTCAATGGCGTCAGTGATCTGTGCCTGACCAAGCTCGACGTGCTTGAAGGGCTTGACCCTCTCTACCTGTGCACCGCCTATCGCGGTTACCGTGCCAACTCGTCTGTTCCATTGACAGCGACGCAAAACGACTGCGAACCTGAATACCAGGAGCTATCTGGATGGCCAACGGGTAGTGTTGCAGGTGTCACCGATTATGCGCGCTTGCCGCAGCAGGCAAAAAACTATATTGAGCGCATTGAAGAATTGGTTGGTGTTTCGGTGAATATCGTTTCGACAAGCCCCAGCAGAGAAGGAAATATTTTCAGGAAAAAAATCTGATTCATTTCTCCCCATTCACACGAGAGCCCCCCGCGCGTCGGCATCATGGAGCAATCCTGGATCTGTAATGGACCGGATTACGGGGAAAAGATCAGGGACATTGCAACTTTGGGATAACAAGGCCCCATACACTCAATTGACAAAACCTGCCTATGCCGCAAATAATGAGCGTTTTTGTTCCCGTCCCCATCGTCTAGAGGCCTAGGACATCGCCCTTTCACGGCGACAACGGGGGTTCGACTCCCCCTGGGGACGCCATTGCAAAGGCAATTTTCCTGCAGCCCCCTGCCTTGGTGACAATAGATCCGCGCCAGCGGTCAACTCTTGATGCGAGTTCCTCGACTCAGCAGATACAAGGAGGCATAGGCGAGCAGGGCAATGGCTATCAACGTCATCGTGACCGCAACGCCTGGAGCGATATCGGAAACCCCTAGCAAGCCATGGCGGAAACCGCTGACCATGTGCAGAATCGGATTGAGCAGAGAAACGCCGCGCCAGGCAGGATCAAGCATCTCGATCGAATAAAAAACGCCGCCGAGATACGTCATCGGGGTCAGTATAAACGTCGGGATGATCGAAATTTCATCGAAATTTCTTGCATAGACACCGTTGATGAAACCTGCCAGGGAAAACAGTATGGATGTCA
Source organism: Candidatus Oxydemutatoraceae bacterium (assembly GCA_965226235.1). Lineage (GTDB taxonomy): Bacteria > Pseudomonadota > Gammaproteobacteria > Poriferisulfidales > Oxydemutatoraceae > CAYFZO01. Next base: position 279,066 of record OZ245335.1, on the reverse strand, counting down.
GTATCAATATCAGCAATGCCAGCATCGGATTGAGCACGGGCACCTGGGTGAAAAGAGTGGAAACCGCATAGACGATGACACCGACCCCGATGCCACGGGCAACGCCGCCGGAGAGAAAGCCAACGAGAATGATGTAGTTGGGCATGGGGGAAATAAGCATCTCTTCTATATTGCGCTGAAATTTCGCACTGTAGAACGAGGAGGCCACGTTGGCGTACGAGTTGGTAATGACCGCCATCAGGATCAAGCCCGGGACGATATAGTCGATGTAACTGTAGCCGCCGATATTTCTCAGTTGCGAACCGACGAGTTTGCCAAAAATAAGGAAATACAAGGCGGTGGTGATCGCCGGCGGCAATATCGTCTGCACCCAGATGCGCGTAACCCGCCTGGTTTCCTTTCTGAAAAGCGTGTGGAAGGCTATGAGTTGTTTACGCCATTCCATGACCACTAGTTCTCGGTCAGCTTGATAAACAACTCTTCAAGCCGGTTGGTTTTGTTCCTCAGGCTAAGGAGCCTGATCCCCAGGTGGTCGAGTTCGGCGAATACCGTGCTGATATCGGCATGGTGGTCCACCGCAATCTCCAGTGTTTTTTCGTCAACCAACTGTGCTTTTGCGCTTTTCAGCATCGGTGCCGCCTGCAACGGCTCCTGCAGGTACAAGGTAAAGGATTCGATGTCGAGTTTTTCGAGTAGCTGGCGCATCGGCGAATGCTCGATGATGCGACCGTCATCTATGATCGCGATATCCCTGCACAAGCGCTCTGCTTCTTCCAGGTAATGGGTCGTCAGTATAATCGTCGTACCTTGCCGGTTGAGTTCCGCCAGGAAGCTCCACAACATGCGTCGCACTTCTATATCGACACTGGCGGTCGGTTCATCCAGAATCAGCAACCTCGGGTGGTGCACCAACGCGCGAGCGATCATCAAGCGCCTTTTCATGCCGCCGGACAACTGCCGTGTCGAAACCGCGCGCTTTTCCCACAATCCTAGTTTGGTCAGATACTCTTCCGTGCGTGCGGATGCTTCTTTGTAAGGCACCCCATAGAATCCAGCCTGATTGACAACGACTTCAAAAACCGGCTCAAACTGATGGAAATTGAATTCCTGGGGCACCAATCCCATGAAGGATTTGACCCTGGAGGGATACTCGTCCATATCGACCCCGAAAACACGGACCTTGCCGGCGGTTTTATTGACCAATGAAGTAACGATGCCGATCGTTGTCGATTTTCCAGCACCGTTGGAACCGAGCAAACCGAAAAAGGCCTCTGCCTCGACACGCAGATCAACAGACTGCAGGGCCACTGTTCCGTTTGCGTAAACCTTACTCAGGTTGCTGATTTCCAGGGCAGGGGGGGGCATGATGTGCAACATTTTATAATACCCGGCAGCATTCATGGCCGAAACGATTCCGATAGAAATGATGATGGTGAAGTCCGACAGCAGAAACAGCGAGCTTTCCGTGAAAAACAACAAGTCGCCGAGACGGTTTTGCGTCGCGCCGATGATGAAACGCACCGACAGGTATTTCCTGCACTTGTTGCGGATGCTCTCACGCCGTGCAATGTTCTACACCGAAATGATCCCGGCTCGCGCGTCTTTATTCAGCAACAGGGCGCACCGGAGCTTCGAGGCATTCCAGCGCCCTCTGGCTCTGCAACTCGGTGGCAGCGACCTTGCCGAGATGGCTCGGTGCGCCCGTATCGGAGAAGACCTGGGCTACGATGAAATCAACATCAATGTCGGCTGCCCCAGCGAGCGTGCGACGAAGGGTGCCTTCGGGGCCTGCCTGATGGAAACCCCGAAACAGGTCGCCGATTGCGTAGCGGCGATGTCCGCGAGCGTAGCCATTCCGGTCACGGTCAAATGCCGTATCGGTACCGAGAGAAGCAATGACCACGAAACAGCAAGCGACATTGAAACGCTCGATCGATTGTGCCGGTTTGTCGGCGAAGTCTCCGCCGGCGGCCGGTGTGAAACCTTCATAGTTCACGCCCGCAAAGCGATTCTGAACGGCATGAGCCCTGCAAAGAACAGAAAAATACCCAAGTTAAACCATAATTTGGTGAAGTTACTTGCACTTGAATTTCCACGACTGGAAATCATCCTGAACGGCGGTATAGAAACGCTCGCCCAGGCAAAGTCCGGAATTTCCAGCTTCGACGGGGTTATGCTGGGACGTGCGGTCTATCGCCAGCCCATGTTACTGGCGCATGTCGATGCAATGTTTTACGGTGACCAACGGCCACCTGTGTCGCACGAAAATGTGATTGCCGGATGTCTCGAGTACCTTGCCCGCGAAGTTCGCGATGGCACGTCAGCCACTTTGATCACACGCCACTTGATGAACTGGTTTCGCGGACACCGCAACGCCAGCCGCTGGCGCCGCTATCTAAGCGAGGATCTGCGCAAATGCAACTGGCGGGTCGACACCATGGATTTATCAAATTGCCCGCCACTACGCCTGACCAACAATGCAAACGACCAGCCAAACGCCCGGCAGACAACCAACCTATGAGTGCGCATAATGTATATTATGTTAAATAATGGATTCGCTATTGAAGGTGCCGGAAGGCAGTCGTTCGCTGGACCTTGAGCTCCCCTCTGCCTGCCTTTGTGTAATCTTGATATTCTATCTACGAGACGTAGTTGATCTTGTTGATTTCAGGGAAGAATCAGTAACTCATATTGTCGGAGAAAAAGGCCGGAAGTAAAAAACATGCGATCGTGCCGGAATATCCGTATTCGGCTCCAAAGCCTCACACTTTTCGTAGGGGATCTCAGCCGTGCATGGGATAACCCCCTGCTATTCAATCGGTTGCAACTATTTCCGCTGGTAAATTCGAGGCTCTTTTTCCAGAGGCTATATTGAAAAGTCGGATTTGTCTGTTCAAAAACCTTGTAAAACGATCTTCCCGATTGACCGACCGGATTCCAACTCCTCATGCGCGATCCTCAGGTTACGGGCATTGATGGTGCCCAGGTTTTTGCCGACTGTGGTCCGGATAAACCCTTGGTCAATCAAACCGGATACGTGGTTCAGCAAGCGGCCTTGCTCGTTCATATCAGCCGCCTTGAACAGGGAGCGCGCAAACATAAACTCCCAGTGCAGCGACAGACTTTTTCGCTTCAGCCTGCTCACATCCAGGGATCCGGGGTCATCGATCAAGGCAATCTTGCCAAAAGGCGCCAGCAGTTCCGTATAACTCTCGAAGTACGAACCAGTGCTGTTGAGGCTGGCAACGTGCGTTACCGGACCGATACCTGTGGCCTCGATCTGTGGTTGCAGCGGTTTGGTATGATCGACTACATGATGTGCACCCAGCTTCTTCACCCAGGTTTGCGAGCTTTCGCGTGATGCGGTGGCGATCGTAGTCGCAGCCGTGATAGCTTTGACCAACTGCAGAAAAATCGAACCAACACCACCTGCTGCACCGACAACCAAAATCACCTCGCCGGATTTCTCTGCCGAACGTGGGGGGCGTTGCTGTATGGACAGATGCTCAAACAGCATTTCCCAGGCCGTAATTGTCGTCAGTGGCAACGCCGCGGCTTCCGCGTCAGACAAACTGCCAGGTTTGGTGCCGACAAGGCGTTCGTCCACCAACTGGTATTCGGCGTTGCTGCCCTGGCGGCCGAGATCGCCCGCATAGTAGACCGTATCGCCAGGCTTGAATTGCGTAACCGCTTCCCCGGTTGCGGCGACCTCGCCCACGGCATCCCAGCCAAGCACTTTGTATTCACCTCCAACGGGGGAAACATTCTGGCGAATCTTGTAATCCACCGGGTTCACCCCGATCGCCCTGACCTGAACGAGCAAGTCACGCCCGGTTGCGACAGCTTCAGGCAACTCGATATCCAGCAAGGATTCAGGGTCATTGATTGGCCTGGATTTGGCATAGCCAACAGCTTTCATGGTATTTCTCCAGTTGATTATTCACTCTGGGTGGCAGCATTCCTGCCTTGCGTGTCGAACCCCATGCTCCAGCATCTCCATCGATGCCGCATGGTAAGCCATCGAAGGATCCAAACGGCACGATTGGCAACACGAATGTCGGATCTGCCCGGACCACGCTGCTCACAGGTCATTTCAGCGGCAAGCGGCACTGCGTGTGACTATGCAGGCTGCCCCTAACGCCACCGCAGGGTCAAAAGGTTGGCTTCGCGATGCTGGTTCCAGCAGGTTTTGCCGGGTTTATATGCGGGGGATGTTTTCAAATCCTGCCACCGCCCCCTGCTTCACTCCTTCGCCGCTGCCGGCAGGCACTTCCAGCATGTACCTGGCAGAAACCCGTGGCCGAAAAGCTTGCGGGTAAGTGTCCGGACCAACCTCTTTCTCAATGTGTACCACTACGCCATCACGGTCCATCCAGATAATATCGAGCGAGAAACGCATGTCTTTCATCCAGATGGCATGGCGAGCGTCACGGTCAAACACAAACAGCAAGCCATGCATCTCCGGTAACGGCGGACTTCCGGACAAGCCTGTCCGCCGCGATTCATTGGTGTCGGCCACCGAGACGATGAATGTTTTTTCGTTCAGGTGGACTCGTGGTTGTGGCTGGAGTTGGTCGGCTGCCGGCACGCTGGCGCTAATGGCCGGAAGAAACAGGCTGAGCAGAAGCCAACCGCAGGATTTAGAGACGCTCTTCATCGGACAGTTTTCCCGTAAAGTTATCGATAGCAACCGCCACGAATAATGCCGAAGCGGCCATGCACACGGAAGTTACTACAAATACCGAGGTCAGTTTCTGCGACAGCGTGGCGACGGCTGCGAACAGCAGCGCACCAAAAAAATAGCCGGAATCGCGCCAGAAACGGTATATACCCAGAATTTCGCCGCGACGAGCCGCGCTGCTATAGTCGCTGACAGTGGCCCCGAGTGTTGGATACAGCATCGCCATGCCGACACCGATGATAAAAGCGTTCAATATCCACCACCACAGCTGCATGCTCAGCAGCGTCATCGTACATCCCAGCGCGCAGAGAAACATGCCCAAAACGATCAGCGACCGGCGTCCGAACCGATCGGAAGCACTGCCCGTGACTATTTGCAATATGCCCCAGGTTGCGGCGTAAACGCCGGTGATCAGTGCGATGTCCAGCAGCTCGATGTTTTGCCGGTAGAGAAATACCGGGTAGATTAACCAGATCAGTACATCTACGAATTTTTCGACCAGTCCGGCAAGGCACAACGATGTGGTTTGCAGGTGCTGGAAACTTACCCGGACAAACAGGCTCCCGGTTGCTTTGTTCGCAGGCGTGTCGGCAGATGTTTCCCGAGAGGATGGACGAGTCTCGCCACAGAACAACAGCGAGTCGATCAAGGCCAGCAGCACAACGAGCGTACCCATCCAGAGAATTGCTTTGTCCAGGCTGCTTAAATTCACCGTGAGCCATGTACTGAGATAAGCCGAGATGGCCACGCCGCAATACCCCAGCGTTTCGTTCATGCCCATCATCAGACCGTGACGGGGCCTTGGCGTCAGATCGATCTTCATGATTTGTGACATCGACCAGCACAACCCCTGGTTCACGCCGAGCAAAAAAGTAGCCGCGATGATTCCGGTCCAATCCGGTGAATGAGCGACTATCCACGGTATCGGCAAAGCGATCAGCCAACCGGCAACCAGCATGCGCTTGCGTCCGTAACGATCTGAAAAGTAGCTGGATAGAAAGTTGAAAGTACTTTTGATCAGGCCAAAGACGACGATGAAGCTGGCAAGCAGGAAAAAATCTCCAGCGGGCACGCCGAACCTGCTTTCGGATAGAGCCGGAATGACGGTGCGAAACAGACCCAGCATCGCTCCTACGAGGAACACCTGCAGCAACAGTTGACTGATGTGGAAATTTTTATGCGCCTGCAAGTATTTTCCCTGTAGCATTTCAGTCTCCGCCTGACTTCGGTGCCTCAGCTTACCTTAATCAGCCCGGATGGCATACAATCATCCCACCCGATTTGTATTTTGATCCCTGCCCTTTTGAAGTAATGCCAGCGAGTAGAAAACGGCTTTTGCTTTTGAGCCTCCTGCTTGCATTTGCGACGCTATTTTCTTTCTCACAGTATCGCCCGGCGGTCGCCGATTCTTACAACGGTTTGTGGGAAGGAAGTTTTGATATTAACGGCGAAGGAAATTACCGCTTCATAACACTGTACATGAACGGTGTAGCGATAGGCCACAGCCCCGACGCGCGCGTGATATACAAAGGAGATGTTTCATTCGAAGACGGGCGTTATCTCTCCCACATGAGAATGTTTTTCATGACAGGCAGCCCCATGGATACAGTCACATTGGAAGGTGCTGTGTCTGAAGACGGACAAATCCTGGCCACCTACCGGACCCATGGTGCCGGTGACGAAGGCAAACTAATGTTGAGTCGCAAGACCGACAAAAAAGCGACTCTCGAGATGATTTCCGGTTCCTGGATTCTTTATCAGGGGGTCCAGATCCTCAAGCTTGATATAGCCGATGATGGAGCCATCAGTGGCGGGAATACCGCAAGCTGCGCCTACGACGGCAAAATAGAGTCGTTGCATCCTGAACACGGTGCTTATGGCATTGACCTTGTCATCAGTTCCTGCGACAACCTCAATGGGCTTTGGTCCGGCATGGCCTACCTGGCCGATGGCATTGCGGCCAACGACACCCTTCAGTTGCATTTATTTGAAGAAGACTGGGCCATGCTGTGGCCTGTCGTGCGCAATGCGGATACCCGCCTGATTGATGAGAACAAGCAATGGAAGCCTTGAAGGCTACCCGGTCAGGCGTTTGCTTGAATGCCAGACTGATCGCGTCCCGCGATCAGGTACGAAATCAGCGGAAGCCTGTTTCCCATGGATTACAGGGTGTAGTCCCTCGACATTGAAGCCGCACGGAAACCTCTGCGTCCGTGGGCGTTACCGCTCTTCCCGTGGCGGCTCTTTACAGGGGGCGACGTAAACGGTCTTTATCTCAGTCTTTTTTCAAGACCGATTTCGTCCTCGCCGGATACCATTTTCCGGCATTTTCAATGTCTTTCCGATATCCGTCGTTCTCAATACGGATCTGCCAGATGTGCCAGATGATCCAAATCCCGACACCGATTGCGACCAGTACACCTTGAACTTTGCTTGGAGTTTATTGAGAAAGAGAGTCCGGACTTCTCTCAGAGGCTGGCTCATCCTCAAGCTTGAAAGCACTATCTAACTCCATATATACATCTCCATACCAATATTTCTCATGAATATATTTAATCTCCGCATATTGGTATGGAGACTCATCACTGATTGTACATTTTCTTTCTGGGTCCCAAGGACACAACTCTTTTCCATCTGGATCATTATACTCATAAATAGTAGATGGTAACTTATACTCTGTTGCTATTCGTATGAACTTTACCACACGATTTGCAAACATACAGTTTTCAGGAAGAGGAACATCTAGAGACATAAATCTCCTATTTTCTACTTGAGAAGTTCTTATTTTAATAAGTTCTTTTATGCCCCTTTCTCCACAAACTATAAATATTTCAGGAAACCTGTAATTCGTATTTTTATAAAAAATTTCAACTCCAGCATTTTGGCTGGCGCAACCACCGGTGATGAAAGCCGCTCCTGCAGCCACCGTCAACAGGGCATTCCTGAAACTCTTTGTCATAATAAAACTCCTTTGAAAAAAGACAGTAAAAAATAATTTAATAAAAACAAGTACTTAATCTTCCTATTACTCTCCATGGATAATAGAAGTGGACCTCTTTGTTCGGACAGTTAAACCCAATCTATAAGTGGATTCACGGTCAGTTATTTTAAGCTGCCATGGGGTGAGGCAGAGACTGATAGTAAACATTATCTGGTGTCTGTCCGTCAAACGTTGAGTGTGGTCGCTGCTGATTGTAGAAGTTCAGGTAGTTCGCGATTTGTTGTTTGGCCTGGCTCACTGAATCATATGCGTGCAGGTAAACGTGTTCGTATTTGACTGACTTCCAGAGTCGTTCCACAAACACGTTATCTCGCCAACAGCCTTTGCCATCCATACTGATTTTGATGTCATGCTCTTTGAGCGTTTGAATGAATCCCAAGCTGGTGAACTGGCTACCCTGATCGGTGTTCATCATCTCAGGCGCACCATAGCGTTGCAGGGCTTCGTCAAGCGCATCAATGCAGAACTGTTTGTCCATCGTGATAGAGACTCGATGTGACAGTACCTTCCGGGTTGCCCAGTCGAGAACCACAGTCAGATAGACAAAACCTCGTTTCATCGGAATGTAGGTGATGTCCATCGCCCAAACCTGATTGGGACGATCAATCGTGAGATTTCTCAACAAATACGGATAGACCATATGCTCCGGATGGCGTTGCGTGGTCTTAGGCTTACGGTATAACGCTTCAATGCCCATTCGACGCATTAAGGATCGGACACGCTTGCGGCCAATCTTCACGCCGTTCAGACACAGCATATCGCGCAGCATGCGACTGCCTGCAAACGGAAATTCCAGGTGTAAGCGATCAATTTGTTTCATCAAAAACAGATCACGCTCGTTCACAGGTTTGGCTTTGTAGTAAGCTGTGCTGCGACTGATGGACAGAACTTTGGCTTGCCGAGTAATCGGCAAATCGTGTTCCCGGTTAATCATCGCTTTGCGCTCAACAATCCGGCCTTGGTGAGCGCTCCTTCTAAAAAATCGTTCTCCAGTGTGAGTTGGCCGATCTTGGCATGGAGCGATTTAACATCGACCGGTGGTTCAACTGACCCACCACCGCCAAAGGCATCGCTAGCGCGCGATAGGAGTTGATTTTTCCACTGTGTGATCTGATTCGCGTGAACGTCGTACTTCTGAGTAAGTTCAGTGACCGTTCTATCGCCCTGGACAGCTTCTAAAGCCACCTTGGCTTTGAATTGCGGTGAGTGATTTCGTCTTGGTCTTCTTGGCATGGTAATCTCCAGGCTATTGGGCAAATATTGCCCGATTGGAGACCGTTTATCCACTTATCGACCTGCCCGAATTTGCGGGTCCACTTCTTTACAGCCACTGCAGAAATTTACCACTTTAGTAGTACGAGGTCAGAAATAGATGGGACAGATGGCTAATCAGCGATGCCTCAAACAAAACGTTGTGTCAACCCAATTCTCAGATGTCTTTTTTTTTCCAAGCTGGAATGTCCTCTCCCAGGTTATTTGGCAGTCTTGCATCATGAGGTAGCCGCTTCATTTCCAAGGGGCTCCGGTAGGCCATGTTGTCCCGGGTTGTGTCGCCATTGCGGGTTGTAGGGGCGACGCATGCGTCGCCCCTACGAATGCCACAAACAAAACATTGACTGCTTCCTTCTCCATTGATTACCATACGCCTTGATTCAAGTCTGCAATTCCCCGGTAGCTCAGTTGGTAGAGCGGGTGGCTGTTAACCACTAGGTCGGCGGTTCGAGCCCGTCCCGGGGAGCCATTCGGTGCGAAGGCATTTTTCTTTCGGTTCCAGTCGACCGATATCAGAGGGAGATCGACACCCCCTTCGATATCTGCGTGCCTCCGACCTTGCCATCCATCAACCCGGGCCGTCCATCAAACCGGGTTCTCGATGTCGATAAAACGATGCGCAATCGAAAACTTCTCGCTGGCATACTGCCCAAGCTTCTGCACCCCATAACGCTCGGTCGCGTGATGCCCGGCGGAAAAATAGTGAATGCCCTCCTCGCGCGCGATATGCGTCGTTCTCTCGGATATTTCTCCGCTGATAAATGCATCGAGGTTTTTCTCGATCGCGTAGTAAATATAGTCCTGCGCTGCTCCGGTACACCAGCCGACAGTCCGTATCCTGTCTCCACCCCCGGCAATCCACACAGGCTCACGTCGCAAGGTCTGCGAAATGGTACGCGCGAACGCTGTGGCCTGGACCGGTTCGGGAAGGCGACCAAACATTGCAATGGGGGCTGCCTGATCGCTGTCCAGGGCACCTTCGACATCCAGGCCGAGTCTCTGTGCAAGGCAAGCGTTGTTGCCCAGTTCGGGATGGGCATCGAGCGGTAAATGATATGCCAGCAAACTTACGTCAGCCTGGATCAAGCGCCGTACCCGGCGTATTTTCATCCCGACCAGCGTCGGTGTTTCGCCTTTCCAGAAATAACCATGATGCACCAGGATGGCATCGGCATCGGCTTTGATCGCCGCTTCGATCAGTTCGAGACAGGCGGTTACGCCGGACACCAGAGACTTTACCTCGTGACACCCTTCGACCTGCAGGCCGTTCGGAGAGTAATCACGAAAGCGATGAATCTGAAGGTAGCTGTTCAGGTGCTCGGTCAATGCGGGTAACGTAACCACTATCTTTCCCCAAACAAGTAGTAACTCGATCGCGTGAATCGCTACGGGACAGCTTCTATCCGGGAACGGGATCCCGTCTGTCGGGTACGCGCCGGCGTGCAGCGTCGGCGTGAGCAAACAAGCCTTCGGCTTCGGCCAGGCAGGAAGCAATCTCACCGAGTTCGCTTGCCCCTTGCTCGGAGCAATAAAGGAAGCTGCTACGCTTCTGGAAGTCATATACCCCCAAAGGCGATGCAAATCTGGCCGCACCACCGGTTGGCAAAATATGGCTCGGTCCCGCACAGTAATCGCCCAAAACCTCTGACGAATACTTGCCGATAAAAACCGCCCCCGCGTGATGCACCGATCCCAACAAGCGTTCCGGGTCAGCGACAAAAATCTCAAGATGCTCAGGCGCAATGCGGTTAGCAACCGCAACCGCTTCATCCAGATCACGAACTTTCAGAAGCAACCCGTGAGAGGCTAACGAATCACGGATGATTCCGGCGCGCGGTGCCTGATCCACTGCGCCCTGCAAAGCATCGGCCACGGTGTCAAGATAAACCTGATCAGGGCATAACAGCATGGAACGGGCCGACTCGTCGTGTTCCGCCTGGGAAAGCAGGTCCGCGACGACCCAGTCGACGGGCGCTCCGGTGTCGCAGATAATCAGAATTTCCGAGGGCCCGGCTGGCATATCCAAGCCGACAACGCCGCCCACTTGCCGCTTTGCCTCAGCCACGTAGGCGTTCCCCGGCCCTACGATCTTGTGAACCGGATCGATGGTCTGCGTGCCCAGAGCCAGTGCCGCTATGGCTTGGACACCACCGAGCAACCATACTTCATCGAGGTGGCATAGTTCCGCTGCAGCAAGCAACAGCGGATTTGCCTTTCCCTTCAGAGGCGGTGTCGCCATCACGATCCGCGGCACACCCGCAACCCCGGCGAAAACCGCCGACATCAATACCGAAGAAGGATAGGCGGCTTTCCCACCAGGCACGTACAATCCCACCGATTCAATCGGCCTGACCAGTTGTCCCAAAGTCGTCCCGCTGTTGTCCTCGAACCGCCACTCTTCGAGTTTCTGTCGTTGCGCATATTGGAAAATGCGCTCCCTGGCGTACCGCAACGCGTCGAGTACTTCGGACGGAACGCTCTCCGAAGCTCGCCGCAACTCTTCCCGGGACACCCTCAGGCAATCCAGGGACGCCGCTTCACTACCGTCAAACTCGAGCGCGTATTCAAGTACGGCTTCATCCCCTCGTTCATCGACACGTTGAATGATGCTACGCACCGAAGCGACCAGCGTCGCGTCGGGAATCATCCTTGCGCGCAGGATGTTTTGAAGCCTCGTTTCAAAATCAGCGTCAGAAGTATCGAGGCGGCAGATCGATATCATCCTGCAACAGCCCGCATCATTCGTTCCCGTGGCGGTAACGGCTCCGTTCGACGGCGGCGGCCAGACCCTCAAGCAGCGGCACGGTATCTTCCCAGGAGATACAGGCATCGGTGATGCTTTGCCCGTAAACGAGTTCATCCCCGGGCACGATATCCTGCCGCCCGGCCACCAGGTTACTCTCGACCATCACCCCCATGACAGGCGATTCGGCGGTGCCCACCTGATCGGCCACGACCTGTGCAACTTCGATCTGACGCTGATGTTGCTTACGGCTGTTGGCATGACTTAAATCGATCATCACGCCAGCGTTTTGTCCGGCTTCGGTCAGCATGGTCATCGCCTGGCGGACGCTTTCAGCGTCGTAGTTGGTCTGGCTGCCACCACGCAGGATGATATGGCAGTCCTCATTTCCCGTCGTTGAAAAAATTGCCGAATGCCCCGCCTTGGTAACCGACAGGAAATGGTGGGGGCGCGATGAGGATTTGGTCGCATCGATCGCAATCTTCAAATTGCCGTCGGTGCCGTTCTTGAAACCTACAGGGCAGGACAACCCGGAAGCAAGCTCTCTGTGCACCTGGCTTTCGGTCGTACGCGCACCGATCGCCCCCCAACTGATCAAGTCGGAGATGTACTGCGGGCTGATCGGATCGAGGTATTCGGTTCCCGCGGGCAGCCCGAACTCGTTCAACTGCAACAGCAGGCTACGAGCAAGCCGCAGACCTTTGTTGATATTGAAGCTGTTATCCAGATCAGGGTCATTGATTAACCCCTTCCACCCCACTGTGGTGCGAGGTTTTTCAAAATAAACACGCATGACGATGTGCAGGTAATCCTTTAAATCCACCGCACAGGCACGAAGTTTTTCTCCGTATTCAAGCGCGGCTTCCACGTTGTGAATCGAACACGGCCCCACGACGACAAACAGCCTTGGATCACGCCCATGCAAAATATCGCGTATTCCCTCCCGCGCACGGTAGACGCACTCCGAGGCTGCATCGCTCAACGGTAACTCCCGGGATATATCCGCGGGCGCCGCCACCTCGAAAGTGTCGGTGATTCTTATATTGTCGGTTTGATACTTCATGCGGCTCTCGATGCTGCCCCGGCTACATGCCTGGCTGCTGCAAGTGACTGAACGAACTCAACACCCGTTGCAGGGTCTTGTTTTCTATCTTAATGGACGCTTTGTTGACAATCAATCGAGCGCTGATTTTCGCGATTTCTTCATGTGCGACCAAACCGTTTGCCTGAAGCGTTTTTCCAGTGTCGACCAAATCAACGATCAAGTCGGATAACCCTACCAGCGGCGCGAGTTCGATCGAGCCGTACAGTTTGATCACTTCGATCTGCTGATTTCTTGCCAGGAAATGTTTACGCGCGCTGTTGACATACTTCGTCGCCACCCGTATCCGTCTTTGCTCTGGCGAAGAGACACCGCGGGCGCCGGCAACCACCAGCCTGCATCGAGCGATTCCCAGATCCAGGTATTCATAGATACCATCCCCTTCGTATTCCATCAGAACATCCTTGCCGACGATACCTATTTCCGCAGCACCGCGCTCGACGTAAGTAGGCACGTCGGCGCTGCGAATGATGATCAACTGCACACCCTGGTGGTCGCTTTCAAAAATCAGCTTGCGAGTATCCTGCAAGGATGCAACGTTCAGAACCTTCGCCTTTGTCAACAAGGATAACGCTTCGGTAGCAATGCGCCCTTTTGCCAAAGCGATTTTAACTGGTCTGTCCATCGCGGGATGCCGTGGAAACGCGCGCTGACGCTATCAGTTCGACAGGCGTTGTACATCAGCGCCCAGTTGTAGCAATTTTTCCTCGATACACTCGTAGCCGCGGTCTATGTGGTAGATGCGGTCGACTATCGTCTCGCCGTCGGCGACCAGCCCCGCGAGCACCAGCGAAGCCGAAGCGCGCAGGTCCGTCGCCATGACCGCGGCTCCCTTCAGACACTTCTTGCCTCTAACCACGACGCGGTTGCCCAAAATGCTGATGTCTGCTCCCATACGCTGCATTTCCAGCGCGTGCATGAAACGGTTCTCAAAAACGGTTTCGGTAATCGTCCCCACGCCTTCGCCAATCGCGTTGAGACTCGTGAATTGCGCTTGCATATCGGTCGGAAAAGCAGGATACGGCGCGGTGGTTACATCGGCACACTTCGGTCTGTGCCCATTCATTTGCAACTCTATGCTGTCGCCGTCAATATTGATGTGCGCGCCACATTCGTCAAGCTTCGCAAGCACGGCACCGATCAAGTCAGCGCGTGCTTTCTTGACCTTGACATGGCCGCCGGTCATCGCACCCGCGGTCAGAAACGTTGCAGTTTCAATCCTGTCAGGCAATACGTCAAAAGAACAGCCGCCGAGTTCGGGACACCCATGAATTACGATCAGCGAAGTGCCCTGCCCTTCGATCTGGGCCCCCATTCGGTTCAGGCAGTTGGCCAAATCCACCACTTCAGGCTCGCATGCCGCATTTTCTATGATCGTGGTCCCTTTGCCCAGGGTACTCGCCATCAGCAGGTTTTCCGTACCGGTCACGGTAACCCGGTCAAATTTGACGCGCGTGCCTTTGAAACGACCTTTTACGCGCGCCTCGATATATCCTTCCACTATCTCGACTTCCGCCCCCATCTTGCGCAAAGCATCCAGGTGCATGTTGACAGGCCGCAGGCCAATGGCACACCCGCCTGGAAGAGAAACTTTGGCACGGCCGTAGCGCGCCAACATCGGACCGAGCACCAGCATCGAAGCCCGCATGGTCCTGACAATCTCATAAGGCGCGAACAGGTTTTCCACCGCGTCGGCCTGCACCTCAAGACTCATGTGCTCTTTGAGAAGCACCGAAACACCCATCTGCCTCAGCAGATTGATCGTCGTGGTCACATCGTGCAGATGAGGAACGTTATTGATCGTGACACACTGATCGGTAAGCAGGGTTGCCGCAAGAATCGGCAGTACTGCATTTTTTGCCCCGGATATGGAAACCTCTCCGTTGAGGCATCGGCCTCCTCTGATATAAAGCTTTTCCATCCGGCAGATGAAGACAAACAGGAGCGAGTTCCAGCTTTACTGCGCGCCGGCCTTTTCCAAACGCTCAAGCAAGGCATCGAACCCGGATTCCTGGATCTCCGTGTCGTAAGCACCGCGAAGCTGTCTGGCCAGACTGGTGCCGTTGATAATGATGTCGAACACCTTCCAGCCATCCTGGTCGATCAACGAATAGCTGACATCCAGCGGCTCCTCGCCGCTTCCCAGAAGCACCCGGCTTCCGACGATCTGGTATTTTTTGCCTGGATCGCCTTTTGGCTCCGGATCATATTCAATTGCCAGGTTCTCCACCTCGGTCAGCAGCAACCTTTTGCCGTAGGTTCTGATCAGCATGGACTGGAAACTCTCGACGAAATTGCGTCTCTGCGAGTCGCTAAGAGGCTGCCAATGCTTATACAATACCAGGCGCGAGAAGGTCTCCATATCCATTATCGGCAATATCACTTCCTCAATGACCCCATACAAGTGCTGGGGGTCATCGGAATGCTCGCCGTACTGCACGTTCAAACGTCGCAGCAACTCGTCGGTGGCTTGTTGCATCACCTGTCTCGCATCGCTCCACTCGTCAGCCTGTCCGATGCCTGCGGTCAGCAGGATCATCACAACCAGCGCGTAAAGGTTTCCACGCGCAAGTTTCCAGGTTGATTCAGTGCTCTTCATGGTCAATACGTTTTTTGTCCGACAGAGTATTATATTCAGAAGTCAGGGAGGCCATCCATTCAAGTCCGGCAAGCCGCCGGTTTTCCACTTGGAAAGCGGGGGCCTGGTATCGGGAGATCGACAATAGTATACCGATGATGACATCCGTGTCACGGCTGTTGCGCGCTTCGGCCACCACCCGGAACAACCTCACTTTGCCACGAGCCCCGTATAGTAGCCCCTTGGTAGCCCCTGGAAAACCTCTCCATGGAAATTGACATCCCTCCCCAACTTGCGATTCCCGGTCTGCTGGTAGCACTCGGGGGTGTTTTCTGGTCGGCGGATAAAATGCTGCTGAACGCGGTGGCGCTATCACGCCAACTGCGCCTGCCCCCCTTCATCATTGGCGCCATCATCATCGGCTTTGGAACGTCTGCCCCGGAAATTTCGACTTCGATCTTTGCTGCTCTGAACCACAGGCTGGCACTCGCCATCGGCAACGCGCTAGGCTCCAATACTGCCAATATCCTGCTGGTACTCGGGATTGCCTTACTCGTTGCCACACTCAAGCCGCCCGCGGCTCACCTCGGGCGGCAATCCGGTGTCCTGCTGCTGGCGACCGCATTGCCGGGCCTGCTGTTGCTCGACAATCATCATTTGAGCCGCGGCGATGCGCTCATCCTGCTGCTTGGGTTCGCTGCCTGCCTGTGGTACCTGAAAAGAACAGAAGCACCCATCACCCCGGAAAAAATACCAACAACCCAAACCCGGCATACCTGGTTGTGGCTGATCATTTCTCTGCTAGCGTTGCTCATCAGTTGCCAGGTGGTCATTTCCTGCGCGATCAGCACCGCGAGGTATTTCAGCGTATCCGAACTGGTGATTGGCTTGAGTGTCATCGCGGTCGGTACCAGCCTGCCAGAACTTTCAACGACGCTGACCGGCATTTCGCGCAAGCACTACGCGGTAGTCCTGGGAAATATTTTTGGATCCAATATCTTCAACAGCCTGGCCGTTATCGGCATTCCCGCTCTGATTTCACCGGACACTTTGCCTGGCGAAGTGCTGGGACGCGATTATCCGGTAGCGGTCGGGGCTACCCTGTTATTATTTTTATTGCTGTTCCTGGTGCCGCCGCGTTTATCATTGGGGCGATTCAAAGGAGGGCTGCTGTTGGTCTGCTTTGTTGCCTATCAAAGCGTCCTGTATCTTGGAGCCAGATGATGGTGCGCGCATCCTGTCCTGGTCTTGATACAGTGCACCTTGGATAATGTGCAACCGGACAGCACCCGATAGACGACATCCGCCATGCGATTAGAACTTGAAGAAATCAAAAAGTCGGCACTGACAGTGCTCGATACCGAAGCGCATGCGATCATCGAACTCAAAAACAGGATCGACGAAAATTTTCTGATCGCCTGCGAATACCTACACCAATGCAGCGGGCGTATTGTGGTGATGGGGGTCGGGAAATCCGGGCATATCGCGAACAAGATTGCCTCGACGCTTGCGAGCACCGGCAATCCCGCATTTTCCATGCACCCAACCGAAGCTGCACATGGCGACCTGGGCATGCTGTGTTCAAACGACGTCACCATGCTCATCTCTCATTCGGGGGAAGCCAGTGAAATAAAAGCACTGATCGCACCGATCAAAAGGCTGAAAATACCGATCATTGCACTCGCGGGCAATACTGCCTCGAGCCTGGCTAAAGCGGCAACCGTATGCCTCGACGTCGGCATAGAACAAGAGGCCTGCCCCCTGGGACTGGCTCCAACCGCCAGCACCACCGCAACGCTGGCGATGGGTGACGCGCTGGCAATCGTGCTGTCGCAAACGAAGGGGTTCACCTCCGACGACTTCGCCCGCACGCACCCGAGCGGGCAAATCGGCCGTCGACTAATGCTGCTGGTCGAGAACCTGATGTGTACCGGCGACGATGTGCCCGGAGTACTTCCCGAAACACCACTGCTCGACGCCTTGCTCGAAATGTCGGCCAAGGGATTGGGTATGACGCTGGTAATCGACAATGATCAGCGCGTGCTCGGCATCTTTACCGACGGCGATTTACGACGCTGTATCGACAAACGGGTGGACCTGCGCGCGGCGACCATCGGCCAGACGATGACCGTAGACTTCCACGCGGCAAAAACCGACAACCTGGCGTTTACCGTCCTGGAAAAGATGGAATCCAGGAAAATCAATGCAATGCCGGTACTTGACGACGGTGGCAGACTTGCGGGCGCAATCAGCATCCACATCCTGCTGCACGCCGGCCTTTGAACCGAGAACGACAGAGACAGGCTACACCCGGAAGTCGCCCCCAAGGTAAACCTGCTTTACCTGCTCGTTGCTAATGATTTCCTGGGTGTTTCCCGAGGCGATGACTCGCCCTTCGCTGACAATATAGGAACGATCGCAGATATTCAGGGTTTCCCTGACGTTGTGGTCCGTTATCAGCACACCGATGCCGTAGTCGCACAGATCCCGGGTCAGTTTTTTCACATCGGCAACCGCCACTGGATCGACCCCGGCAAAGGGCTCGTCCAGCAGAATGAATGCTGGCTCAACCGCAAACGCGCGGGCGATTTCAACCCTGCGCTTTTCTCCGCCGGACAGCAAAACCCCATGACATGAACGCACTTGCCGAAGATGAAATTCGGCCAGCAGTTTCTCGAGCCGTGATTCGCGTTCACTTCGACTCAAATCACCACGTGCCTCCAAAGCGACCCGCAAATTGTCCTCCACGGTCAATTTTCGGAACAGCGATGTTTCCTGGGGCAAGTAGCCGATCCCGCGCCTGGCACGGGAATGCATCGGCAAATGGGAGATGTCTTCCCCGTCGAGCAAAACGCGCCCGGAATCTCCTTCAACCAGGCCAATGATCATATAGAACACCGTGGTTTTCCCGGCGCCGTTCGGGCCGAGCAGCCCAACGATCTCGCCGCTTTTCACCTCGAGAGAAACCGAATCGACCACACGATGGCCACGGTACTTCTTGCTCAGGGAGGACGCAGTCAATTCACCCATGACACCACGCCTCAATCCTGGATCCGTAAACGTACTCGTCCCTGGCCTTTTGTCGCGTTGATCCGTTTTTTCTCCAGGTCATAGACAATGTGGTCTCCTTCAAGGGTTTGCTTCCCGTCGATAACCTTTGCGTCGCCTGACAAAAAGACGGTTTTCTTCTCAACGTCATACTCGATCTGCCTTGCCTCGGCTGTAAACCCTCCGTCTTCCGACCGATCCAGGAAAACACTCGGGTTGGCGCGCGACACGATGCGCAAAATCCTGCCATCCTCGGAAAACACCTCGACTTCATCACCCCGCAACAGCATATCGCTTCGGATAACCTTGACATCACCGCGATAAATCGCGACGCCGGAACCGTCATCATAGGAAAAGCTATCCGACTCAAACTCGATCCCGCCGGACTGAGCCGATACCACTGAAACCCAGAGTAGCAGGCTGAAATGGATGAGCCGGCCGGGGTTACATCTCATGGGAAGTTCTCACGTTTTCGAGTAGCTCGATGGTGCCCTGCCTGAGGTCGGCAATCATGCCGCGTCCCGTGGTCACCAGGTCTCCTCGTTCAAGCGTCGCCGTGTCCTCCGTGACCGCGATCCATTGATCGGTCCGGATATCCACGTCGCGCGTCACCGCCCGTTGCTGCACACGTCCATCATCTCCAAATTGCTCCAGCGTTACTGTTCCATCGAGTTCGATGAGTTTCGTCCTGTCCGACGCTGTCCCGCGCTCGGAACGTAACGATACAGTCTGCCTGCCATCCGTGTAATACCGCATCCTGACCCGCTCGAATACAAGCAGGCTGTCCTCGTGCAGATGGATGACCTCTGCGCTTTCAGTATGGTAGCGTCTGTGGCCATCGGATCCGTAGGCGTTCATCTCCACCTGGATCATCGCGTCGCTGGTATCGAAACGATCCTCAATCGGCGTTACAGCCGAAGACCCCAATGGCAGGTAGGAAAATACGCAAAGCAGTCCGACCGCTACGCAATACAGCAAAAAGGCACGGCGTTTCAAGTGGAACAATACTCAAGCACGCTTTTCCACCGACCCTGTGCCTTGAGCAGAAAATCGCACAACTCGCGAACCGCCCCGCAGCCGCCGGCCAACTGCGCGACCCAGTCGGCACGGCACACGACCTCAGGGTGAGCGTCGGATACGGCGCAGGCAAATCCAGCGCGCTGCATCGCGGCGATATCGGGAAGATCGTCCCCCATGTAAGCGGTCTCCTCGGCCGCAATAGCGCAGTCGCCGAGCAACAACTCGAACCCCGCTCCCTTTTCGCGCATACCTTGGTACACATACTCGACACCCACGCCCAATTCCTCCATTCTCCTGGACACGGCGGCCGATTTGCGCCCGGAAAGTATTGCTACCTGGATGCCGTAGTGAAGCAACAGGCGGATTCCATGACCATCCTTGACGTGAAACGCCAGGTGTTCTTCCCCGTCACTGCCGGCATACAGTCGCCCCTGCGTCAATACGCCGTCAACATCAAAGACCACGAGTTTGATTGCAGCAGCCCGCTGTATGAGAGTACCCTGCATGGCTGAGCATAAAATAGCCCTGTTTTATGCAGGATACAAGCTGCCCGATACGAATCCGGCTCGAAACAAAGCCTGCCTCAGGATCGCTTGCCATGAAACAAAACCCTGAACAACAGTGATAAAATCCCAACAGTAAGCCATGAACCTGAAATTGTCAGCACAGCACCTGGAAGCATCGACGCCTATGCGCCGCCTCGTCGAGGAAAAAATCAACAAGTTGAAAGCGCATTTTAGTCAGGTGGTAGACATTCACGTGAATCTGAAGGTAGAAAAGCTGAAACATATCGCCGAAGCTACTATCCACGTGCGCGGACATACCTTCTTTGCGCTTTCCAGCGCAGAGGACATGTACGTTGCAATCGACCGAATGATCGACAAGCTGGATCGGCAACTTGTCAAGCATAAGGAAAAGCTCAAAAACCATCACGAAAAAGAAGTGGAACACCACAACTTTCGAAAGTAACCTGCGGCGGGCAAGAGAATGAGTTTTTGCTTGTGTTTGCAGCATATTTCAGTCTCCCTTTCCAATCCGGCGCACAGTAAAAAGAAAGCACTGGAAGCACTTGCAGAAATATTGGGGGAAAGCAGCGGGAGCAACTCCAAATTAATATTCGAACGACTGTTCGAACGAGAAAAAATCGGCAGTACGGCTCTTGGAAAAGGTATCGCGCTGCCACACTGTCGTATCGCCGGAATCGACGAGCCATTCATATGCCTCCTCAGGACCCAGAGCGCAATTGAATATGGCGCGCCTGACGGGCTTCCGGCGTCATTGTTCTTCGCGCTGTTGATACCCGAAGGGGACAATGCCGAATACCTCGAACTGGTCGCAACGCTTGCGCGCAGACTCGAAGCCCCCGAGTGCATCAGTAAGCTTCAGGAAGCGTCTACCAGCGAACAGATTATCGAGATTCTCAAGGGATAAGCCGGCCGGCTACACGCGATGAAACAGGAACCGACAGTTAAAAGGCTTTTTGACGAACAAGGAAGGGATTTGAGACTGACCTGGGTGGCCGGCAAAAATGGTGCCGATAGAAGATTTCTTGAGGACAAGGAAAACCCCAAGGTCGATATCGTCGGGTATTTCAACCTGATTCACTTGACCCAGGTACAGATTATCGGCAGGACCGAAATGGACTATCTTGAGTCCATCAGCGAAACCAACTACAAAATCGCGCTGGACAGGCTTTTTCCCAGCGAGACCATCATCATCATCATAGCAAACAATCTGCAACCACCTGCCGAAATACGAACCCGTGCGGACAGAAACGACATCGCGTTGTTTGTATCCCACATGGCCGGGGAACGCCTGATCAACGACCTGCGTTATTACCTCAGCCGTCTTCTGGCAAAGAAAATCACCCTTCACGGCGTTTTCATGGAGGTGATCAGCGTGGGCGCCCTGCTCACCGGCTCCAGCGGGGTCGGAAAAAGCGAACTTGCCCTGGAGTTAATCACGCGAGGACATCGCCTGATCGCCGACGATGCACCATCGTTCGCACGCATCGCGCCGGATATTATCGTTGGCACTGCGCCACCGGTGATTCAGGATTTCCTTGAAGTACGCGGCCTGGGCGTACTCAACATTCGGGAAATGTATGGTGACAGCGCGATCAAAAACAGCAAGTACCTGAAAATGATTATCGACCTGCAGCCGCTGCACAAAAAAGACGGTAATAAAAACCGCTTGGTCAGCGAGGAAAAAAGCAACTCCGTGCTGGGCTTGGATATCCCCCTGTTTACGCTTCCGGTCGCTCCGGGGCGCAACCTGGCCGTGTTGGTCGAAGCAGCGGTCCGGAACCATCTGCTAAGGCTGGGGGATCATTATGCCGACCGTGAAATTATGGACCGCCAACAAAAAATGATGCAGGAGGGGTAAGGCAAAGTGACTGCTACCGCCTGCGTGCCAAAAAAACTCCGAAGCGAGGGCAAAGCCCGCAAAGCGTCGCGTGATTGAATCGCCTACAACATGAGCGTCGGCATCCTTCTGGTAACCCATGGCACCTCCGGGGAAGCAATAGTTGACGTTGCCCGCTCGATATTGGGGAGAACCCTGCCACTCGAAACCAGGAGTTTGTCGGTGAAACCCGACAGTGATCCACAAGCCATCGCCCTCGGCATAGAACGGATGCATAAGGAGATGGGCAATCAAACCATGCTGATCCTCACCGACCTTTACGGCTCGACCCCGTGCAATATCAGCACCACGTTTTACCGGCAAGCCCTGGTGCACATCGTCAGCGGGGTCAATCTTGCCATGCTGATCAGGGTCATGAACTACCACGCTCTCGAACTGCCACAACTGACCCGGAAAGCACTGGAAGCGGGTCGCAGCAGTGTACGAGAATGTCGCAAATGATCAGAAGCAAAGTAAAAATTATTAACACGCTCGGCCTGCACGCGCGCGCCGCCTCGAAATTTGTTGAAACCGCTTCCAGGTTCTCGAGTCAGATCGATGTCATAAAGGACACCCACAACAAAATCAACGGGAAGAGCATCATGGGGCTGATGATGCTCGCCGCTTCGAAAGGTACGGAATTGATAGTGACAACCCATGGTGAAGACGAACAGGAAGCGATGAAGCAACTCACGCTACTGGTTGAAAATCGCTTTGGAGAAAAGGAATAGAGGCATGGCGTTACTGATAAGCGGCGTCGGCGTCTCTCACGGCATCAGCATCGGCCGGGTGCATATCCTGTCCCGTGACAACAAGGTGCAAATCAAGGAGCGCCACATACCCAGGAGCAAACTGAAAGCTGAAGTGGTCCGGTTCCAAAAAGCGCAGAAAAAGGCAGCCCTGCACCTGCGCAGGCTGCGCGAAAGTATCCCGAGAGAAGCACCCGTCGATATCGCCGAATTTATAGATTCCCATCTGCTGATGCTCGACGATTCCTTACTCGGACAGGTCCCTATCGACATTATCAATAAAAAGTCGTGTAACGCCGAGTGGGCACTCAAGCTACAGCAGGAGCAACTGGTTGAAATCTTCGATCAGATGCACGACGACTATCTCCGCACGCGCCGCAACGACATCGAGCACGTAATAGGTTTGATCCAAGGATTTCTGGCCAACAAGGACTACCGGAAGGAAGAACAGAGCACCAGCCTGAAAAACAGGATCGTCGTTGCCGACGATCTTACCCCGGCAGATACCATAGTCCTGCAGCACCAGCACGTTGCCGGCTTTATCACCGAGCTCGGAGGGCAAACTTCACACACGGCAATCCTGGCGCGCAGCCTCAAAATACCTGCGGTAGTAGCTGCGCACAATGTGAAAACCCTGTTGCGAGAAGACGAGAAAATCATACTCGACGGACGTACCGGCGTGATTACTGCCGCCCCCGATGAGCAATTGCTGAAGGTATATCGTGCCGAGCAACGCAAGGAACGCAAGCACTGGAGCGAACTGCAATCGCTTATTGATAAAAAAACGATCTCCCGCGACAGGACCAAAATAAGGCTGATGGTGAACGTGGATCTGGCTGAAGACCTGCGCGGACTGAAAAAAAGTGGCGCGGAAGGCATTGGACTGTATCGAACGGAATTTCTATATCTGGGGGAAGATCAGGTAACCGAGGAAGACGGGCAATTTCGGATCTATCGGAAAGTGGTCCGCGCCATGGAGGAAAAGCCCGTCACTATCCGCACCCTTGATGTCGGCGCAGAAAAGGAATTCGACCCTGAATACCGGCGCCCTCTGGCCTCCAACCCGGCACTTGGCATGCGGGCGATCAGGCGCTCCCTGAAAGACCCGGAAACATTTCTGACGCAACTGCGCGCGATATTGCGTTCTTCGGCATACGGCCAGGTGCGCATCATGTTTCCGATGCTGACCAACCTGCACGAACTCAAGCAAATCCTACAACTGCTGCAACTGGCAAAAGCACAACTGCTACAAAAGAAAAAGCGCTATGACAAAGAAATAAAAATTGGCGGCATGATCGAGGTGCCGGCGGCAGCCTTGCTGGCGCCCGTTTTGGCGAAACATCTTGACTTCCTGTCGATCGGCACGAACGATCTGATCCAGTACACGCTGGCGATCGACCGCATTGACGACGAAGTCAGTTATCTTTACGACCCACTGCATCCAGGCTTCCTGAGGCTTGTAGCAATGGTGCTGGACGCAGGCAAAAAAGAAAACACACCGGTCTCGATGTGCGGAGAGATGGCGGCGGATACCCGCTATACCCGGCTGTTGCTGGGCCTTGGACTGAGGGAATACAGCGTCCCCCCCTCGGCTTTATTGGAAATAAAAAAAATAATTCGCAACAGCGATATTTCAGACCTGCAGAAAAAATGCCGCCAGATTCTGAGCCACACCGATACGGACAAAATCTCGGCATTGATCGCATCGCTACAGGATCCACCGGCATAGCAACCGAAAATCGGCAGGGTCAAGCTTGATCGATGCCCATCTCTTTCTCTCGCATACCCGCGCCTTTTCATGAAGAAGCGGCTTTGGCTTCAGGTACACTAGCGTTTTTTTTCAACCTCTGAGACGCGCTACGGTTATGGATCGACATCAGCTTCGAGAAAAAATCTCCGGTCAGTTGAGCGCGGGGGCGCTGGCCAGCACCGAACAGCATCTTCAAAGCCTGTATCCGGCAGAA
Organism: Candidatus Oxydemutatoraceae bacterium; assembly: GCA_965226235.1. Lineage (GTDB taxonomy): Bacteria > Pseudomonadota > Gammaproteobacteria > Poriferisulfidales > Oxydemutatoraceae > CAYFZO01. The sequence goes on along the minus strand of OZ245335.1, from coordinate 254,505 downwards.
ATCGCCGATCTGCTGGAATCTCTGCCGATCCCACAACGGCATCTGGTGTGGGGGCTTCTTGCTCCTGAAGTCGAAGGTGAAGTGCTGCTTGAAGTGAATGAAGGCGTGCGTGAAAACCTGATAAAAATCACGGACCCTGAGGAACTGATCTCGGCACTTGAGGAACTCGATGTAGACCAACTGGCACAGCTCTTTATCGGCCTGCCCACCACCGTGAGCAACCGGGTCCTGGCCAGCATGGAAGAACAGGATCGCAGGCGCCTCGAGCGGGTTTTGTCCTATGACAAGGATAGCGCGGGCGGCCTGATGGATCTCAATACCGTTACCATCAGAAAGGACCTCACGCTCGATACCGTGCTGCGCTACCTGCAAATGCGTGGCGAGCTCCCCTCCCACACAAACAAGCTGATGGTCATAGACAGGACCAACCACTACATCGGCTCCGTGCAGTTATCCCAGTTGCTCATCCATACGCCAGAGACCCGGATATCGAAAATTATGAACACCAACGATATAGTCGTCGACGCCAATACTCCCGCAGATGAAGTCGCACGCCTGTTTGAAGATCGCCAGCTCGTATCGGCGCCGGTCGTCGACAGCAACAACCAGTTGCTCGGGCGCATTACCGTGGATGACGTCCTCGACATCATCCACCAAAAAGCGCAACAAACGGAATTTACCGCAGCCGGGTTACGGCCTGACGAAGATTTATTCACTCCCGTGGGCGCTTCCTCGAAGCAGCGGGCACTATGGTTGGGTATCAACCTCGCCACTGCTTTTCTCGCAGCCTGGGTTATCAGCCTTTTCCAGGGGACGTTGGAAAAAATTATCCTGCTGGCCGTGCTGATGCCCGTGGTCTCCAGCATGGCGGGCATCGCAGGTGGCCAGACCCTGACACTGATTATTCGTGGCGTGGCAACAGGCCAGATTGGACCCAGCAACTGGCGGGCATTATTACTGAAAGAACTGGCGGTAGGCTTGCTGAACGGATGCGTTTGGGCAGTAGTGATCATGCTGGCCGTCATCCTATGGTTCGGGAATGTCGCGATAGGAATCATTATCGGTGTCTCGACAATCCTAAGCCTGTTTTTTTCAGCGCTCTCCGGCGCCATGATTCCTGCGGCGTTGAAAAAACTAAATGTGGACCCAGCCATTGCCGGAGGGGTCATCCTGACCACTTTTACCGATATCATCGGCATTTTTTCATTCCTGGGGCTGGCTACCCTGTTTCTGCTCTGACCATAAGCGACCTGTCGGATACCTGCTCACCTGGGTCCGTTTATTACCCCCTCGGTTTGCCCCTGTCAGGTGCCCCACCGACATTACATAAAGAGCAAGACTGTAACCACATGCTATAATCCGCACCCTGCAATTTACCCTGCTACCGGATTTCACAACAACGGGCATATTCAATGACCGCAACACTGCAGGCAAGTAGCCCGGATCACAGCCTTCCCGCCTTCCCGCCAACCAAAAGCCGGCAAAAGCGACTGATACAGGAAGCGGCCGGCCATCCTTTCTGGACGCTCCAGAACCGCCAGTTATGTGATATTGAACTGCTACTCGACGGTAGCTTTGCGCCTGTATCGAATTTCATGGGGCGCGCCGATTACGAATCGGTACTCAGCACGATGCGGCTGAAAAACAATATGCTCTTCCCCATGCCGATTACGCTCGACGTATCCGAAGAGTTCATAGCGCCAAGAAAGCCGGGGGACAAAATCACCCTGCGGGATAAGGAAGGTTTTGCAATTGCAATCCTGACCCTGACGGAAATATGGGAACCGGACCTTGTGCACGAGGCGCAGTTGGTCTACGGCAATCTGGATAAAAAACATCCTGCAATCAATTATTTGCTGGATATTTCGAAGCCCGTTTATATCGCCGGACATCTGCAAGCCATAGCCAGGGTCCGGCACTACGATTACCAAGCTTACCGCCATACTCCCCAAGAGCTGTGCATCGAATTCAAACGCCGAGGCTGGAAAAGAATCGTCGCGTTCCAGACCCGCAACCCCATGCACATGGCACACATTTCGATGACAGAAAAAGCGATGGAGGACTGTGACGCGAAGTTGCTGTTGCATCCGGTGGTGGGCATGACCAAACCCGGCGACATCAATCACTATACGCGCGTACGCTGTTATGAGCACACGCTCACCTGTTATCCCAAAGGCGCAGCGATGTTGTCGCTGTTGCCCCTCGCGATGCGCATGGGCGGCCCTCGCGAAGCTCTGCTGCACGGCATCATCAGAAAAAACTACGGCTGCACGCATATGATCATCGGCAGAGATCACGCGGGACCGGGCAAGGACAGCCAGGGCAAGCCGTTTTACGGCGAGTTTGAGGCACAACAGGCATTGCTTGAACATGCGCCTGAAATCGGTATAGAACCTGTCTCGTTCGGTAACATGGTGTATCGACCGAAGACAAAAAAATACGTGTTTGCAAACGAGGTTCAACCAGGAGAAGAAACACTTTCCATATCGGGCACTGAACTGCGAGCGATGCTCGCGCGCGGAGACCACATCCCCGACTGGTTTACCCTGCCGAAGATTGCCCGGGAACTACACAAGGTTTTACCCCCCTTGGAACAACGCGGTTTCACGGTGTTCTTCACCGGCCTTTCCGGATCCGGAAAGTCGACGATTGCCCATGCCCTGATAGCCAAACTCCATGAACACGGCTGTGGACGCATCACTTTGCTGGATGGAGACATCGTGCGTACGCACTTGTCCAGCGAGTTGGGCTTCTTGCCGGAACACCGCTCGATCAACGTACGCAGAATCGGTTACGTGGCAAGCGAGATAACGAAAAACGGAGGTATCGCAATCTGTGCACCTATCGCGCCCTACGAGAAAGACCGCCGGTTCAACCGCGAACTGATTTCCCAGTACGGTGGATATACAGAAGTTTACATCAGCACCCCCATTGAAATATGCGAAGAACGAGACACCAAGGGGCTTTACACGCGCGCGCGCGAAAACCTGATGAAGAACTTCACCGGTATCAGTGATAGCTATGAAGCACCGGGAAACGCCGAAGTAGTCATCGATACCAGATTCGTTCGGATCGACGAGGCTGCAGAAAAAATTTATGCCTGTATCCAGAAGCAAGGTTATATGACAACCGACGATCAAGCAGAAACGTAATCTCTATCAGGCACGGCCTCGACCTGGGCTTCACCGGCCTTTTGCCTGCTCCCACAGGGATTCCAGTTCTTCCTGCGACACGCTTTCCCAGTTGCGCCCCTGTGCCTCCAGTTGCTCTTCAATAAAGCAGACGCGGTTTTCAAACTTGCGACTGCTCTGGCGTAGAGCGTCTTCCGCATCGATAGAAAGGTGCCTGCTCAGGTTGACCAAGGTAAATAACAAATCGCCAAGCTCTTCGGCGATACCTTCGTTGCGTTCGAGCGCGACACGTAACTCGGCCGCTTCCTCATCGAGTTTTGCAAGCACATCAGAGCTTTTTTCCCAATCCAGCCCCTTGCATGCGACACGACTTTGCAGCTTATGCGCCAAACGTAACGCGGGCAGGTTCCTCGCGATTCCACCGAAGGTTCCATGGCCCCGCTGTTTGTAAACCTGTTGCTTGCCATAATCCCAGCGCCGTGCCAGTTCAGCGTCATCGCCGGCTTCCAGATCGCCAAAAACGTGCGGATGACGCTCTATCATCTTGGCGGTAATTGAATCTACTACATCTCTGAAATCAAACAGCCTTTTCTCGCTCGCTATCTGCGCGTGGTAAACCACCTGCAAAAGCAGGTCACCCAGTTCTTCCCGCAAGCCTGGATAGTCTTCGCGCTCGATGGCGTCGACGACCTCGTAGGCTTCTTCCAGCGTATAAGGCGCAATGGTCTGAAATCCTTGCTTCCGATCCCACGGACATCCCGTCTCCGGATCGCGCAAGCGTTCCATTATCTCAAGTAGCCTGTGGATGGATTTCATGAACCTGGATACGTTATTAACCAGGAATCAAGCTGGGCCGACCTCGATTTGTCCTCCCCGCAAATTTACGGCGATCGTGGTCCCGGGCTCGAATTTTCCCTCAAGAATACTCCCCGCCAGCGGTTTCTCCAGCTCCTTTTGCAAAGTGCGCTTCAGTGGACGGGCGCCGTAAACCGGGTCGAACCCCAGCTCAGACAAAAAATCAACGGTCTCGTCGCTAACCTGCAGGGAAAGCCCCTGTTGCTTCAGCCGTTGATCCAGCAGGCCAATCTGGATTTTACAAATTTCACGGACCTCGCTTCTGGTCAGTGGCAAAAACACCAGTATCTCATCGATACGATTGATGAACTCAGGTCGAAAATGTTCACGTACAATCTCCTGAGTCCTGTTTTTCAGTTCCTGGTAGGACAACTTTGTCGATAACTCCTGGATCAACTGGTTGGCCAGATTTGAAGTCATTACGATCACGGTGTTACGAAAATCCACCGTTCGCCCTTGCCCGTCGGTCAACCTGCCGTCATCAAGTACCTGCAACAATACATTGAAGATATCGGGATGCGCTTTCTCGATTTCATCCAGAAAACACACCGAGTAAGGGCGTCGCCTGACCTTTTCGGTCAGGTACCCTCCCTCTTCATAGCCGACGTAACCAGGCGGCGCACCAATCAGTCTTGAAACGGAATGCTTTTCCATGAATTCCGACATATCGACTCGAACCAGCGCTTCTTCGCTGTCAAACAAAAAAGCCGCAAGCGCCTTGCACAGTTCCGTTTTGCCGACGCCGGTCGGCCCCAGCAGCATAAACGAACCATTTGGACGACCAGGCTCCGACAAGCCCGCACGAGCGCGTCGAATAGCGTCGGATATGGCAACGATCGGCTCACGCTGGCCAATCACCCGTTCACTCAAGGCACTCTCCATCGACAACAATTTTTGCTTTTCGTCACGCAGCATGCGACCGACGGGAATACCGGTCCACTTTGAAACCACATCGACAACTTCGTTCTCGGTAACCCGGTTGCGCAATAATTTTTGCCTGCCGTTGACTTTCCCGTCTCCGTCCTGTTCCACGACAAGCCGCTTTTCAAGTTCCGGAATCCGTCCATACTGCAGCTCGGAAACTTTCCCGAGATCGCCTCTGCGCCTCGCGGCCTCCATTTCGATGCGGCACTGCTCGAGTGCTTCTTTCAACTGTGTCGTTCCCTGCAGTGCCGCCTTTTCAGCTTTCCATATTTCATCGAGATCGGCGTATTCCCGCTCCAAATTTTCTATGTCCTGCTGCAAAAGCTCAAGGCGCTGTCGAGAAGTCTGATCGCTTTCTTCCTTCAGCGCCTCGCGTTCGATCTTGAATTGGACCAAGCGCCGCTCGAGCTTGTCCATGCTTTCCGGTTTGGAGTCTATCTCCATGCGAATACGCGACGCGGCCTCATCGATCAGATCGATCGCCTTGTCGGGCAGCCGCCGATCCGAAATATACCGGTGCGACAGGCGGCTCGCCGCAACAATCGCAGGGTCGGTGATCTCGACGCCGTGGTGGACTTCATAGCGCTCTTTCAGACCGCGTAGAATTGCAATCGTGTCATCGATCGTCGGCTCATCGACGAGCACCTTCTGAAACCGCCGCTCAAGCGCTGCATCTTTTTCTATATACTGACGGTACTCGTTCAGGGTGGTCGCACCAATGCAGTGTAGTTCGCCACGAGCCAACGCCGGCTTAAGCATATTGCCCGCATCCATCGAGCCCTCGCTTTTGCCCGCCCCCACCATGGTATGCACTTCGTCGATAAACAGAATCACCTGCTCCGACTGCCTGCCGATATCCTTGAGCACCGCTTTCAGGCGCTCCTCGAATTCTCCCCTGTATTTCGCGCCTGCGATCAACGTACCCATGTCGAGCAGCAGCAAGCGCTTGTTGAGCAGACCATCAGGCACTTCCTTGTTTACGATGCGCTGAGCCAAACCTTCGACGATTGCGGTTTTCCCGACGCCGGGCTCACCGATGATTACCGGGTTGTTCTTGGTGCGTCTTTGTAGCACCTGGATCACTCGTCGCACTTCGTCGTCACGACCAATCACGGGATCCAGCTTCCCGTGCGTCGCCTGCTCGGTCAGATCAAGCGTGTATCTCTGCAAAGCCTGCCGATGCTCTTCGTCACTTTCGGACAAAACCTTCTCCCCTCCCCTTACCGAGTCGATCGCGTGCTGGACCCTCGCCTCATCAATACCGCAGCGAGTAAGCAGCTCAGCCGTTGTCTTGTGCTTGAACAGCGCCTGCAGGAACAATTCTGAAGAAAGATACCGATCACCTCTGTTTTGCGCCAGCTTACTGCAAATACTCAGGAGCCTGGCGAGGCTGTGCGAAATGTGCACTTCTCCGGTTGTCGTCCCCGTAATGCGCGGCAATTGCTCGAGCGCTTCCTTGAGTTCGCTCTTCAGACGCTGCAAATCACCGCCTGCAAGGCGCATAACCTGCGCCGCCGAACCGTTGGCATCTGCCAGTAATGCTTCAAGCACATGCTCGGGCTCGACCGTCGGATTATCATGGCCGATGGCATACGACTGCGCTTCGCCCAAAGCGTTGCTCAAAGAACTGGTGAATTTGTCAGCTGGCATCAATACTCCTGAAATTCACGACTGGCATCACAATCGGAATATGGAGGCAAACCGGATGATTTTCAACCAGCGAGGCTCGAATGTAGCCAGACCAGATTCGCCATGCGTCCGGTGCGCCCGTCCCTGCGGTATGAGTAGAAAAGCTCATCGTCGTAGAAAGTGCAGTCATTACCTCCGGCAAAAAACACCCCCAGGCGACGCAAGCGATTGGCAGCGAGCATTTGCAAATCGGCACGCCATGCGCCGGTATTGTCCGGGGTAAACGCAAACGCGTCTTCTTCGTGCGTGCCGATGAAAGCATCGCGCACCTCATCACCAACCTGGTAAGCGTGTGCGCTGAGTGCCGGCCCCAACCAGGCGAGCAACTCCGACGGAGGACAGTTCAAGCTGGAAACCGTTGTCTCAAGCACCCCTCTTGCCAAGCCACGCCAGCCGGCGTGAGCGATTCCCACACGCGTTCCTTTACGGTCACAAAAAAACACCGGCAAGCAGTCCGCGGTCAACACCCCGCAGACCTTACCCGGCTCGAAGCACACCCAGGCATCGGCTTCAGGAAGGAGATCGCTGCAGCCCTGACCGGGCTGCGCGACTGCCGTGCCGTGTACCTGTCGCAACCAATACACTTCCGCTCCCAGATACTCACACAAAAGACGGCGATTGGCATCGACGTGATCAGGATCGTCACCGACGTGCGTCGCCAGGTTCAAACTTGCCCAGGGACCGACACTCATGCCGCCCCGGCGAGTGGTCGTCCCCGCAGCGACGTTTTCCAGAGCCGGCCAGCCGGGGGACAGCAACTCAATCCCCATGGCCCGGTTCGGCTCGCTCTTTTATGGACGTATGCCTCGACAGCAAGTCGAGCAACCCGCGCAGATCCGAAGGTGGCAGACTACTCCATCGGCGTTGCTCGCCGGTTTTCGGGTGTTTGAGTCCAATGCTGCATGCGTGCAGGGCTTGATGCCTGAATTGCTGCAAAGCCTCGGATAACTCCGAGGCAGCCTGTGGCGGTTCACGTCGACGCGCACCGTAAACCGGATCACCGACCACTGGGTGGCGAATATTCGCCATGTGAACCCTGATTTGGTGCGTGCGACCGGTTTCGAGACGCACCTTGAGCAAAGTGTGGCAGAGAAAACGCTCGACTACCCGATAATGCGTCACCGCCTTACGACCTCCAGCAACAACCGCCATGCGTTGCCGGGCTTGAGGGTGACGCCCGACCGGCGCATCGATGGATCCTCCCGAGATCACCCTGCCGTGCACCAGACACAGGTATTCGCGATAAATTTCACGCGCCTGCATCTGCTCCGTCAGGGACTTGTGCGCTGCATGCGTTTTCGCAACGACCAGAACCCCACTCGTGTCCTTGTCAAGCCGATGAACCATGCCGGCGCGCGGTAAAAACTCCAGCGGTGGATGGTGATAGAGCAACGCATTGACCAAAGTTCCGTCAGGATGCCCTGCCCCTGGATGCACGATCATCCCGACCGGTTTGTCCACCACCAGCATTGCATCGTCTTCATGCACCAACGTCAGCGGAATATCCTCTGCCACCAGCGAACCGGCAGCCTGTTCCTGCCAGGCGATACGGTCCCCAGCATCGAAAGTGATTCTCTCCCCACCTCGCACGAGGTCACGAGGGCGCATGACGGCACCATCTACCAATACCTGCCCCTGCTTGATGCAACGCTGCAAAAATGTGCGCGAAAAAGCAGGAAACAATTCGGCTAAAACCCGGTCGAGTCTTTCTCCAGCGTGTTCTTCGTCTAAAACCGCCTGCAGAACCTGGTCCGAACCCAGGAGACGGCTGCATGAATCAGGATATACTTTACCCACAACCCGCCTCTGCACTTGCAAACAAATATTCGCCTCGCCATGCCCGTAAAAAAATGGCCAGCATTAGTGAAAAAGTTTGCTGGCATTGTATTCCTCTCGATATCGGTGAGCAATTGTGCCTGGTTCGGTGAAGACGAGGCAGAAAAGCAGCAGCGCAAGGAAGAAACCCTGTATCGAAGCGCAAAAACCGCCCTGCAGCAAGGTAACTACGTCGAGGCGCTGGAAAGCTACAAGCAATTCGAGTCATCTTTTCCTTTCAGCCCCTATGCACCGCAGGCCGCAGTAGAAAAAGCGTATCTGCATTACAAAAACCACCACTATGAAGAGGCGATCGGTGTTCTGGACCAGTTCATAAAAGTGAATCCCGACTACAGCCACCTTGACTACGTCTATTACCTCAAAGGCCTCGCGCACTACAACTACGCACGAGGGACGCTGAGCCGACTGCTCAAAAGAGACCGCACCGACAAGGATCCGACGCCGTTGCAGGAAGGTTTTTTCACGTTCACCGAGTTAGTCAAAAAGTATCCGGACAGCAGGTATGCCACAGACGCGCGATCGCGTTCGATCATGCTTCGAAACATGCTGGCGGCACATGAAGTACGTATCGCCGACTACTACATGCGCCGCCGAGCCTATCCGGCTGTAATCAACCGCTGCAATTACGTGCTCGAGAACTACCCGGAAGCCCGGCATACGCCTGAAGTGCTGTGGCTGCTTGCGGAAGCCTACAGGCGTGTAGGTTCTCCTGAGCTGGAGCGCGATACGCGTCGGGTAATGGAACTGAATTACCCCGGGTTTGCAAGAACCATCGGTGCAGACGGAAAGGCCCGGGAAAGCACGGGACAAGGCGCCCTGAAAGATCTGTCCGATACCATCCTGGAGATATTGCGCATCAAGCCACGCTACTGAAGCCGTCACCGGCACCTGAAGCCCGAAGTAATCGGGTAGCGACGATCCCTGCCAAATGCCCTGGGTGTAATTTTGATGCCTGGTGGAGCCTGTCGGCGCTTGTGCTCGGAGCTGGCGACCAGATCCTGAACCTGTTGCACGGTACTTGCAGAAAATCCACTTTCTACCAGGTCCTGGTACGATTCATCGGCTTCGATAAACCGCTCAATAATCGCGTCGAGTGTTTCATACGCGGGCAGATGGTCCTGATCCAGTTGTCCTGGCGCGAGTTCCGCTGAAGGAGCCCTGGTGATAACCCGTTCAGGAATAACCTGCCGGTTGCGGTTGCAAAAGCGCGCAAGTTCATAGACGCGCCTCTTGACGAGATCCTTCAGTGGTGCAAACGCGCCGGCCATATCTCCGTAGAGGGTCGCATACCCCACGGCCGTTTCACTTTTGTTGCTGGTTGCAATCACAGCGAGACGATATTCATTGGCTATCGCCATCAGCAGGCCACCGCGTATCCGGGCTTGCATATTCTGCGTCGTTACGCTGGACGGATCGCTGGCAAACACGGCCGAAAGCTGCTGTTGCATCGCCTGAAAGACCGGTTCTATATTCACTTCATGTAAAACGATACCCAGGTTGGCAGCGAGTGTACGAGCGTCCTCGATGCTCATGGCAGCGGTGTACCGGGACGGCATCGACATCGCCTGCACCCTGTCCCTGCCGATAGCCTCTACCGCCAGCACCAGGGACAATGCCGAATCGACGCCGCCGGATAAACCGATGACCGTACCGGCAAAACCGTTTTTCAGGACGTAATCACGCAACCCTGTAACCAACGCGCCCCAAATCAATTCAACCTCGGAAACCGGTTTTCGGGGACCGGTCCTGCACTGAACGGATTTACCGCCGAGGCAATCGATATGCAGTACCGCCTCCTCGAACAATGGTGCGGAACATAAAATATCTCCTTGAGAAGAAATGATTTTTGAATCTCCATCAAATACCAACTCATCCTGTCCCCCTACCTGGTTTACGTAGATAATCGGCAATCCTGCTTCCTGTACCCGCTCTCGCAAAACGGCGTCACGCTGCTCGCTCTTGCCAATGTGGAATGGAGACGCGTTGAGGTTGATCAGAATATTGGCACCGGCTTGCCTGGCCCATATTGCAGGCCCTTGAGGGTGCCAGATATCCTCGCAGATCGTGATTCCCAGGCGCAGGCATCCAACGCTGATGACGCATGCTTCACTACCAGCGTCAAAATAGCGTTGTTCGTCAAACACCGAATAATTGGGCAGTTTCACCTTGTCGCAATGCGCGAGCACCTTGCCGTCGGCGAGATAGAAAGCCGAATTGAACAGTTTCTCTTTTTCACGCCGCGGAGCACCGACGATCACTCCTACCTCCGGTGCTTCCTCGGCCAGACGCACAGCCAAACGGAAAATGGCGGCCTCGCTCTGATCGATAAAATCCTTTCGCAGCAACAAATCCTCGGGTGGGTACGCGATCAGCGCGAGCTCGGGAAATACCACCAGACCGGATTTTTCGCGACGGCAAAAGCATGCGGTTTCAAGTATTTTATCGGCGTTGCCGGCGATATCACCGACCAGGAAATTCAACTGTGCGATGGAAATCCGAAATGGCTCATTCATCGTACGTGCATCAAGCGGGCCAGCCGAAACGCGTTGACGAACCTCGGCAAATGCCGCCTGTCCGTTTCGTCTGCCCGTTCAGGACCCGGTATGTGGCAACAAGCCACCCGTTGAACCTACTATCGCTGTGTCACCTGTGCGAGAGACGATGTGAAAAACACGATTTATCAACATAACCGCGGCTTTACTTTGGTAGAGTTGATGATCGCCGTTGCCATCATAAGCATTCTCGCTGCACTTGCGGTTCCCACCTACCGGGATTACACGATACGCGCAAAAATCAGCGAAGCCATCAACATGGCAGCCGCAGCAAAAATTTCCATAGTCGAATATTATATCAGCGAGGGACGATTGCCTGGCACACTTGAGGAGGCCGGGCTCGAAAACATCAGCACGCAATACATCGCTTCTCTGGCGTATGACGACACGGACAACGGCACAGGGCAACTCATCATGACGCTGACGGAGGAAGTTGGAACCGACCTTGGTGGCAAAAAAATCGTCATCGAAACCTCTCCTGACCACGGAGGCGCCTTGCTCAGATGGAACTGTGCGCCGGCAGGTGAAGACGGCGTCGATGGAAAGTATCTGCCCGCAAACTGCCGCTGAACCCGGCCTTGAACCGATCTCGACGCCAATTGCTGATCCGTTGGAACGGGATCGGCGGCGATGGGACAGCAGTCGCAGGATGGTCAATGGCTCGCGACCGCAAAGACCTGAGGCGCCAGCTCGCCCTCGACAAGATCACCTTGATCAAGGCTCGCCGACATTCCGTCCCACTGTTTACAAGGGCAGACGCCTATCGTTTTCTGGAGCAGATTTCGTCACTACTGAATGTCGGCGTACCCATTCTTGACGCCCTTGAGTTGGTGCGGCAAGACAAGACGTCGCGTCGATCGGAAGCGATTTTCAGCGGAATCATCGAAAATCTCAAATCCGGCCTGCCCCTGTCTGGCAGTAGCGCTCCTTTCATTAAAAAAAGCGACAGTATTATTTTGCAGGCTATGATTCTTGGAGAGAAAAGCGGCAAATTTGACGAAGTGCTCGATCGTTTGCTGTTACAACAACGAAAAAGTGCCCGTATACGATCCCAACTGGCACAAGCGACCGTCTATCCGTTGGTGCTGACGGCCACTTCGACATTGGTGGTCGTGTTGATGATGGTCTGGGCCGTTCCTCAATTCAAGTCGATCTACGCAGACTTTGGCGCGGAACTTCCAGCCTACACACGAAGTGTCATTACGATCTCGGAATTCCTGATCGCCGATGGAGCCGTTCTAGGCCTGTGGTTGCTGGCGATCGTCACAGGGGTCGTGATCATTCAGCGAATCAGCCCAATGTGCCGACGGATTCTGGCACAGGCGCAATTGCGCCTGCCACTGATCGGACGTTTCCTGTGCATCCGTTTCTATCGCCAGTTCGCAGCCGACATCAACCTTGTCTATCGCGCCGGCATGCCACTTGGTGAAGCTCTGAGCTGGCTATCTTCGACCAACGACCACCCTCGGTATAACGCAGCTATCAAACACGTATGCGAAAGCCTGAACCATGGCATGAGCTTGAACGAAGCATTGAAAAACGCCGATTTTTTCCCGCCTTTCTTTATCCAGGCTATTCGAGTCGGGGAAAACAGCGGATCGCTGGATCGCGCCTTTGAAAGAATCGAACAGTTTTATGACGACGCGCTGACAAATACCACCGAGAAACTCATCAAACTGTTCGAGCCGCTGTTGGTCATCGTACTCGCATCGATAATCGGCTTGTTGCTGGTTGCAATGTACCTGCCGATATTCAACCTGGGGTTTGTCTTATAATCCAGATGATCCAGGCTTCCCGCTCTAGCTGCCAGCGGCTCCGATAAAACATCCCGACGCTCCGCGCATGGCTACAATCGATCTCCCGCCAACAGTACTCCTGCCTTTTGTCGGCGCGCTGGGACTGGTCGTCGGCAGTTTTCTTACCGTGGTAATCCAGCGTCTGCCTGTCATCCTGGAACGCCGATGGTTAAACGAATCCCGCTTGCCTGCCGCTGCAGACGACAAGCAAGGCCCCGACGGCGTAACAACAGGGAAATTATCGATCGCGTTGCCACCGTCACACTGCCTCACGTGTAAAAAAAAGCTTGCACCATGGCACAAAATACCCATTGCGAGCTATCTTTTTTTACGTGGGAAATGCGGATTCTGCAACGCCCCCATCAGTCGACAGTATCCGCTGGTAGAGTTGCTCACCCTGCTGGTTTTCCTGGTCATCGCAGCGCGCACGGGAGCAAACCTGCAAGGCCTGACAGCATTGGTTTTCAGCGGGATTCTGATCGCCTTGTCATGCATCGACATAAACCGGCAGTTACTGCCGGATGAGTTGACCCTGGGGTTGTTGTGGACAGGACTGGTTGCAAACTCCCAGGGTCTGTTCGTCTCGCCCGCTGAAGCGATTTTCGGTGCCCTGGCGGGCTACGCCACACTATGGTTGGTTTATCAGTTGATGCGGTTGGCAACCGGCCGGGAAGGTATGGGGTACGGAGACATGAAGCTGCTGGCGGGCATCGGCGCCTGGTGTGGCTGGCAGGCGTTGCCCGCCGTCCTGCTCATAGCGTCGACGAGCGGGCTCCTTGTCAGCGCAGTCCTGCTGCTGGCGAAAAAAATGCAAAGGAGCGACCCTGTGCCCTTCGGCCCTCACCTCGCGATAGCGGCCTGGCTGTTTTTCACCTGTGTATTTATCTATGAATGGCCGCAACTGATGACATTTTGGTCCAGGTAACCAAGCGGTGCTGCGGGTAGGACTCACTGGAGGGATTGGCACCGGCAAAACACTGGCGTGCAAAATATTCTCATCGTTGGGGGTCCCCGTGATCGATGCCGATGAAATTGTCTCTGAGTTCAGCATGCCTGGTGCACCAACACTCGATGAGATTCGCAACACTTTCGGCAATCGCATCGTGGATGCCAAAGGAAACCTGCAACGAAGCAAACTCAGACACATCGTGTTCTCCGACACAAAAAAAAGAAGGCGGCTTGAAAAAATCCTGCATCCGATCGTGAGAGAGAGGATACGGAACTTTATCACCTCGCAGGAAGCTCCCTATTGCGTTATCTGCGCGCCTCTATTGATAGAAAGCGATATGCTAGACTTGATTGATGTGGTAGTCGTCATTGATTGTTCCGAATCCGTACAAATTGAGCGTGCAAAAAAAAGGGGGGGGCTTGAGGAAGCAGAAATACTCAAGATTATTGCGGCTCAGGTGCCTCGACCGGGAAGACTGGCCGCAGCCGACATCGTCATTGACAACAGCGGCGATGAAACTTCCCTGCAGCGACAACTGAAGCAACTGCACAAGGATTTCATCGAAGGAGTCAGGCTTGGAAGTGATGAGCACCCCTCCCGTCCTGTATGAATTTCCGATCACGACCCGGATGCGTTTGTTCCTCCACTTTGAACATCTCATCAAAACAGCGGAAACCCTGATTAACAACGGAGAGAATCCCATCGAAGCGCTTCGCTCGTTGCACGAGCTACTGGACCTGCTCCGCTACAATGACATAAAAAGTGAATTGCTGCGCCATATCAGGTGGCAGGAACAGGAGTTGCAGAAATCTCACCCCGGTTCCGCGGTCGATCAAGAAAAACTGAAGCGACTCGTGCAGGAAGCGCTTCAATCCTTGGATAACTACGTATTCCCGTCAAAAAACTACGCGAACAATCACCTGCTTAATTCACTCAAACTGAGACTCGGTGTTCCCGGGGGAACCTGCAGTTTTGACCTGCCTCAGATGCACGCCTGGCTACACTTTAGCAGCGAAGCCAGAAACAGCAACATGAAAGATTGGCTGAAACCATTCCTGGTGATGAAAAAGGCGCTCGACAGTAGCATGTCGATGACCCGAATGAGTGATGATTTCTCTGGGAAAACCGCAAAAAAGGGCTATTACAGCAACGAAACCTCGGGAAAAAAGGCAGGTTACACGATCATCAGGGTCATGCTCAGAGACAATCCGTCGGTTTATCCGGAAGTCAGTGCCGGACCGCAGTTATTCAGGATCTATTTTTTTGAAATCAACAACATCGAAGCACAGGCCAGCCAGGTACAACAAGACGTGCAATTTGAACTAGCCTGCTGCACCCTGTAACCGTCAGGCGACCGGCTCCACAGGTACGTCACGATTGTTGCGGCCTGACAATGATCCGGCAGAAGCGCCGCTT
The DNA here is from genome assembly GCA_965226235.1 of Candidatus Oxydemutatoraceae bacterium. GTDB lineage: Bacteria > Pseudomonadota > Gammaproteobacteria > Poriferisulfidales > Oxydemutatoraceae > CAYFZO01. The sequence goes on along the minus strand of OZ245335.1, from coordinate 239,357 downwards.
CCCTACCTGTACCACGTAGTGCGCGTCTGTGGCAAGCACGAGACTGCGGTCACTGACACGCTCTCCATCTACACGCACCGCCATTTGCTCCAGCATCCGTATCGCCTCTGCCGTCGAAGGAGTCAGACCTGAGGACTTTATCGCGCTGACCAGTGGCACGCCTGCTGCTCTCGTTGTGATTTCAAACTCGGCAATATCATCCGGAATCTCACCCCGTCGAAAACGCATGTCAAAACTCCTGGCCGCCGAGTCGGCTGATCGGATGCCATGAAAACGAGCAACGATTTCTCCAGCCAGCAAAAGTTTTGCACCGAGTGGATCATCCATCGCCTGCAATCTGGCGATTTCGCTACGAGGCTTGAAACTCAACAACTCGTAGTATTTCCACATCAATTTGTCCGATACCGACATCAGTTTGCCGAACATTTCATCCGGGGGATCGTTGATGGCTATGTAATTCCCTAGCGATTTCGACATTTTCCGTTTGCCGTCAAGCCCCTCGAGAATTGGCATCATCATGATCACTTGTGGTCGCTGACCATGGTCTTTTTGCAACTTTCTGCCGATCAGCAGGTTGAATTTCTGATCGGTGCCACCCAATTCCAAATCTGCTTTTATCGCCACAGAATCGTAGCCTTGCATCAATGGGTACAGAAACTCATGAATCGCAATGGATTCACCGTTGGCGTAGCGTTTGCTGAAATCATCCCGCTCGAGCATGCGCGCGACCGTGTGCTGTGATGCGAGTCTTACCAGCGTGTCAGCGCTCATTTTTGACATCCACTCGGAGTTGAAACAAATAACGGTCTTGTCAGGTTCGAGAATTTTATAAACCTGGTCTTCATAAGTTTTGACGTTTTCTCGCACTTCATCGCTGCTCAATGCGGTACGCACCGTATTGCGGCCGCTGGGGTCCCCGATCATGCCGGTAAAATCCCCAATCAAAAACTTTACCGTGTGCCCCCTTCGCTGAAACTCCCGCATTTTGTTAATCACTACGGTATGCCCCAGATGTAGATCCGGCGCGGTTGGATCAAAACCGGCTTTGATAACCAGTGGTCTGGATTCGCTTAACCGCAACTCAAGCTCTTCCGGGTGAAAAACCTCTACGGCACCCCGTACCAATTCCTTAAAGTCGTTTGATTGATTCATTCCAGCGAATGCCTGAAGTCGATGGGCCCGCTACCGCAAGACATGCAGACGGATACCGATCTTATGGAAATCCTGCATACAGACATCCGATTTTGGCATAATAACCACGTTCGTGCCTGCACAGTTTTTTTTCTGACACCCTTCATGCGCCCAACCTACGGCCAAAGCCTCAAATTTCGCTGGTCGGCATTGGCATTAGCTGCATCAATAACCTTTGTGCTGCTAAGCAACGCCAACCAGACGCCGCACCACAGCCTTGCAGCGAAATCCGACGACGCTGGAAGCCGATCGTCGGCACCATTGACCACGGAAACCGTCAACCCTCGGGAGAACGAAGTGAAACCACTCGAAGACAATGCTTCCATGTTGCTGGCGACCAATCAACACGCCGCAAGAAGCACTGTGGTCCTGCTCTCGGAGGATTTTCCTTCCGAGGAGCCCGTATATAAAAAATATGAGGTGAAACGGGGAGATACCCTGTCCGACATCCTGGATATTCACAGCGTGCATTCATCATTGCCCGGCTTGCTTGCGTTGCAGGAAAAAACAGCGCCTTTTCCGTCACTCCAACCAGGCGAACTTATGGAACTCGGAATCAAGGAAGGGAAACTGGTTTCTCTGGTGCACGAAATCCCTGGCGCAGAGCGGCTTAAGATCACTCTAAACGGCAATCGGTACGACGCGACAAAGGTCATTGTGGAAACCACAAAGCACGAAGCACACGCATTTGGCTTTGTTACAAGCTCTTTTTATCAAGCGGGCACTCACGCAGGATTGTCGGACAAAATCATCATCGGTATGGCCGACATACTCGGTTGGGACATTGATTTCGGACTGGACGTACGCAAAGGCGATTACTTCTCGGTCATTTATGAAGAGGAATACCTGAACGGAGAAAAACTGCGCGACGGTACCATCCAGGCAGTGGAGTTCGTCAATAACGGCAAGACTCATCGTGCGATGCTCTATGCCGAGGCCGAAGGCAGCAACCGCTACTTTTCCCCAGACGGGAGAAGCACGCGCAAGCCATTCCTCAGAAACCCGATTGAATACGCACGCATAAGCTCACATTTCTCCCACGGGCGCCTGCACCCGATACTAAAAACCGTACGCCCACACAGAGGCATTGATTACGCTGCCCCTCACGGTACCCCTCTCCGGGCGACGAGCGATGGCAGGATCTCCTTTTTAGGGGAAAAACCCGGTTACGGTAATGTCGTCATTATCGACCACGGCAGAAGTTACTCGACGCTTTACGCCCACCTGTCAAGGTTTGCCTCGAATGCCTCGAACGGCAAGCAAGTCGTTCAGGGGCAGGTCATCGGTTATGTCGGCGCAACCGGTTATGCGACCGGGCCTCATCTGCATTACGAATTTCGCATCGGCGGTGTGCACAAAAACCCTTTGACGGTCGAATTACCGGACTCCACCCCGTTGCCTGAGAAAGAAATGGCGCACTTTCGCCAAAACACTCTTGTGAAGCTAGAGCAACTCGACACATTAAAATCCGCGTATTCCTCAACGAATCCATCCCTCTAGCACCTACAGGAACTCCTGCCAGATGAAAAACATCTATATAGGCGCGTTGTCCGGAACCAGCATGAACAGCCTGGACATCGCTGCGGTACGGCTTCCGGACCAGTACCCTCGTTGTCCGGATCTGGTCGCATTTGCCCGGGAAGCGATGCCCGAACAGCTTCGACAACGCATCCTCAATCTTCAGGGGGGGGGAAATACTACCCTGGAACAATCGATGCCCGAGCACAGGCTGCTCGGACAATTATTTGCACGGATCATCCGGAGGGTGATCAAAAAATATCTCGAGCCGGAAAAGATCGCTGCGATCGGCCTGCATGGGCAAACCTTGCTGCATCGCCCTGGTGCAACCCCCCCCTTTACATTGCAGATTGGAGACCCACGCATTGTTGCAGAGGAAACCCAATGCACTACTGTCGCAAATTTTCGACAGATAGACATCGATAACGGTGGCCAGGGAGCACCGCTGGCTCCTGCTTTCCATCAAGCCTTTTTTGCAAAGCCGGAACAAGCACTGGCGGTCGTCAATATCGGCGGAATTGCCAATATCACCTGGCTGGAAAGCGACGGTAAATATCGAGGTTATGATTGCGGGCCAGGGAATATCCTGATGGATGCCTGGAGTCGACGGCATCTCGCAGAACCTTACGACCGCGAAGGCAACTGGGCTCGATCGGGTACGCCTGATAAAGCACTGGTTGAACACATGCTCAGCGATGAATTCTTCACGAAAACACCGCCTAAAAGCGCGTGCGCCACGTACTTTGACCTCTCCTGGCTGGATAAAAAAATAAGTGCCGGTAACCGGATCAGCCTCGAAAACGTGCAGTCAAGCCTGGCCGAATTCACCGCCCACTGCATCGCTGACGCGATACTCACCGATACCCCAACCTCACAAATCCTCGTCTGTGGAGGAGGTGTCCACAATACGTACCTGATGGAACGCCTGCAGACTTTGGCTGGAGTGCCGGTTAACGACACGCAGGCAACGGGACTCCACCCTGACTGGGTCGAAGCCGCAGGCTTCGCTTACCTTGCCCAGCAGCGCCTCCATCATGCCGCGGTAGATTTACGCGCCACCACCGGAGCAAAAAAAGCAGTCTTGCTGGGTACTATCTATTAGGGGCCTCGACCTTTATGTTATACTTTTCGCACGATTGTTTTTTACCTTGCCAAAGTACAGATTATGAATCAGACAACAGAAAAAAGTGTGAACGTAGCAGTTCCGTTGGTCTTTACCGATGCGGCGGCGACCAAGGTCCAGCTTCTGATAGAAGAGGAAAAAAACACCAGGCTGAAACTGCGGGTGTTCATCAACGGCGGCGGCTGCTCCGGCTTTCAGTACGGCTTCACTTTCGATGAAACCGAGCAGGACGGAGACACCCGGATCGAGAAAAATGGCGTCACCCTGCTGATTGACCCAACGAGCTTCCAATATCTTGCCGGTGCCGAAATAGACTATGCCGAGGGGCTGGAAGGCGCGCAATTTATTATTCGCAACCCGAACGCCACAACCACCTGTGGGTGCGGTTCTTCATTTTCGGTCTGACTTGGGAATAGCATCCGGCCGAATGCCAAAAAGACACGGCTAAGCCGCTCTTTTTCAAAGAGTCACTTTGACATGGCACTTGTGCCGTCCCAACAGGCAGGTTGCCCGGCAATGAAAAGGAGGTTGCACATAGACCGGTCCTTTGAGAAAGAACGGTTTCTTGACAGGGTGACCAAGCAAGGTACCTGCCTCATGGCAAGGAAGCGATCGTAGCAAGCCCTGTCGTTTCATTCAGGCCAAACAGGATATTCATATTCTGTATAGCCTGCCCAGCGGCTCCCTTGATCAGGTTATCAATTACCACCAGGATTTTCGCAATATCAGAACCCTTTTGCTTATGCAGCGAGATGTGGCAGTCGTTGACTCCTCGTACTGCGCGTATCTCGGGATGGGTGCCTGCTTCCAATACCGTCACAAACGGTTCCCCTCCATAGGCGTCTTCAAACAGATCCTGCATCTGCTTCACCGATAAAACAGTGCGACAATAGAGCGTCGCAAAAATCCCCCTGGTAACCGGCAATAAGTGCGGGGTAAAACTCAAACCTACTTCACCACGAGCAATCTGTTCGAGATACCAGCGTATCTCGGGATAATGCCGGTGCGCGGAAGCCTTATACGCTTTGAAATTACCATACAACTCCCCTGCTAAAAGGCCTGTATCGGCGCGCTTCCCAGCCCCACTCACCCCCGACTTCACATCAGCGATCAAACAACCGAGATCGACTTCACCACTTCTTAACAAGGGATAGAAGCCAAGCAATACCGCAGTCGGGTAACAGCCCGGATTCGCAACCACGCGTGATTTAGCAATCTCCTGGCGGTAGATTTCCGGTAAGCCGTACACAGCTTCGCCAAGCAACTCCGGACAAGCGTGTGGCTGTTGATACCATTCGCTCCATAGCGAAGCATCCGGCAACCTGAAATCAGCCGCCAGATCTATGATCTTCACCTTCTGTCTGCTTGCGAGCAACTCCGGTACCTGTTTCATTGCGACGCTGTTAGGAGTAGCAAAAAAAACTACATCTATTCCCTCCAGCGATGTCAATCCAGCTTCAAAGCGCAGTTCGCTCTTGCCCTTGAAATTAGGAAACACTTCATCCAATGCACACCCAGCCTCGCCGCGCGAGCATACAGATTTCAGGCGCACCCCAGGATGCTCCAACAGCAGACGTACCAACTCAAGGCCGGTATAGCCACTACCACCAACAACTACAGCATTGATCACGAGATAAAACGAAACGCGCGCGGGTTACATTCAAATCTCAGTGTAGCAGAAAGCCACGGAGGGACGATGCAATGTGGTGATACGGCCTGACTCTGCCACTCGCATCGATCCGTGTTAGCATCGGTAGACATTCACCGATTGCTCGTTCAAGCAACCTCGATGCTCTGGCTTAAATCCCTCCATCTCGTATTTATGGTCACTTGGTTTGCCGGCTTGTTTTACCTGCCACGCTTGTTTGTGTACCACAGCCTGATAGATACTGGGGTCGACCGCATCAGCGACGAACGCTTTCAAACAATGGAACGCAAGCTGTTTTGGGGGATCATGACGCCCGGTGCCCTGCTTACAGTCATCTTCGGCATCTGGATGATGCACATGAACTGGGGTTTTTACACGCAACAGCTATGGATGACAATCAAGCTCGCGCTGGTTCTGGCGCTGCTTTCTTACCACGTGTGGTGCGGAAAATTAGTCGCGCGCTTCGCGCAAAAATCCAATTGCTACAGCCACACCTGGTACCGCTGGTTCAACGAGATACCAACTGTAATACTGATCGCTATAGTGCTACTCGCAGTAATCAAACCCTGGCAGTAATCAAGACCAGATCGCCACTCACTGGGCCTTCGGTTCGCTCGCCGGTTCCCTTACCGCCTCTGTGGGAGGTGTCATCGGGCCTGCTACCGCGTCGCCTTCCAAGGAATCCTCTTCGACCTTCGAGAGAGCCTCTCCCAGTGAATCGGCATTGTCTTCGACGCTTGGTTTAGGCATGCAATCGCGGTAAGCCCGCCCGGTGCCTGCAGGGATCAGGCGCCCGACAATTACATTTTCCTTCAACCCATATAAATCGTCCCTCTTACCTGTCACGGCCGCTTCGGTCAGCACCTTGGTGGTCTCCTGAAAGGAAGCTGCCGAGATGAATGAATCGGTCATCAAAGAAGTCTTTTTCACGCCAAACAATATATTCTCGTATTCCATCGGCTCCTTTTGCTGGTCCTCGAGGCGTTGATTCTCTTTCAGTATCTTTGCCTTATCGACTTCCTCATCCACGAGGAACTTGCTGTCGCCAGGTTTGGTGACCCTGACCTTTCTCAACATTTGGCGTACGATCACTTCGATGTGCTTGTCATTGATCGTAACGCCCTGCAAGCGGTAGACATCCTGAATCTCCTTTACCAGATACTCTGCCAGCGCTTCGACACCTCTGTAAGCCAGCAAATCATGGGGATTCAACTCACCTTCCGAAATCACCTGCCCTTTCTCGACTTTTTCGCCTTCGAGAACATCAATACGGCGCCATTTTGGAATCTTAAGCTCAATCGATTTGCCCGGGTCCTCGCTGCTATCGATAACCAAACGCTGTTTGCCCTTGGTCTCATCACCAAACCGGATCGTTCCGGAAATTTCCGCAAGCAACGCATGATCTTTTGGTTTTTTCGCCTCGAACAAATCAGCGACACGTGGCAGGCCACCGGTAATATCCCGTGTCTTCAGGGACGCCTGGGGAATACTTGCAATCACGTCACCGACCTCAACCTTGTCGCCGCTCTTGAGCCTGACGGTGGTCTCAGGTCCAAGCCGGTATACCGCCGGGCGACCGCTTATGACCTGTTGCCTGCCTTTCTTGTCAACCAGCTCGATCGTCGGCGTTGGCTCACCCGCCGAGGCACCGCGTATTACGTATGAACCGAGACCGGTGATTTCGTCGCTGTGCTGGCTTACATTCGCCCCTTCATTGAAGTCGATCAAGCGAACGACTCCTGAAGTCTCGGCAATGATAGGATGCGCGTGAGGATCCCAGTTCGCGATCACCTTGCCTCTTTCGACCTCGTCACCGTGGGAGACCAGAAGATGTGCGCCATAAATCAATTTATAGCGTTCTTTTTCATTCCCGTGCACATCGATGATGCTGAGCTCTCCCGTGCGCGATACTACAACGGAGACATCCTGATCGCGCTTCACCAGGCGCGCGTCGTGCAGGCGCACGTGCCCTCCTGACTTGGCAATGATGCTATTCGTCTCCGCAAACCGGCTGGCGGCACCACCAATATGAAAGGTACGCATCGTCAACTGCGTACCTGGCTCACCGATGGACTGTGCAGCGATGACACCGACCGCTTCGCCAATGTTCACCATGTAGCCGCGCGCCAGATCCCGACCGTAACACCTGGCACAAATACCGTTATAAGTTTCACAGGTGATGGGAGAACGGACCTTGACCTGGTCAACCCCGTGCATTTCCATTTGCTTGACCGTTGCCTCGTCGATCAGGGAGTCGGTCGCTATAAGTAGTTCACCGGTTTCCTTGATGAACACGTCCTCGATGGTGACCCTTCCCAGAACGCGTTCCTGGAGAGTTTCGACAATGTCCCCCCCTTCGATATTCGGCTTCATCAACAAGCCGTTCTGGGTGCCGCAGTCTTCTTCGGTAATCACTATGCTCTGGGTCGCATCGACCAAGCGACGTGTTAGATAGCCCGAGTTGGCGGTCTTCAAAGCAGTATCGGCGAGACCCTTTCGCGCGCCATGCGTAGAAATAAAATACTGCAACACGTTCAGACCTTCCCTGAAATTCGCCGTGATCGGCGTCTCGATGATGGAGCCGTCCGGCTTTGCCATCAAACCACGCATCCCTGCCAGTTGCCGTATCTGGGCTGCGGAGCCGCGCGCTCCCGAGTCCGCCATCATGAATATCGGGTTAAACGAGGCCTGGGTCACTTTCTTGCCCTTGCTGCCTTTGACTTGTTCGGTGCTGAGTTCCTGCATCATCGATTCTGCAACCCGGTCGCTGGTTTGCGACCAGATGTCGACAACTTTGTTGTACCGTTCTCCTTCGGTGACAAGGCCCGATGAATACTGGCTCTCGATCTGCTTGACCTGCTCTTCGGCATCGTGAAGGATGCTCTTTTTGTTTTTTGGAATGACCATGTCGTCGGCGCCGAAAGACACGCCCGACTTCGTCGCGTAAGCGAACCCGGTGTACATCAGGCGATCAGCGAAAACGACCGTATCCTTGAGGCCACAGCTACGGTAGCTGATGTCTATCAAGTGCGAGATTGCGCGCTTGTCCAACACGCGATTTACTTCCTTGAAAGGCAGTCCGTCAGGCAATATGTTGAGAAGCAGACCGCGCCCTACGGTAGTTTCTACGCGCCGCCCAATCCCGCTCTCATCATCGGCTCGTTCGGGAGGCAGCCTGAGCCCTACTTTGGCGTGTAAAGCAACGGCACCTGCACTGTAAGCACGCTCGAGTTCTTCATGACCTGAAAACTGCATGCCTTCGCCCTGCACGTTGACATTTTCTCGCGTCATGTAATACAGCCCGAGAACAATGTCCTGCGACGGCACGATAATCGGGCTGCCATTGGCGGGCGACAGGATATTGTTGGAGGACATCATGAGTCCGCGCGCTTCAAGCTGGGCCTCCAGAGACAATGGTATGTGTACCGCCATCTGATCCCCGTCAAAGTCGGCGTTAAACGCGGCGCACACAAGCGGGTGTAGCTGAATGGCCTTTCCTTCAATCAGCAAAGGTTCGAACGCCTGGATACCCAGGCGGTGTAAAGTCGGCGCCCGGTTGAGCAGCACCGGGTGCTCACGAATGACTTCGGCGAGCGCGTCCCAGACTTCAGCACCTTCGTTTTCGACCAGTTTGCGTGCAGATTTGATCGTTGAAGAAAGCCCACGCGATTGTAGCTTGCCAAAAACAAAAGGCTTGAACAGTTCAAGCGCCATTTTCTTGGGCAGCCCGCACTGGTGCAGTTTTAACGTCGGACCAACCACGATCACCGACCGGCCCGAATAGTCCACGCGCTTGCCCAGCAGATTCTGGCGAAAGCGTCCCTGCTTTCCTTTGATCATGTCGGCCAGCGACTTCAATGGGCGCTTGTTGGTGCTGGTAATCACCCGGCCACGGCGACCATTGTCCAGCAACGCATCGACCGCTTCCTGAAGCATTCTTTTTTCGTTGCATAAAATAATCTCTGGAGCATTCAGTTCGATCAGGCGCTTCAAACGGTTGTTGCGATTGATCACCCTGCGGTACAGATCGTTGAGATCGGAGGTGGTAAATCTACCCCCTTCCAAGGGTACCAACGGGCGCAAGTCAGGCGGCAGGACGGGCAACACCCTCAAAATCATCCACTCAGGCTTGTTCTCGGAATAGATAAACGATTCGACCAGCTTCAACCGCTTTTTCAATTTCTTCAGCTTCATGTCGGATTTGGTGCTTCCAATTTCTTTGTGCAACCCGACGACTTCCTCTTCCAGGTTCAGTCCCTGTAGCAATTCCAGGATGGCTTCACCCCCCATCTTGGCGACAAAATCATTGCCGTATTCCTCAAAGGCCTGATGGTATTCGTCTTCTGTCAGCAAGGTACCTTTTTCCAACACTGTCATCCCCGGATCGACCACCACATACCTTTCAAAATACAGGATGCTTTCGATATCACGCAAAAGAATGTTCAGCAACAAACCGATACGGGACGGCAGGGATTTCAAAAACCAGATATGTGCGACCGGGCTGGCCAGTTCAATGTGTCCCATTCGTTCACGGCGGCACTTGGTAACCGTTACTTCTACGCCGCATTTTTCACAAACCACGCCTTGATGACGAAGCCGCTTGTACTTGCCGCACAGACACTCATAGTCTTTTACCGGGCCAAAAATCTTGGCGCAGAACAACCCGTCCCGCTCTGGCTTGAAAGTGCGGTAGTTAATCGTTTCCGGCTTTTTTACCTCGCCATACGACCACGACCTGATAATGTCTGGGGACGCAAGGCCAATTTTTAGAAAATCGAAGTCGCCTTTCTGTGTTTGCACTCGCTTGAATGCGTCCATCAAGGTTTTCATGTTTACTCCTCTCCCTCAGCGACTCTCTCGAGCGAAACATTGATACAAAGTGAATTGATTTCCTTTACCAACACCTTGAACGATTCAGGCACATTGGTCTCGGCCTGAAACTCTCCGGCAACGATGTTCTTGTACATTTTATTGCGTCCGTTCACGTCGTCTGATTTCACCGTCAACATCTCTTGCAACACATACGCAGCCCCGTATGCCTCGAGTGCCCAAACCTCCATCTCGCCAAACCGTTGCCCCCCGAACTGCGCCTTGCCGCCCAGCGGCTGCTGCGTAATCATGCTGTACGGACCGGTTGCCCTCGCGTGCATCTTGTCGTCCACCAGGTGATTCAGCTTGATGATGTACATATAGCCCACCGCCACTTCACTATCGAACCATTCGCCGGTGCGACCATCGCGCAGGCGAACCTTGCCCGATACAGGCAGGCCCGCCATACGCAGCATTTCTTTGATGTCAGTCTCATGCGCCCCATCGAAAACCGGAGTCGCCATAGGTACGCCAGAACGCAAATTGCTCGCAAGTTCGAGTACCTCTTCGTCTTGCAATGACTCCAGCGAATACTTCTTCCCACCTGCAGTATTATAGATCTCGGTGATGTACTTCCTCAACTTTGCGACCTGCACCTGTTCAGCCAGCATCGCCTCGATCTTTTTCCCAAGATGTTTTGCGGCCCAGCCCAGGTGCAGCTCGAGCACCTGACCTATGTTCATGCGCGACGGTACGCCCAGGGGATTCAGCACGATATCGACCGGGGTTCCATCATCCATGTGCGGCATGTCCTCTACCGGCACGATCATCGAAACCACTCCCTTGTTTCCATGCCGCCCTGCCAGCTTGTCACCTGGCTGCAATCTTCTTTTCATTGCAAGATAAACCTTGACGGTTTTGATTACGCCCGGTTGCAAATCATCTCCTGCCTGAATCTTTTTGCGCTGCTCAGCCGCCAGCTCATCAAACCTGCCGCGCTGCTGCTTTAGACGACGGATAAGAGCTTCAAACTGCTTGCTTACACTCTCCGAACGCATGCGAATCTTTGACCACTGCTCGCGCTCCATGCCGTGCAGATAAGAGGTCGTCACTCTCGATCCAGCTTTCAGCCCGTTCGGTCCGCCGTCGGCAACCTTACCTATGATCAGCTTCTCAATACGGTTCAAAATATCATTCTCGTAAATGCGCAACCGGTCCTGCATGTCCTTTTCGAGTGCTTCGATTCTTTCCTTTTCGATACTCAGCGCGCGCTCATCCTTGGGTTCCCCTTCACGGGTAAACACTCGGACATCAATGATCGTCCCCTGCATGCCGCGCGGCACCTTGAGTGAATTATCCTTTACATCAGAAGCTTTCTCGCCAAAAATTGCACGCAACAACTTCTCTTCTGGTGTCAGTTGAGTTTCGCTCTTGGGTGTTACCTTCCCGACCAGGATATCCCCGGATTTGACCTCCGCGCCGATATAAACGATGCCGGACTCGTCGAGTTTTGACAAAATACCTTCGCGCACGTTCGGGATGTCGGCAGTGATTTCTTCAGGGCCCAGTTTTGTATCTCTTCCGGTACACGTCAGTTCCTCGATGTGAATGCTCGTGAAGCGATCCTCCTCGACGATGCGCTCGGAAACAAGAATGGAGTCTTCAAAGTTGTAGCCGTGCCAGGGCATGAACGCGACCAGTATGTTCTGTCCCAGCGCAAGCTCCCCCAGGTCGGTCGAAGGACCGTCGGCAAGCACCTCACCCTCGGCTACACAATCTCCTGGCTTGACCAGAGGGCGCTGGTTAATGCAGGTGTTCTGGTTCGACCTCGTGTACTTTGTCAACTGATAAATATCCACCCCGGAACCTTCCACCTTGGTCTGCTTCTCATCTACGTGCACGACAATGCGGCTGGCGTCGACGCTGTCGACGACGCCACCGCGTTTTGCTGTCAAGGTCGCTCCGGAGTCCGAGGCGACCGCGATTTCTATGCCTGTGCCGACCAAGGGCTTCTCGGCGCACAGGGTCGGTACTGCCTGACGCTGCATATTGGCTCCCATCAGAGCACGATTGGCATCGTCGTGCTCAAGAAAAGGAATCAACGCCGCCGCGATGGAAACGATCTGCTTCGGAGAAACGTCCATGTAATCAATCTTGTTTGGGGCAGACATCAGGAATTCGTTGCGAGAACGGCAGGAATTCAGCTCATCGACAAATTTGCCGTTCTTGTCCAGGTTTGCATTCGCCTGGGCAATAACGAAATTACCTTCTTCTATAGCCGACAGGTACTCGATCTGGTCCGTCACTTTGCCTTTCTCGACCTTTACATACGGTGTTTCAAGGAACCCGTATTCGTTGGTGCGAGCGTACATTGCCAACGAATTGATCAGGCCGATATTCTGTCCTTCCGGCGTCTCAACCGGACATACACGGCCGTAGTGGGTCGGGTGAACGTCGCGCACTTCGAACCCCGCGCGCGCGCGCGTCAACCCGCCGGGACCCAACGCCGAGATACGCCGCTTGTGAGTGACTTCCGACAAAGGATTGTTCTGGTCCATGAATTGCGACAGTTGGCCGGAAGAAAAGAATTCTCTGAGAGCCGCCGTCACCGGCCTGGGATTGATAATTTCCTGCGGGGTGGATTCGTGTATTTCACTTTGCGAAAGTTTTTCCCTGACCGCCCTCTCGACACGGGCCAGACCTATACGGAAAGTGTTTTCTGTCATTTCCCCAACGCAACGCACCCGCCGGTTGCCGAGGTGGTCTATGTCGTCTACCGTGCCTTCTCCGTTGCGGATCGAGATCAGAGTACCGAGCACATCGATAATGTCCTGTCGGTCCAGCGTGTTACCGCCGGCAAGTCCGGTGCGACCGACGGCGCGATTGAATTTCATACGTCCGCAAGCCGAGAGATCGTAACGCTCCGGATTCTGGAACAGGTTTTCGAACAGGCTTTTTGCGGATTCCTGCGTCGGCGGGTCTCCGGGGCGCATTACGCGATAGATCGCGACCTGGGCTTTCAGAACGTCAGCATTCTCATCGAGATCGATTGTGTCCGCCATGTACGGACCTCGATTGACTTCATTCGTATAAATTGTCTTGAAGCTCCGCACACCCTCCGTACGCAAACGCTCCAGCATCTTCTCATTGACTTTCGAATTGGCCGCGGCCAGCAACTCGCCGGTCTTCGTATTGACAATATCTTCAGCAATAACCTTTCCGTGAAGGTACTCGGCAGGCACCTCCAGTGATTTGATGCCCGCATTCTTGATTGCTTTCACGTGCCTCGGAGTGATTCTCCGGCTAGCTTCCACGACAACCTTTCCCTTGATCTCGATGTCAAACCGGGCGACTTCACTGCGCAGACGCTCTGGAAACAATTTCATTTCATAGGCACTATCGGGTTTTATCCTGATCGTATCGAAATCAAAAAACGCAGCGAGAATTTCATTATTGCCCATGCCCAGCGCGCGCAAAACGACTGTCACAGGCAGTTTCCTGCGCCGGTCTATGCGCACGAACAAATGGTCTTTCGGGTCGAATTCAAAATCGATCCAGGAACCGCGGTAAGGAATAATTCGCGCGGAGTACAGCAACTTGCCGGACGAATGGGTCTTCCCCTTATCGTGCTCGAAAAACACGCCCGGAGAACGGTGCAACTGCGAGACGACAACCCGTTCAGTGCCATTGATGACAAAAGTGCCGACATCGGTCATCAATGGCAGGTTGCCAAAATAGACTTCCTGTTCCTTGATTTCCCTGGGCTTATTGGTGTTTACCTTGCCGTTGGAATGCTTTTCAAAAACGACCAGGCGCAACTGAACGCGCAATGGCGCCGCGTAGGTAATACCTCGCGACTTGCACTCCCTGACATCAAACAAAGGCGCGTCCAGGGAGTATCCTTGATACTGCAACTCGGCATGCCCCGAATAACTGGATATCGGGAAAATTGAATGAAACACACCATTCAAGCCAAACTCCTTGCGCGCGCTCCTGGACGCATCAGTCTGCAAAAAACGCGCATACGAGTCCAACTGCATTTGCAGCATGTAGGGAATACCCAACTTGTCTTCGCGCTTGCCAAAACTCTTTCGGATTCTTTTCTTTTCAGTAAAGGTATAAGCCACTCTCAGGTCTCCGTTAAAGCGTGTTTCCGGCGCATGCGCCAGGACGCAGACCGCACAACGCGTGCCGTCTTCCCGTAATCGTTTGAGGCCATCGCCGACTATGCAAGCGCGACACTGGCTCCAGCTTCTTCAAGTTGCTTCTTGAATTCCTCGGCCTGCTCTTTGGCAACGCCTTCCTTGACCGTAACCGGTGCTCCTTCGACCATGTCTTTGGATTCCTTGAGCCCAAGGCCGGTAATGGCACGCACCACCTTGATAACGGCAACTTTGTTATCGCCAAAAGAATTCATGACGATGTCGAAAGCGGTCTTCTCTTCTTCCTGAGTTGCTTCCCCGCCGGCTGCAGCTACCGGGGCCGCAATCGCGGCTGCCGAGACTCCGAATTTCTCTTCCATCAGTGAAATGAGATCGACCAGATCCATCACCGACATACTGGAAACTGCTTCCAGGATTTCTTCTTTATTTACAGACATGATTGCCTCCTGATATTTTTTGAATCTTTCGGGTCAAACAGACCGTTTGTGGTCTTTCACCGCCACAACCACACGGACAAATTTTGCAGGAACCTCTTTCAGGGTCCTTAGGAACTTCGCCATCGGCGCCTGCATGACCCCCATCAACATCGAAACCGCAACTTCATAAGAAGGCAGGCTTGCGAGTTTTTCAAACGCCGACGCGTCGAGCAACTTGCCTCCCATGGCAACCATCTTGATTTCAACTTCCTTTTCCTCACGCGTATCTGAAAATTCCTTGAACAGCCTCGCAGCACTTGCCGGATCGTCTTTTGAAAAGGCCAGAACCAACGGGCCGCTGAGGCCTTGCTGCATGCATTCAAAATCGGTGTTTTCAACCGCACGCTTTGCCAGCGTATTTTTAACCACACGCAAATAAACATCGTGTTGTCTCGCCAGCTTATGCAGCTCGGTCATCTCCTCGACATTCAGCCCGTGATAGTGAGCAGCAATGGCAGAATGTGCGCTTTTGGCCACCGCGTTTACATCCGAGACGATCGCTTGCTTCGCTTCAAGATTCAAAGCCATTTCAAAATCCCGTGAAATAGAAAATTTCCTTGCATTGGACTGCTCCACCAGCGACCAAAAACCCGTCGCGCTGCTGTCGAAGTCTCTGTAGCTGTAATTTTCATGCATCAAAAGCTCAACGCACCGAAGTCGATGCGCAACCCTGGTCCCATCGTGGAAGATACGGTCACATTCTTGAGATAAATGCCTTTGGTCGAGGAAGGTTTCAGTTTGAGAATTTCCGAGAGCAAAGCTTCAAGGTTCTCCTGCAACCTGGCGGCGTCAAAATCCAGGCGTCCTATGGAAGAATGTACAATGCCACTTTTGTCAGCGCGGAAACGCGCCTGACCCGCCTTGGCGTTTTTCACCGCTGCCGCAAGATTATCAGTCACGGTCCCGGTTTTCGGATTAGGCATCAATCCCCTGGGACCAAGCAACTGGCCGAGTTTGCCGACCGTCGGCATGGCGTCAGGCGCGGCAATCACCACATCGAAGTCAAAATCGCCTGCACGCACCTTTTCCACAAGATCATCCATGCCCACTGCATCGGCTCCGGCTTCTTCAGCGGCCTCGGCTTTCTCACCCTGCGCGAACACCGCGACGCGTACTTCCTTTCCCAGGCCATGCGGCAAATTCGACGCACCTCTCACGACTTGGTCGCCTTTCTTCGGATCAATGCCCAGATTGATGCTGACATCGACCGACTGCGTGAATTTCAGCTCAGGCAACTCCTTGAGCAGATTGAAAGCTTCGCTTGCCGCATACAGCCTGTTTTTGTCCGCACCGATTTTTTCGGCTGCTGCCTTGCTTCTTTTGGTTAACTTTGCCACGCTCAGTTTCCTTCTACATCGATGCCCATGCTGCGGGCGCTACCAGCGATAATTCTGACGGCTGCATCCATGTCTGCGGCGTTCAGATCAGGCTCTTTCGTCCGGGCGATTTCCTCGAGCTGCGCGCGCGTAACTTTTCCGACTTTTATTTTGTTCGGCTCGGCGCTGCCCTTCTCTACGCCGGCAGCTTTTCTCAACAGTACGGCGGCTGGTGGCGTTTTGATGACAAAGTCAAAGCTTTTGTCTTCATAGATGGTAATCACTACCGGCAATGGCATGTCTTTTTCAAACCCTTTGGTCCGGTCGTTGAACGCGTTGCAAAAATCCATCAGCTTCAACCCGTGCTGGCCAAGAACAGGACCGACCGGCGGACTCGGGGTTGCATTCCCGGCAGGCACCTGCAACTTCACGCTGCCGGTTGTTTTTTTCTCCATTACTTACGCTCCTTACCGCTCTCTAGCAACAAATCCCGGAAAGGAATTCAGCTTTTGTCTACCTGTCCGAACTCGAGCTCTACCGGTGTCGAGCGGCCAAAAATCTGCACCGATACCCGCAAGGAGTTCTTATCGTAATTGACTTCCTCAACCACCGCGTTGAACTCGTTGAAAGGCCCGTCGGTGACCCGCACGACCTCGCCGACCTCAAACAACACCTTGGGTTTGGGCTTCTCGGCACCTTCCCTCATCCGGTCGAGAATTTCATTCGCTTCGCTGTCACTGATGGGTGCCGGCCTGTCCTGGGTACCCCCGATAAAACCGCGCACTTTGGGCGCGCTTTTTACCAGGTGCCAGGTATCGTCGTTCATTTCCATCTCGACCAATACGTATCCGGGGAAAATTTTTCTCGAGCTGTGGCGCTTCTGACCGGAGCGCATTTCTACCACTTCTTCCATGGGCACGAGAATCTTGCCGAACTTGTCTTGCATGTTCTGTCGTTCTATACGCTCCCTGAGCGAATCCATGACTTGCTTTTCACAGCCGGAATACGCGTACACGACATACCACCCCAAAGACATGACGCTATCCGATTAACCACTGCATAAACCAGCTAAGCAGCCGATCAAGCATCCAGAGGAATACCGCCACGATCATAACCACGACGAATACGATCAAGGTTGTTTGCAGCGTCTCCGTTCTGGTTGGCCACACCATCTTGCGCAATTCGGTGCGCGCGGTACCCAGGAAGGCACTCGTCGCCTTGCCCTGTGAAGTGCTGAAGAAAATCCCGACCGCCACTAAAAACCCGCTGACTACGCCGAGGACCCGGTAAAAAAATGAAGCTTCAGGAAGAACGTAAAAAGCGACGAAGGCCGAGAACAAAACGGCACCGGCAACGATCAGCCTGATCCTGTCGTTAGTCATCGGAATTTCAGTCGCTTTTGCCATTTTCAACCTCGGCGTGGTATCGGCAACCACCGCGCAGGGTCAAATCTGGCAGGCCAGGAGGGACTCGAACCCCCAACCTGCGGTTTTGGAGACCGCTGCTCTGCCAATTGAGCTACTGGCCTGTTGATAGATTGCCTATTCAATGACTTTCGCGACGACGCCTGCCCCCACAGTGCGGCCACCTTCGCGAATAGCAAAGCGCAAGCCGTCTTCCATCGCGATCGGCGCAATCAGCGTCACCACCATCTTGATGTTGTCCCCCGGCATGACCATCTCGACGTCGGGCGGCAACTCGACCGAACCCGTAACGTCGGTGGTACGAAAGTAGAATTGCGGACGATAGCCTTTGAAAAAGGGCGTGTGGCGTCCTCCCTCATCTTTCGACAGAATGTAGACCTCCGCCTCGAACTTCGTGTGTGGAGTAATCGAACCTGGCTTGCACAAAACCTGCCCACGCTCCACTTCCTCACGCTTCGTACCGCGCAACAACACGCCCACATTGTCTCCTGCGCGTCCTTCGTCAAGCAGCTTTCTGAACATTTCCACACCCGTGCACGTTGTCTTCGTCGTGTCCCGCAATCCCACGATCTCGACCTCTCCGCCCAGTTTGATCACACCCCGCTCGATCCTCCCCGTAACTACGGTACCTCGACCTGATATTGAAAAAACATCTTCCACCGGCATCAGGAAGTCTCCATCGATCGCCCTTTCCGGTTCCGGAATATATCGATCCATCTCCGACAACAGCCGCTTGATAGACTCGACCCCCTGCTCCGAAGTATCCCCTTCCAACGCCTTCAATGCCGACCCCGCTATGATCGGTGTCTCATCTCCCGGAAACTCGTAACTGGTCAACAGTTCCCTCACCTCCATCTCCACCAGTTCCATCAACTCCGCATCATCGACCATGTCTGTCTTGTTGAGGTACACCACCATATAGGGCACGCCTACCTGACGGGCCAGCAGTATATGTTCCCGCGTTTGCGGCATCGGACCATCTGCCGCACTCACCACCAGTATCGCACCATCCATCTGCGCCGCACCGGTGATCATGTTCTTCACGTAGTCGGCGTGACCCGGGCAATCCACATGGGCATAGTGGCGTTTCTCCGACTCGTACTCCACGTGAGCCGTCGCGATGGTAATCCCGCGCTCGCGCTCTTCCGGCGCATTATCGATGTCCTCATAAGCCTTGAATTCACCGCCTTGAATTTCCGACATCACTTTGGTCAGGGCGGCGGTCAGCGTCGTCTTGCCATGATCCACGTGCCCTATCGTGCCCACATTGATATGTGGTTTCGTGCGTTCAAATTTCTGTTTGGCCATGATGGTTCTCCGATGTAGTTAGGGTGAGTCTTGTCGGTTGTAAAACAGCCGTGCCAGCACGCCTGATCTTGTATTCACGGTCGGCGGCGAGCACCTCGGTGGAGCCCATAACCGGGCTTGAACCGGTGACCTCTTCCTTACCAAGGAAGTGCTCTACCTCTGAGCTATATGGGCAAAGCTTTATCACGCATCCAGCAGGTGGAGCGGGTGAGCGGGATCGAACCGCCGTCATCAGCTTGGAAGGCTGAGGTTCTACCATTGAACTACACCCGCGATCCAGAAACCATGCCTGGCTGCCAGACCGCTTATCTTACTTCCGCTCAACATTTTCCCGGTTGTCCCTCCGCCAAGATGGTCATTGGTGGAGGGGGTAGGATTCGAACCTACGAAGGCAAAGCCAACAGATTTACAGTCTGCCCCCGTTGACCGCTTGGGTACCCCTCCCAAGTAAAAATCCAGACATTGTAGCACTGTTTGAAAAAAAACACACTGTGTATGGGCCACCACATATGGGACAAACGAGGCAAGCGTCGGGCGAGCATTTGCATCGACGATGCCACCAGAGAACTGATGGCGCTGCCATTTTACCCCGGCCGAGGCCACCCGGGCCTACATGAAACCCCTGCAGGCGTATCTGAATCAGCATGGGCATCCCGTCGCCCTGTACTCCGACAGGTACAGCATTTGCCGGGTCAGTCACCTCGGGCGCGAAGGGGAGTCGACCCAGCTCCCCCGCGCTCGACCCAGCCTGGGGATGGCCTCCGATCGCTCCCGCCTCAAGAACATGGTACATGACCAGGAGGCTTGACCTGATGATATGGTGCCGGAGAGAGGACTTGAACCCCCAACCTTCGCATTACAAATGCGCTGCACTACCATTGTGCTACTCCGGCCGATGCAGATATTCTGCAGGAAAACTCCTGTCAACCGCAATCATCCAGATAATCGGAAAAAACAGCGAGCCCCTCCAGCACCAGGTGCGGACGGTATCGGGTATTCGCATCCGCCGGGACAGGCAGACGTTCGGCGTCCCCCCCGGTAACAAACAGCGTTGCAGGAGCCGCCAATCGCGACCGCATTTCCTGCACTGCCGCAAGCACCGCGCTGCTGAACATCTTTTGGCACCCTGCGGCCATTGCGCTGACGGTATCGCAAGCAAACAGGTTTCTTGCAGCGGCACCTTCCACCGCGCCCAAATCCGGCAGACGGGCGGTACCCTGTCCCAGGGCCTTACCAAGCAAACGCAGGCCGGGCATGATGACCCCTCCCTGATGCACACCGCTGCCATCGATCGCGTCGATGGTCACCGCGGTGCCGCAATCGACCACGATACAGGCGCCGCCGCACTGCTGCCACGCACCGAGCAACGCCGCGAAACGGTCGGCACCCAGGCGTCCCGGTCGGGAATACGCGATGGTAACCCCGCACGCGGCACGTCTGGCGGTTATGAAAATCGGCTGTTTGCCGAAATTCTCCTGCAGGATTCGGGACAAGCGTCGATTCAATGCCGCGCTGCGCACGCTCGCAACTGTAATCGAGGCAAACCCGGCATCGCTTGCCGGAACGCAGGCACCGATGTCGTTTGCCTGGAAACCAACCGGAGGATAAGCGACCAGGTCATTTATGTCCCCACTATATTCAGCGCACTTGCAGGCGCTGTTGCCGATGTCGAACAGAAGCTTTACCACCGCACGCTGACCTCTTCCGAGTAGTAAACCCGCGTTTCGTTGCGGTCATGCTCAACGCGTAGCCCACCGTTTTCATCCAGACCACGAGCGATACCGGAACGCCTGGCGTCCCTGGTCAGTACCGTCACTTCGCGATTGGCCAGCAGGTCATAGCGTCGCCAGTCGGCGAGCAACGCTTCGGGCTTCTCCGCAGCGCGGTCAAAAGCACGCATCAGGGCGGTAATCATCCGCGCGACCAAACGTGCGTGATCAAAAGCGCGACCCGCTCGCACCCCGGACCTGGGCTCGATCAGTGCCGACCAAGCGTTCCCCGGCTGCCAGTCATCGTCCACCGGCGAATAGACATTCAACCCTAACCCGGCGACACAACGGTCGTGTCGCGATTCGATCAACACACCGCCCAGTTTCCCCTTGCCGCGATAAATGTCGTTCGGCCACTTGACGCGCAAGCGTTCGATTCCGTATTCACCGCTCAGAACCTTTGCAACCTCGATGGAGACGACCAGCGGAAGCCAACCCGACCGAAGGCCAGGCAGTCCTTGTCCGTAGTACGCGACCGACAGGTACAGGTTGCCGTTGTTGGGCGAATGCCAAACCTTGCACCCTCGCCGCCCCTTCCCTGCGGTCTGGGATCTTGCCAGACACGCGTGGAACCCCGTGGCCTGTGCATCGGCCCGATGCAGCAGGTAATCATTCGTCGAAGCGGTCCGCTCGAGGATGATAAGCCGAGCGAGGCGCGCGGCCACGTTGTCAGCCAACGCCTGCCTGATCGCGCTTTCATCCAGCGGACTATTCTTTGGGTGCATCACAATTTGTTACTCTAATACCTCGGATGATACGGAAATCAGGCTCCATGCCAGACACAAGATGAATGATTCTTCTCCCACACACTTTATCCGCAAGATCGTCGAGGACGACCTGGCGGCAGGAAAGCACGGCGGGGTGATACAGACTCGCTTCCCACCCGAACCCAACGGCTACCTGCATATCGGACACGCCAAAGCGATTTGCCTGAATTTCGGTCTGGCCAGAGATTTCGGCGGCCGGTGCAACCTGCGCTTCGATGATACCAATCCTGAAAAGGAGAATATCGAATACATGAGAGCAATCGAGCGCGACGTCAACTGGCTCGGGTTTGAATGGGACCGGATTTGCCATGCATCCGATTACTTTGAACAGCTATACAACCATGCGGTCACGCTGATTGAAACCGGCGACGCCTACGTTTGCAGTCTGTCCCCTGAGCAGGTTCGCGCACAACGCGGCACGCTGACCGAGCCCGGTATCGATTCGCCCGACAAGGAACGCAGCATCAAGGATAACCTCGCGTTATTCCTGCAAATGCGCGCCGGTGCATACGAGGAGAATCAATACACCCTGCGCGCCAGAATAGACATGCGTTCGCCCAATATCAATATGCGCGACCCCGTTATCTACCGGATCCGCAAAGCAACGCACCACCGCACCGGCGACGCCTGGTGTATTTATCCCACCTACGACTTTACGCACTGCCTGTCGGACTCCATAGAAAACATCACCCATTCGTTGTGCACGCTGGAGTTCGAAGACCATCGCCCCTTGTACGACTGGTTCCTGGAACGGTTGCATGTTCACCACCCACGGCAAATCGAATTCGCTCGCTTGCAGCTAAAGCACACGATTACCAGCAAGCGGAACCTGAAAAAGCTGGTCGACCGCCGGATCGTAGATGGCTACGACGATCCGCGCATGCCGACGCTGTCCGGGTTGCGGCGACGCGGCATACCACCGGGTGCCATTCGCGACTTCTGCGCGCGCATCGGCATCACCAAAAAAGATAGCTGGATCGAAATGGACTCGTTTGAAACCTGCGTGCGCGATTACCTGGATCCAAGGGCGCCGCGCGCGCTGGTGGTACTCAGACCGCTCGAGGTGGTCATTGAAAACTATCCCGAAGGGAAAACCGAAATGCTCGAAGCATCCAATCACCCAGGCAACCCGGCGATGGGCGCAAGATCGGTGCCCTTTTCGCGAACGCTGTACATAGAGCGAGAAGATTTCATGGAAGCTCCACCGAAAAAGTTCTTCCGCCTGGCTCCAGGAAGAGAAGTGCGGCTACGCTACGCGTACTGTATTACCTGCCGCGACGTTGAGAAAGACGCGCAGGGTAACCCGGTGCGGCTGGTTTGCACCTACGACCCGCAATCGCGCGGTGGACCTCCCACCAGCGGACGCAAGGTCAAAAGCA
Source organism: Candidatus Oxydemutatoraceae bacterium (assembly GCA_965226235.1). Lineage (GTDB taxonomy): Bacteria > Pseudomonadota > Gammaproteobacteria > Poriferisulfidales > Oxydemutatoraceae > CAYFZO01. Next base: position 216,466 of record OZ245335.1, on the reverse strand, counting down.
CGATCCACTGGGTCTCCGCCGCGCACGCCGGCAAGGCCCGGGTGCACCTCTACGACCGGCTGCTCACCGAGGAGATACCTTCTGTCGAGGACATGCTGGGGCAACTCAACCCTGGATCGCTGGTGACCCTGGAAAACTGCAGGGTGGAACCCTCGCTGGGTGACGCCGCGCCGGAACAAAACTGGCAGTTCGAACGCCTCGGGTATTTTTGCCGGGACGGTGCCGGCGAGCCACTCACATTCAACCGCACGCTGACCTTGCGCGATACCTGGGCAAAAATCAAACCGACGCAAAATAACGCTACGAAACGTCCTTCCAGCCCCTGACCACGCCAAACACATCGGCGGCATCGGCCAGATCCCGCCCGGCGTAACGCTCGGCGGCGGCCACCACCGCAGGTTCACCGACACGCAGGAAGGGGTTGGTGCGCTTTTCAAGTGCCAGCAATGACGGCACCGTCGGCAGATGTTGCTCTCGCAGCTTCCGCGCATCGCGCTCCCGTTGCAGCAACGCTACATTCCCGGGCTCGACCTGCCTTGCGAACGCGATGTTCCCAAGCGTATATTCATGCGCGCAATAGACTTCGGTGTCGTCAGGCAAGGCCATGATCCTGCTCAACGAGTCGTACATCTGTTCGGGGCTTCCTTCGAACAGGCGCCCGCAACCGCAGGCAAACAAGGTATCACCGCAAAACAGCTTGCCGTCACCATAATAGGCGATATGCGTCAGCGTATGCCCGGGCACTTCGAACACGCGAAAGGTGCAGCCCAGGCAGGCGATATGCGCTTGGTCGCCTTCGGCAAGCCGGTGTGTCGCGTGAGCGATTCGCGGATCGTTCGGGGCATGGATTTCAACGTCCGGAAAACATGCAAGCAATTCCTGCACGCCACCGATGTGGTCGTGGTGGTGGTGGGTGAGGAGGATTGCGCCGAGCGTCGCCTGACGCCTGTCGAGCTCCTCCAATATGGGCTGCGCGTCGCCTGGATCAACCACCGCCATCTGCCTGGAATCATTCTGCGAAAGCAGCCATAAATAATTGTCCTGGAAGGCAGAAACAGGGATCGCACGAATCATGTCACGCGAGCCTCGCAAAGGCCGGGCCTCGCGCCCGAAAACCTGCCCGCCACGGCGATGATGCGTGCAACAAACACGCCAGCGTAGTGGATGAAGGCGCGCCACCACGTGCACATCCAGACGCTGAACCGCTTATCGGCACAACCAGCCGATCAAAGACCTGGACCCTGCCTCTCAGTTCGGCCCTGTCTCGCAGTTCGTTACCACGCATTGATACTCCGCGACCCATCTGCCTCACCCGACATCGCAAAGGACTGGCACTGTCCTCATCTCCCACCAGGCTCGATCCCCTCTCTCCAACGTTTCTGTCAAGCTTCCGCTCCTGCTCCGCAAGCCATACGGAGACCGTCCACACGGTACGTCCTTGATGGCAAGAAATCAATCGTGTGTACTGCGCCAGCACATAGGGGATAGACGGGTGCAGGAGTGAACGAGCAACTTGTATGGGCATTCCCGTGAGGTGCCGATCAATGGCAACGTTGCTACCCACGGTCCCGGCAAGCGAACGGTGTCGCCGCCGGTTGCAGTGCGCCATGGAACGCGGCTGCACCTGCCGAGCGACTACTCTAATATACGGACAGGGCCGTAAGCATCCCGGTATTTTTCGGACAACTCCTGGGCTGAGGCAATTGCCTCGCCAGTCATGGTGCCACTGATGGTCTGCTTCATTTCTTCTGCCGGCTCAATACCCTGTGCAGCGGCAAGGCTCAGCCAGACATACGCTTGCACATCATCCTCGGGAACCCCCTCGCCAGCAGCATACATAATGCCCAGGTTGAACTGCGACCTGGCATACCCCTGCTCGGCAGCCAGACGATACCACCGCACCGCCTCGATGTCATCCTCGGGAACCCCCAAGCCATTGTCATACATCCAGCCCAGGCTGTTCGGTTACCGATTCCTCGGGTAGGGGTGACAATGGCAGCCCCCTTGGGTTCTGGCGTAATCGGCAAAGGCACCCTGAAACTCGGAGCCGTTGTCCGTGAGCAGATAAGGGCACCGCGTGCGATGTGGCTTCCATGCTTTCAGTCTCATACACCATCGATGGCGCGTGTTATTTCCCCTGCGAGCGCCTGCATGCCGCTGCGGTCGATCTCGCGCCAGCGAATGTCACGCATGCGCCGCATCCAGGTCAGTTGCCTTTTGACGAGTTGCCGCGTCGCATTCAGCGCCTGTGCACGCATTTCTTCGTAACTGCATCCCCCCGACAGATACGCCCACACCTGACTGTAGCCTACTGCCCGCATCGAAGGAGCCTCGCGGTTGAGGTCGCCACGCAGCATCAAGCGACACACTTCCTCGACCAGCCCTGCTTCAAGCATGCCGTCGAACCTGGACTCGAGATTCGAATGTAAACGCGAGCGGTCACTGAAGCTGAGGCCGTACTTCAGCACCTGAAACGGAAGCTCGCTGCTCCTCCCGCTCTCCCCATGGTGTTGCAGCGATTGGAATTCGCTCATCACCTGGCCGCTGCTGCGATAGACCCCAAGCGCGCGCTTGATTCGCTGCGCGTCATTCGCATGCAGCCGGGACGCGGCGGTGGCGTCGACACGCTGCAATTCTTCGTATAGCGACGCCAACCCGTGCCGACGCTCTGCTTCAGCCAGTTCGCGCTTGACGGCAGAGTCGATTTCAGGAATATCATCGAGACCGTATTCAAGCGCGTGAAAATAGAACATCGTCCCCCCGACCAGCAACGGTAGCTTGCCGTCAGACAGGATCTCATCGATCAGTGTCAGCGCCGATTTCCTGAACGCTGCCGCCGAGTAGACTTCCGACGGTTCGAGAATACTGATCAAATGGTGCTGCACGCGGTCACGCGCGGCAAGCGAAGGCTTCGCGGTGCCGATATCCATACCGCGATAGACCAGCACCGAATCGACGCTGATGATTTCGCACGGCAACCGCTCGCTCAGCGCCAGCGACAGAGCGCTCTTACCGGTGCCGGTGGGGCCGGTGAGAAAAACGACGCGCCGCAGTTTGGGCCGCGGTTCGGAGGTAAACACCACGGACCTAGCGTCCGCGCATGAACAGCTTGTCGAGTTGCTTGATGCTCAGTTGCACCCAGGTAGGGCGGCCGTGGTTGCATTGCCCGCTACGCTCGGTGGTCTCCATATCTCTCAGCAATGCGTTCATCTCGTCGATGCTGATGGCGTCGTTCGCGCGGGCCGCGGCGTGGCAGGCCATGGTCGAAAAAGTCTCGTTGATGTCTTGCTCGGCGCGGGAGGAAGTGCCATGTTCAGCAAGATCGGACAGCACGTCACGAAACAGAGCCTCAGCGTTGGCGTCGGCAAGAATCGAGGGCACGCGCCGCAACACGACCGTGCTTTCACCGCTACGATCGGCCTCGAAGCCGGCTTTCTCCAGATGCGTGCCATGCGACTCGCAGAGATTGGCTTCGTCCGGCGTCACCGACAGATTGATCGGTATCAACAGTGACTGCGAACGAACGCCGTCGCTTTCACAAGCGCGTTTGAGCCGCTCGTAAGTGATCCGCTCGTGCGCGGCGTGCATATCGACCATCACCATGCCTTCCCGGTTCTGCGCGATGACATAAATACCGTGTAACTGGCAGAGGGCATAACCGAGCGGCGGCATCTCGATGTCTTCGGACATCGGTATCTGCGCCGGCGCTGCCTGCTCCGAAGCCGCTGCAGGATACTGGTGCCCGGCACCGCTCCTCTGCCCGGGAGCCGAGAACGCATCGAGCATGTGCAGGGTCGGTGATACGGGCCGAGGCCAACCCTGCCCGCCGCCCTGCCTACCTGCACCGCTATCATCCTGCAACGATCGATGGTGCTCGACCCGGCTGACCGCGGTGTCGGGGGATAGTCCGGCGATCACCTGGGTCACCGTATCCTGCACGAAATCATGCACCAGACGCTGATCACGAAAACGCACTTCCAGCTTGGACGGATGCACATTGACGTCGACTTGTGAGGGGTCGACCTCGAGGTACAGCAGGTAGCAAGGGTGGCGGCCGCCAAACATCACGTCCCCATAGCCTTCCCTGACCGCGTGCAGCAGCGCCTTGTCCTTGATCCAACGAGAATTCACATAGGTAAACTGCATATCCGGCTGGCTACGCGACAAGGTCGGAAACCCAAGCCAGCCATGCAAAACCACGCTGCCGCGGCGTTGTTCAAACCAGACCGCCTGCTCGGTAAAGCGCTGCCCGAGCACCTTGCCGACACGCTCGCTCCTGTCGCCGTCTTCGCCGATGGGCGAACAGGAAAAAGACATTTTGGCGTCGTGAAGCACTTCAAACCCCACCTGGGGACACGCGAGCGACAAACGCCGCAACCAGCTTTGAATGTGTTTAAATTCAGTCTGCGGAGATTTGAGAAACTTTCGCCGCGCCGGAACGTTGTAGAACAGGTCGCGCATATCGATGGTGGTTCCGTATGGATGCGATACCGGCTCCGGTTCGTCGCTGCCGCCTGACGCACGTAGCTCCCAGCCGAGATCGCAACCCGCGGTACGCGAAATGATTTTCAGCCGCGAAACCGAGGCAATGCTGGCGAGGGCTTCACCACGAAAGCCAAAATCACGGATATTGTAAAGATCGGAGAAATCGCTGATCTTGCTGGTCGCATGCCTGGAGAAGGCCAGCGCCAACTCTTCCCTGGCAATGCCTCGACCGTCGTCACTCACACACACGCGCTTGACGCCCCCGGCTTCGATTTGCAGGCGGATCTTCGAGGCGCCGGCGTCCAGGCTGTTCTCTACCAGCTCCTTGACGACAAAAGCCGGCCGCTGGATCACTTCGCCGGCGGCGATCTGGTTGACCAGCTCCGGAGGTAGTAAAACGATCGCCATCAGGTATGATAAAAGTCAGTTCAACGAGAATATAACCCGGGTCGAGACGATTATTACACAACTGTATCCCGACCATCGTGTGTATGCCTCCGCCAAGGGAATCTATCTTCGGGAAAACCTGCACCGCCAGGGCAAAACCAACTCCCCCCTGGTATACGCCAACTTCATCAGCAGCCTGGACGGACGCATTGCGGTGTTTCGCAACCGGGTTGCGAAGATGCCAGAAAGTCTAATCAATAACAATGACTTACGCCTTTTTTTTGAATTACTTACGCAAGCCGATTGCGTGATCACCCACGGTGCCTACTTCCGCGCGCGGGCCGCTGGCTCGCTCGGTGACATTTTCACGCTTTGCGAGGAACTGGATCGATGGCGAAGCCAGCAGCGTTTTGCCCCGCTGAAAGTCGTCGTGTGCAGCGCGAGCCTCGATTTCCCGCCACCGCGAGACATTGCAACGGAAAACCTGGTCATCGCGACCGGGGAAAGTCACGACCGCGAACGTGCCAGGTGGTGGCGCGATCAGGGTTACCGACTGATTGTCGCAGGCAGCGGTGCGCTGGTGGAAGCCGACCTGTTGCTCGAACACCTGCGCGGGTACCGCCTGCGCAGCATTTATCTCGCCGCGGGCCCGAAGCTGTTTGAGTCGATGCTGGAAAAACGCTGCCTGGACTTGCTATACCTGACCCTGTCCCACCAGTTGATTGGCAACGACACGTTTCATACCCTGATCCCCGGGGGCGATACAAGCCATTGCCGCCTCCGGCAACAACACCTGGTTCTCGACGCCTCCAGGGAACTCGAGCATCCACAGTGGTTCACGAAGTTTGCGTGCCACTACGCGCCGGCGGACGATACACCCAGAGCCAACTGACCCGCGACCGCTGCGAGCAAGGAGACACCCGTGTCGCTGTGCGCTTCGGCGAAGATTCTGCGGCCCTCCCCGGCAAAGCCAAACCGCAGTTTCACGTCGGCGTCGGGAACCCCCGCGGCGATGTTCTCCGGCCATTCGATCAAGCACACGCTGTGTTCATCAAGATACTCCTCGAGGCCAATCTCCAGCAGGTCCCGTGGTGTCTCAAGGCGATAGAAATCTAGGTGCAATACCTGGATCGCGCCGATCGCGTAGACCTCAAGCAGGGTATAGGTCGGGCTGGTCACGCGGCCGTCGTAACCCAGGCAATGGATAAAGCTGCGGCCAAACGCGGTCTTTCCACTGCCGAGGTCTCCCATGAGCCAAAGCACCAGTGGAGTGGCCGCGCGCGTGGCAAAGGCCGCGCCGATCTCCTCGGTCACCCGGGCGCTGGGTGCGTCACAACAGAAACCGTTCATTGCAGCCCGCCGCAAACTACGGCCGCGAATCAAGGCTCGAGCCAATCAATTCGTTCAACCCCCGGAACGAGGATTTACGTACGCGCGGATCGGTGCCATCAAGTCACTTGCCAACAACCCGCGGGGGGACGACCCTGCCACGCGATCACCCGCGGCCCCGTGAATGCACACGCCAAGCTCTGCCGCGTCGCGCAAGGCAAGCCCTTGTGCCAGCAAAGCCGCGATGACACCTGACAGCACGTCCCCCATTCCGGCGGTTGCCATACCCGGGTTGCCATCCGTGCAAATCGAGACATCGCCATCGGAAACCACCAGGGTACCCGCGCCTTTCAGAACACACACGCCTCCGTAAAGCGACACGATCTCCTCGGCCGCAGCAAAGCGGTTCTCGCCGACGCTCGCGGTATCGACCCCGAGCAATCTGGCCGCTTCACCTGGGTGCGGCGTCAACACCCAGCGATCCTGCTTCAAAGGTTCGTCCGCGAGTAGGTTCAACGCGTCCGCGTCGACCACCCTGGGTTGTTTTGCTTCAAGCACTTTCGACAGCAACGATCGTGCTTGATCACCCTGTCCCAGCCCCGGCCCGATCACGACGACGCTCGCGAGCCCGAGCAACCTGCGCAGCAACCCTTCCTCTTCCATTCCATACACCATCAACTCCGGGCAACCGGCCGTGATCGCCGCCCTGTTTTCCGGATCGACCACGGTACCAACCCGTCCGGCTCCGGCACGTAGCGCCGCTTCACCGGCGAGGCGTACCGCGCCACCCATCCCGGACGCTCCCCCGACGATCAGCACATAGCCAAAGCGGCCTTTGTGCACGTTGTTTGAACGCGGCGGCAAGAGATGCCGCAACTGGAACCAGTCGACCAGACGCGCTACGGATTTCACACCTGAAAACAGCACCGGATCGGTGTCGAGACGGCTGAAGAAAATGTCGCCGCAGCAGTCTCGCCCAAACGAGGTATACATGCCGCGCTTGCGCGTGATAAAAGTCACGGTTGCCGCGGCACGTACCGCTTCCGGAAGCATCGCACCGGTATCGGCATTGAGTCCCGACGGCACGTCGATCGCGAGCACGGGTCTATGATCGGCGTTCAGACGCGCGACCCAGCGGCACGCCTGATCGTTTAGCGGGCGAGTCAATCCGGTACCAAACAAGGCATCGACCACTACGTCGGCCGCGTCCGGCCAACCATCGGATGAGGCGATCACCCCACCGGCGTCCAGGTAGTCCCGTTTCGCCCGCAAAGCGTCGCCCCGAGTCGCGCCGCCATCCGCCTCGTACACGTTCACCGCGTATCCACGCTCAAGCAGCAGGCGCGCGAGTACGTAACCGTCGCCGCCATTATTGCCGGCACCGCAAAGCATCGCTACGCCTCGCGCACGCGGCCAACGTTTTTGCAGCGCGTCGAAGCAGGCGCGACCGGCACGACACATCAGTTCATAGCCTGTGATCGGTGTACGTTCGATGAGTAGCGCGTCGATTTCCCTGCTTTGCTTCGCGGTAAACAGATCCATGGCCTGTCTATAATGGCATAGATGCCGTTGCTTTCAGATACCGATGAGTTCCCAGCCGCCACTGTCGAAAACCGAGATTACCCGTCTGGCAAAAGAGCTTGGCTTCGACGCGGTCGGCGTCACGCATACCGACCTCGGGGAGCACGAAGCACACTTGCTGCGCTGGCTCCGGGAAGGTATGCACGGCGACATGGGTTACATGGAGCGCCACGGCACCAAGCGTAGCCGACCACGGGAACTCGTTCCCGGCACCATCAGCATCCTGTCGGTACGGATGCCTTACACGCCGGCGCGGGTCAGCAATGCCGAGGAAACGCTCGCGGATAAAAACAAGGCCTACATCGCCCGCTATGCGCTGGGACGGGATTACCACCGGATCATGCGTAGAAAACTACAGAAAATGGCCTCCCGGATCGAAGCAAAAATCGGCCCTTTCGGCTATCGCGCTTTCGTCGACAGCGCGCCGGTGCTTGAAAAGGCGCTGGCCGAAAACGCGGGACTGGGCTGGATCGGGAAACACAGCGTACTGATCGACCAGCACGCGGGATCCTGGTTCCTCCTCGGCGAACTGTTCACCGACCTGCCATTGCCGGCCTCGAAACCGGCGACCAATCACTGCGGCAGTTGCCACCGCTGTATGGATGTCTGCCCAACCGGCGCCATCGTCGCGCCCTACCGCCTTGACGCCAGATTGTGCATCGCCTATCTAACCATCGAGCTCGAAGGCAGCATACCCGTCGAGCTACGCAAATTGGTCGGCAACCGCGTATTCGGTTGCGACGATTGCCAGATATTCTGCCCCTGGAACCAGGGCGACGGCGTCGGCACGAACCATGATTTCAGCCCCAGGAACCATTTCGACGACGTCACCCTGATCGAACTGTTTTCCTGGAGCGAAGAAGAATTCATGCAGCGCACCGAAGGAACACCAATCCGCCGGCTCGGATACCGGCGCTGGCTGAGAAATATCGCGGTGGGGCTTGGCAACAGTGCCGATGAAAGCAACCGCGAGCTCGTCGGCAACGCATTGAAGGAAAAAGCGAACCACCCCTCGGCGTTGGTGCGCGAGCACGTGGAGTGGGCTATAAGCAACCTCTATCGCGGTGAGGGATGACACGTGCACAAGGGCGAGGCATGCCTCGCCCCTTGTGCACCCGGCCCACCAAAACAACCCGTCGGAACACATCCACGCGCGGGGCGACACGTGCGCGGGGGATGATGCACCCGGTACAACACGACCTGCCCTGCCGGCCATCACCTGTGGGACAAACCGAACACGTGACACATTTACATGGGCGACGAATAACGCATTCGTAGGGGCGCACACATGCGTCGCCCTATAGCACCCAGCCCATCAAAACAGCCCGCGTCGGAACACACCCACCCACGGGGAGAAGGGCGCACACAACCTCTATCGCGGCTGGGGTTGAAGCCGCCGCAGCAACCCTCGCGTCGAGCTATCGAGTTGCTCCGCTTCGAGGTCCAGCAATTCGGCAGCGAGCCGCTTGCCTGAATCGACGCCCCACTGATCGAATGGGTTGATGCCCCAGATAACCGCCTGCACAAACACCTTGTGTTCATACAGCGCGATCAGCAAGCCGAGCGTAAACGGGGACAGCGTGTCCAGGATCAACGCGTTGCTTGGCTTGTTGCCCGCGTTGTTGCGGTACGGTTCTCCCGGGTTCTCTTCCCCGCACATCAACGCCCGGGTCTGCGCCAGAAAATTCGCGCGCAAAATCTCGTCATTAGGCGACATCGGCTGGTTGCTCCTGGCGGTGACGATGAAGTCCGCCGGCACCAACTGCGTCCCTTGGTGCAACAACTGGTAAAACGCATGCTGCCCCTCGATCCCGTCCTTACCCCATACCACGGGCGCGGTTGCATAATGCAGGGGGCGCCCCTCCCGATCGACCGACTTGCCGTTGCTTTCCATCTCCAGTTGCTGCAGGTACTCCGGCAGCAACTTCAAAGCGTGATCATAAGGCAATACCACGCGACTGCCGACGCCATGAAAATTCACGTACCAGATATCCAGCAACGCAAGGATCACGGGCATATTCGACGCAAGCGGTGCCTTGGAGAAGTGTGTATCCATACTCAACGCACCCGCGAGCAATTCTTCAAAACGGTCGCTGCCTATCAGGATGCACAACGGCACCCCCGCCGCCGACCACAGCGAAAAGCGCCCACCGATGCTGTTCCAGATCCTGAGCACATTGTCGGCGGGCACGCCAAACCGCAGGGCGGCATCGACCTGCCCGGTAACCGCCAGAAAGTGCTTTTCCCACGCCCGTGCGTCGCGATAAAAGCTGTTGATCCATTCTCTGGCACGTTGCGCGTTGGTCAAGGTTTCCCGTGTAACAAAAGTCTTCGAAGTCACTATAAACAAGGTCTTTTCAGGGTCTATCCTGTTCAGCACCTCGGACATCTGGCATCCGTCAACACTGGTAATAAAGGAAACGTCCAACCCTGCAAGCCCCAGACCAGCCAACGCTTTACAGCCCATCGCAGGACCCAGGTGCGATCCGCCAATACCGATATTCACGATATGGCGCAATGGCTTGCGACTGAACCCGACACGCCGCCCGCTACGGACAGCTTCGCAGATCTCGTACATTCGAGCCTTGTCTGCCGCAGCCGCTTCACTGCTTCCCGCGGCCGCAGCAGGCCCTCGCCCATCGTCACGCAGCACCGTGTGCAACGCCGGCGACCGCTCGCTGCTGTTGACGTGCTCTCCGGCAAACAAACGCGCGAGCCAGGTTTCCACTTCGGCCTGCCGCGCCAGTTCGATCAGCAACTGAAACGAGGTATCGGTGATGAGATTCTTCGAGTAATCGAGAAACAGGCCCTGGTGCTCGCAGGAGAACTTTTGAAACCTCCGCGGATCGTCCGCAAACAGATCCTGCATCCGCAAGCCGGAACTTCGCTCGCAGCAACGCTGCAATTCTTTCCAAATCGGACTCTTGTCGATCATTGCCTGTAATCTGAAAGACCCACCGGAGGGGGTTGACAATGCAAACTATAAAGGAAATTTGAACCGGGCGGCGTGTCCCGGTGCGGAGGGCCCCACTACAACCTGGTGGTCTCCCGGCATGCGGTGCCCCCCGAAGTAAAATGAATTGTTCCTGGCGACAGTTGCGTCCGGTGACCCGTGGATTCTTGCCGGAGATACCCACCAACCTCGTACTAAGCGGTCTTGCAACAGGTCATGACCAAGGCGTAAACAGCACTGGTAAAACATATAACACTATGATATATATGTTTTAATGAATAATTCAGAAAAGGACATAAAAGCGGCCATACCTACGGCCCTGACCGAATCAGGCCACCGGAGGGAAAGCACGAGCCTGATGGAGCCGCTTCTGATCGCGGAAGGATCGCGGCACCGAGCCGAACTGACAGATCTTGCGGTTGAACTGGCTGTGAAATCCGCAGGCTTCAGCCATGGCCTGCCGCAGGGTATGCACGTAGCGTTCGCGACGCTGGTCCGGGCAATGAACTGCTACTACAGCAACCTGATCGAGGGGCACGATACCCACCCGGTCGATATCGAACGCGCCTTGAAGGGTGACTACAGCACCGATCCGGAAAGGCGCGGTCTCCAACTCGAGGCCGAGGCCCATATTGCCGTCCAGGGGTGGATCGACGATGGCGGAATCAAGGGTCGTGCCACGACGGCTGACGGGCTCATGGAAATCCACCGGCAATTTTGCGAACGGCTTCCCGAAGAGTTGCTTTGGATCGAAGAGACGGATACGAAGGAACGTCTCGGGGTCATCCCCGGCGGCTTGCGCGAACGCCATGTCCAGGTGGGCCGGCATGTCCCGGTAAGCCCGGACATTGTCCCGCGTTTCCTGGGGCGCTTCGAGGCCGTCTACGGCAAGCTCGGCACGACGGACTCGATCCTGGCTGCAGCCGCCGCACATCATCGTTTGCTGTGGATTCACCCTTTCCTTGACGGCAACGGGCGCGTGGCGCGCCTGATGTCCCACGCCATGCTGCGGGACACTCTCGACACGGGCGGTCTCTGGTCGATCGCACGCGGCCTTGCGCACAATGTCGCCGACTACAAGGCCGGGCTTGCGGCTTGCGACCTGCCTCGCCGTAACGACCTCGACGGACGAGGCAACCTGAGCGAAGAGACACTGGCCGAGTTTACGCGGTTTTTTCTTCGCGTCTGCATCGACCAGGTAAAGTTCATGGAAAAGCTGATCGCACCGGACCGGCTCCGCAACCGGATCCTGATCTGGGTGGGGGAAGAAGTGCACGCTGGCGCCCTACCGCTGAAATCGGGTGGCGTAGTCGAAGCGGTGCTGCTTCGGGGGGAACTGCGCCGCGGTGACGTCGCAACGATCCTGGGGACCATGGAGCGGCAGGCGCGTCGAGTGACGTCCGTCCTGCTGAAGCGCGGGATATTGGTGTCGAAAAGCTCACGGGCGCCATTACACCTGGCTTTCCCGGCAAGTCTGGCCTCGCGCTGGTTACCGGGACTCTTCCCGGAAATGACAGAATAGCCTGGCCATTTTCGCCGCAGCAGGTTCCTCGTGCGCCATCATGGCAATCAGCACCGTCGGTGCGAATGCACGTGTAGGGACGAGGCATGCCTCGTCCAAAACAATACGTCCGCACACATCCACCCGCAGAGGACGACACAACCCGGTACAACATGGCCTACCGGCCATCACCTGTGGAACAGACGGAATCCGTGACGCATTCACAAGTCTGCTTGTGCTTGCTGTAGGTGGCGTCGACGCATTCCTCGAGCACATCCAGCAGCCCACTTTCCAGACGCTCGCCCAAGGTAAAGCGCCGGGAGCGAGGAAACTGGTCCAGCAATGGTATCAGCCATCTCAACAATCCGTGGCAGTCGTCGATAACCCGGGGCAGGGGCGAATCAAGCGGCATTGAAAAATTCCTCAAAAAAACGCCGCCCGGCGCATTGCGCCGGGCGGTATAAAAGTGAAAAAAGAAAAGGGAAATCGTCGAATACCTTTGTGCAGAATATACAACATCGCAACGTCGAACTATTTGTCTCTGGCCAATCGAAACCCCAGGTCGCCGCCGCGGTCCGAACGGGGGTACTCGAACCGGGACGCGGAACGCAGGGTCCACGTGCCGTCGGCCCAAGAACCGCCGCGACTCACGCGCAGGCTACAGTCTCCGCTCCTCCAGGCGCTACCGTCACTTGGCGCTCCCACGTAGCTGGATTTCCAGCAATCCTCTACCCACTCATATACGTTGCCGTGCATGTCGTGCAAACCCCACGCGTTCGGCGCAAATGAACCCACCGGTGCAGTCTTCTCCCATTTGTCGCCGCACCCCTCGCGCCCTTGGCCGCAGTTCGCACGGTTGTTCCCGATAAAGTCCCCCCAACTGTACTTGCTCTCGCTCCCGGCCCGCGCCGCGTATTCCCACTCAGACTCCGTCGGTAAACGGTAGCCACCACCCGTCCTCGCATTCAGCCAGACGATAAACGCCTGAACATCTTTGTCCCACGAAACATCAATCACCGGACGGTTGCCCCGCCCCCAGCCTTCATCATCCGCGCGGGAACACCCGCCGTCCGCAACACACGCATCCCACTGCGAAAACGTCACCTCGTATTTCCCCATCTCGAAAGGCGCTATCCTCACGACATGCACAGGACCCTCGTCATCAGCACCATCGCCGCCGCTCAAATCTCCCATGCGAAAACTACCCCCGGGAATCGCTACCATCTCCACGGCTGGCGCTTTCGCCTCAGCCAGTAATCGCTTCACCTGATCTTCCCGCGCCAGCCACTTCTCTTCTTCCGCCACCTTCGGCTCGGCCAGAGAAAGGGACAAAGGAGGAAGCTCCAGACCCGAAGCGCGTACTACAGCCAGATCGTGGCTCTGGACCGAATAGAGCGTACCCGACCCTGCCGGTACGACTTCAAGCTCCTCTCCTCGAAGCACATCCTCAATCACATCGTGATTGGTTACGATGTGGCCATTTTCATTGATAATAAAGCCGCTACCATGACCCCCATCTGACACAACCCTCACCATGTCCTGCGCCACCATGTCCGGATCAAATGCAAGCGCCATCGAGCCTGACAGGAAAAAGAAGCCCGACAACAAACCTGCCGACAGGCAAGCCGTTGCAATTTTCCTACCCCCGATACCACACAGAGAAGGTAAGTTCCCTACCCGGGTTACCTGAAGAATAGTCTGACCCATGTCGTTGAGAAATTGCTCTCGGCGCGTTGGCTTGCGATATTTCTTGAAGTCGGCTTCAGCCAAGGTCATTTGACGCATTGGGGAGATCCTCCGGGTAATGAGTAGGTCTATGAATTGTATTATGGACAAATTCATGAGACAAATCCATAAATAAATCTGTTAGCCAAAAGTCTTAATGTCACCTTTGTCAAATACCAAAATGCCCCCTTATTGATTTCGGGAATGGCTGTGGCATTCGTAGGGGCGACACAACCTGGGACAACATGGCCTGCCGGCCATCACCTGTGGGACAGACGGGGACCCGTGACGCATTCACAAGTCTGCTTGTGCTTGCTGTAGGTGGCGTCGACGCATTCCTCGAGCACATCCAGCAGCCCACTTTCCAGACGCTCGCCCAAGGTAAAGCGCCGGGAGCGAGGAAACTGGTCCAGCAATGGTATCAGCCATCTCAACAATCCGTGGCAGTCGTCGATAACCCGGGGCAGGGGCGAATCAGGCGGCATTGAAAAATTCCTCGAAAAAGCGCCGGGCGGTATAAAAGTGAAAAGGAAAATCGTCGAATACCTTTATGCAGAATATACAGCATCGCAACGTCGAACTATTTGTCTCTGGCCAATCGAAACCCCAGGGAGTAGTCGCGGCCCGAACGGGCGCCCCCGATCCGGAGCGCGGAACGCAGGTTCCACGCGTAGAAGTCCCAGGAACCGCCGCGAATCACGCGCTGGCCACAGGTTCCGCTCCTCCAAGCACTACCGTCACTTGGCGCTCCCACGTAGCTGGAGTTCCAGCAATCCTCTACCCACTCATGTACGTTGCCGTGCATGTCGTGCAAACCCCAAGCGTTCGGCGCAAATGAACCCACCGGTGCAGTACTATTCCATTTGTCGCCGCACCCCTCGCGCCCCTGGGCGCAGTTCGCACGGTTGTTCCCGATAAAGTCCCCCCAACTGTACTTGCTCTCGCTCCCGGCTCGCGCCGCATATTCCCACTCAGACTCCGTCGGTAAACGGTAGCCACCACCCGTCCTCGCATTCAACCAGGCGATAAACGCCTGAACATCTTTGTCCCACGAAACATCAATCACCGGACGGTTGCCCCGCCCCAAGCCTCCGTCGTCCGCGCGGGAACACCCGCCGTCCGCAACACACGCATCCCACTGCGAAAACGTCACCTCGTATTTCCCCATCTCGAAAGGCGCTATCCTCACGACATGCACAGGAGTCTCGTCATCATCACCATCGCCGCTCAAATCCCCCATGCGAAAACTACCCCCGGGAATCGCTACCATCTCCCCGGCTGGCGCTTTCGCCTCAGCCAGTAATTGCTTCACCTGATCTTCCCGCGCCAGCCGCTTCTCTTCTTCCGCCACCTTCGGCTCGGCCAGAGAAAGGGACAACGGAGGAAGCTCCAGACCCGAAGCGCGTACTACAGCCAGATCG
This sequence comes from Candidatus Oxydemutatoraceae bacterium, assembly GCA_965226235.1. GTDB lineage: Bacteria > Pseudomonadota > Gammaproteobacteria > Poriferisulfidales > Oxydemutatoraceae > CAYFZO01. The sequence continues at coordinate 201,084 of OZ245335.1, read as the reverse complement.
TGGCTCTGGACTGAATAGGGCGTACCCGACCCTGCCGGTACGACTTCAAGCTCCCCTTCCCGAAGCACATCCTCGATCACATGGTGATTGGTTACGATGTGGCCATTTTCATTGATAATAAAGCCGCTACCATGACCCTCATCTGACACAACCCTCACCATGTCCTGCGTCGCCATGTCCGGACCAAATGCAAGCGCCGTCGAACCTGACAGGAAAAAGAAGCCAGACAACAAACCTGCCGACAGGCAAGCCGTTGCAATTTTCCTACCCCTGATACCACACAGAGAAGGTAAGTTCCCTGCCCGGATTACCTGAAGAATAATCTGATCCATGTCGTTGAGAAATTGCTCTCGGCGCGTTGGTTTGCGATATTTCTTCCTGACTTCGACGGTTGGGGGATCTGTAGATTTCAAGAGGCTTGATAAATAAGGGTTTTTTGGGTGCATTTCGGGGTTGGCAGATGTAGTGCCTAGTAGATTTTAATGCTTTACATTCCTGCTCTGATCCGCTATCATGGTCCGCATGTTCATTCGCGTGAAAAGCACCCCGAACAGCCCCCGGCGCTCAGTGCAGATCGTCCAAAGCCTGCGCCAGGGCTCGCAGGTGCGCCAGAAGATCATTCGCCATGTCGGGATCGCCATGGACGACCAGGAACTGGAGCGGCTGAAGGAACTCGCCGAGTTCATCAAGGTTGGCATCCAGACGCAGACACAGGCCTCGCTCTTCAGCCAGGAAGAGCTGGCCCGGCAGCTCAGCGAGGCTCGGCAACAAGCACAAACCCACCCGATGAAGGTGGACCTGCGCGCCTTGCGCGAGACGCAACGAGTGGTCAGCGGCATCCACGAGGTCTACGGGAAGATTTATCGGGAATTGGGCCTGCACCGGCTCTTGCGGGTTTCCCGCTATAGAGCCTCAAGCGAGGCCCTGTTCCAGTGCGTGATGGCGCGCATCGCCAATCCGAAGAGCAAGCGGGCGAGTGTGCGCCTTCTGGAGGAGGATTTCGGGGTGCGACTTCCCTTGGAAAAGGTCTACCGCATGATGGACCAGTTGGATGCGTCGCGGGTCGAACGGCTACAGAGGCTGTCCGGGGCGGCGGCAGAATCGCTTCTGGCGGAGCCTCTGGACTTGCTGTTCTTCGATTGCACGACGCTGTACTTCGAGTCCTTTGTCGCGGACGAACTCAAGCAGCCGGGCTACAGCAAGGACGCCAAGTTCAAGGAGTCGCAGGTGTTGCTGGCACTGGTGGTGACGCCGAGAGGGTTGCCGGTCAGTTACGAAGTGCTTCCGGGTTCGAGTTTCGAGGGCCACAGCCTGCTTCCGGTGATTGAGCGGATGCGTCGGCGCCATACCCTGCGCCGGGTGGTGATCGTGGCGGACCGGGGCATGCTCAGCGAGGAGAACCTCAAGGCGCTGGAGTCAGTCGAGGCGCATTACATCGTGGGTGCCCGGTTGCGAAAACTTCCGAAGAGTGTGCAGGCGCAGTTGCTGGATTCGAGCTGCTACCGGGCGAGTGCACAAGGAGAAGGTCGCCTGATGGAGTTGTACCATCGCGGTCGGCGCGTGGTGGTGAGGTATTCGTCGGTGCGGGCACGAAAGGACGCACGGGACCGGCAGGTTGCGGTGGAGAAGTTGATCAAGAAAATCGGCAAGAGCCAAAACCCGAAAAGCCTGCTGAACAACTACGGCTACAAGAAATACCTGCACATCGAAGGGGACAGCCGTCTGCAGGTGGATCAAGTGAAAGTGGAAGAGGAACAGCGTTGGGACGGCCTGCACGGAGTGGTGACCAACCTGACGCAGATGGAGGCCGAAGAGGTGCTGGGGCATTACCGGGGCCTGTGGCAGGTGGAGGAGGCATTCCGGGTCAGCAAGCACGACCTTCGGGTGCGACCGATCTTTCACTGGACACCCGCGCGCATCCGGGCGCATCTGGCAATCACGTTCATGGCTCTGCTGTGCGTGCGGCATCTGGCCTACCGTGTCGAGCTTCAGTCTCGCCGCCTTTCCCCGGAAGCTATCCGCACGGCTCTGCTCCATGTCCAGTCCAGCGTGCTGGAGCATCTGGGCACGAGGCGGCGCTATGTTATTCCTTCCTCGGTGAGCCGGGAGGCGGAGAAGATTTACCAGGTGATGGGTTTGAAGCATTCCCGGGTTCCGTTCGAACTCGTCTGATAGTTCTACAGGGCTCAAGCCCTGCATTGTAGTGCCTTGCTGGAAATTAAACTCCAATGAAATCAATCACTTGATTCATTCAACCGTCGAAGTCAGGGCCGCTACCATGACCCTCATCTGACACAACCCTCACCATGTCCTGCGTCGCCATGTCCGGACCAAATGCAAGCGCCGTCGAACCTGACAGGAAAAAGAAGCCAGACAACAAACCTGCCGACAGGCAAGCCGTTGCAATTTTCCTACCCCTGATACCACACAGAGAAGGTAAGTTCCCTGCCCGGATTACCTGAAGAATAATCTGATCCATGTCGTTGAGAAATTGCTCTCGGCGCGTTGGTTTGCGATATTTCTTGAAGTCGGCTTCAGCCAAGCTCATTTGACGCATTGGGGAGATCCTCCGGGTAATGAGTAGGTCTATGAATTGTATTATGGACAAATCCATGAGACAAATCCATGAGACAAATCCATAAATAAATCTGTTAGCCAAAAGCCTTAATGTCACCTTTGCCAAATCCTAAAATGCCCTCTTTTGATTTCGGGAGTGCACAAGGGCGACGCATGCGTCGCCCCTGCAACATGATGCAAGACCGCCAAACAGCCCGGAAGAGGACATTGTTTCTGCCCCCCACAGGTGCAAAATGCATTCGGTCTGAATTTGCTAAAATGGTGGTTCGGTACCGAGCATGCGCAAAAACTTATGACGAACCCAGATATACGCAAAGACGATCCAAATCTGCGCATTGAAGTCCACTCATCCACAAAAGAACTTCCCTCCCCAAGCCACAACCGTGGCGCACCGCATCTGCCCGACATCACCAAGGCAGACAAGAGACTCCGCGCTCGCGTAAAGCTGTTTGGCAACCTGCTCGGCATAGTCATCCAGGAACAGGCTGGCATGCAGGTATTTACCGCGGTCGAGCGATTGCGCAGGACATTCATCAGGCTGCAGAAAGAAGATTCTGCCAAAAGGCGTGCCGTCTTGATGCGTTATATCGAAAAGCTCGACCTGGAGACTTTGGAACACATCATTCGCGCCTTTTCCATCTACTTCGACCTTGCCAACGTAGCCGAAGCGGACCTCCAATACGACGCATCCTTCACCGATACATTGAGACAACTGGCTGACGCGGGAATCGACGCCAGTCAATTTCAGATCCTGCTGAATCACCTTTCGTACCAGCCGGTATTCACGGCACACCCAACCGAAGCAAAAAGACGCACCATCATGCAGTTACTGAGACAACTGCTACTGACTTCGAGGGAACTCGACCACAAGAAGCTGAACACGCGAGCAAAAGCGGAAATACACCAGCAACTGATGGACATTATCCAGATTCTCTGGAAAACCAACGAAGTACGGTTGAACAAACCAATGGTGGAAGCCGAGGTAATCAACGGACTGTACTACTTCAAAACTTCACTCTTCAGCGCGATCCCCATGGTCTACCGCGCGCTGGAACAGGCAATCGACGAGGTCTATCCGGACAGCGGAATTATAGTTCCGAGGGTGATCAGCTTCGGCTCGTGGATTGGCGGGGACCGAGACGGAAACCCTTACGTCACAACAGAAGTGACCAACAAAACCTACAGAATCCAATCGCTGGTGATCCTTGAAGAATACATACGCCGCCTCGATGAACTGATCAATGTTCTGACGCATTCCAACAACCTGATCAAACCGTCGGAAAACTTCATCATACTGGCGGAGTCCCAACGAGAGATCGCCCGGGCAGCATTCAGAAACCAACCCGAAACCTATTTGAAAGAACCGTACCGCAGGCACTTGGCGGTCATGCGCTATCGCCTGCAGCTACGCCAGGAGCGGACGAACTCCACTTTCCCCAAGATATCGGCGCTACCGGAATATGCATACCACTCGGAATACCAGTTCCTTGACAATTTGCGGCTACTGTCCTCGTCGCTACGTCAACATGGAGATAAAAACATCGCCGATGGCGCACTCAAGGACCTGATCCGGCTGGTTGAAACTTTCGGGTTCCACCTGGCCAAGCTCGATTTGCGAGATGAGTCAAGAAATTTCTCCGCGGCAGTTGGCGAAATTTTCAAGCACTGGGGCTACACCGACGAGTACACCGCAATGCCTGAAGAGTCGAGGGTCAAAATGCTGACCGACGCACTCAACGCCGAGCTACCGGAATTGAACAAGTCTCGCCTGGCGAACCAGGCGCGCACAACCCTGGAAGCCTTCGCCTGCGCGCGAACCGCGATTGAAAATATTTCTCTGCAAACGGTAGGCAATTTTGTCATTTCAATGACCAGCGAAGCCAGCCATGTACTCGAAGTCATGCTACTGGGAAAGATCGAGAAACTGATCGGTCGTGACAATACAGGAAACCACTACTGTCACATCCGCCCCTCGCCGCTTTTCGAGACGATTGGCGATCTGAAGAACATTGAAACCGTGCTCGATCGCCTGCTTGAAAACGATACCTACAAGAAACTGCTCAAGCTCAGCGGCGGTGTCCAGGAAATCATGCTTGGTTACTCGGACTCGTGCAAAGACGGCGGTATTCTGGCCTCGGCGTGGCAGTTATACCAGGCACAGATCAAAATCAACCATACGACCCAACGCCACGGCGTACGCTGCCGCATCTTCCACGGGCGTGGCGGAACCGTCGGACGTGGCGGTGGCCCCACCCACAAAGCGATTCTGGCGCAACCACCCGGTACCGTAAACGGGCAAATCAAACTCACCGAACAGGGCGAGGTGTTATCAAATAAATACAGCGACCCGGAAACTGCAACGTCCAGCTTGATTACGTCGCTCTCAGGGTTGATCGGCGCCAGTAGAAACCTGGTTGAAAAATGCGACGGAGACCGTAGCGGCGACCTAAAAATCGCCCAAGAACTCAGCGAGTCAGGAGAACGGTTCTACCGTGATCTGATCGATGATTCCGAGGGAATTCTCGATTATTTCTATGAAGCGACCCCAGTGATAGAAATCGGCGAGATGAACATCGGCTCCAGGCCAACGCACCGGAAAATGACCGACCGCTCAAGGAAATCCATTCGCGCAATTCCCTGGGTATTCGGCTGGTCATTATCCCGGCACACGCTGCCTGCCTGGTACGGTCTCGGTTACGCACTGGAAAGCTACCATGGTGGCGACGCAAACAACCTGGACAAATTGCGTGACCTCTACACAAGATGGCCTTTTTTCCGCACCTTGATCGATAACATGCACCTGGTGTTGAGCAAAGCGAACATGGACATCGCCCAGGAATACTCCCGACTGTGTACGGAAAAACGCACCGCTACCGATATCTACCGGAAAATTCTCCTGGAGTACCACCGCACGGAAAAATACGTGCTGTTAATCAGCCAACTGAATCAGTTGTTGGAAAATCAGCCGCCGGTGATGCTGTCCGTACAAAGGCGCGACCCTTACCTTTCTCCCCTCAACCACATCCAGATCATGCTGTTGCGCCAGTATCGCAGACAGGAAAAAATTCTGGAGAAATCCCGGAAAGAGGACAGGAATACGCACGAGGATAACCCGTACCTGTCGCCGCTGTTACGCACCATCAACGCCATCGCAACCGGTATGAAGAATACCGGCTAACTCTTTGATCAAGCAGCTTGAACTGGGATCGAGGATTGGGTTCGTACGATGCGGTTGTGCTCGTCCAGATAAAGTAGCCGGGGGCGGTGAGAATGCGCTTCGGCGCCTGATAGCCTGCAATAACAACAGATAATCACGCGGTCTCCCGGATCCGCCTTGTGGGCGGCGGCACCATTCATTGAAATAATACCGCTGCCAGCCTCAGCCATGGTTGCATAAGTCGTCAAACGGGAACCGTTGCGGAGATTATAGATGTCGATCTGTTCGTATGCGGAGATACCGGCCGCTTTGAGCAACGCAGCATCAATCGCGCAGGAACCATCGTAATCCAGCTCGGCGTGCGTGACGCACGCCTGATGCAATTTGGATTTAAGAAAATTCAGTTCCATGAGTGATCAAACCCTGGGGCGTCAAAACTTTACCGCACCGTATTCTAGCACTTCCGGGAAGCTGTTCACGATGATGCCTGGTCCACGATCACATTGTCTATCAACCGCGCTGTTCCGATCCGTGCCGCACCCAGGATAATCCGGGAACCTGGGGCGACAGCGTGGGGATCGAGTGGCTCCAGCGTATGCAGATCACGCAACTCGACGTAATCAGGGGACAGCCCCGCCGATTCGATCCTGGCACGAGCGCCGTCGATCAAGTGCTGCGCTGCGGTCATTTCTGCCTCGTTTCTCAGTGCCGCAGCGGTAGCCTGTAGCACCTGGTACAAAGTCGCGGCGCGCCGTTTCTGCTCTTCATCCAGGTATTCATTGCGAGAACTCAAGGCCAGACCGCTGGGTTCCCGCACCGTTGGCACAGCCACAACGCGGACACTGAAGTTCAGACACCGTACCAGCCTTCTGATCAGAACCAGTTGCTGATAATCCTTTTCACCAAATACCGCCACGTCGGGCTGGAATACGTTGAACAGCTTGACCACGACCGTAGCGACACCGGCAAAATGCCCAGGGCGGTCCGCGCCGCAAAGCACAGTGCCAAGATCGCCTGGGTCAACGCACACGCCCTGCGCGCAACGCGGTGGATACATCTCTTCGCGACCAGGAGCAAACGCCAGTGCTACATTCTGCGCGCGCAACACCTCGAGGTCGGCCGCGAGCGTTCTTGGGTAGGCTTGCAGATCCCCCTCGTCGTCAAATTGCAGCGGGTTGACAAAAATACTCACAGCGATTTTCTCGGCATGCATGGCAGCGGCGGAGATCAAGGCCAGATGACCACGGTGGAGATTCCCCATCGTAGGAACCAGGGCGACGCGCCGACCGGCTTTGCGCCACGCTGCCACACGCTTTCTTGCTTCCGCTATGGTGCTGACAAAATGCATCGTTCTCGCTCCAACGCCTTCATCCAATTTTTTACCGGCACAGGTGCCCAAAAGCAAGCGCCGCGACTGCTTCAGAAATAAGTATGCAGATCGGTAGGAAACTCGCCGGATTTGACCGCTTTTACGTAGGCTTGTACCGCGGATGCCACCGAGCTCTGTCCGCGCAGAAAGTCTTTGGCAAATCGCGGCGGTGCTTTGCTGATGCCGAGCACGTCATAGAGCACCAACACCTGACCATCGCAACCAGCACCGGCGCCGATACCGATGACCGGGATGTCCACTGCATCGCGCACTTGCTCGGCGACACGTGCCGGCACGCACTCGATCAGCAGCAGATCGGCACCCGCTTCTTCGAGCAACTTCGCCTCCTTGAGCAGTTGCTGTGCATCGGTAGCGCTTTTCGCCTGCACCTGATAGCCGCCTGATTTGTACACCCATTGCGGGCGCAAGCCTAGATGGGCACAGCATGGAATGCCGCAGGCCGCGAGCTCCCGCAAGATCTCCACCTGGTGCTCCCCGGCCTCGAGCTTCACGCCATGGGCACCGCCTGCCTGCATCAAACGAGCCGCGTTTTCCAAAGTCTGGTCAACGCTGGAATAGCTCATGAACGGCATATCGCACAAGACCAGCGCGCGTTGTACGCCACGCGCTACGCAACCGCAGTGATACACCATGTCGGAAACGCTCACCGGCACCGTTGTCTCCTTGCCTTGTATCACCATGCCAAGCGTGTCCCCGACCAGAACCACATCGACCCCGGCAGTATCCAGAACCCGCGCAAACGTGGCATCGTAAGCGGTCAGGCAGGCGATCTTCTCGCCGCCTTTGGCTTTCATTTTTCGCAGCGAGTCAAATGTGACTCCTGCGAACTCCGCGCGCGTATTCATGGCTTCGCGGGGTTCCGATCCAGGTCTCTGGCCAACGGCCTGAGCCGGGTTACGGCGCCGCGCAGTCGATGACATCTCTCAGCCAGGCACCCGATCGATCCATGCGGGCAAACAACGCTCATCACCTTCGGCATCGACACGACTCAACCTGAGGCCTCGATCACCCGCAAGCCAGCTCCGCTCATCGCAGGAAAATCAGAATACATGGTTCAACCGGTTCCTCATAACAGTCGCGCATTTTTATGCCTAAGCCAGACGCACAACATGACTTGCATCCGATACAAGCGACCCAGGCCGACTCAGGCGCGGACAGGATCAATGCTACAGCCTTTGCACTGTACCAGTATCGCATTTGCAGACAAGGTCGCGTACCCGCCCGTGCCCGGGAATAAGCGTCTCCGGTGCGATCTGCGCCAACGGCACCAACACGAAGCAGCGATGGTGCGCCTCGGGATGCGGCAGCGTCAAGCGCTCCTCATCAATCCTCTGATCCTCGTATGTCACCAGGTCCAGATCGATAACGCGTGGCCCCCAGTGCTCTACCGAACGGTCACGGCCGAATCGGTTCTCGATCGCCTGCAACGCGCTGAGTAGTTCCAATGGCATCAGGGAGGTTTCGAGCACGGCGGCGGCATTGATGTAGTCGGGTTGTCCCGCCGGCCCCACCGGCGCACTACGGTACAGGTCCGACCGCGCACGTACCCGCGTGCCGCCGATATGCTCCAACTCATCCATGGCACGCGCGACGCTCGTCCGCGCGTCTCCCAGGTTGGCGCCGACGGCTACCGCCGCTACCGCTTGCGACACTGAAACCCGATCCTCAAGGAATGCACGGGAAATGAACGCAGCGGAGTTCCGGCTTGATCCAAATGCGCTTCGCGCCGCGTAGAACCCGCATGACGACGGCGGACATCACCACCCGCCGTTCAATGTCCATGCGGCTCGGGGAAATCAATCGCGCCTGGCTGGCTTGTTGCTGCGTTCACGCAACATTCGCTTGCGCCCGCTACCGTCGGTTTCCTGAAACCGCGTCCACCAGTCGGCCTGCGCCGGGTCCCCAAAACCGCTGGCTGCCCGCATGCATAGAAAATCATACGCCGCGCGAAAACGGGAATGATTGAAAACAAAGTGAATATGCTTTTTCCTGTTGCTGCCAAACCGCCCCTGCAACAGGCAGATTTCCCGGGCAACCGCGATCAGTCGACGCGGCGCCGATACCTGTCTTTGCTGTTGCGACCAAGCCAGCTTGAAAGCGTGTTGCCAACTCAGGACCTCACTGCCCTCACGCGCTTGTCGGGACAAATGCTCGGCGGCCAACCAGAACAAGGCTGCCAGCACAAAGGCAGGGGTCACCGGCTTACCGGAAGCAATACGCTCATCGGTATTGCCTAGCAATGCCAGTAAAAAATCCTCCCTGGATTTTCCATCGTCGTATGCGCGGATGCGTTGCGCAACCCTGGGGTAAAGTATTTCAAAAATACCATACTGCTTCAACAACCGGTACGCTTCGGCAGCAGCACCACTGTGAAACAGCTTGACGCTCTCCTCGAACAACCTTGACGACGGCACGTCCCCGATCGAAGCAGCGAGCACGTGAATGTTCTCCGCCACGTCATCCGCCATCCGCAATTTGAGCTTGGCCGCAAAACGAATGGCTCGCAGCATCCTCACCGGATCTTCCTGGTAACGCACCCGAGGATCGCCGATCGATCGCAAAAAGCGGTTCCTGATATCGGCTATGGCGTTGGCATGGCACACCAGGTCCTGTGAAACCGGGTCGTAATACATGGCGTTCACTGTGAAATCCCGACGCAGGATGTCCTCTTCCAGAGATCCGTAAGTGTTGTCCTTGATAATCAGCCCGTCCTTGACGATGCTGTTGCCGGTATTTGCCAGAAACGCCCTGAACGTCGAGACTTCGGTGATCTCGCGCCGATCGCGCACATGAACAATACGAAACCGCTTGCCGATGATCCGGCATCTAGGCAATAACCGGACGACCTGTTCGGGACGCGCGCTGGTTGCCACGTCAAAATCCTTGGGCTTGGCCCCGAGTAAAAAATCACGCACGCCACCGCCGACGACGTAAGCCGTGTGCCCGCCCTTGTTCAGGGAGCGGATGATGTCGAGTATCCGCTTCGGGAAAATATCCTGGGAGAGCCCCAACTGCTTTCCATGCTGTCGAGTGACGAGAGTGTCGGCCGTATCCATCTTGCTGCCAGAGCGATGATTCAATGAGCGCTGATTCAATGCGAAGAGAAAAGCCTCCTACAAGCCGCGGGAGCGCACAACCATCATTTTCTCGATTTGCATACTTTCAAACGTATAGCGAATCCCGCCGCGTCCATAGCCGGAACGCTTATAACCGCCAAAAGGCATCCAATCCACACGGAACGCGGTGTGGTCATTGATCATCACCGTGGCGGCCTCAAGCTGTCGATAACAGCGCATCGCGGTGTCTATGTCCCGGGTCAGAACCGCCGCCTGAAACGCGTACGGCACGGCGTTCGCCCGGTTAATCGCATCCTCGAGGTCGGTGTAGGAATATACGCAGACCACGGGGCCGAAGATTTCTTCACAACCGACTTTTGCATCCTCAGGCGGATTCGCGAGTACCGTGCACGCGTACGCGGTATCGCCCACCCGCTCACCGCCGCAGACCAGCTTCGCGCCGCCGGCGACCGCCTCGTTGACCCATTGCTCAACCCGATCCACCTCGGTGCGCGTGATCAAGGGGCCGACTTCGGTATCCGGCAAGACCGGATCGCCGATCTTCATCCTGGTTGCCCGCGCCGCGAGTTCATCACAGACCCGCTCAAAAACCGAGGCATGCGCGTACACCCGTTGCACTGACACGCAAACCTGCCCGGCATGGTAGAAACCACCTTTGGCGAGCAACGGCAAAGTGTCCTCAAGATCCGCGTCCGCAGCGATGACAACCGGTGCCGCGCCGCCGTGCTCCAGGACGCATCCGCTCCCCGGCGCAAGCAGGCTGCGCAGATGCCAGCCAACCCGGGCGCTGCCGATGAAACTCAGAAAACCGATCTTTTCGCTATGAACCAAAGCTTCCGCGACTTTCCTGTCTACCTGGAGGACCTGGCAATACTCCTCGGGCAACCCCGCCTCGCGCAGTATTGCAACGAAAGCGAAGCAAGACAGTGGCGTATATCCCGAGGGTTTTACCAGCACCGGGCACCCTGCCGCGATCGCGGGAGCCACCTGATGGACGATCAAATTCAACGGATGGTTAAACGCGCTGATGGAAAACACCACGCCAATCGGCTCACGACGCGTCATCGCCAGGCGATGCAGCGAACTCGCGGTAACCCCCATGGGGATTTCTTCGCCGTGCGCGGTACGGACACACTCGATGCAGCTTTGCAAGCCATCCGCAGCGCGCAATACCTCGACGCGCGAATCAACCAACGGCTTGCCGCCTTCAGCCGCCGCCTGCACGCTGAGTTCTTCAACGCGCGACAGGATGATCTCCCTGGCCTTTTCAAAAATTTCGACGCGCCGCTGCGGCGCAAGCCAGGCGTCACGTCGGCGATACGTCTCGTATGCGGTTTCAACTGCCTGGTCGGCAATTTCGGCATTCACGGTTTTGACGCTACCGATGCGCTCCCCGTTCCACGGGGAATAAACCTCCTGCTCACCGACATGCCGACCCCCAACCACCATCGACGTGTAACTGTAGTCCATGTTTCCTTCCCGCCGTTCCTGGCAGCTCAAATGGGGCAAACCAGTTTCCCCATGCGCTCGGTAAACTGCATGTTGACCGAGTAGTCGACCGGACAATCAATCACCGACACGGTATCGTCGGAAATTGCCTGCTTCAGAATCGGAACGAGTTCGTCACTTGCTTCCACGCGGTAGCCTTTTGCTCCAAAGCTCTGGGCGTATTTAACGAAATCCGGGTTGCCAAAGCTGGTATGGCTCTTGCGCCCGAAAGTCTTCATCTGGTGCCACGTAATCAATCCGTACTCGTCGTCCCGCCAGATCAGGATCACGAACGGTACGCCAATTCTCAACGCGGTTTCGATCTCCTGGGAGTTCATCAAAAAGCCAGCGTCGCCGGTGACCGCCACGATGTGGCGATCCGGATGAACCAGTTTGGCGGCAACGGCGCCCGGAACGGCAATTCCCATGGAAGCAAAACCGTTCGAGATGATGCAGGTGTTGGGGGCTTCGGCCTGATACATCCTGGCGATCCACATCTTGTGCGCACCGACATCGGAAATCACGATGTCTTCATCCCCGAGTACCTGGCGCAGGTCCCATATTATTTTTTGTGGCTTGACCGGGAACCCTTTATCTTCAGCACAGCTATTTAGTTCTTCGGCAATGATGTCGCGCAGGGTTCCGGCATAGAGATGCTGTTTCCGGGACTTCAGCAAATCCCGCTTGCCGGCAATCTGCTCGGAGAGGCGCTCGAGTGAAGAAGCGATATTGCCAAGGACCGGACACGACGGGGTATAGTGCGCGTCGACTTCCGCGGGGCTTGCGTCGATGTGGATGATGATCTTGTCTTTCCCCGGGTTCCACAGGTAGGGGTGATATTCGACCATGTCATAGCCGACACAGATAACGACATCGGCGCGTGCGAACCCACAGGCGACGTGGTCATTGGCCTGCAGCCCTACGGTACCCAGGCTGAATTCATCCGAAAAAGGCACCACCCCCTTGGCCATGAAAGTGTTGGCGATCGACACCCCGGAACGTGTGACAAATTCGCCCAGTTGCCGGCTGGCATGCCCTCGCACCACGCCGTTGCCCGCGAGAAGAAGCGGAAAATCCGCATGGGCGATCAAGTCTACGGCTTCCTTTATTTTGCTCTCCGGGGCCTGGGGAGGCTCAATGTCTACAATCGCCAGGGGCTCGAAACCATCGACCTGTGCTTTCGCGATATTTTCAGGAAAATCGATAAAACAGCCGCCAGGCTTTTCTATTTTTGCAAACTTGAACGCCTTGCGTATTACTTCGGTGATCACCTCGGTGGTTCTGATACCGACGCTGTATTTTGAAATCGGAGCAAACAGCCTGACCAGGTCAAGCACCTGATGGCTCTCCTTATGCATACGTGAGGTCGCCCCCTGACCTGCGATACCGACGATGGGCGCAAAGTCCATATTCGCATCGGCGAAACCGGTCACCAGGTTGGTCGCCCCAGGACCCAGCGTTGCCAGACACACCCCCGGCGATCCTGTCAGGCGCCCGTACACATCGGCCATGAACGCGGCGCCCTGTTCGTGGCGCGTGGTAATGAAGCGTATGTCGCTATCAAGAAGAACATCCATCAAATCGATGTTTTCTTCTCCCGGAATACCAAAAATGTATTCGACTCCCTCGTTTTCCAGGCATCGAACAAATAACTCTGCCGCTTTCATAACACCCTGCCCCCTGTTCCCAAACCCTGTACCTCTCCGTGCAACGGACTTAAAACATATTCGGGCTTTTGATCGGATCGACAGACTCCGTCGCTTCTTCGTGAAGATCATCTTCACGTCGTTTGATGTGGTCGCCGGTAATCATCTGCCGATACCCCATGCCCGGGCTGACCATGGGATATACCCCGGCGTCCTGATCGATTATCACTTCCAGGAAAGCCGACTCGCGGGTTTCGACAAACTCCTTTAGCAAGGGAAGCACCTGCTCCTTGCGCTCGATCCTGCGCGCGAAAGGAAAACCATCGGCACGCGCGGCCGCGACGAAGTCCTTGCGACGAAGAGACTTATCGCTGCCGACAAACCGGTTCTTGAAAAAGGTCTTCTGCCATTGTCGCACCATGCCATCACCGTGGTTATTCAACAGCAATACCTTGATCGGCAACCCATAGGTGGTCACGGTCTCAAGCTCGCCAAAATTCATTCGCAGGCTACCATCACCATCAATATCGATCACCATTCTATCAGAACACGCGAACTGCGCTCCGATCGCGGCCGGTAGCCCGAACCCCATGGTACCCATCGACCCGGAAGTAAGCCAGGTACGCGGGTGCTTGTAGTCCAGGTATTGAGCTGCCCACATCTGGTGCTGCCCGACGCCCGTTGTAATCAGAGCCTCTCCGGCAATCAGCTTGTTCAATTCTTCCAGAACGTAGTAAGGCTGTATCAACTCGCTGTCACGATCATAATCAAGCGCGTACTCCTGCTTCATCTCCCGCAGATGTTTTCGCCATGCGTCAAACTTTCCGGCAATCCTCTCTCCGCTTTCCATCAAATCGCGCAGGGTCTGCGCGGCGTCTCCGTGATGGTGCCAGTCTACGGCCTTGACCTTGCCGATCTCGGCGCTGTCGATGTCGATATGCATGATGCAGTGCGCGTTGGGCGCGAACAGATCAGGACGCCCGGCGACGCGATCGTCAAACCGGGCCCCCACGGAGATCAGGGTATCGCAATCTTCAACCGCATAGTTGGCGTAAGCGGTACCGTGCATGCCGAGCATATGCATGCTCAGGTCACTCGTGGTGTCGATGGCGCCGATGCCCATCAAGGTCGTGACCGCGGGAATCCCGTACCCTTCACTGAAGGCGCGAAGTTGCCCGGCCGCGCCGGCATGGATGGCACCGCCGCCTACGTACAACAGCGGGCGAGAAGATTTCCGAAGGCGATCGAAAAACCCACGGCACTGATCTGCCGTCAGCCGGTTATTACGCATGCTTTCGGTGCGCATGCGATAGCCCCGTAACTCAAGCGTCCCCTCACCGCGATACCTGCCTTCCCAGTTCTGCACATCCTTGGGAATATCGACAACCACAGGCCCCGGCCGGCCACTGGTGGCTATTTCAAACGCGGCCCGCATCGTCGCTTCGAGCAGTTCCGGATTCTTGACTAAAAACACATGCTTGGCGCAGGCACTCATGATGTTGAAGATGGGCGCTTCCTGGAAAGCGTCGGTGCCCATCGCGGCGACCGGCACCTGACCGCTGATCAAAACCACTGGAATTGAATCTGCCATGCAGTCACGGATCGGCGTTACCGAGTTGGTCGCGCCAGGCCCCGAAGTCACCAGGAAAACACCCGGACGCCCGCTGGCACGCGCGTAGCCGGACGCCATGAAGCCAGCCCCTTGCTCATTTGCTGGCACGACCAGATTGATCGGGTCTTTCCCATCCGCGCCAGCGTGTTGCTTGTTGTAACGGAAAATCGCGTCGTAGGTCGGTAGTATTGCCCCGCCGCTGTAACCGAAAACCGTATCGACGCCCAGGTCAGCCAACACGCGCACGATGATATCTGCGCCACTGAGCTGCTCGCCGTCGTTGCTACTATCTCTTCCAGTCATCAGGAAACCACTCTCTACAGTACCAGCTTATGTGGCGTCCGCGCGCAGTTCAAGCCGCCGTGTGGCCCCGTGGTGGGCAAGCATCCGAGCGCGTGTCGTGATCGGATCCTGGGTGTGGCCGTTGGCCGTGATCACGAGCAGGCAACCTCGCAGGCGCTGCTTGAGCAGCCGTAGATCTGCCACCAAGGGTGGCGCCTGACAATCCATGAAATCTTCCTGCGCGGTGGGGGTGAAGCGTTGGTTGCCGACATCTACACAATCTCCGCGCCGACGGCGGGGCTACCCAAGTCCAACTTTGCGATAAAGCCTGACCGCATCCTCCTCCACCAACTCACGCCAGGTGCCGACAGGCATGTCAAGGCTGACCCCCGCAAAGCCAATCCTGATCAAACGACTGACCTCAGTTTGCTGCGACTGCCACAAGCGTCGAACTTCCCGGTGTCGCCCTTCTCGGATCGTCACTTCAAACCAGCGGTTTATCCCGCCCGAATCCCCCTTTTCCTCAATCGATTCAAAACGCGCGATTTTCCCGTTCAGTATGACACCCTCAAGGAGGTTCCGCACCATGGAATCGGTGACCTCCCCCATGACACGCACTCGATAAATACGCGCCTGCCGGTACGAAGGGTGCGCCAATCGGTGCGCGAGTTCGCCATCGTTGCATAGAAGCAGTAAGCCGGAAGTATTGATATCAAGCCGACCAACGGCGACCCAGCGCCCATGTTCCAGTGGCGGAAGGTGATCGAATACGATCTGATGGCTACCCCGGGTGCGAGTGACCAACTCTCCGCAGGGCTTATGATACGCAATCATGCGTGGTGTAAAGATACCTCGAATCCGAACGCGCCGACCGTCGACATAAATTTTATCCGCGATACCGACGCGGTCACCCAACTCGGCAGTGCGGCCGTTGACCTGCACCCGGCGCCGGCGAATCAACTCCTCGATGCTGCGGCGCGAACCGATCCCTTCAGCCGCCAACAGCTTCTGCACTCGCCCTGATGTCTGCAAACGCTGCATCAGTTCCTGGCTCCGGCCGCGCCCGTTCCACCGCCTTCATCGCCGCCATCCGCATCACCGTCTGCGGGCCTGGATAGACCGCTGCTGTCAGGAACAATCTGCAACTGCGGATGCGCGCGAACGATTTCTTCCATCTCCTGCAATGGCGGTAACTCATCGAGGCCGCGCAAATTAAAATAATCTAGAAAGCCCTTGGTCGTCGCGTAGAGCGCCGGACGCCCCGGCACTTCCTTTTGCCCAACCACCCTGATCCACTCCCGCTCCTCCAGCAAACGGATCATGTAAGTGCTGACGGAAACCCCACGAACTTCTTCGATTTCGGCGCGTGTGATCGGCTGTCGATAAACGATCAAGGCCAGGGTTTCAAGCAGCGCGCGGGAATAACGCGGCGGCTTTTCCTTCATCAACTGAGTAATCGACGCGGCAAAATCCCTGCGTGTCTGATAGCGATAACCCGAGGCGACCTGCGTCAGTTCGACACCACGATTCCGGTTCTCGCCAGCCAGCGTATCAAGTGCCTGCCGAATATCATCGCGCTTGATGCCAGCGTCCTGGTGTTGCAACAGCCGCAGCAACTCGTCGATACTCAGCGGGCGATCACTGGCCATCAGCAAGGCTTCCAGGGTCTGCCCAAGCGTATCCATCGCCAGTCTCACACTAAGCCCGGCGAAACCGGATTGGGCCACACGAGGAGACCTGAACCACCTCAATCGCGCGAGAACGCATCAATTCAAGCAAGGCCAGCAAGGTGACGATCACCCCGCTGCGCCCCTCCCGCGCGGTAAAACACTCGCCAATTTCAACGAACCCGCCGCCTGCCGTCAGCGACAGAATCCGGCTGATTCGTTCCCGAACCGACAAGGGTTCCCGAACGATCCGGTGACTACGACGAAACTCCGCCCGAAGCAGAACCCTCTGCAATGCCGCGACGATGTCCTCGACACGCACACGCGGCCAGGCTTTTTCCCTGCTGACCCCTGAAGCCGGGAGCGTCACCGATATAAAGTCACGCTCCATCCTGGGTAAATCCTCGATGTGCAGCGCTGCATCCTTGAAGCGCTGATATTCGAGCAGGCGCTGCACCAGCTCGGCGCGCGGATCTTCTTCTTCATCCTCTGGCAAACGCGGCAGCAAGGCACGCGACTTGATCTCGGCAAGCATCACCGCCATGACCAGGTAGTCCGAAACAACATCGAGTTGCAACTGCTGCATTTTTTCCATGTAACCCATGTATTGCTCGGCAATTTCCGCCATCGGCAAGGCCAGAATATCGAAGTCCTCACGACGGATCATGTATAGCAACAGATCGAGCGGCCCCTCAAAGGACGTGAGAAACACGACCAAAGCGTCCGGAGGAATATAAAGTTCCTCGGGAACCCTGGCTATCCTGTCGCCGTCAACCACGGCAACCGGGCTACTGCCTTCCGGTAACGATTCCACACCCAACGTAAAACTCACGCCGCCCACCTTACCTGTGTGAAATACCCATCGCCTTACGCACCTCTTCGAGCGTATCGTGCGCTACCGCGCGCGCCGTCTCATTCCCTTCGACGATGATTTTTTGTACGGTTTGCCGGTCCGCGGTGTACTCGGCAGCGAGCTCCCGGATCGGCGCAACTTCCGCCTTGATCGCGTCGATGACCGGCCGCTTGCATTCTACGCACCCGATTGCGGCGGAACGACACCCTTGCTGCACCCAGTCGCGGATGCCTTCGTCAGAGTAAATCCGGTGCAGTTTCCAAACCGGGCATTTTTCCGGGTCCCCCGGATCGTCTCGCTTGATACGCGCCGGATCGGTAGGCATCGTGCGCAGTTTGCTTTCTATATCCTGCTCCGACTCACGTAACGAGATGGTATTGCCAAGAGATTTCGACATTTTTTCCCCGTCGATCCCCGGCATCTTCGTAGTCTCCGCCAGCAACTCGTCCGGCTCCGGCAGCAAGATCCTGCCGCTGCCCTCCAGGTATCCATACAACCGCTCGCGGTCTCCCGTCGTCAGGTTGCGTTGCGAATCCAGCATCGCTCGCGCAATATCGAAAGACTCGACATCGCCCTGCTCCTGGTATGATTTTCGCAGGCTACGATACATCCTGGCGTTCTTCTTGCCCATCTTGTCGATCGCCTTCTCGGACTTGCTCGTAAAGTCGGCTTCGCGCCCATAAAGATGATTAAACCTGCGGGCGACCTCACGGGTAAATTCGATGTGCGCAACCTGATCTTCCCCCACCGGCACCAGACCGGCCTTGTAAATCAGGATATCGGCACTCTGTAATAGCGGATACCCCAGAAAGCCATACGTCCCAAGGTCTCGATCCTTCAATTTCATTCGCTGGTCCTTGTAGCTTGGAACCCGTTCCAGCCAGCTCAGCGGCGTAATCATCGACAACAATAAAAACAACTCGGCGTGTTCGGCGATACGCGACTGGATGAACAGCGCTGCTGAGCTCGGGTTGACGCCGCAGGCCAGCCAATCGATGATCATATCAAGAACATCGTCGGCAATATCGTCCGTCTTTTCGTAGTGCGTGGTCAACGCGTGCCAGTCGGCAACGAAAAAGAAACACTCGTGCGCCAACTGCAACTCCAGCCACTGCTTCAGCACGCCGTGGTAGTGCCCGAGGTGCAGGCTTCCTGTCGGCCGCATGCCTGAAAGCACGCGTTGACCTTTGGATGTAGAAATGCTCAAAACCAACTAAGCCGTCACGTCGTTATAATAACCTATGCGGGTGCTGGAAAACCCTTGTTTGGGGCCACCATCTTTTCTCTTCAGTCCAACCATCCCATCTGTTTCCGACCTCATACAACCCCGCCACGAACCGGCTCGTAAAACAATCGCGATGAGTCGAACCCGTGACCAAGACAGACTTCGGTTACGGTGTCTCCTGATGCCTGCGGCACACAGAAATAGGCGTCGCTCGCCGACAGGCCCGGTTGTCCCGCGAGCGTGTCCTGAATACATGAACCCAGTGCCGCGGCGCTACCATCCTTCACAACCAGATGGCTGTAGGAAAAGCCATCGAAAGCGTCCGCCCAGCTACGACACAGGTTGTGCAGATACGGTCTGTCACCGACCGTCATCCAATATAAACGCAGGTTGATTTCATGCTCCTGTCCGGTAATGTGCTCGATCAGGCTCTTGATCGGAGCGAATCCGACTTCAAAAGCGAAAAAGAGTACCGGCCGGTCAAAGTCCTCGGTGAAAACAAAATTGCCAAAAGGTGCCGTCACGTTGATTCGGTCGCCGACCCGGCAGGACTCGAAGATATAACGCGCAAACGCATCCCGCCTGCGCGGCACGTGTAACTCGATCCGCTGCTGTTCGCAGGGGCAACTGGCAATCGAGCACTGCTCCAGGTCAAACCGCTTCCCGGACAGCACCGCATACTGTCCTGCCAAAAACCGCAGGCGCAGGTTGCGGGGCAGACGCAGGGAGACGACGCGCACCCGATCGCCAACCCGATCCAGTTTCCTGACCCTGGCCGAGAATCCCTGCTCTCGAATAGGCTCGGACCGCCCATCCAGGCACACTTCGATAACGAGATCGGACAGAGCTTCATGGCAACACATCAAAAAACTTTTCTGCTTTCCCGCAGCGCTTTGCGGATAGTCCTGGTGGCGGATCTTGCGGACTTCCCCCTCGATCAAAGAAGCGCCGCAAAGCCCACAGTTGCCGTTGTTGCAGCCATAATCGACGCTCAAGCCGACGCGAATCGCAGCGTCAAGCAGTGATTCACCTTGCTCGGCAAAAAAATCGACGTCGCTGCCTTTCAGGCGTACCTTGCAAGTCACGCCGGACGCTTCAACTTCGCGTGCAATGACTCGAGGATATTGCTGCTCACCAGTTCCATGCTTTGCGCGCCGTCCACCCGAATGTAGTTGTCTGCGGACAACCCTCCAGCCACAGCAGTGTAATACGCGGTCAGGGGGGCGGTTTGCTCCCGGTATACAGCCAGGCGCTTCGCGACGACATCGTCTCTATCATCCTCCCGCTGGAGTAGATCTTCACCGGTGATATCGTCCTTGTCTTTTACCTTGGGCGGATTGAACACCGCGTGGTATACCCGCCCCGACCCAGGATGCACACGGCGCCCGGTCAAGCGCCGAATTATCTCCGCTTCGTCAACGGTGATTTCGACGATGTAGTCGACACCGATTTTCCTGTGTTGCAGAACCTTGGCCTGCGACAGAGTCCTTGGGAAGCCATCAAGCAGAAACCCTGAACGGCAATCTCGTCTGGCGACGCGGCACTCGAGCAATCCGACGATCAGTTCGTCCGGCACCAGTTCTCCGGACGCCATGATTTTTGCGATGCGTTCGCTTTCGGGGATACCTTCACGCACCGCGTCACGTAGCATGTCCCCGGTAGAAATCCAGGGGATTCCGAAAGCCTCGCCAATACATGGCGCCTGCGTACCTTTGCCGGCACCGGGGGGGCCGAGAAGAATGATACGCATATTAAATCCTGAAGCGTTCCGCCAAAAAGCACACCGCGCATACTACGCACAGTGGCGACAAATCTCAACCTTGTGTACTGCGCCACCACCTATGGGACAGTGGAGAAATTCGACTTTTCATCGATCCGCTATAATCCGCTTTTCGCTTGCCGCAGCATCCAATGCCGAAGAGAAACAATATTTTTTACGCGCAATCCGGTGGCGTGACTGCCGTAATCAATGCCACCGCCGCAGGCGTAATCGAAACCGCAAGACGTAACAAAGGCAGGCTCGGCAAGGTCATCGCTGGACTCAACGGCATAACCGGTGCTTTACGCGAAGAGTTGGTCGATACCAGCAAAGAGCGCGAGACCACTGTCGCGGGATTGCTACACACGCCTGCCGGCGCGTATGGCTCGTGCCGATACCGCATGCAGGACATCAAGAAAAACCGCAGCGAATACCTGCGTCTGCTGGAAGTGTTCAAGGCCCACGACATCGGCTATTTCCTGTACAACGGTGGCGGCGACTCGCAGGATACTACCCACAAGGTGTCGCTGCTCAGCAAGGAACTGGGATTCCCGATCCGTTGCATCGGTATCCCCAAAACCGTCGACAACGATCTGGCGCACACCGATAATTGCCCCGGGTTCGGATCCGTGGCCAAATACGTCGCGGTCTCCGTGTGCGAGGCCGGACTCGACGTGGCTTCGATGTGCGACACTTCAACCAAGGTGTTCATTCTCGAAGTCATGGGCAGGCACTCTGGCTGGATCGCGGCAGCCAGCGGACTCGCGAACCGCCGCGAAGGCGAACCGCCGCACATCATCCTGTTCCCCGAGATCCCTTTTGAAAAGCGTTGCTTTCTCGCGCGCGTCAAGGCGTGCGTGAAAAATTACGGCTATTGCGTAATCGTGGTTTCGGAAGGGTTGAGAAACAAACGCAACCAACTACTTGCCGACACCGGTCGCCTCGATGCGTTCGGTCACAGGCAGTTGGGAGGTGTGGCCCTGAGGGTCGCGGAGATGATCCAACACACTTTACGTTACAAGTACCATTGGGCGGTCGCAGACTATCTGCAAAGATCAGCACGGCACATCGCGTCGGCGACCGATGTCGATCAAGCCTACGCGCTGGGCTGTGCAGCCATTGAGTTCGCCCTGCAAGGCCGACAAGGCATCATGGCTACCATCGTGCGTAAGTCCAGCCGCCCCTATCGCTGGACGATCGGCGCAGTTGCCCTCGACGAGGTCGCCAACCGGGAGAAAAAAATGCCGAGAAACTACATCAGCGAGGATGGCTTTCATATCACCCGGCGCGCGCGCACCTACCTGGAACCGCTGATACAGGGAGAACCCTATCCTCCCTTCAAGAACGGCCTGCCGGACTATACCCGGTTGAAAAACATCAAGCTGAAAAAAAAGCTACCGCCATGGAAGCATCCCTCCTAGCTATCTTGCCCGGATGAGCGAAGTATCGCGAGCAAAGCCGGGAATGTCCCTGCCCGAGAAGGAGCCGTTCTATCGCGCGACGGGCAACGAAGTCGAAATATTCGTACACGCCTACCAGAAGCAACTGCCGGTTCTGCTCAAAGGCCCTACCGGCTGCGGGAAAACGCGCTTCATAGAGCATATCTCGTGGCGATTGCAGAAGCCGCTGATCACCATTTCCTGCCACGACGACCTCACCGCATCCGATCTGGTCGGGCGCTACCTGCTCAAAGACGGGGAAACCGTCTGGATCGACGGCCCGCTGACTCGAGCAGTGCGCCAAGGATGCCTGTGCTATCTCGACGAGATCGTTGAAGCGCGCAAGGACACGACCGTCGTGATCCACCCGCTATGCGACGATCGCCGCATCCTGCCGATCGAAAAACGCGGCGAATTGATCCGTGCCAAAGAAGGGTTTTGCATGGCTGTTTCGTATAACCCCGGCTACCAGAGCGTGCTCAAGGACCTGAAGCAAAGCACCCGGCAACGGTTCGTCGCGCTGGCTTTTGATTACCCGGTGGCGCAGGTCGAGAGCGAAATCGTGCAAACTGAGACCGGGATCGATAAAACGACCGCAGATCAACTGGTCAAGTTTGCCGGACTGACGCGCAACCTGAAAGGAAACGGTCTCGAGGAAGGGGCCAGCACCCGCTTGCTGGTGCACGCCGCGAAACTCATTACCGCAGGCATCACCCCGGTCGATGCAGTCGAAAACTGCATTTCGGAACCTCTGAGCGATGACCCGGAAATACTGCGCTCCATCAAGGAACTGAGTACCTCGGTGTTTTGACGATGCAGAACCGGCTAGCGGTAGATCAACTCGACGCGCCGGTTTTTTGCATAAGCGGACTCATCGTCACCCTCGATCGCCGGCCTTTCCTCACCATAGCTGACCGCCGATATCTGGGCACCTCGAACACCATTGGCGCGTAGAAATTCCTGCACCGCCAAAGCACGCTGTTCGCCCAAAGACAGGTTATATCCACTGGACCCACGCTTGTCCGCGTGCCCTTCGAGGCGAATGGCAACGTAGTCGTGCTGCACCAGGTAGTTGGCATGCTCCAGCAATGCCTTTCGGCTCCCGGGGCTCACAAGCGCTGAATTAAAGTCGAAATAGATGATGATATAACTCAACAAGGGGTTATCGGCAACCGCCTCATGGTATCTCTGGCTCTGTTCCTGATTGACGTCTGCGCCGTATAAATCATCCAACGTGCCAGCAACCCATGCGGGATAAGGCAAGGGAGGGGGAGTGTCATCGACGACGGCCTCCGCATCGACGACGGCCTCCGCATCACCGTCGGGCAACTGCTCGATCGGTTCTTGCTCAATGATTTTAGAGGAGCACGCTACCAAAGCAAAGCAAAGGCAGACAAGCAACAGGCGTGACAAGCCAAGCATAGATAAAACGACCTCCTCTAAAAACACCGTAGTCGTAACAACATTATCCCGTTTACCCGCCGGAATGGCAATCCTGTGTGCGAGGACATCCTGTGTGCGAGGACACCGCACAGGATAGAGTACTTGGGATGGCATCCTGTGGCCTATTGCTTTTCCCCTGTGAAAAAAGGCAAAATCACCACCATGGCTATGTTACAAAAAATTTATTGCGGGCTTTCCTGGACTGGTTCCTGGGTTTCCCTGCTCGGTCTGCGTCTGGTCCTCGCGTGGGAATTCTGGCACGCAGGTATCCGCAAACTCAACGGTGAAAACTGGTTTGCACAAATCATCGACGATTTCCCGTTCCCTTTCAATATCGTCCCGGTCGGCATCAGTTGGTTCCTGACAAGCTGGACTGAAATCATCGGTGCGCTGGCGCTGGTGATCGGATTGGCGACCCGCTTCTGGGTTGCCGGTCTGATCATTCTCGACCTGGTCGCCTGGGTCAGCGTGCACGGGGACAATGGCTACAACGTCTGCGATAACGGATACAAACTGCCGCTACTCTACTTGGTGATGCTGATTCCGTTGCTGTTGAACGGCCCTGGCAAGCTGAGCGTCGATCATCTCTTTGTCAAAACCAATAGATTGTGAGCGGCGAAAGGCGGTTCCCGCTGGATGGTTGCGGTCTCGGTCTTCGCCGAGACCTCATGCGTGAACTGGGATCCCACTGCGGTGGCGACATAGATTTTCTGGAAGTCGCGCCGGAAAACTGGATCGGTGTCGGGGGAGCACTTGGCAAGCGGTTTCGTTACTTCACCGAACGTTATCCCTTCGTATGCCACGGTCTGTCGTTGTCCCTCGGTGGACCGACGCCACTCGACACCGAACTGCTCGGGAACATAAAAACCTTCCTCGACGAACACCGGATTCGTGGCTACAGCGAACACCTGAGCTACTGCTCCGACGATGGCCACCTGTATGACCTGATGCCTATCCCCTTTACGCCGGAAGCAGCCGATTACGTCGCAAAACGCATCCAACGGACGCAGGAGTTGCTCGGTCGCCAAATCGCCATTGAAAACACCTCGGCTTACGTCGCGCCGGGGCAGGAAATAAGCGAACCCGAGTTCATCAACTGCGTGCTTGAAAAAGCGGATTGCGCCTTGTTGCTCGACGTCAACAATGTATATGTCAACTCCGTCAACTTCGGCTTCGATCCGGTCGCTTACCTGGAGCAGATGCCCGAGGAGCGAATCGCCTACTGCCACATCGCCGGGCACTCTCGCGAAGCAGACGACCTGATTGTCGATACGCATGGCACAGATATCATTGCGCCGGTGTGGCAACTGCTCGACAAGGCCTACGAACTTTTCGGAGCCATACCTACCTTGCTCGAGAGAGATCACAACTTTCCCAAACTTGAGAAGTTGCGGCAGGAGTTGCAGATGATCGCCACCTGCCAGCGACGCCATCAAACCCACACCCGGCAGCAGCACGCCCCGTCCGCAACATCGGTAGCACACGCGTTGGCGTGATGCCGGAAAGCTTCCAGAAGCTGCAATATCAACTCGCGGCGCATCTGCGGGATCCGCATGCAAATCCGCCCCCCGAAGGCCTGGACGACAGCAGGCTCGCTGTCTACCGAAGGTTGTTCTTCAGAAATATCAGCCGATTTATATCCAACGCCTTCCCGGTGCTGCGAAAGTTCTATACCGAAGCAGCCTGGCACGCCCTGATCCGCGGGTTTTACGCAAAACACCAATCCCATTCGCCTTATTTCGCGCAAGTATCCCAGGAGTTTCTGGACTATTTGCAAACCGAATACTCGATGACAAACGACGATCCGCCGTTTATGAAAGAGCTTGCGCACTACGAGTCGATCGAACTTGAACTGGCATTTAGCAGCGAAGAAATCGATCTCCCGACGGTAAACCGGGACGGCGATCTGCTGCACGAACCACCAGCGTTATCACCGCTGGCACGACCGCTCGCCTATCATTGGCCGGTACACAGGATATCTCCCGACTTCCAGCCACGACAGCCCGACGACGAACCAACCTGCCTGGTAGTCTGCCGCAACCGCGATGACGAAGTGATCTTCGTGCACACAAACCCAGCGACCAACCTGCTACTGGATGCAATCTCCCGACACCCGAATCAAAGCGGCCGGGAGCATATCGAGCAACTGGCCACCAGGCAACAACTCCCCATGGACGCGGCCCTGGCAGGCGGTGCCAAAATCCTCACGGAAATGTATCAACAGGACATTATCCTGGGCACATGGAAGGCAGCGACGTAGTCGAACCCATGCCTCCCCTGGGCTTCCCCTGGCTCGTCTCCCGACCCAACCGTTACGACATCCCTGGTGGCTGAAATGGACCGCTGCTCCCAGGCATGACGACCTCGCGCGGGCCACGCAACCGCGCTCCGCCCACTGGATTTCCCGGATGCCCGGCAACGCGCCGCCCGCAGGCAGAGACAATCCCCAACCACCTGCAATGAGCACCCGAAGATGCGTGCCTCGTGCGAAACCAGATGCCGCCGCAACCGCATCGACGCCCTGCCATACTTGGTGAGACCGATCTGGATACTGCCGCCGCGCTACCGGGGACGACCGCCGGTCTCTCGATACCAGTTCAACTGATTACGCAGGCAAACCACCTTGCCAACGATCAGCAGCGTCGGTGGAGTCACCCCGCTGGCTTCGACCAGGCCAGCGAGGTTTTCCAGAGTGCCGCAGATCACTTCCTGCTCCGGCAAGGTGCCGTGCGCAATCAAGGCAGCAGGGGTATCGGCAGGCAGACCATGCTCGACAAGCCGCAGACAGATGCGTTCGAGCCCCTGCAGGCCCATGTAAAAGATCAACGTTTGCTGCTCGCGCGCCAGTGCCTGCCAGTCCAGGTCGGCGTCGTCGTCACGCAGGTGCCCCGCGGCAAAAATGCAGGTGTGGGCAAGATCGCGGTGCGTCAGCGGAATCCCCGCGTACGCAGCGCATCCGGAAGCGGCAGTGATGCCTGGTACGATCTGAAACGGTACCCGCTCCTCCAGCAAGGTGGCTATTTCTTCGCCTCCGCGCCCGAAGATAAAAGGGTCTCCACCCTTCAGGCGCAACACCCTGTGGCCCTGGCGCGCCAGGCTCACCAACAAATCGTTGATGTTCTCCTGTGCAATGGCATGGCAACTACGTTGCTTGCCAGCGTAGATTTTCTTTGCGGAGGAAGGGAGCAGTTGCATGATTTCCTGCGACACCAGACGGTCATAAACGACGACATCAGCCTGTTGCATCAGGCGTAGCGCCTTGAACGTCAGCAGGTCGGCCGCGCCAGGGCCTGCGCCAACGAGATACACCTCGCCGATGTCTTCGGCAAGCGTCTCGGGAGCGTTTAGCAAACGTAGCAACTCGCGCTCGGCAGCGTCCACGCGGCGGGCAAATACCAACGAGGCGACCGACCCAGTGAATACCTTTTCCCAGAATTTTTTGCGCTGATCAAAATCAGGGTACGCCGTGCGTGCACGCGCGCGGTATTTCCTCCCCAGACCCGCAAGCTGTGCATAAGCGTCCGGTATGCAGTTTGCAAGGTAGCCATGCAACAAACGCGTCAACGTCGGTGAGCTGCCGCCGGTAGCCAACGCCACCTGTACCGCATCACGTTGTATCAGCGCCGGCAGGATCACGTCTCCCTCGGCAGCAAAGTCAGCGCTGTTGACATGAATTCCGCGCACGCGGCACAACTCGATGACATGTCGATTCACCGCGGTGCTGTCGGTCGCCACGATCACCAGGAACGCGCCCTCGATATCCGCGTCTGCAAATTCACGCTCAACCAGGGTCAGCACATTCTGTCTCGCTGACAGTCGCAACGCGTCGTGCACCCGTGGGGCGACCACCTTGATGCGCGCGCCGACGCGCAACAATCCGCGCACCTTCCTGAGCGCGACCTCTCCGCCCCCGACGGCAACCACCGGGCGTCCGCGCAGCTTGACGAACAGCGGAAAAAAATCCACTTCACTCATCCTTCGATGATCAACGTCGGTACGGGTACACCTGTCGCACGGCGGCGCAGGGAAAGCTCAAAAGCCTGCCTTGCGGTACCAATCCCTGGCGGCCTTCATGTCCTTCTCCACCACTTTCCCCTCTTCATACATCACGGCCAGGGTAGTCCGCGAACCGGCGAGGCCTTGTTCGGCGGCAAGCGTAAACCATTTCACCGCATCCTCACCACTGAGCTCGGTGCAGTCGCCTTCAAGATACATGAAGCCAAGGCCATGCTGCGCCAGGGCGTGTCCTTGCTCGGCGGCCTGCCGCATGAACCGGAAAGCCGCTTCCTGGTTGACACACATGCCGAGGCCATTCTGGTACATGATCGCGCATCGATGCTGCGCTTCGGTGTTGCCACGCTCGGCCAGCGGCAGTAACAACTGCAGCGCACGCGAGAAGTGTTTTGCCTCAAACGCCGACAGGCCGCTGATGAGACTCATCGTGTCGTCTTCAGACAACGCCTCGGCGGAAGCCTTCCCGGTATCATTCATGGCCTGCCAAATTCCTCCCCTTCCTTTTTCACCGGCATCATGCTTTCAGTGCGCAACCCCAAAAACAGCAGCGACGCGCCCGCGATGTAAACCGAAGAATACGTTCCGACGACAATGCCGACCATCATCGCGATGGTAAACCCCCGAATGACTTCGCTACCGAATAGAAACAAGGCGATCACGACAAACATCGTCGTCAGCGAAGTCACCAGCGTGCGCGCCAGAGTCCTGTTGATGGCAGTGTTCACGAGCGACTCGGGCTGAACGCCGGTACGTTTTCTGAGCTTCATGAAACCTTCACGAATACGGTCATAAATCACGATCGTGTCGTTCAGCGAATAACCGATTACCGCGAGCACTGCCGCGAGCACGCTCAAGTCGAATTCGATCCCGGTCAATGAAAAAAAGCCGATGGTAATCGCCACATCGTGCACCAGCGCGACGACCGCACCGAACGCGAAGCGATATTCAAATCGAAAAGCTACATACAGAAGAATACCAACGAGGGCGTACAGCATGGCAAAACCACCATCTTCACGCAATTCTTCCCCGACCCTGGGGCCAACGAATTCGACGCGCCGCAATGCCACTTCGCCGCCCTGGCGTAACGCGTCGAGGATGCGATTGCTCAACTCGGCCTGGGCCAGCCCGTCGTCCAGAGGAACCCGGATCAACACTTCCCTGGCGCTGCCAAAATGCTGCACCGTAGCGCTTTCAATCCCCGAGGCCACGAGATGCGAACGCACGTCTTCCAACGCGGCCGCTTGCTCGTAACCAACCTCCATCACGGTGCCGCCCGTAAAATCAACACCAAAATCCAAACCGCGTACCGCGATGGAAGCCACCGAGGCAACCAGCAACACCGACGAGACGATCAGTGCCAGCCTGCGCTTCTCCATGAAGTCGAAGCTGGTTTGTGACAGCAAACGCATCGCTTCCAGGATCAGATTGCCAGCACGGCGGCCTTCCTGCCGCCGTAAATCAGGTTGGCTGCTGCGCGGGTGCCCATGATGGCCGTAAACATCGAGCACAGGATACCCACGGACAAAGTCACGGCAAACCCCTTGATCGGGCCGGTGCCGAAAGCGAACAGCGCCAGCGCGGCGATCAAGGTCGTGATATTGGCGTCGGCGATGGTCGAGAGCGCCTGACGGTACCCCATATCCATGCTGGTCTGGGTCGTGGAGCCATTATTCAACTCCTCGCGGATGCGCTCGAAAATCAGCACATTGGCATCCACCGCCATACCCACGGTCAGCACGATCCCGACGATGCCGGGCAAGGTCAGCGTGGCACCCGGAATGATCGACATGACCGCGACGATGAGCATGATATTCAGCGTCAACGCCATATCCGCGAGCAAGCCGAACACCCGATAATAAATGCCCATAAAAACGATCACCAGCAAAAATGCAAAAATGATCGAGCGCACACCCCGCATGATGTTCTCCTGCCCGAGACTCGGGCCAACGGTTCGCTCCTCGACGATCTCCAGCGGCGCGGCAAGCGCACCGGCACGCAACAGCAACGCGAGACGCCGCGCTTCCTGCGTGCTGTCGAGTCCGGTGATTTGAAACCGCTTGCTCAACTGTTCCTGTATCCGGGCGACGCTGATCACTTCTTCCGTGGCGGTTCTCCGCTTCTGCAGTTCCCCGGCATCGTCGAGATAGCTCTCGACCTTGTTTTCCAGAAAGACCACCGCCATCAGCCGCTTCACGTTTTCGGCGGTTACCTCGCTGAAGGTTCTCGCCCCCTGCCCATCCAGGGTTATGAACACTGCGGGGCTTCCAAACTCACCGTCGATACCCGAAGCGGCGTCGGAGATACGATCCCCGGTCAACATCACATCACGCTTGAGCAATACCGGCGTCCCGTCACGTTCACTGTACAGAGCCGTGCCAGGCGGCGCTCTGCCTTCGGACCGCGCCTTCTCCGGATCCTGATCCTCGGCCACCAGGCGAAATTCCAACGTCGCCGTCGCACCCAGTATTTCCTTCGCCTGCGCGGTATCCTGCACCCCAGGCAACTGCACCGCGATACGGTCGCGCCCCTGGCGTGTCACCACCGGTTCGGCGACACCGAGTTCATCCACGCGCCGGCGCAGAATCAGGATATTCTGCTGCACCGCGTAACTGACGACCTCCCTGGCCTGTTGCTCCTCGAGGGCGAAGACAAGCTGCGCACCTCCCTCGCGCCCCCCCTCACCGATCTGGAACGTGTCGGGGTAGTTCCGGTTTATATAGTCACGCGCGCGCTCCTTGTTGGCATCGTCGCTAAAAGTGATGCGTAGAGTGCCTTCGGACAGTGAAAAATTGCGGTAGCGAATCCGCTCGGTACGAAATTCACCGCGAAAACTATTCAGGTAGGCACGCATGTGTTTCTCGATGGCTGCCGCCACGTCAACCGACAACAGGAAATAGACCCCGCCTCTGAGGTCCAGCCCCAGGTTCATCGGCCTGGCATTCAATGACGCGAGCCACTTTGGAGCTGCCGATGCAAAATTCAGGGCGATCGTATAGTCTCCGAGGAATTGCCGCCGGATGAACTCAACCGCACGCAACTGGGTTTCGGTATCGTGAAACCGGACCAGCGTGTTGCCGCCTTCTTCGTCCTCAATGGCTTTGTAAGGCACACCCTCTCCATCAAGAAGTCGCGCCAGGCTCTCGCCAACACCCTCTCCATCGCCACTGGCGGGACCGGCGATCTGTATCGCCGGATCAGACGGATAAACGTTGGGAAGCGCGTAAATGGCGGCGGTGATCAGCACCGTCAGGATCAGCAGGTACTTCCATAGGGAATATCGGTTCGACATGAAGAATGCAGGAGCAGTTCAACTGTTCTTGATCGTGCCCTTCGGCATCATCGACTGAATAGACTGCTTTTGAACTTTCATCGTAGTGCCGCTTTGCACTTCGATGCTGATAAAACTGTCGCTGATCGAGACCACCTGGCCAAGGATGCCCCCCGAGGTGACGACCTCGTCACCTTTCGACAGGGAAGAAATCAACGCGTTGTGTTCCTTGGTGCGCTTTTGCTGCGGGCGGATCATCAGAAAATACATGATCAGAAAAAAGATTCCGACCATGATCAACAACTGGAAACCGCCGCCCGACGCCGCTTCCTGCGCCCAGGCGGAAGAGATGAAAAATTCGATCATACTGTCGGGAATTATGCCATAGAAAATCACTGGAAGCCGATGTGTTGCATCAACATGTCGGCTTCCTTTTAATTCCGGGAGGGTACAAGGGCGACGCAACCCGAAGCGCCGACATACGCATAATGATCGCGTTGCACCAACGGTCTATGAACAACGATATTTAATGAATCAGGAAAGTGTCTAACAAACTCAGGCCGTATCAGGTAAGCGAATGCGCGTTAGCGCATCCGCTTGACCTGCTTGTTATGAATTTATTTTCGCCAGTAGTTATTGGCCGCAGCCACTGTTTGGAAATTGGTCGCTATTACCTGGGAGGACGCTATCAAACTATCCGCATCTTCTCCATAGATGGGCCTAAGTTCTCCCCGAACTTCGCCTGAAGGTTGGGTGTATTTCACCCCCATTCTGGACAACTTTATTGCTAGCTCATAACCTTGCTGAGCATTTTCGGTTATTAAACTGCTTAACCAAAAGACTTCATCAGCACCCGTCTCGGCGGAAGCGGACAGCGGAACCGTCACCAGCACCAAGGCGAATACTGAAGATACAAGCTTCTTACTCATAATGTTTGTTCTCCATAGGTTTAGAAAAATGTGCTTGCACCTCCCCGGCATATTTCCCGTGCAGCATGAACGTCCCTGTGCAATCTGCCCCGAGGTGTGATTTGCACCACAGAGTGTAGCAACTTTAGAGTGTACAAGGGCGACGCGTGCGTCGCCCCTACAACCGGTCATGGAACGACTTTACATAAGCCGCGAGCTGTCCCGCCAGAATCGCGTCGCGCAGCTCACGCATCAGGCTGGCGTAATAATACAGGTTATGCAAGGTATTCAGGCAGGCACCCAGGATTTCTCCGCACTTGTCCAGGTGGTGTAGATAGGAACGACTGAACCGCCTGCAGGTGTAACACGGACAATCACGATCTATCGGGGAATCGTCCTCCCGGTAGCGCGCGTTCCTGATACGCAACAACCCGTGGCGCGTGTAGAGAAATCCATTCCGTGCGTTGCGCGTCGGCAGTACACAATCAAACATGTCGATGCCACGGCATACGGCGGCGACAATATCCTGCGGGCGTCCAACCCCCATCAGGTAACGAGGCTGTCCGGCTGGTAGCGAAGGTGCCATCGCCTCAAGCATGCAGAGCCTCTCGTCCTCGCTCTCCCCAACGGCCAGACCACCCACCGCATACCCGTCAAAGCCGATTTGCAAAAGCATCTCGACCGACCGCTCGCGCAAATCCGGATAAACGCTTCCCTGTACGATGCCAAACAGCGCAGACTCGGTGCCGGCGTGAGCGTCTTTCGAGCGTTGCGCCCAGCGCATCGAACGCAGCATCGACTCCTCTGCCTGGTGCCATGTCGCCGGGTACGAAGTACATTCGTCGAACGCCATCACCACGTCAGAGCCAAGCCGCCGCTGCACCAGCATCGAGCGTTCCGCGTCAAGCCACATCTCGGCACCTGAATATGGGGTGCGAAACCACACGCCTTCCTCGGATACCTTGCGCCTGCCGGCCAGACTGAACACCTGGAAGCCGCCGGAATCGGTCAGGATCGGTTTTTCCCAGTCCATGAAACGGTGCAGGCCACCGTGCTTTTCAATCACCTCCTCTCCCGGACGCAACATCAGGTGCCACGCGTTGCCGAGCAGTATGTGCACGCCCACTTCATGCAGCGTCGCGGGCGTCATCGCCTTGACCGTGGCGCAGGTAGCCACCGGCATGAACACCGGTGTCTCCACCAATCCACGCGGAAACTCCAGCACGCCCGCGCGCGCCGACCCGTCGCTGCCTTCAACTGTAAACCGCATCGTTTCTCTCCAGCCACATCGCGTCTCCGTAGCTGAAAAACCGGTAGCACTTCTCTATTGCGTGGCGATACGCATCCAGCATCCGCTGTCTTCCGGCAAACGCGCATACCAGGATAAACAGGCTTGTTTCCGGCAGATGAAAATTGGTAATCATGACGTCGGGCACGCGAAACCGATACCCGGGGCGTATGAACAGGTCGGTTTCACCATCGTACGGCAGGACTTCTCCACTGGGGCCGCAGGCTGTCTCGAGCGCGCGAACCACCGTCGTGCCAACGGCGATCACGCGGCGGCCACGCTGTCTGCACGCGGCGATCGCGCTGCACAGAGCTGCATCGACCCGCATCCGTTCGCGATGCATCACATGATCCTCGATCACCTCGCTACGCACGGGCGCAAACGTGCCCGCGCCGATGTGCAACGTCAACTCGGCCATGTCGACCCCCTGCTCCACAAGCGATGCGAGCAAGGCACCGTCAAAGTGCAAGCCCGCCGTCGGTGCGGCGACGGATCCCGGATGCTTCGCGTACACCGTCTGGTAACGTTCCTCGTCGATTGCCTCCGGCGCACGGCGAATATACGGCGGCAGCGGAATTTCACCTGTGCGTTCGAGCAACCGGGAAAACGTGCCGGTGCCTTCGAGCGCTAACAGAGACAGGTTGCCGCGGCACTCGAGAACACGCATCCGGGCTGCTCCTGCCAACAGCCAGGCACCCTCGCGCAAAGGCTTCGCGGCACGGAGCATCGCCAGCGCATGATGATCGTCCAACAGTCGCTCGACGAGAATTTCGACCCGCCCCCCGGTTTCCTTTCTTGCGGGAATTCGCGCGCGAATGACCCGGCTGTTATTGACAATGAGCAAGTCACCGGCTTGCGTCAACTCACCGATGTCGCGGAAAACGCGGTCGGTGAGTTCTCCCTCGCGGGAAACCTGCAAAAGTCGTGATGATTTACGGTTTTTAACTGGGTAATCAGCTACTGACTCTTCCGGAAAATCAAATCTGAAATCGCTTTTTTGCATAGGGGCAACGGCAAACGCAAGCCGCATTATGCCATTTGGCGCCAGGTCAGTTCTGGCGTAAATACTCGGCCATGTCCACGATTCCCGCGAGCAGCAACCTGCGGCGTTGCCGCGCGAGATTCATGCCACCTTGCGTAGCGAGCAACCGCGCAATCTCATCGCCCGATGAATTCCGGCAGATGCTCTCGCGGACCTTTGCATCGACCTGGAGCATTTCAAAGACACCTCGCCTGCCTCGGTACCCGGTCCACGAACACTCCTCGCATCCCTTGCCATGAAACAACTGTGCATCCGAGAGTTCCTCGTCGGTAAAGCCCATTGATCCGAGCAGTTCCGGCCGCAACTCGTCCGGGGTTTTACACCGCGAACAAATCACGCGCACCAGCCGCTGTGCCAGAATCAAGCTCACCGCGCCGCTGACAAGATACCCGGGCAGACCGATATTCGTCAGTCTGACAATCGCCGTCGCGGAATCCATGGTGTGCAGGGTGCTCAGAACCAGGTGCCCCGTCAGAGCAGCCTTGAACGCAATGTCGGCGGTCTCGTAATCCCGGATTTCACCGACCAGTATCACTTCCGGGTCCTGACGCAAAAACGCGTACAGCGCCTTGGAAAACCCGAGACCGGCCGCCTCGTTTACCTGCACCTGGCCGACACCATGCAGACGGCGCTCCACCGGATCCTCAACCGTCAGGATGTTGACGTCGACGACATTGATGTAATTCAGCGCCGTGTACAGAGTCGTGGTTTTGCCGCTACCGGTCGGCCCGGTAACCAGCACCATACCCTGGCTCGCACTGACGGCCCGCTCGACGATAGCCGCTTCGCGGCGCGTCATCCCGATCGACTCGAAATCCTCGCTATCGGCGTCGATGTGCAAAAGCCTCATCGCGACACGCTCCCCCGCCACTGTCTGGAGTATCGAAACCCGCACATCGACGGTCCCGTGTTCGCAAACGTAAGAAAACCTGCCGTCCTGCGGTAGCCGCCGTTCGGCAATATCCAGCGACGCCAGTATGCGAATGCGCGCCACCACTGCCGCATACTGCTCAAACGGAAACGGACCGGTTTCGACCTTGACCAGCATCCCGTCAAGACGGTAACGAAGCCTCGTATCCATGCGGCCAAGCTCGAGGTGGACATCACTGGCAAGAACGCGCACCGCCTGGGTCAACATACAATCGACGAAACCAACGGCCGACAGCGGAAACCCGCTGAGAGAGAGCCCTTTGCGCGTGGGGACATCGCTCACGATGGAAGCCTGACGATTCTCGGCGCAATGAAAACCAGCAACTCCCGCAGATCACGCGTGTCACGCGAACGCTTGAACAAACGCCCAAGCTCGAGGTGGACATCACTGGCAAGAACGCGCACCGCCTGGGTCAACATACAATCGACGAAGCCAACGGCCGACAGCGGAAACCCACTGAGAGAGAGCCCTTTGCGCGTGGGGACATCGCTCACGATGGAAGCCTGACGATTCTCGGCGCAATGAAAACCAGCAACTCCCGCAGATCACGCGTGTCACGCGAACGCTTGAACAAACGCCCAAGCTCGAGGTGGGCATCACTGGCAAGAACGCGCACCGCCTGGGTCAACATACAATCGACGAAGCCAACGGCCGACAGCGGAAACCCGCTAAGAGAGAGCCCTTTGCGCGTGGGGACATCGCTCACGATGGAAGCCTGACAATTCTCGGCGCAATGAAAACCAGCAACTCCCGCAGATCACGCGTGTCACGCGAACGCTTGAACAAATGCCCAAGCAACGGAATGCGATTGAAAAAAGGCACCCGCGTCTCGGAGCGAACCAACGTATCGAAGTAAATCCCGCCGATAATGACCAACTCCCCGTCGGCAACCAGCAGCGTCGTATCGATCTGCCTGCGTGTAATCGGCGGGTTTTGCACCCGCGTATCCACCGTGTCCTTGTTCACCGTCACTTTCAGCATCATGTTGCCTGCGCCGATCAGTTTCGGTGTTACCGCGAGACGCACGCCCGCTTCCTTGAACTCGGTCTGGGTGCCACTTTCAGATA
The DNA here is from genome assembly GCA_965226235.1 of Candidatus Oxydemutatoraceae bacterium. Lineage (GTDB taxonomy): Bacteria > Pseudomonadota > Gammaproteobacteria > Poriferisulfidales > Oxydemutatoraceae > CAYFZO01. The sequence goes on along the minus strand of OZ245335.1, from coordinate 164,951 downwards.
CGCTGAAATAAGGCACTTCGTCGCCCTGAAAAATCACCGCTTCGCGGCCGTCCAGCGTGAAAACCCGAGGATTTGAAATGATACGCGTCTTGCCTTCCTGCTCGAGTGCTGTCAATTCCACTCGTAAGCGGTTACTGTCAAGCAATGCCGCCACCCCACCGGCAGCGGCCGTAACCGGAAGATTGACAACCCATCTTTCAGCGGAACCGCCGCCTTCTTCGTCTTCCTCCCGGTCGGATCGATCTCCCGCAACCGTGATGCCGCCAATCCGGACAGCGCCCGCCGAGTCGAGACGATCGATGCCCAGCCGGGCACCCAGACTGGTTTCAAGTCCTTTGCCTGCTTCGACGATAAAGGTTTCTATCAGAATCTGTGGCACCGGCTTGTCCAGCGAATCCGCCAACGCAGCAACCATGTTGATCTGCTCGATGCTGCCTTTGACCATCAGCGAACCCGTTCGCTGATCGGTGCTCATCAATGGCGTATTCTCGGTATCGGCAAACAGCCCGGCAACCGCTTGTTTCATATCTTCGGCCGAAATGTACGCGAGCCTGATCAACTCGACGCGTTGCGCCTGGCTCGCTGTCGCCACACTCGCCGGGCTGTCGCCTGCGTCGCCTCGTGGACGCACGTAGATGAACCCACCATCGCTCTGCGCCGTCCAGTTGTGGGTGCGCGCGACGATCGCAAGCACGTCACGCCATCCGGCGTCGCGGACACGAAACGTCACTTTTTCATCGGCTATTTCTTTCGCGGCGATGATATTGCTACCGCCAACCCGCGCCAGCGCATTGATCACGGTGTGCAGGGGAGCCCCGGTGAAATGCGCCGCAACCGGCTCGCCGCCGGAAATACGCCGTGGGGCATCCGATGCTCCGCCCGGCATCGTATGGATGTGAATGCGGCGCAAATGTCCGCTTTCAGACCCACCTCTCGCAACACCGCCTGCATCGTCACTCCTCCCATCCGGACGCACACGCCGCGGGTGCCTGCTTTCGCGCGCTTCCCGCATGCCGTCATTTCTTTGCTGGTAATGGCCCGCCAGGCGCTTGCCTTCTCTGACCCGCCGATCTCCCTCGCGGCGAGCCTGCTCGACATACTCCGTCTGCTGCTCCAGAGACAACGACCCGCTCCATCCGGCCGGTCCCAGACACCCGGGCAGGACCGCAAGCGCGCAGCAAACCACCACCGCCATGATGCCCCTGCCGAAGATCGCGAAACATGCCATCAGTCGACAATCTGCAGATGCAGAACGACCTCGCCGGTATCGAGGTAAACGGAATCCGGTGTAATCCTGCTGACGGTCGCATCGCCAACGCGCTCACCTGGAAGCACGACATGAATGCCGGCGTCAGCGGTGCGTATCACGGCAACCTGTCGGGATCGCGAGACAACGATGCCGAGCACGCGGTAACCTGAAGCCGGGGCTGGCAATTCGACCAGGGGCTGTGTCGGCATTGCCGGGGCGAATGGATCGGTGTATCCGACCGTGCAAAAGGCAAGCGCCAGGCAGAAGACATGGCGACGATTAGATGCGCTCGCCTTCATCGGGCTGATAGATAAAGAAAGATATGACCGCCTCAATCTGGCCCGCGCGCGGCGTCGCCCGGATTCTGCTTTCGATGATCTGCGCCAGGCATTCACAGTCGGAAAGCCCGCGAGCAAACTCACGGTGCGCGTCCCAGGCACCGAGGAGCCTGACCAAAACACCGACGCGCACCCAGCGGCGGCGTTGGCTGACCTCGAAGGCAGGCACCAAGGGCTCGGGCTCGCCCCACTTCATCTCTGCCACTTCAAGACCGGCATCGGCGGCGATGCGGTTGATATACGTATGGGCTTCCACGTACCAACCTTTCAGGTCACGCAGCATGCTTTGGTAAGACGGCGACTCTTCGTCCAATGCGCGACGCAGAATTGCAAGCTTCTCCGCAAGCTCGGTCACCTGATCGGAAGCCATCGACAAACCGGCAACCTGCTCGCGCATTCGCTGGTTGTCATCGGCGATCGGGTGCAGAACGAGCAGCGCATAAACCAGGGAAGCAACAAAAAGCAATCCCGGCAGCCAGACAGGAACGAGTGCCCTGACCAACAGTGCGCCTCGGCTACGATCTGCGTTCATATTTCTCGCTGCACGGACCGCAGCCTGCAAATCACCGCAAAACCCTTCAGTTGGCGCAGTGTATCCGGCTCCATATTCTGAACGCTTTCCATGGCAGCACTCTCCAGCAGCACTTCGTCTACCTCCCCGGTTGCACGCAGGCGCGACATGAACCGACTGATCTGCACGTCACCAGGGGATTTCCCGGTGATGCGCATGAACCCGGGACGTTTGAAGTGGATTTCGTCCAGCCATACTTCTCCCAAGGTCGCTTTCTCAATCGAAGCGAGCAACCGTGGCATACGTTTGCGCTCAAAGGAAATGCGCTGGATTCCCGAATAGAACAGGATGCGGTGGGACAAAGTCTCCTGAAGAAACCGAACCTCGCCGAGGGTCTTCTCGTGGAGCTGCTGAAAGTGGCTGTAACGCTGGGCGTCGGGTTGCAGGGCCAACCCTCCTTCGTGTAGAAACCAGCGCATGTAAAGTACCAGGGCAAGCGACAGAAACGCGCCCGCAGGCGCAATAATCATCAGGTAACGACGCATCCGCCTGCTGCTGTCCACCCGCTCGGCAAGGTTGACCCTGGGGAGAAAACGCCGTTGCGTAAAGTAGCCGCTGCGCCACATGTCGTAATCGAGCGCCGCCATCGCGCGCGGCAGCCGCCATGGATCGCCGGGGGATTGACCATCAGGCTCACTGACCTCCACCGCCGCCCAACCATCGATCCATTCGATTTGCAGACCCGGCAATCGCTCCCGCAAGACTTCCAGCCACTCACCCTGCAACGCGCGGGAAGTAATGATGCGGACGCTGGCGTGAACCCGTGCTGCGGATTGATCTTCATCCACGCAACGGCGCACACAGGTCGCCAGATTATCGACGACATCGCTACGCGTGCGGGAGTCGGTGGACAACAAGGCCGCGGCACCGGCCTCGTCAAACTCGACCGCGTTGACGCGTATCCCGAACGCACCGGAGCCGAGAACGTAAGCGTCTCTGCAATCCAGCACCAAGGTCACTTCACACGCGCTGAACGTGATCCCGGATCCGAGGTAATCGAAGCACGAGAGCCCTACCCTCGACATCGCAAGCCCGGCCGCACGGATGGTGTCCGTACAGGCCTGAACTTCGCCGCGCGGAGCAGCAACCAGCAACGCATTGATACCGCTGCTGTCTGCATCGCGAACCAGTTGCCACCAGAGACAATGACTATCTCGCGTAACCCCCATGCGCGCCTGCCAAAACGTCGAGCCGCGCAGGGCCACGCGCAGATCACGCATGCGGACCCCGACCAGCGGCACCCACCGAACCTGGCAACACCCGACCGGCAAGGAAACCACGCACCGGGCACCTGCGACACCCTCCTGCGTGACCAGCGCCGACAACGCCCGGGCACGATCCTCGTCGTCGCTCAAGGCCCTGTAGATAAAAGAACGACCTCGCCGTCGCACGGCCAACCCGACGCCGTGACGATCAAACTGGACGCCGACCCTGCAGGACCAATTCCCAGGCAGCCGGTTCATGTCAGCACGCAACGCGTAACGCTCGCGAGCTCGGCATCCATCTGTGCCTTGTCGATCGTGCCGGCAGCACACAACGATTCCAATGCTCTACGCATCGACAACATCCCCTGAGCGCAGGCGGTATCCATCACGTTTCGCAACTGATGGATCTTGTTTTCCCGGATCAGGTTGCGCACCGCGTCGGTAGCGGACAGCACTTCAAAAGCCGCGACCCGACCATCGCCATCGACACGCTCCAGCAGGCGTTGATTGACCACGATCCTCAGGCTCTCCGCAAGCTGTACACGTACCTGGTCCCTGGATTGCGGCGGGAATATATCGACGATGCGAGTGACCGCGCCGGCACAACTCGAAGTATGCAAGGTGGCCAGTACCAGATGACCGGTCTCGGCAGTGGTCAAAGCAAGCGCGATCGTCTCCGGGTCCCGCATCTCGCCGATCAGGATGACATCGGGATCCTCCCTGAAAGCAGCCCTCAAAGCCGATGAAAAGGAAGGCACGTCGGTACCGACCTCCCGCTGCGTAACCAGCGAGCGACGGGACTGGAAAAAAAACTCGATCGGGTCTTCTATCGTCAGCAGATGCACCGCGCGTATATCCAGAACATGATTGGCCATTGCCGCCATGGAAGTCGACTTGCCTGCCCCGGTGGCCCCGGTCAGCAGGATCAATCCGTCGCCGATGGCAAGCGCGGCCTGGATCGCGGGAGGCATACCGAGTTCCTCAATATCCGGCACGACCTTTGCCAGCCTGCGCAGAGCCACGGCCGGCCGTGTGGACTCGAAGTAGAAATTCGCCCGATACCTGCAGCCACCGCACTCGATGCTGAAATCGATCGACCTTTCACGTAACCAACGTTGTTTCAGCTCGGGGGTCATACAGTGTTCGGCAAACTGCCACAATTCGTCGGTGCTGACGTTGTCGCCGGCGCATAAGCACATCCGCCCCTCGACGCGCAGGTAGACGGGATGGTTACCGTGCAAATGCACATCCGATAACCCAGAGTGATCGGAAAATTCAGCAATTCTCTCTATTAGCGTTTGCACTGCCATCTACCAGCCAGATTCCGACCGCAATCATCCCACTGGGAAAAAACATCCCCCGGAAAAACTGACCAGTGGTATTTATTGGCCGATGAGCCGGAGCCAACGAGCCGGAGCCAATGAGACAGGAAACAGCGGTCGGTCAGCCGACAGAAACAGTGCCGCAGTTGTTATACTGACCCGGCATCTACCCAGATCGAGGCAAAAAACAGCAACAGGCAATCGGACCCGACCCTTGATTTTCTCGCCCGCCCCGGTGGCACAATTGGATAGCGCGTCCCCCTCCTAAGGGGAAGGTTGCAGGTTCGAGTCCTGCCCGGGGCGCCATTCTGCATTCTCTCGAATCTCCAGGAATACCTGAAATTCCCTTGGTTTCATGTCTGCCCGCCATCAATGCTGGCATGTTCTGCTGTGCACACTCCCGGGGCACGATAGGAATGAGGTATTGCAGTAGCATACTATCTCTGGATATGACAGTTATCCCCCTCAAGACCGATGTTTTTTGACATAAGAAATCCTCTGATTTATTGATTGTTTTGCTGCTACAGGGGTTTATATTCCCTATACTTATCGGAATTGACACGAACACCCCGCAAAATGCAAAACTGACGGGTTTACCACAAATTGGAATGCACACATGGAGTATTTGCACCGCATCTACGAAGCCGTTCTCTCCGACGAGATTTCCTATTTCTTTTGCGTCTTAATTGTCGGCTGGCTGATCGTCGCCGTACTGATCGTTCTGGTCCATCCGCTCGCACAACGCCAGGTCGCACAAAAGTTCGTCGTGATGACGCCAAACAGCCTCGCGACACTCGGGATCCTCGGCACCTTCACCGGCATCCTGATCGGACTCCTCGATTTTGATGTGAATCGTGTGGATGACAGCGTACCCGCGCTGCTGGCTGGACTGAAGATCGCATTCACAACCAGCATCGTCGGTATAGCGGCTGCAATCACCTTCCGGTTCGTACGTACGATTGCACCAAGCACACCAGCCTCCGAAGGCGTCACACCGGAAGACATCCACGCTGCCCTCCTAGAGATTCGAAACGACGGTCGCGAGTCAGCGGTTCGGTCATCTGAGCAACTCGGCGAGTTGCGCAAGGCAATTTCATCGGAAGGTGACAGTAGCCTCTTGACTCAGATGCAGAAGCTACGAACAACCGTGCAGGACGGCCAGAGCGAGTTGATCCGCGAGTTCCAGGAGTTCGCCAAACACATGGTTGAGAATAACCAGAAGGCGATTATCGAGGCGCTGGAGTCGGTGATTCGCGACTTCAACCAGAACTTGACCGAGCAGTTTGGTGAGAATTTCAAGCAGTTGAACGAGGCGGTCCACTCTCTCGTGGCGTGGCAGGACAAGTATCGCGAGCATGTCGAAGCGCTGGAGCAACGCTTAGAAATGGCGGTTACCGCCGTCGAGGCAGCCCAGAAAGCGCTTGAGAGCGTGCAACGTCACTCGGAACGCATCCCCGAAGTAATCAAGCCGCTGGAGCCTGTGCTGAGCGGCATCAACACCCAGACGGAAGTGCTGGGTGCTCATCTCGAAGCAATTGCCGCGTTGCGCGACAAGGCAATTGAGGCGTTTCCAATCGTTGAAGCAAATCTGGAGAAGATCACGACGCATCTCGCCACCAGCATCGAGGACATAGTGTCGAAATCCGGGCGGGCACTTGCGGATGGCGAGAAAGCCCACACCGAATTGAGACTAAGCTACGAGGCGTTCCTGAAAGATGCGAGTGAGGCTCGAGAGAGATTTGCGACCGAATTGTCGAACGCTCTGAAGCAAATGTCCGAGCAATCCTCGCAAGAGTTCAGGCGCCACGGCGAGTTGATAGAAGCAACTTCGAAAGAAGCACAGAAGGCAATCAACGAGTCATGGGGGCAGAGCGTCGAGAAAATGAACGAACAGTTCAATACGTTCGATCAACAAATGCAGCAAGAGCTGACGCGCGCGCTTGAATTACTCGGTCGTAATCTAGCGTCTGTCTCGGAGAAGTTCACCAGTGACTACACGCTCTTGATCGAACATCTCCGTAGACTCGCCAATGCCGGCAAGGGGGTTGGCTAATGCAAAAAATGTTTGGTGCCTCATTGGGAGATGATGAGAGTGAATGGCTTTCAGTTTCTGACATGATGGCCGGTCTAATGGTGATCTTCCTATTTATAGCGATCGTGTTTATTCGACCGGTTGCAGAACAGAACCTGGAGATTCAGGAGATCGCAAGAACTTGGCAGGAGAACGAAACAGATATCTATGAGGCACTTCTAGAAGAGTTTTCAGAAGACCTCCCGCGCTGGAATGCAGAAATTGAAAAGGACACCCTCCTGATCCGCTTCAAGGCACCCGAAGTGCTCTTTGAGAGAGGACGAACAACAATCCGACCTCGGTTTTTAGCGATCCTACATGATTTCTTCCCGAGGTATGTGGGTGTTCTCCAGCCTTTCAGGGCTTCGATTGAGGAAGTGCGCATTGAAGGTCACACATCCTCGGTTTGGAACCAAGTCACTAGCGCTGACGAAGCATATTTTCGTAATATGGAGCTTTCGCAGGCCCGTACTCGAGCAGTGCTGCAGAATGTACTAAACCTTCCCGATATTGCTGAAGAAAGGTCATGGTTGCAGTCGCTTTTGACGGCGAACGGCCTGTCCTCTAGCCGACTGGTGCTCAATACAGATGGTATCGAAAACCGCGAACTCTCACGCCGCGTCGAGTTCCGCATCCGAACAACCGCGCGGACAGAGATTGTCCGAATTTTGGAAGTGACTCAGTGAATCTTTCGGTAACCTTCCCCGAATTGAACGCGCAGAGAGAAAAGATTGGTGCGTCACTTTCGCACTGGGAAATTGGTTCAGGCGATCTCAGCCCGCGCGAAGAGTTGCTCGCTAATCTAGCCAGAGGAATTGAGATCGACATCAAAGACATTGATGTCGGACCGGGGCACCTTCTTACCTACAAAGGCGAACAGGTTATTCTTTATATCAAAGACACGCGGAGCAGTCTCTGGACGCTACAGAATGAACCTGAAAAATCGCGACGTTTTCATGTCGCGGAGTGCAGGACGCTAGAGAAAATGCGAATGGATGGGCGATTCGAGCGCTATGTCGTGACCAATCGTATGGATGGTCTGTTCCTAGTCGATTGGCTTGATCCAGATACCAGGGCGCTGGGTGAGACTGAAGCCGGTTTGAAGGTCTGTAAGAACTGCTTGAGCACGTTGAACTGGCAAGGTTATCAGCTATCAGATGCCTCCCTGCAGCTTCCTAACGGCAAACGACAAAGCAAGAACGATATTTGGGAGAGCTTTACAATTCCAGAGTTCCTTATGGATTACTCCACGTTCTTTCGCTCCAAGCCGAGCCGTCGAGACAACGAGGCACAACTGAACGTTTATGTAGAGGATTGGGATCGCATCTCTAAAAAGAAAAAAGACGAAGCAGGATGGCGCTGTGCCGATTGTCGAGTGGACTTGTCCGCATCTGGCAGGCTTCTACATTGCCATCACATAAATGGCGTGGTGACGGACAATTCTTCGAACAACCTGAGAGTGCTGTGTGCTCTTTGCCATGCCGAACAGCCAAATCACCAGCACATGAGAGTTTCGAGTAAGGATACTCAACTCATTCTGGACCAAAGAATGAAGCAGGGGATATCATCGCGGTAGCACTTCATCCGATTCCGAAGACTGATTGATCTTTCCCCCGTAATCCGGTCCATGCGGAATGAGGGTTTTTCCATTCTTCCTGGGTATCGGAGCAGTCGATCTACCGTTGGCAGAGCAAATACGGCGGGCTGGAAGTCTCCGAGGCATGCGGCACGTGCCTGCAGCCGTCCGCGACAATCACAACTCGTCCGAGGGCGTTGCACCAACGGTCTATGAACAACGATATTTAGAAGTGGACCCCTTTGTTCGGACGGTGCGAGCCAGGAGCATGCCAAGAACCGAGTTCTTCGCCTCAACCTGTTCGGATGTCGCATCCTTCACGGCCGGGACGTATGCCCACTGGATATGCTTGGCGAGCCGATTGGCCCCTTTAGAAAATCCGTAGAACTGATCCTCGCTAGAGATAAGCTCGCATTTGTCCGGTCGCGCTGATTCGAATGCGTGCAAAGCCTTGGTCATCTCTGCTTTGCTGCTGCGCGCAGGAAGGTCCGGCCACTTGTTGCAAAAGCCAGCATAAATCTCCTTCAACTCCGATACCTTCTTGCCCGCAGCCACATCTTCGAAGAAGGGCGCAAACTCACACATGCCGCGACGCTGACCGTATTGCTTAACCTGAGCTTTACCGGTAGCACCATCGAACCTGGCAACAGCTGAGACGACAAGCTGGCCCTGCCGCACATAGTCAGAAAAGTCTTTCCGGGCCTCGTCATCAAGGTCAGTGAATGTGACGGTAATCTGGATCTGCTGGTCGGTGTGCTTGCAGTGAAAATCCTCCTGATCCAATTGGCTCGGATCGGTAGGTGGATTCTCAGACTCCCGAAAAAAAACGTTGAGGGCTGTAAGTACCGTCGATTTGCCAGCACCGTTCGGGCCAACCAGGCACGCATAGTTGTTCAGCGGCATCGTTTCGTCATCAAATGATCTGAAGTTCTCAATACGAACAGATAATATTCTCATAACGGTCTCCTGCCTGATTCATGCCGACAGCAGCTCTTCGCTGCTTCCGGGCCGCAATGACAACTGCCTGCCTCCAAGTTCCTCGAAGAGTTGCTCCCGGCACGTAAAGATGATCACCTGGACGTTCTGTGCAGCCATATTGAGGATATCGAACATCCGGCTCATCCGGCGGTCATCAGAGAACACAAGCGCATCATCAAGAATGACGGTCGCTGGGTGACCTTGTTCTACAAGCATCTCCGCAAACGCAAGCCGAACTAGAACGGCGATCTGTTCCTGGGTTCCCATGCTCAAATGATGAAAGGCTTCCTCGTAGCCTGCTTCTCTGACCACGCCGACAATCTGCAGGTTCTCGTCAATCGTGATATCGGCGCCGGGAAACAGGGACTGCAAATAAGGCCGGACGCGATTGAGCACCGGCGACAAATACCGTTCCCTGGCAGCCTGCTCTGCAGCGCGCAACGTTGACAGCAAGAGGCCGAGAACTTGCACTTCACCCGCAGAGCGGCGGTGCTCTTCCTCGCAAAATTCGAGTTCATGCGCCTTTTGCTGAATGGCTTCGTCAAGCCCGGCACCTTCCAGCGCTTCAACATGCGACCGGAGCCCGGCGACCTTCTCCCTGATATTTCCGCGCTTTTCCAGTCTGTCATGTATAGCCCTTTCAAGACGGGCAATGTGAGCCTCCAACTGCGGGACCGTTTCGTCTGTGCGCTGCGCCTCAATTCCTGCGACGGCGCGTTCCTGCTCTGACAATTTGGCCTGAGCGGCATCTATTCTTGCCTGAAGCTGATTGTCGGAAAGCTCCTGTTCTGCACACGCGAGCTGACACCTGAGCTTTTTAAGTCGTTCCCTGCCGTCTTCATACCGTGCCTTGACGGTACCAAGTTCGGTCTGGAGTTGGCTCACAGTTTTCTCCGGACCATCGAGCGCGGCCCGCGCCGTGCCCGCGGCACGCCGTGCCTCTTCGGACTGCTCCACAGCGGTCCGCAACGCAACATCGGCTTCCGTGTGTTCGGGCAACTCTTCCGCTTCGAGGCCAGCTTTCTCGCGAGTCAGAATTTTTCGCAGGCCCTCGATATAGTTAGAAAGCGCCTGCGCCCCGGCGTTATGATCGTTCGTAGCCGGGGCATGTAGTTCTGCTTCCTGTCGGGCAAGCTCGGCCGCCTGCACAAATTTCTGGCGTCGACCGTACTGTTCTTCGGCGACATTGACGGTGTCGGTGCCACCCGCCTGCAACGCGTCCTTCAGCCTGTCCTTCGCTTCCCGCCGTTGACCGAGCAACTTGCCTCGGTCCTTGATGGCTGGCTCGATCATAATCCGGCCGCGGTCAGGAATCGCGATAGTCACAGGCTCTACGGCCTGAACCGAAGGCTGTTCGCCCGACAACGGCTGACCGTCAATTTCGATGCCGGACAGACTTTTCTGGGTCATGTCGAAAACAACGCGGGTAGCGGCGGTGCTCAGGCGACTTTCTATAGTCTCCAATTCCTTCGCCGTGCTGCGTATCGCCTCAATAGCTTCGTTTGTTACCAGGATGGCGGCGGCACCCTGCTGTGCCTCGAGCAGACGTTTTTCTGCGGTCTTCGATTTGGCGAGGCGGTCCTCCAATTCGCGAATCCGGGCCTGTCTATTAACCGCGTCCAGTGTACGGCGCTGCCGCCCAACGACTTCATCAGCCGCAGTGACTGCCGCCTCGGCTTCGCGCACACCGGCCCGCAACACATCCAGTTGCGAACGGGCATCCTTCTCCTGCTGGTGAACACCCTCCAGTTGTTGCCTTGCTTGCTCAACAGCGGTTTCTTCCGCAGCAATGGCTTCCTTGAGGCTGGAACGTTCCGTTTGCACCTTTTGGGCCTGCTCAAGATTGCGTTTTTTCAGTTCCAGGTCACTGGCTCCGGCTGCGATACGCGCTTCCAGCTTGACTAGTTGTCCCTGTCTCTTACGCGCTTCGGCCAACTCTGTCTGGTCGGCCTGATCGCGGTCACCGGCGAACAGGCGCGTTAGTGTTTTCTGCGCTTCTTCAAGGTCATCAAGCGTTCTGGCAAGATCCTGCCGTCGCGAGCGCAGACCCTCAAGCTCGCTTTGCAGTGTTTCGATATGGTTGGTGAGTTTCTTGTATGCGCCGCGCGGGCGGCCGTTGCTCGTGACCAGATTGCCTAGTTGTTTCTCGATCGCCTGTGGTAAAGCGCGCCCACGGCGGCCACCGAGGACAGTGCCGACTTCCGATTCGAGGGTGCTGTGCAGGTTGGATCGGGCACTTTCGGGAAGATCGAGTGCGCGGAAGGATTGTCCCTGCTGTACCCAGAGAACATTCCACATGCCTAGTGTTTCTGCCTTTGCACCAGTCTTGCCCGGTTCGTCAAAGCCGAGAAGACTCCGCAGCATGTCCTCGGCGGCATCGCCTTCAAGCGTGCGCCCGTCCGGACATGACAGGCGTGCGTAGGGCTTTTTTACAAACCGCTTAGTCACCCGGTATACGCCGTCATCAAGCTCGAATACGAGTTCGGCAACCGGCCCGGCCTGATTACGGTCATTCTGCAAGGCAACGATGGGCTGGGCCTTTGAACTGTATTTTTCGAAGAGGACCGCGCGCAACGCATCAAGAAGAGTCGATTTGCCCATCTCATTGGAACCGACCACGACATTCAGGCCGTCTTCGATGTCGTCGAGCCGTATCGGCACCGTGAATTTCTTGAACTGGTTGACGGCAAGAGATCGCAGTTTCATCGCTGCCCTGCCTGCAGCTTCATGTGCTCGATATAAAGCCGCTGCAGTGCCTCGGCGGCGATGTCGCGCTCGGCATCACCGCCTTGCTCGCTCAATCGTTTGAGTTCGTCGGCGGCGGCGCGAACAAACCCGCCCCGATCAATCTGGTCAAGGTCTTCGGGGGTGGGGCACGGGAACAGGCGTTGGTCATCAAAGCGCATGAAACAGAATGCCGCTGAAACGCCGTCAACGATCTCATCCTGAAAATACTGGCGATCCCCCAGGGACAGCGCGCCTTCGATTGCCAGATGAACCAGCACACGATCAAGGTCGTCGGCGACGCCTCGTAGTTTTTTGACGAGATGATCGATATCAGCCCGGTTGCCAACCTGTTCTGTATGGCGTTCCCATGTGTAGTGACCAGTCGGCAGAGGCGTTACCGTGGGCGCTGCTCCTGGCTCGTCAATTTCAACGAGAAGTGCCCGGCCGCCGCCGATCACATCGAAGGCGTCGGTTTCCGGCGTGCCGCTGTACCAGCAGCGATCGTTTATCTTCTTCTGTCCGTGCCAGTCTCCAAGAGCGAGATAGGCCAGACCGGCTCGCGCCGGTCGGTTCGGGGAGATATAGTTGGGAACATCTTTGTCGTCGGACCCGAATCCGGTGACAGTGCCGTGGGCAAGCCCGACGCGCACTAAACTGTCAGGCAGGTCCAACTCATCCATATAGGCGGTCGGATCTTCAAGCATGCGGCGATGGTGCAGCGGCGCAGGCAAAAGCGCAAACGAATCTTCCTCAAAGATTACCGGCTCCGGCGCGGTATAAATATGCACGTTGCCGGGTAGGCCCTTGCACCGAAGCTGATCCCAAAGTCCGTTGGGCCGGTAGTAATCGTGATTGCCCGGCATTAGGTGCCAATGTACGCCGGCAAAATTGCGCATCCGTTCAAGAGGCTGGTTCAGCGAGCGCATCGATAGTGCCTCCATGTCATAGACATCGCCAGCAACCAGTATGTGCTGGGCATCTTTTCCCACGGCGAGTTCGCCAAGGCGCGTTATCGCCCGCAGGCGCGCTTCTTGAAGAAGCCCCATCGCCGCATTATCAACAAAGCGGAATACCTTCCCGATCTGCCAGTCGGACGTATGTATCAGGCGTAGCGTCATCACAGACTCATCCATGAAATTCAATCATGGAACGACCAAACTCGTAGGCCTGCTCGTCCAAGGCACAGTATATAGAGCCAAGGGCAAACTCGATCACCTTGTCACCTACCAGCAAGCCGTACTTACCTTTGACTGACCCAATGCCAAGCGTCATCAATAAGGTCGAAAAGGTCGTCAAAACATATTTAGCCATCATAGCCAAAGATCATAGATGGGGGAAGTTAATCGATATCACGGAAGCGTACACAATCCTGACATTGATTTTGTATGCTCATCTCCCCAAAAGCTGGACCAGGATTCCTACGAATTTCCGACTTGAATGGTTCTGAATTTCCGCCCGAGGCGCCACTTGAGCTGTCCGTTGCCGTCTATGGACACGATCATTATCTGGCGTCCGTGGAAGTTCACCCTGGAAAAATGTGCCAAAATACTGCGGGTATTGATAAGCTTGCAAGCCATGCTCCATGCCGGGGTGGCGGAACTGGTAGACGCGCCGGACTCAAAATCCGGTGAGGGAAACCTCGTGTGGGTTCGACTCCCACCCTCGGCACCATCAGCAAGGTTTGCTTCGGGCCCCTTCGGTCAGCAATTGCCGTGATATCTCTAAAAAGCCTCCTGTACAAGCTTGCTCTGCTGGTACCCAAAGTACGCCGCTGGCACCAAACGCTACGTTTCGAGGAAAGGCTGTTCGGCGCACCTCCCACCAGGGAAAAGCTGATGGCGATCACCACGGGGCGTATATACGGCTACTTCGCAGCGACACTCACCGAGAAGATCGCCTTCCTGTACCGAAAAGAGCGATGGGCAAGGATCAGAACCGCCGGGGTACGCGCGCGGTTGCGGAAAGAAAAGCCCGTAACGATCCGCAGAAAATTTATCATCACACTGACGCAGTTGCCGCAATCGGTCAAAGCCGCAAATCGCTGCCTCGAACATGCCCGACAGCATGGTATGGACGACGGAATGGAAATCTGGCCAGCGACAGACAAGTTTCAGGCGACGGATTTCTTCAGGTCACACCAGCTCACATGGAGGCACACACAGGAAAACTTTGCGCTCGGCAAAGACCCGCTCCCTGAAATGGGGTGCTTTGCTTCTCACTACCTGCTGTGGGAACGTTGCGTGGAAATCAACGAGCCGATCATCGTACTGGAGCATGATTCCATACCGGTCGCTCCCCTTCCCTCGCTCAAATTCAGGCATGTGATCCTGTTGTCAAAACCAACTTATATTTATGGGCCGTGCCGATTCAACGAAATTGATTACAGGACCCCCCGTGAAGTTTTTTACCCGATGAGCCGACTGCCCGGGGCTCACTGCTACGCGATTACCCCGCAGGGAGCCAAGCGAATGATCGCGGCGGCCCAGGGAACGCTGGTCGAGCCGGTAGATGCGTTTATCAACAAAAAGTACGTCGATATCCTTTACTATCATCCCTTCCTGATAGATTACGACCATAAATTCTCCACGATTGACAAACGTCCTGGCGAATGTCTTTCACCGGAAGAAACCTGGGCAGACTATAAGCGTTACTGATCACATTCAGCGGGGATTCTTCCAGCCCTCTGCGAAAGTCACCTGCAAGACAGCACGTGAGGAAATGTCACCGCGGTTGATCCCTGCCAGCTTCTTTTTTAGCCGAACATTGGTTTTGAAGGCATCGACATTCCTGTACGGCCGCTGAAGCATTTCCCTCAAAGCCCTGGTGCAGAGTGCTCAACCGCCGGGGAATGCCCCGACCAACTGCCTCTCGGCGTCGTAGACATCGATCCCGTCGGGCCGCACACGCAATCGCACAGACAGATCTGCCCCATCCGGCACGATCAGGCTGACGGCAGCGGGTCTCGCTTCGAGGCGATTGCCGGCCTCATCATCGAGCACTAGTCCGGCGCCTGTTTCATCGCTACCCAGGTAAGCGATCCTTTCACCGAAATCGTTGACGACGACCAACTCTTTCACCTTGATCATATCCTGCACCACGACTCGTTCTTCCTTGAAAGTAAACGGCCCTACAGCGTCATAAACAAAAAACGCTGCGATCACGATGACAGCCAGCCTCATTCTCTGCAGATCACGCCTCATGAGCTTGACCTGTTCCAGAGCTTCCAATTCAGACATGATTTTCTCCCGGGGTTGTTGATTGTGTGTAAAAGCCGAGGGGCCTACAGGATCGTCTCCAAGCCTGCGACGCATAAGCCGGAAACTTTCCGGAGAAGTTGCGCTCCCGACGCTTTCTCCAGCGTTTCCCGTGCGAGTCCGGCAGAAGGCAGCCGCTGCCTCTCTATTATCGCGTCAGCAGGCTGACCGTCACGTTTCGCAAATGCGCCGATGTGCGGTGTTCCCACAGGTAAACACCCTGCCAGGTACCCAGACACAGGCGTCCCTCGGCAAAGGGGATCGTAAGCGAACTCTGCGTCAAGGCGGAACGCACATGAGCAGGCATATCGTCGGGGCCTTCGGTGACGTGGCGAAACAAAGGGTCTCCATCCGGTGCCAGCCTCGAGGCAAAGCGTTCAAGGTCGCGATGGACTTCGGGGTCGGCATTCTCCGTGATCAGAAGCGAAGCACTGGTATGCTGGATAAACACGTTGCATAAGCCTGCTTCACTCCTTCCCACATGAGACTGCACCTGGGCGGTGAGGTCGTAGAAGCCTCGCCCGTTGGTCCGGCATTGAATCGGATGCTGCTCGACCATTACAGCTTTGTTTTTTCTGCGGGCATCGCGTGGAAAATGCCTCGTGTAAAGTGATCGGAGCGACGCGCGCGAGCTATCCGAACATACGGCGAAGCAGGAGGAACCCGAAGGGGTGCGGCCCCCTCGCCCAAGAAGTGATCCTGCCAGGATGAATCCAGCATATTCATAAGCCACGGTCTGCATCTGGCGAACCGCAAAGAGGCCGCCAGCAAATCGCCCGAAACGAAACATTATAATGACAGACTATGGAAATGGTTGACACTACGGGTTTCCCGCAGGCCAGGCGGAAGTCGACCGCCGTGCAGGTCGGCAATATCCTCATCGGAGGAGACGCGCCGGTAGTGGTGCAGTCGATGACCGATGTGGCGACTTCGGAAATCACCCGCGTAGTCTCCCAGATTGCGGCACTGGCACGAGCCGGGTCGGAAATCGTACGCGTTGCCGTCAACGACAAGGCCGCCGCGCGCGCAGTGCCGAAAATCGCCGAACGCCTCGCGGTGCTTGGGGTCGATGTCCCGTTGGTGGGCGATTTTCATTTCAATGGTTATACCCTGCTCGAAAACTATCCCGCGTGCGGGGAGGCACTGGCGAAACTGCGCATCAACCCCGGCAATATCGGCAGAGGCGGGCTACGCGACTCTCACTTCGCGCGCATGGTCGAATGTGCCTGTCGATTCGACAAGCCGGTACGTATCGGTGTCAACTGGGGCAGCCTCGACCAGGACTTGCTCGCCCGTCGGCTGGACGACAATGCCGCTCGTGAAAATCCAGCCCCGTTACCACTGGTTACGCGAGAGGTGCTGGTCGAATCGGCCTTGGAAAGTGCCCGCCGGGCCGAAGCGGTTGGCTTGACCCACGACCGCATCATCGTGTCGTGCAAACTCAGCGACGTGGGTGAAGTCGTGCAGGTTTACCGCCGACTCGCCGCCGAGTGCGATTATCCCTTGCATATCGGCCTGACCGAAGCCGGCATGGGCCGAAAAGGGGTGGTTTCTTCGACTGCGGCACTGACGATTCTGCTGGCCGAAGGCATCGGCGACACGATTCGGGTCTCGCTGACCCCGGAACCCGGCGCAGACCGCGACGAAGAAGTCAAAATCGCGCGCGAGGTGTTGCAAAGCCTGAAAATCAGGGCATTCTCCCCCGATGTGGTCGCGTGCCCAGGGTGCGGACGCACCGACAGTGCCTTTTTTCGGGAACTGGCCGGGGAAATCAAAACCTACCTCGATGACCGCATGGTGCACTGGGAGCAGGAACGCCCCGGGGCCAGGAACATGACGGTTGCGGTGATGGGATGCGTGGTCAACGGCCCGGGTGAAAGCAGGCACGCGAACATCGGCATCAGCCTGCCCGGCTCAGGTGAGAACCCGGTGGCACCGGTTTACATAGACGGCGAGAAAGCCACGACGCTAAAGGGCGACACCATCGCCAACGATTTCAAACATCTCGTCGAAAGCTACGTGGCTTCCCATTATTAGACGTGGGGTGCGGACCGGGATGGTTCGTCGGTTCGGCAAAATCACCGAGCAAAGCCTGTAGTACACCCAGTGCCACCGCAACCGCGGTTTCGACACGCAGCAGGCGCGGCCCCAGGGACACCGGCGTGAACCCGCGCCGCACAACGTCCGCCACCTCGCCCTCGATCAGACCACCTTCGGGACCGACGAGAACAGCAAAGCGTGAACCCTGCGACGCGCGAAGCTCTGTCGTCAGGCTACGCCGACAATCCGGATCCAGTACCAGCGCCACGGTATCCCGCGGCACTGTAACGTCCTTGAGCGGCAATGGTTCTGTAACCACCGGTACGTCACCTCGCCCGCACTGCTCACAGGCACTGCGGGTTATGCCTCGCCAGTGAGGGAGCCTGCGTGTACCCATCGCCAGCGATACAACCGAGCGAGCCGCCGCTACCGGCTGAATCACCGCCACCCCCAACTCGGTCGCTTTCTGCACCGCAAGATCCATGCTCCGGCTTTTGGCCAGGCAAACGTGCAGCGTCACCTGCAGACGGGACGCCGGCAACGAAGCGACCCTGCGCGCGCACAGCAGAATACTTCGGTTGCGCTCGACCGCCACGATGCGGCAATGAAACTCGCCCGCGTCATTGAACAAGGCAACCGGGTCGCCGGCCGACAAACGCAGTACGTGGGTCAGGTAGTGGTGCCGGTCGCCATGCAGGACGACTTCCTTGCCGGCAAGCAACGCTACATCAGAATAAATTCGCGGGATCTTCATGCCCTCACGCAACCCGGCGCCACGTATGCGAATCAATAACGATAATTCTCTGGCTTGTACGGCCCCCCGACCTTGACCCCGATATAGCGTGCCTGTTCCTCGCTCAGGCTGGTCAGTTGGATCCCGAGCTTGTCCAGATGCAATCGCGCCACTTCTTCGTCCAGATGTTTTGGCAAAACATGCACGCCGATCCCGTAACGATCGGCATGCTTCCATAACTCGATCTGGGCCAGCACCTGGTTGGTAAACGAGCTCGACATGACGAAGCTCGGATGCCCGGTTGCACAGCCGAGGTTGACCAGTCTGCCTTCAGCCAGCAGGATGATGCGCTTGTTATCCGGAAAAATCACGTGATCCACCTGCGGCTTGATGTTCTCCCTGGCGCAATCCTCAAGACCCGCGACATCTATTTCGTTATCGAAGTGGCCGATGTTGCAGACGATGGCCTGATTTTTCATGCGTTCCATGTGCTCGCGCCTGATCACATGTGCATTACCGGTAGCGGTGACAAAAATATCGGCCTTGGCGGCGGCATATTCCATGGTCACCACCCGGTAGCCTTCCATCGCGGCCTGCAATGCACAGATGGGATCTATTTCGGTAACCCACACGATACAACCCTGCCCACGCAACGATTGAGCGCAGCCTTTGCCGACCCCGCCATAGCCGCAGATTACCGCGGTCTTGCCTGCCACCATCACGTCGGTGGCGCGCTTGAGACCGTCGAGCAAGGACTCGCGGCACCCGTACACGTTGTCAAACTTGGATTTCGTTACCGAATCATTGACGTTGATGGCAACGGTTTTGAGCTCTTTATTGCGGTGCATCTCACACAAACGCTGCACCCCGGTCGTGGTCTCTTCCGAGACGCCCTTGATGCGCGCAAGCAGTTGCGGGTAGTGAGTATGTACGCGCGCCATCAAATCGCCGCCGTCGTCAAGCAACAGGTCCGGTTGCCAGTCGCTTCTTCCGCAGACCGTCTGATCGATGCACCACCAGTATTCGGCCTCGCTCTCCTCTTTCCAGGCAAATACCGGAATCCCGGCGAGCGCCATGGCTGCGGCCGCGTGATCCTGGGTCGAAAAAACATTGCAGGAAGACCAGCGCACTTCGGCGCCAAGCGCCAGCAGGGTCTCCATCAACACGGCCGTCTGCACGGTCATGTGCAGACAACCTGCGATGCGCGCGCCCGCGAGCGGCTGCTCGTCGAGATAGCGCTCGCGCAGTGCCATCAGGCCGGGCATCTCCGTTTCGGCAATGGTGATCTCCTTGCGGCCCCATTCGGCCAGACTGATGTCGGCGACCTTGTAGTCGACAGTGAATTTGGTTGCTGGCTGACTCATCTCAGGCAAATGCCTCCTTTAGTTTTTCCACCCTGTCGCAACGTTCCCATGAAAACCCGTCGCGACCAAAATGACCATACGCGGCGGTGTCGAAATAGATCGGCCGCAGCAAATCAAGCGTTTTGATTATGCCACGTGGGGTCAGGTCAAAATGTTCAGGGATCCGTTTTTCAATATCCTCGTCAGACACCCCGCAGCCGGTGCAGAAAGTGTCGACATGAATGGAAACAGGCTCAGACCGCCCGATCGCGTACGACAACTGAATTTCACACCTCGAGGCCAGTCCTGCCGCGACGATATTCTTCACGATATACCGAGCGGCATAGGCTGCCGAGCGATCGACTTTCGATGGATCCTTGCCGGAAAATGCGCCACCGCCATGACGCGCCATCCCACCGTAGGTATCGACGATGATTTTTCTGCCGGTCAGACCGCAGTCGCCGGCCGGACCACCGATGACGAACTTGCCGGTCGGGTTGATCCAGCATCTGGTGCCTTCATGGAACCACTCACGCGGCAATACCTGCCTGATAATCTTGTCCTCGATAAAGTTTTCGATCTCCGACGGGCTGATACCTTCATCGTGCTGGGCTGAAAAAACCACCTTGTCTACCGCCACCGGACGTCCATCCTCATACCGCAACGTCACCTGGCTTTTCGCATCCGGGCGCAGCCAGGAGGGTTCCCCTTTTTCCCTGAGCTCGGCGTGCCTTCTGAGCAGGCGATGCGCGTATTCTATGGGAGCAGGCATCAAGCAATCGGTTTCATTGACCGCGTAACCGAACATGATCCCTTGGTCGCCGGCACCCTGCTCTCCACATTCTTGATCTACGCCCTGTGCTATGTTGGACGACTGCCCGCCCAACAGCACTATGACGCAGCAGGTATCGGCGCAGCATCCGAGGGCCGGGTCGTCATAACCTATCTTGCGCAGGCTGTCCCTGACCAAAGCAACGTAATCGGGCTCGAATGACGAACTGATTTCCCCCGCCAGCACAACCGTGTTGTCCTTGATCAAGGTCTCGCAGGCAACGCGCGAGCCCTTGTCCTCGGTCAGGTGTGCGTCGAGAACGGCATCGGATATCTGGTCGCAGATCTTGTCCGGGTGCCCCGCGGAGACGGACTCGGAAGTAAACACAAAACTGTCTCGCATAATTCAAATTGTCCGGAAATCTGCAACGTGACCCGAGGTCAGGCCCCCTGAAACCCCCAGCACTGCCAGCGTAATGCGGATGCCACCCTGCTCCGGGACGTGTACAATGTTCACACCACCGTCCTGGATCAACAGAGGGCTATTATAATGGCAAAAACCGTAACGCCCCCGGGAACCATCGGCAACGACGCTCCCGATTTCAAATTGCCGGCAACCGATGGTCGCACTTATACACTCGCGGACTGCCAGGGCGCAAACGGCACGCTGGTGATGTTCATATGCAACCACTGCCCCTACGTCAAGGCCGTGCGGGAAAGGATTGTCCGGGACACGCGCGAACTGATGCAGCATTCCGTCGCGTCGGTGGCGATCATGTCAAACGATCCGACCGACTATCCGGAAGACTCTTTTGAACAAATGCAGAAAATTTCCGAGCGATTCAACTACCCCTTTCCCTACCTGCTCGACGCGACCCAGGAAACCGCAAAGCGCTATGGTGCGGTATGTACGCCCGACTTTTTCGGCTACGGCAAGGAACTGCGATTATGCTACCGCGGGCGCCTCGATAACAGCGGCATGGATGCCCGCCCCGACGCGGACCGGGAGCTGTTCGAAGCGATGAAAATGATCGCGGCCACCGGCACAGCCCCAGATTTGCAGAAACCGAGCATCGGCTGTTCGATCAAGTGGCTTTGAAGAGACCTTCAGAGCCTGTCCTTGACTTCGAGCGCCACCTTGTACAGTTGATTGCTGGCGCCTCCACCGATTTCGGCGACAAGCTTTGCCGCCGTGCGCGCGGGTAAGTGCTGCAGCAAGGATTCAAGTAATCGCGTCGGTGAAATACGCACCTCGGCTTCGGCCTCACGCGCCTCCTGCAACGCGCCTGAAACCACTACCACGAACTCTCCCTTGCACCGTTCAGCGGCACCGGTCAGCCACGGTCTTATCTGTCCCAGCGGCGCGCGAAAAAAGTGCTCGTTTATTTTGCTCAACTCCTTGGCCACGCAGGCCATTCTATCGGTGCCAAAAGCCCATTCCAGATCCTCGAGTGTCGCCACGATACGATGCGGCGCTTCATAAAAAACCATCGTGCGGTACTCGCTACCGAGTTGTCGCAGGCGGGTTTGCCGCGCAGAACGACGCGCTGGTAAAAAGCCCTCAAAAACAAAGCGGTCCGCATCGATGCCGGCACCGGCGAGCGCCGTCACTGCGGCGTTCGGCCCGGATATCGAAACAATCCGGATACCCGCTTCGTGCGCTGCGGCAACAAACCATTTTCCAGGATCACTGACGACAGGGGTGCCCGCATCGCTGATCAATCCCATGGCCCAGCCTTCTCCGAGTTTTTTCAGCAGCCCCGCGATCCGACGTTTTTCATTATGTTGATGCAGACTGGAAACGCGGGCATCGATACCATAACGATCCAGCAGACGACGGCTGACGCGGGTGTCTTCGCAAACGATCAAATCGACGCTACGTAACGTCTCGATGGCACGCGCGCTGATGTCTCGAAGATTACCTATCGGGGTTGCGATGACAAACAGTTTTCCTTCGGAAACCAGACTCATAAGGTATAATCAAGGTGCTTCACCGAGCTATTCTATACCGTCTTTGATGCGCTCTCTGGTACGAGCAGACAATACGCTTGCGATGGTCGTACTGACCGTTGCCGTAAGTGGATGTACCATACAACTGCCTGATCTGCTTCTCTTTCCGCGCGACGATGGCATGCAGAGCGCGTACCAGAAAGCGGACGAACTCACACTCGACGGCCAATACGTTGCGGCCGCAGACCACCTGTGGTCTTTCGCGCCCCAACTACCATCCCCCCACCAGCAGGAAATGCAGATCCGGGCAGTCAACCTCCTGCTTGAAGCGAGCCATTTGCTGGAGGCACACCGCTACCTGCTGCAAATCCCGGAGGAAAACCTGGAAAAGCCGCTACTGCTGAAAAAACGCATCGCGGAAGCACGTTTTTACCAGCAGACCTATCAACCCGAAAGAATAGCCGCCGTACTACCGCTGGAACTCATCGAGCAAGGCGAAAAACAGGACCGGATCACCGCGCTGAACCTGGCAGCCAATGCCCGGTTATCGGGCGATGCATTCGTCGAGGGTATAGAACTGCACCTGGTACTGCATACGCTGCTCGACGAGGAACAACGCCCGCAAAACATCGCCTCGCTGTTGGATGCCCTGCTGTATCTGCGCCCTGAGCGAGTCAAGGAAGAGCTTGCCGGCAACCCTGACCCGACGGTACGACCGTGGCTGGAACTCGCGGCACTGGCAACGCCGATCGAGATAGACCGTGAAGTACTGAAGGAGCGATATGGCGCCTGGCAAAAAACCAACGATCGCTGGCGGTTGCCTGATTCATTCGGCGAAAAGCTGCATGCGCGCTGGGCCTACCTTGATTACCGGCCCGGAAAAGTAGTGCTGCTGCTGCCGATGACCGGGCCTTACGCCAAGGTAGGCAGAGCGGTAAGAGACGGCTTTATGAGTTCTTATCAGGCAAGCGCGACACCCCGGTATGCCTTCGCCGTTCATAACACGGACCAATCGACGGACATTGTGGCAATTTATGAAAAATCCGTCGCGGACGAAGCGGTCGGAATGGTCATCGGTCCGCTATTGAAGGCGGAGGTCAACACGTTGATTGAAAACACCTCCTTCGAGATACCGACCATTACCCTGAATTACGCAACTCCAGGGATGCCCACGCCGCAAAGCAAACTGTTCCAGTTCGGCCTGTCCCCGGAAGACGAAGCCTTGCAGGCAGCGCACAGGATCTGGAGCGACGGACACCGATTCATCGTCGCGTTGACACCCGACGATGCCTGGGGGGAACGCCTCTATAGTGCTTTTGAAAACGAATATGTCCGGCTGGGTGGAGAGATCCGCGAGGTCGTTCGTTACGATCCAGGTTTCGTCGATTACGCGGTCCCGATCCAATCGCTGTTTCAGATCGACCAGAGCATCGACCGCTACCGCCTGGTATCGACGGTCCTGGGCGAGACACCGCAATTCGAACCACGCATCCGCGATGATATCAGCGCTTCCATGCTGTTTGCGGATTCGGACCGCGCCGTCATGATATTCCCGCAGATGAAGTTCCACTATGTAGATACATTGCCTACTTATGCGACCTCCCAGATTTACAACCCGAAATCCCTGAACACAGGGCGCGATCTGGACGGACTCACTTACTGCGACATCCCGGCCATCATCTATCGGGAAAGCTTCAGCGACGTCGAACCGGGCAAGTTGATGCGCCTGTGGGCACTTGGCGCTGACGCGGAAAAGCTGGTAAGGCAGCTCCGGCGTATGCATCTGGCCCGTCTGTCACTCGACGGAAAAACCGGACAAATCTCCATCGAGGGAAACCGGCATCTGTTTCGAAAACTTCCGTGGGCCCGATTCCACCGTGGCAAACCGCTGCCGCTGTATGCCCTGTAAACATCCCGATGCAGACTTCGACCATTGAACTCGGCAGGCAGGCCGAGCAACGCGCAAAGAAATTCCTGTCCGCCCGCGAGCTAAGCCTGATTGAAGAAAATTACCGCACACGTTTTGGCGAGATCGACCTGATCATGCATGATGGTTCCACGCTGGTCTTCATCGAGGTACGCTACCGTCGCAGCAGCACGTATGGCTGCGCCGGCGAAAGCATAGGCCCCGATAAACAATCGAGGATTATCCGGAGTGCACATGAATTTCTGAAAAAACATCCGCATGATGGTCCCATCAGATTTGACAGCGTCACTTTTGACGGTGGGCCGTCAGCCGAAGCCGAATGGATAAAAAACTCGTTTGATGCCGAATGGTAATAACAAAGAGCAGCATGATTCCTGCGCTGCTCCCACGGCAGGCAGCGTAGCACGCGCGGGATTTGGATCGTGAACACACGGGATTGCATACGCAATGCATTTGAAGAAAGCATCCGCGCCAAGCAGATGGCAAGCGCTCGCCTGGAAGAACCCATCGCCAAGGCCAGCGAACTGCTGGTGCAGAGAATCAATCTTGGGCTCAAGGTCTTGAGTTGCGGCAACGGCGGGTCTGCCGCCGACGCCCAGCATTTTTCATCTGAGCTGATCAACCGGTTCGAAACCAACCGGCGCGGGATTGCCGCTATCGCGCTGACGACCGACACCTCGACACTGACCTCGATCGCCAACGACATCGACTACAAAAGCGTCTTTTCCCGCCAGATCGAAGCCTTGGGACGCCCTGGCGAAATACTGCTCGCGATCAGCACCAGCGGCAATTCCGGCAACGTCAACGCAGCGATCCAGCAGGCGCACCGGCAAGGTATGCAGACTATCGCGCTAAGCGGCAAGGATGGAGGACGTATGGCGACCTTACTAGGCAAGGACGACGTAGAGATCCGGGCACCGTCGAACTCCACTGCAAGGGTGCAGGAGATCCATCTGCTCGTCATCCACTGCCTCTGTGCCGTAATAGACCAACAATTACAACCCGGCTGATACACGCCGTTGCTCGACAAGGCTTTTCTATCGCACCTGAAAGCAGCGACCGACGTGGAAGTGCTGACCGCGCCAAGCGACTGCTGGACCTATGGCTACGATAACAGCCGCCTGCACGCGATGCCGGACGCGGTGGTATTCCCGCTGGAACACGAGCAGGTCGCGGCAATCGTAGGCAAATGCTATCAACATCGGATAGCGATTACCGCGCGTGGGCGCGGCACCAACACCACGGGAGCGACCGTGCCTACGCGCGGCGGTATCGTGATGTCGTTCGAGCGCATGAAGAAAATTATCGAAATCAACGCCGGCGACCACACGCTGCGGTCACAGCCCGGCGCATTGAACACCGAGATTCAGAATTATTGCAAACCCTATGGCCTGTTCTGGCCACCTGACCCGAGTAGCGCCGATTACTCGACGCTCGGCGGCAACCTTGCGTGCAACGCCGCTGGCCCTCGAGCCGTCAAATACGGGACGGCCCGAGAAAACACCCTGGGCCTGAAAGCCGTCACCGGCGATGGAAAATCCATAGTAACCGGTACGCAGACAACCAAGGGTGTCGTCGGGCTGGACCTGACGAGACTGATCGTGGGCTCGGAAGGGACGCTCGCCATGATTACCGAAGCAACGCTCAAGTTGATACCATCTCCGCCGCACAAAAGAATCATGCGCGCCTGCTACCACTCGGTCGAAGCCGCTGCACACGCCGTCACCGCGATCATGGCGCAGGCGGCGACCCCCAGCGCGCTGGAACTCATGGATGCCACGAGCGTTCGCCTGGTGCACAGGCACGGCGACGTCAAGCTGCACGCGGAGACCCAGGCGTTGCTCCTGATAGAAGCCGATGGGGATCACGCAGCGCTCGCTGCAGCAGTCGAGGGTATCCAGCGTGCCGCGACCAACGAGGGCCTGATCTCCTTCGACATCGCCAACAACCCCGGCGAAGCGAAAAAACTCAGGGAAGCACGGAAAAAGCTATCTCCGACCCTGCGGTCGCTCGCAACCGGAAAAATCAACGAAGACGTCGTCGTACCGGTTTCGCAACTGGCCGTT
This sequence comes from Candidatus Oxydemutatoraceae bacterium, assembly GCA_965226235.1. Lineage (GTDB taxonomy): Bacteria > Pseudomonadota > Gammaproteobacteria > Poriferisulfidales > Oxydemutatoraceae > CAYFZO01. Next base: position 138,830 of record OZ245335.1, on the reverse strand, counting down.
TTCATTCGGAAAATACACGCGATCGGCGACCGGCATCGGCTAAACATCGCCAGCTTCGGCCATGCCGGTAACGGCAACCTGCACGTCAACGTGCTCTACGAATCGAAAGACCCCGAACAAAAGCATGCGGCCGAACGTTGCGTATCGGAAATTTTCGACGCGACGCTTGCGCTCGGAGGAACCCTGTCTGGGGAACACGGGGTAGGACTGGTGAAAAAAAACTACGTAGCGAGAGAAATCTCTCCGGAAACACTGGAACTGTCCCGGAGAATAATGCGGGTATTCGATCCACGCGGCATTTTCAACCCGGGCAAAGGCATCCCCTCGCCCGAGGTGCCTCGGTCGGAGGATCCAAATATCAACTCAGGGGCATCCGACTCTCCTCCTGGCTCAGGCTACGAATGAACCCAGATCGGCTAAACACCTGCCTGCGATAGCGGTTGATCGCCTTCGCCACGTTGGGCGGCAAGGTGATGCCGAGACCAGGGAAACGCCACAGCAGCGGCGCAATGGCGCAATCGACGAGGCTGAATTCATCGCTCATGAAAAAGCGCTTCATTTTGAACATATCCGCATGAGCGAGCACATCGTCCGTCAACTTCATACTGGCTTTTTCGGCATTTTTCGATCGAGGGTTCAAGGCCCGCCGGATCAGGGGATACCATTCTTTTTCAATGTGCAACAGCACGATACGCAGCTTGGCCCGAGGTATAGGTTCTACTGGCATCAGCGGTGGGTGCGGAAATCGCTCATCCAGATATTCGCTGATAATACGTGGCTCGTCGATGACCAGGGTGCGATCGGCCAGGGTCGGCAAGCGCCCGCCAGGGTTCAACGTAAGCAGATCCTCCGGCGGCTTGTTCTGGTTAGGTACATTCACCAGGTTGAAGGCGATATCCTTTTCGGAAAGCACCAAGCGTATGCGGTGGCTTTCCGGACAAACCGGATTTGAAAACAGCACGATCGAAGAATGTTCTTCAACCCCGTGAGACTTCCTGGAACCCAGCGCCAACTAATGATCCTCCCCGGATGAATCGATGTCTCTCCAGTACTCCTTCTTCAGCGCATAGGCTATACCACCAAAGGCCAGAAAAAACAACAGCACCCAGATTCCCATGGCCTTGCGGTTCGCGGCAATCGGCTCCGAAAGGTATACCATGAAGCTCACCAGATCATGCAACATGTCGTCGTATTGCTGCTCGGACATCGATCCTGGTTTCACCAATTTCATGCCTGCCAATACCTGCTTTTCTTCGCCGCTGGCATCCTTGGCTGTCTTGTAAACCGGCTCCTGCCAGCCCTGAAGCTCCCATAAAACATGCGGCATCGAAACATTATGAAACAAGGCGTTGTTCACCCCGGTAGGACGGGTCTCGTCAAGATAAAATGATTTCAGATACGTGTATAGCCAGTCGGCACCCCGGGCACGGGCGATGAGGGTCAAATCCATTGGCACTGCGCCGAACCACTCCAGGGCATTCTCTTTTTGGAAGGACACGACCAGCAATTCTCCGATTTTCTGTCGCGTAAAAATAAGATTTTCCCTGACCTGCTCTTCGGTCAGCCCGAGGTCCTCGCCGATTCTTTCATAGCGACTGTACTGGGCGCTGTGACAACTGATGCAGTAATTGACAAAGTATCTGGCTCCTCGCTGCAAGGCTCCAAGGCTGGACAGCGCGACGTTTGCCGCTTCAAGCGGATACCCGGTATCCGCGGCCGAAGCCGCCCCGGAAACGGCACCCCCGGACAACAGTACCGCAAGCGGCAATGCCAGACGAGCTATCCTCATGTAAGCCTGTTCGGGACCGGCTGATCCTCGGCCAGCGTCGTAAATATCGGTGACAGCAGAAATACTGCCAGGTAAACGGCAGGAATAAACCAGCCCCACGTAACGTAATCCGCGATGTCGGGAGAGATGCGCCAGTAGTCGTAAAGGGTAATCACACCCAGAATCAGCAAGAAACTGCTGTAACACACCCTGCTGCTGCGCGGTTTTCCAAAAACCCACAGGAAAAAGAAAAACAGAAAATACAACTCGCTGAAACGCACTGCCATTTCAACCAGCAACGGACGCACGGGCATCGTCCCCAGGTAACCGAGAACGATAAATACAACCGCAAAAATCATCAGGTTGAGCTTGTGCAGCATGCTGCGATACCGAATCGATTTCACCGGGTTTTTATCAATCCACGGTAGAAAAAACAGAACCACGATCGCCGCCCCCATCGCAAGCACCCCGTACCAAGGATCAGGAATCGCGCGCAGAATCGTATAGAAAGGCGTGAAATACCAAAGCGGAGCAATATGATCGGGTGTCAACAAAGGGTTGGCCGGCACAAAGTTTTCCGCTTCGAGGAAATAACCGTTCATCTCCGGCATATAAAAGACGACCGCCGCGAACAGGAGCAGAAACACCGTCACGCCAACGATGTCCTTGACCGTGTAATACGGATGGAAAGGGATGCCGTCCGAGGGTATGCCTTGCTTGTTCTTGTTTTCCTTGATCTCGATCCCGTCAGGGTTGTTGGAGCCGACCTGGTGTAACGCTACGATATGTAAAAATACAAATACGACCAGAACCAGCGGCACCGCGATCACGTGAAAGGAAAAAAACCTGTTCAGCGTCGCATCCGAAACGACGTAGTCTCCGCGAATCCATAACGCCAGATCCGGTCCTATGTACGGAATGGCACCAAACAGGTTGATGATCACCTGCGCCCCCCAGTAGGACATCTGCCCCCACGGCAGCAGATAGCCCATGAAGGCTTCGGCCATCAACGCAATGTAAAGAAACATTCCGATGAGCCACAACAGCTCGCGCGGTTGCTTGTAGGAACCGTACAGCAAGGCCCTGAACATGTGGAGATAAATAACGAGGAAAAGGGCCGATGCTCCTGTTGAATGCATATAACGGATCAGCCATCCCCAATCGACGTCACGCATGATGTACTCAACCGAGGCGAACGCTTTCTCCGCGTCGGGTTTATAGTGCATGGTGAGAAAAATGCCGGTGACGATCTGCAACACCAGCATCAGTAGTGCCAGGGAGCCAAAAAAATACCAGAAATTAAAGTTCTTCGGCGCGTAATATTCGGCCAGGTGCTCACGGAACACCTTGGTAAGCGGGAAACGGGCGTCTATCCAGCCGATCAACCCTCCGGTACCGGGCTGTGTCGTATTAGCCATCAAGTATCCTCTTGATCGGACTCCCCGACGATGATCCGGTTGTCCGTGACGTAGCGATACGGAGGCACTTCAAGGTTTTTCGGCGCCGGCACGTTTTTATAGACCCGCCCCGCCAGATCGAATCGAGACCCATGGCAGGCACAGAAAAACCCACCCTCCCACGCAGCCCCCAGATCATCAGGAGCGACGTCAGGTCGAAATGCAGGAGAGCATCCCAGGTGTGTGCAGATACCGACCAGGACCAGATATTCGGGTTTGATCGAGCGATATTCATTGCGGGCGTACTCGGGCTGTTGCGGCACTTCGGACGCGGGATCCCGCAATCTTGCGAGGTCGGACGGATTTTGTAGCTCATCCAGCATCGCCTGGGTCCGGCGCACGACCCAGATCGGCTTGCCGCGCCATTCCTCACGCATCAATTCACCTTCGCCCAGCTTGTCGAGATCAATGGTCACCGGCGCGCCAGCCGCCTTGGCATGGGCACTGGGCTGCAGGGAAGAAATGAACGGCCATGCCAACGTGGCAAGGCCGATGCCTCCTATCGCGCTCGCGGCGGTAGTCAGGAAGTTGCGTCGCGACAAGTCCCTTGGCTGGGACACGGTCTCTGTACCGCTTTCGTCTTTCTCTTCGGGTTTGTCGCTGATCATTGTCGAGAATTCGAACAGGTACGTGCAATGCGGCAACCCTGCCGTATTAGTCCAAGAGAAAAGAAACTTGTTACAGTCGCGTTTGGTTGGCAGATTATATCCATCATCCAGGTTTTCAGTCAAGCGTCAGCCTTCCCGAAGGCTGCCATTCCCAAGGCGAACGGCGACCATGGCCGGTGCTTCACGAGCGCCCCTGCCTGCCGCCCGCAATGCCGCAACCGAAGAGGCCGGGATGTCACCAGCCAGCAACTCTACCGCGCTCTCGTATACCCTGCGTACGGCAAGATTACGCAGACAGGCATAATGCCCGTACGGACACTGCCTCTCCCTGCAAGGGCTACAATCCAGATCCAGGTACTGAATTCTCATCCGATCGCACAGAGGCGGAGCGTACGCGGGCGTGGTCGCTCCGTAAAGAGCGACCACCGGCCTCTTCAGCGCCGCTGCAACGTGCATCAGTCTGGAGTCATTGGCAATGGCGACGCTCGCCATAGACAGCAAATCGATGGCTTCTTCCAGGCTGGTCTGCCCGCACAGGCTCCTGGCACTGCCGCCCGACGCATCGACGACTTCCTCACCCATGGCGCGCTCCCTGGAAGAACCGAATACATATACCTCAAACCCTTGCCGCGACAACAAGGCCCCCAATTCGCCAAAATACCTTGCCGGCCACCGTTTGGACGGCCCGAATTCGGCCCCGGGAAGCAACGCGACGCAGGGAGCGGTTACATCTATTCCCAACCTCCCCGCTACCTCGCGGCGCTTGTCTGCACGCACCTGTAGCGCAGGAAAACCCACCGCAGGAACCTGTCCGAGGAGTGACCGATCCGCTCCCAGGGCTACGTAGCACTCGACGGCTTTGGTCGCAACGCCTGCCTCGTGCGTCCGCATGTCGTTGACGATCCAGTAACGCATCTCACCCCGATAAGCGGTACGTTGGGGAATACCTGCAAAGCAGGGGATCAACGCGGACTTGAAGGATTTGGGCAACACGATGGCTTGATCGTACCTGCCCCGCAATCCCCGCGCGATGCACAGCCGCTTCAAAAGCCCCAGCTCACCGTGGCTTATATCCACTTCAAGGACATTTCTCACCTCCGGCATGCGTGCGAGCACCGGCGCGGACCAAGGCGGTGCCATGACATCGATCACATGCTCGTGGTTCAGGTGCTTCAGAGCCATAAACAGGCTCTGCGCCATCACCATGTCACCCAGCCAGGCTGGACCTATTACCAGGATTCTCCTTGCCTTCACAAGCAATCCAGTCGCGCCCGGCGCCCAACATGCCTCGTCTGCTTTCCGCCTCCCGTGCTACCGATCCCGGCAACTTCCATGCGACCTCCCGCAAAATCCCTGCCTCGATGCCGAGTGCAGCCAGTAGCTTACGCAACCTGACGCGCGGCTCAACCAATCAACAGCATACCCCGAACCACCCGGGCATTTTGAAATAAGGGCCTGTAAAACAAGCTCGCATGCTTCGGCAGACCCCGCAAAAAAACCGTGAAAAACCCTGTGAAAAGAAAACAATAACCCATTGAAAAAAACAATATTATGGTGCCCTCGAGATCCGGGCTGTAGCCTGACTTGGTCGATCAGGCAGCCAAACCAGACGCAACTCTTCATCCAGATAAATCAAGGGTATCCGGTCCCGCTCCCAAGGTGGGACCCCAAGCTCCTGGAAAACCTTCTTCAGTTTTTTATGGAAACCGGGATACGCATACCGCTCTCCACCGCAACGCAATCGCACGCTAAGAAATTCGGCGTCGGCCAATCCCGGAGCGCGTACGCGCAACTGCTTCCAGGTCAGTTTGACGCCGAGCTCCGGCAGTGCCAGGTCGGTACCGCCAGCCCAGCGGAGAGCATGCTCGCCGCGCAAAGACGCATCTGATGCCACCCGGGGGGGCAGCGCATACAGTCCCCCACGGTAATAACGGACCTCGGCGCCCGGCCAGGCCACCAAAGCACCGGGGCCCACCTGCCGGGACAGGAAAGTCCCGACCAACTGAGCGAGTTGCTTCTCTGAGGGAGTCGGCAACCGTGCGCGCTGAATCCAGTAGCGCAAGACCATCTTCTTTTCGGCGTCATCGAGCCTGCGACAGCACTCAACCAACAGGGTGCCATCGGTCCCGCGGCAATCGCGATAACGCTGCTCCGCCAGTTGTCGAATCAAGTCGCACGCTTCAGCCTGGTGGCGGGCAACGCGGGACAGGGTTTTCTGCCATGCCGGCCAGCGTGCGCTGAGTTGAGGTGCTACCTGATGGCGCAGATAGTTACGGTCACGTCCTGGATCGTCATTATCGGGGTCATCCATGTATTCAATGTTAAACCGCTGAGCGAAAAGTTCGATCTGCCGACGCGGTACTTCAAGCAACGGACGTAACAGACTGCCTGCCCCAAAGCGCATGCGCTGCGGCATCGCCGCCAGTCCTGCCGGGCCACCACCACGTAACATCTGCAACAACACGGTCTCGGCCTGATCCTCGCTATGGTGCGCGGTCATCAGCACGTCACCCGGGAACAGCAACGGTTTCAGCGCGGCGTAACGCGCGTCACGCGCCGCTGCTTCGACCCCGCGTCCGCCTTCCACCTGCACACGCAACGAGCGAAAGGCCACACCCAGGCGCGCCGCAACGCGCTGGCAAAACCGCTCCCATTCACCGGCATCCGGGTGCAAACCATGGTTGACGTGAACCGCAACGATCCTGGCCCCGGAGAAGCATCCGGACGCCAGATGCAGCAACACCGTCGAGTCGATCCCTCCGCTCACCGCGATCCACACCCGGTTTGCGCCCGCCGCGGAAGCCGCCCGGTGGACGCAACTCTGCAAGGTAGCTTCCGGCACGGATGGCAAGGACAAGCTGGCCGACACTTCTAACCGGCGGCAAAAGACCCCACGTTCATCAGCTTCTGGTAACGCGTTTCGAGCAGGGTTTCGATGTTCATCGTTCTCAATCGGGTCAGTTGATCGGACAGAACTTTCCCCAGTTGCGAACAAAGTTCCGGGAAATCATGGTGTGCGCCCCCCGGAGGCTCTTCGATTACCTGGTCGATCAAGCCAAGTTCGGCGAGGTTTTGAGAGGTAATTTTAAGCGCTGAAGCAGCGGATTCTGCCTGGTTCGCGTCCTTCCACAAAATCGCCGCGCAACCTTCGGGAGAAATTACCGAGTAGACGCTGTACTGCAGCATCAACGTACAGTCGGCAACCCCCAGCGCAAGCGCTCCTCCCGACCCACCCTCGCCGATGATGATGCTGATAATGGGGGTCTGCAGTTGCGACATTAATTTCAGGTTGGTCGCGATTGCCTCGCTTTGACCACGCTCCTCGGCGTCTATACCCGGGTACGCCCCGGGCGTATCAATAAAGCTGAGAATCGGCAACTGGAATCGTTGCGCCATCTCGAACAAGCGTTTGGCCTTGCGGTAGCCTTCGGGCTTCGACATTCCGAAGTTGCGACGCAGTTTCTCCTCGGTACTGCGCCCCTTCTGATGACCTACAACCGCGACAGGCGTGGAGTCAAACCGCGCGATGCCCGCGACGATCGCATGGTCATCGGAGAATTGTCGGTCGCCATGCAACTCTTCGAAGTCAGTGAACATGGCGTCGATATAGTCCAGCGTGTACGGACGGTCAGGATGACGCGCAAGCTGCGCTGTCTGCCACGGGCTGAGGTTCGAGTAAATGGATTTTCGCAGTTTGTTGCGCTTCTTTTCGAGGCTCCTGATTTCATTGTCGATATTGACCGAGTCGGACTTTTCGGAAAGATAGCGCAATTCGGCCAGCTTGGACTCAAGCTCGGCAATCGGACGCTCGAATACGAGGTAACCTGAATTCTTGCCGCGCGGAAAAGTATCCTGCTGGCGCAAATTGTCCTGCTGATCAGCCACTGTCCCGATTCTACCTAATAAACCAACTGCGCGCGCTCGACCGAATCAAAGCTCTCGATGCGACGCAACAGTTTCTCGCACGGTTTGACCCGCCAGCTTTTGCCGAACCTGAGCTCGGTGCAGGCATCGGGGACCTTGAGACGCACCCTCACCGGACAGCCGTCATCACAGACGTAGTCTTCGAGCAATTCCCTGAGCTCGGTCGCGAGATTATGACCGGCGCGAACCGTCAGTGAAATCGACAGAAACCTGGCAAGTCTTGCGCGCGCTTCATCGAGCGTCATGATGCCGACCGCGTGCCAGCGAGAAGTATCACGCTTGACGTCAGAGACCTTACGCCCCTCGACAACGACGACCCCTTTCCAGGAAAGCAGCTTTTGGTAAGCACGATAGGTTTCATCAAAAATGCTGAACGTGATTCGGTGATCCCCATCTTCGAGCGAAAACAAGGCGCCTCGTCCTCGCTGGCCGCGCCACCGAACCCCGATAATGACACCGGCAAAGCGATAGACCGGTGCATCCTTGCGCGCCCTCTTGCTGGAGGCGATTTTCTTCTCATCGACCAGTCTGCGCCTCACCATCCGATCGATTTCCTGCACGCAGGCCGTGATGGGGTGCTCACTCAGATAAAGACCAAGCATTTCCTTTTCGCAATGCAGCAACTCCTCCTGCACCCGGCGCCGCTCCCCCTGTGCCAGAACCTCATCCAGCGAAACGTCCGAGTCCGGGTCCGGCCGTTCATCGCCGCCGAACAGACTGACTTGCCCGACAGCCTGATCCCGAACCAGCGCCTCTGCGCTCCGGTAGCTTGTATCCAGGTTTTGCAGCATCGCCAGACGGGATTTCCCCAGAGCATCCAGCGCCCCCGCACGTAGCAAGGAATCGACCGTGTTTTTCCTGATTTTATTGCGCACGCTACGCACACAAAAATCCATCAATGATTTGTAGACGCCATTTTTTTCTCGCTCCTCGATGATCATCTCGGCCGCGCCCCTTCCGACGGTACGAATGGCGCCGAGGCCATAGAGAATGGTGTCGGCCCCCATCACGGTAAACCCGCTTTGTGAGCAGTTTACGTCCGGCAGCCTGACCTTCAATCCCAGCGCGCGGCACTCATAAACCGAATCCACGACGCCGTCGATGTTGCCCATGTCCACCGTCATGACCGCCGCCATAAACGCAGCCGGATAGTGTGTTTTGAACCACGCCGTCTGGTACGCGATCAACGCATAGGCAGCCGAGTGAGATTTGTTGAAGCCATATTGCGCGAAATACTCGACCATGTTGAAAACGTCTCTGGCGACTTTGGGCGTCACCTTTCGCGCGACCGCCCCATCGATAAAGGCATCCCGCTGGCGGGACATTTCCTCGGACAGTTTCTTCCCCATGGCACGGCGCAAAGTGTCAGCGGCGGCAAGCGTGTATCCCGACAGTTCGCGCGCGATCTGCATCACCTGCTCCTGATACACGATTACGCCGAAGGTCGAACGAAGCACCGGCTCAAGCACCGGATGGAGGTATCTGACCTCTTCGCGCCCGTACTTGCGGTCGATATAGGAATTGATCATGCCGGCTTCCAGGGGACCGGGGCGATACAAGGCCACCAGCGCGATGATGTCTTCAAAGCGGTCGGGCTTCAGGTTGACGATCAGGTTGCGCATACCTTCGGACTCAAGCTGGAATATCGCCCTGGTCTCGCCGCTTTGCAGCAGTCCATAGACTTTGGGATCGTCCAGTTGGATCTCGCTCAACAGAATCTCCTCACCCGCGTATTCCTTGATGATCCTGGCGGTCAAACGCAACATCGTCAGCGTCTTGAGGCCGAGAAGATCAAACTTCACCAAACCGATCGCTTCGATATCTTTCATGTCGAACTGGGTAACGACGGTCTGTTCCCGGTGATTTTTATACAGCGCGGTATATTCGACCAGCGGTTTCGGAGCGATAATCACTCCCCCGGCGTGCGTGCTCGGATCGCGAACCAGACCTTCGAGTTGCATACCGGTATCAATGATTTCCTTTACTTTTTCTTCGGACTGATACTGTAGCTTGAGATCCGGCGATTGCTCCAGGGCACCGCGCAGGGTGATATTCAGGCTGTCGGGTATCAGCTTGGCCAGGTAATCCCTGTAGCCGGGGGGGTGCCCGAGCACGCGTCCCACGTCACGCACCACCTGCCGCGCGGACAGGCGGCCGAAGGTGATGATCTGGCATACCTTGTCGCGCCCATAACGCTCGGCGACGTAATCAATGACGCGGTCACGATTTTCCATGCAGAAATCGATGTCGAAGTCGGGCGGAGAAACCCGGTCCGGGTTCAGAAACCGCTCAAACAGCAGTTCATACTGAATCGGATCAAGTTCGGTAATTCCCAACGCATACGCCGTAAGCGAACCCACCCCTGAACCGCGTCCGGGACCCACCGGTATCCCTTGCTGCTTTGCCCAGCGGACAAAATCGGCAACGATCAGAAAATACCCGGCGTACCCGGTCTCAAGAATAATCCGGATCTCCTGCTCGAGCCGGCTCCGATACGCCTCGGTAACGCCATCTTCTCCCAAAATCTGCCGCAACCCGCGAGCTGCCTCGTCGGTTAAATACTGCCGCTCGGTAACACCCTCTGGCAATGCAAAATCGGGCAGCAACGTCCCGCCTTGATCGATGATCACGGTACAACGCCTGGCGATCTGTTCCGCGTTCTCCAGCGCCTGTGGCAGGCTGGCGAACAACTCGCGCATTTCCCTGCCGCTTTTGAAATACTGTTGCGGGCTGTGGCGACGCGAGCGCCTGGCATCGTTGAGGAGATACCCTCCCTGGGCGATGCACACGCGTACTTCGTGCGCGTCAAAATCTTTCTCTTCGAGAAAGCAGGCATCGTTCGTCGCCACCAAGGGAAGCCGCTGACCTTCCGCCAAAGGGAGTACCCGCCGAAAATAAAGGTCTTCTCCCGCGCGCCCGGTGAGAAACACTTCCAGGTAGTATCGATCCGGAAAATGCTGCTTCCAGAACTGCAAGGCCGCCTCTGCCTCGGCGTGCTCGCCTGCCACCAGATGCTGACCGACGTCACCGCGCACTCCACCGGATAACACGATCAACCCCTCGCTGAATTCCGCTATCCATTCCCGGCACACCAGCGCGCCTCCACGAGTCTGCCCTTCCAGGCAGCCGCGGGTAATCAACCGGGTCAGGTTCCGATATCCCTGGCCGTTCATGCACAGCGCGACGACCGAACAGAAGTCTTCTTCTTTCCTTCTTTCCTGGCAAACACCGGGGGAGCCGGAACTTTCCTGCCGAAGCATTTTGAGTTCACAGCCGATAATCGGCTTCACACCCTTTTTGATCGCCGCGCTATAGAACTTCACTGCGCCAAACAGATTGCCCGCGTCGGTCAAGGCCACCGCCGAGGCACCATCGGCGACGACGCGTTCAACCAGCCCTTCCATTTTCAACAAACCGTCGGACAAGGAGTACTCCGAGTGCAGGTGCAGGTGAACAAAACTCATCGTGACGTCTCCGTCCCGGGGGCGTGACGCCCTGACCTTTCCCTGACAGGGCGATACGATTTTCTGTGAATCGCGCTGACGCCGTATCTGTCGAGATTGCGGAGATGCTCCTGGGTCGGATAGCCCTTGTGCGAAGCAAAATTGTAATGGGGATAACGCCGATGCCACTGCAGCATTTCAAAGTCCCTCTCGACCTTGGCGACGATTGAAGCGGCGCTGATCGTTGCCACGCGATCATCTCCGCCAATTACCGCGTGGCAGGGCAAAGTAACGCCGGGCGCGCGGTTGCCATCGACCAGCACCAACTCCGGGGCGACCTTGAGCGAGGCGATCGCGCGCGCCATTGCCAACAGGCTGGCGTTGAGGATATTCATTGCATCGATTTCTTCCACTTCGGCGCGACCGATCGCCCAATCGACCGCCTCGCTCTTCGCCATACGAGACAACTGCTCTCTCCTGGCGGAACCAAGCGTCTTCGAATCCCGGTAGCGCGTGCCGACAGACGACAACGAAAGAATGACCGCGCCGGCGATCACCGGGCCGGCGAGCGCGCCGCGCCCAGCCTCATCTACGCCCGCAACCAGCACGTTGCCGAAATCGGGCAGCACCTCACGCCTGCCAAAAATCCTTTTTGTCATCCCGGATTCGATTGGGCTAAAATAAACCATGCTGCGGAAAAATTGAACTCCATGCCGACCCTGAACTGTGGCGTTATTGGAACCGGCCATCTGGGGAAGTTCCACGCGCAGAAATACGCGCAAATCGAGGGTTGCAATTTGCTGGCAGTCGCGGACATAGATGAAAAAGCCTGTCGTGAAGCCGCCGCAACGTACTCCACCCGGTTCGTAACCGACTACCGCGAACTGCTGGGCACACTCGACGCGGTCAGCATAGCGACACCGACCGAGACCCATTACGAGATCGCCCGCGAGTTTCTGAACCATGGTACGCATGTGCTGCTGGAAAAGCCAATGACGCTTTCGCTCGAGGAAGCCGACGAGTTGATACGCATCGCCGATCGCCGCCGGAAATTGCTGCAAATCGGCCACGTGGAGCGTTTCAATCCCGCCCTGCTTGGCCTGGACGGTCTCCTGATTGAACCCATGTATATCGAGAGCACTCGCCTGATGCCGTTCAGAAGCGGAACCATGGATCAGTGCGTAATCCGTGATCTGATGATCCACGACCTCGACATCATCCTGTACTTGGTGGCTTCCGAGGTCACCGATATCCGGGCCAACGGATCCGGCATTCTATCGAGCAACACGGACATCGCCAACGCCCGCATCGAGTTCGCGAATGGCTGCACCGCCAACGTCACAGCGAGCCGTATCAGCCGCAAGACAGAAAGAAAGCTGCGCCTGTTTCAAAAGGATCACTACTTTTCGATAGACTTCTACAATAACTGCCACACGGTGTGCCACCATAAGGGCGAGTACCGCATAGAATGCAAGGAGAAAAAATTTCCCCGCTCCGACGCGTTGCAGGCTGAAATCGAACACTTCCTGGGGTGCATTCACGCAAACAGACAGCCCCTGGTAAGCGGGCGAGAAGGACGTTTCGCACTCGATATCGCGTTGCGCATCGCCAAAGCGATGACGCATTGAGCGCATGGACAGAGCCATTCCCAGTTTCGACCTGAGCCAGCAACATCGCGTACTAAACAGCAAGATCGACGCAGCCATCAAGCGCGTTTTTACCACGGGAAATTTCATCCTGGGCGAGGAAGTCGCCATGTTTGAAAAGGAGGTTGCCGCGTTTATCGGCACTCGCCACGCGATCGCCTGCGCCTGCGGAACCGATGCCCTGCAGCTGGCACTATGCGCTGCCGGTGTCGGCAACGGCGATGAAGTCATCACCAGCGCGTTCTCTTTTGTCGCAACCGCCGAGGCCATACTACACGCTGGCGCCACCCCGGTATTGGTCGACATAGACCCCGCGACTTTCACTCTGGATCCGGCCGCCGTTGAAGCGGCCTTATCCGCCAAAACCCGGGGGATCATGCCGGTCCACCTGTATGGCCACCCCGCCGAGATGAACACCTTGCAGGCCATCGCCGAGCGCCACGACCTGGTTCTCATAGAGGATTGCGCGCAAGCGTTTGGCGCGCGCTATGGGAACCGCTATGCCGGCGCACTGGCGCTCGCGGGCTGTCACAGTTTTTTCCCGACCAAAAACCTTGGCGGTTGCGGTGACGGCGGTCTTGTCACCACCAACGACGAGGAACTCGCGCAGCGCATGCGGATGCTGCGCAACCATGGCCGTGATAACGCAGAAGGGCACCGGATCATCGGGTATAACAGTCGCCTGAACGAAATTCAGGCGGCTGTTTTACGCGTAAAACTACGCAGCCTGAAAGACTTCAACCAGCGGCGACGGCGGCTCGCGTCCGTTTACACGGCCGCTTTGCAGGGAAGTCTGCAAACGCCAACCGAGACGGCAGAATGCGAACATGCATTCAACCAGTACACGGTGCTGTGCGAGCGACGCGATGCCATCAAAACCGCCCTGGACAAAGCGAAGATCGGCAGCCGTATTTACTATCCACGGACCCTGCCCGAACAGACCTCCCTGCAAAACCTTTTTCGCGGCACCGAATACGATCAGGCACTGCGCGTCAGCCGCCAATGCCTGTCGCTACCGATGTTTCCCGAACTGCCCGTCGAAGACGCAGAATACATAGCCGACACCATCGTCGGAGCGCTGCAGTGAGTGCGCCGGCACGACCTCGGGCTTACAAGATCATGTTTGTCTCCGGGGAAGCATCCGGCGACATGCACACCAGTGCCGTCATAAAAGCCCTGCTGAGCAAAAACCACGACAGCGATGGACAGCGGTTCGATTGCTTCGGCATGGGGCTCGCAAGAATGAAACAAGCCGGAATGCGGCAACTGATCGACGCCTCGGAACTGGCTTTGGCGGGCATAGCCGAGCTGGTTTTGCATTATCCGAAAATCAAACGAGCCTACCGATGCCTGCAGCAGGCGCTCGCGGAAGAATCACCGGACTTGCTGGTACTCGTCGACTATCCCGAGTTCAACCTCAGGCTTGCAAGGGAGGCGCGCAAGCTGGGAATACGAACACTGTTCTACATCAGCCCGCAGGTGTGGGCGTGGAGAAAAAATCGCGTGAAAATCATCGCCGACCGAATCGACATGATGGCCGTCATCTTCCCGTTTGAAGAAAAAATCTACCTGGATGCGGGCGTCCCGGTTCGTTACGTCGGGCACCCTCTGGTCGATGAAATGAGGCAAAGCCGACCGCCACCGGATGACGGGAAAAAACCCGGGGAGAAAACCGTTCTGCTGATGCCCGGTAGCCGAATGACCGAAGTCAGGCGCCTGTTGCCGGTACTGTGCCGGGCAAGCAAAAAAATCGCGGTACAAACGCCCGGGACGATCAGGTTCTCGCTGCTGCTCGCGGCGAACATCCCCGCAGCCTTCGTCCAGGAAAAGCTGCAGAAATACCGTCTCGAGTGCACCCTGGTACGGGCCCGACCCTACTCCGCCATCCCCGACAGCGATGTCGCGATTACCGCTTCGGGTACCGCGACGCTACAACTGGCCTGCGGCACCATTCCAATGGTCATCGTCTACAGGCTCTCATGGATTACTTACGTCCTGCTGAAAAAACTGGTGAAAACACCCTTCATCGGTATGGTGAATATCATCGCAGGCAAAGAGATCGCCCCGGAGCTGATCCAGTATCAGGCCAGCGCCGACAGAATCTGCCAGGAAATCCGCTCGCTGCTTGAAGACGAGGAGCGCAGGCGACGAACCAGGCACGAGTTGAGTCAGGTCAAGCGGGCGCTGGGCGACGGCGGTGCCGGAGAAAAAGTTGCCCGCCTGATCCGCGAGATGGTCGAAGAGGGGGCATCGAACCAGCAACGGCGATCTCCAGCGCAACGCGCCACCGACACGCTGTAAGCATGCCTCCAACAGCCGGCACGGATCAACGAACGACCAGGAGCACGATCACGCCGGAGAGCATCAGCAGAAATCCTCCCACGCGCAGTTGGCGATCGCTGATGGATTCCAGCCTTTTTGCAAAGGCGCGAAAAGCTTCCGGCTTCAAAAAAGGCAGGATACCCTCGAATACCAGCAACAACGCTACGGCGGCAAATAAATCCGACCACTGCATCAGCGATACCTCTGCGCGGGTTGGCCTGAGGGTGAGGGCTTTGCGCCCGTTTTTCTACCGGCCCTGCGGGTCGGCAAAATAGCGGAAGAATTCCGAATCCGGCTCAAGCACCAACATATCGTTTTTACTGCTGAATGAATTCACGTAGGCGTTGATGCTGCGAAAAAATGAATAAAACTCGGGGTCGGATTCATATGCCTGGGCATAAATTTTCGCCGCCTGCGCGTCGCCTTCCCCGCGAATTTCCTCGGCCTGGCGATACGCATCGGCGGTAATCTCCGTGTACCTGCGATCGGCTGTGGCGCGTATGCGTTCGGCTTGCTCCTGCCCGCGCGCCCGAAAATCACGCGCGACTCGATTGCGTTCTGCGCGCATGCGCTCATAAACCGAGCCGCTGACATCGTCGGGAAGATCAATCCGGCTGACCCGAATGTCGACGATCTCTATGCCGAGTTCCCTGGCCAGCTTATTGGCCTTGACCTGCAGGTTGTCCATAATTTCATTGCGGTCGCCGGACACGAGTTGACGTATCGTGCGCTTGCCGAATTCGTTGCGCAGCCCATCCTTCATGATCTGTGACAGACGGCTCTGCGCGTTGCGCTCTTCGCCACGCGTAGCCCGGTAATATTGGGCGACATCCAGAATGCGCCATTTGACGAAGAAGTCCACGGTCACGTTTTTCTTCTCGACCGTGAGAAAGCTTTCCGGTCTGGCATTCAGCGTCAGGATGCGTGCGTCGAATTTGCGCACGTTGTTGATGAACGGCACCTTGAAATGCAGCCCTGGCGCTATATCGGATTGAACGATCTCGCCCAGCCTGAACAGAATCGCTTTCTCACGCTGATCGACCACGTAGATCGACGTGAAAAGCAGCACCAGGGCCAAAACCAGCACAGACAGAGTCACTTTGTTCATCCTGTCACTCCCTGCCCTGACGCAACCTGGAGACCTCTTCCCGCATCCGGTCCCGTGGCGACAGAGGCGGTTGTCCCGCAGCATCCGATCTCCCGGAATCTTCCGCGCTCCGCGGGTTGCCTCTACTTTCCAGAATCTTGTCCAGCGGCAAGTAAAAAAGACTGTTGCTACCCTTGACGTCCATCATGATCTTGCTGCTTTTCGACAGCACCGATTCGATCGCCTGGAAATACAGGCGCTCACGGGTAACTTCCGGTGCCTTCCGGTATTCTGCATAAACCTTCAAAAACCGGTCTGCCTCACCCTTGGAATTCGAGATTACCTGCTCCCGATACGCGGTCGCCTCTTCGATCATCCGCGCCGCCCGTCCGCGCGCCTCGGGAAGGACACCGTTGGCATACGCCTCGGCTTCGTTGACAAAGCGAATCTCGTCTTCACGCGCCTTGATCGCGTCGGCAAAAGAATCCTGCACCGCCTGTGGCGGCTGCGACTGCTGCAGATTGACGCTGATCACTTCAAGCCCCGCTTCGTACGTATCCAGCGTCGTCTGCATCAACGAACGCATCGCGGCCGCGACGTCGGCACGCCCCGCACCAAGGATATAATCCATTTCACTCTTGCCGACGCTCTCGCGCAGAGCACTTTCCATCACCTGAAACAGAGTGCCTTCGGTCTGGTTGATCGACGTCTCCGCGGTATCGGGCAAGCGGATGTTAAACAGGAAATTGGCAACATCCTTGATCCGATACTGTGCCGCTATTTCGACTTCCACGATGTTTTCATCCTTGGTCAGCATCCGCGCCTTGTTCTGGGCCGAGCGAATGTTATCGACATTGATTTTTTCCACCGTCTCTATCGGGTAGGGAATATGCCAGTGCGGACCGGGCTTGGTTACCGCCTGGTATTCTCCAAATCGCAGAACCACGCCGCGGCTCCCTTCGCTTATGATGTAAATCCCCGAAAGCCCCCAGATCACCAGCACGATGGCGAACAACCCAAGTCCGGGAAAGCCGAAACCACCACTGCCCCAGGTGTTGCCCGTGTCCGTTTTGTCTGCCCCACCGCCGCGTTGGCCACCCAACACGCGGTTTATGGTGGCGATGATTTTTCTGAAGATCTCATCGAGATCCGGGGGCTGCTGCCCATCTCTTGGTTGATTCCAAGGCAATTGATTACTCCTGCCGCTTGTGCTTTGCGAAGTGTAGCATTTTATCAAAATTGATTTCGGGAGTGGCTGTAGCATTCGTAGGGGCGAGGCATTCGCAAGGGCGACACAACCTAGGACAACACGGCCTGCCGCCGCCACTACAACCAGCAACGACCACATAGCTCGCTGGGTTACGCCACCCCAGCCGAGTACGCAGCACGAGCAGCCTGATAAGATGTTTTTTTCTCATTTCAAGTGGACCTATATCAGGGGGAAGATCAATCTCAACACCGACCGGAGCCCATCCGATTCCCGCTCGACAGAGATAACTCAAGAGCGTATCCCAGTTGGTCGGCGCGCTTCAATATTTCTCCCGCCGCGCTATCCGTCAACCGCAGTTGCAGCCGCCATCCCTGCGCGCGTAGATACTCTTCGCGCACAACCTCGCCACGGTCGTAGATAAAGGCCCGCAAACTTCCGGCGCTAACAGGAATCCGGGCTTCGTAAGACCGCATCGGCGGTGCCAGCAACTCGATGAGCATCTTCTCCAACTCCGCGATCCCTGCGCCGGTCAAAGCCGACACCACCGCCGATACCGGTCGGCCGGCACCATCCCGCATAATGCCCGGGGAACACCGTGTCAGGTCGGATTTATTAAACACGGTCACTTGCAGGATGTCCGTGGCCTCGATTGCATGCAACACTTGATCGACCTCCTTGCGATGGCCGGAATGCGCGGGCACGGTAGCATCGACTACGTGCAGAAGCAGATCCGCCTCACGCACTTCGACCAGGGTCGCATGAAACGCCGCGACGAGCGTATCCGGCAAATCACGGATAAAACCCACGGTGTCACTGACGATCATGGTGCGGTCGCCGCCGCCTCGCTTGAACCTGAACCGGCGCATGGTAGGGTCGAGCGTGGCAAACAACTTGTCGGCCGAATACGCTTTGGAACGCGTCAGGCGATTGAACAGGCTGGTCTTGCCGGCGTTGGTATAGCCAACCAGCGCGATCGTCGGCATGTCGTATTTGCGGCGCATCCGCCGCCCCAGGCACCGCTGCGACCGGATGCGGTCGAGATGTTTATTGATCCTGGCCACGCGCTTGCCGATCAAGCGCCGGTCGGTTTCGAGCTGCTTCTCACCCGGGCCACGCAACCCGATACCACCCTTCTGCCGCTCAAGATGGCTCCATCCTCGTACCAGCCGCGTCGAAAGATAATTGAGTTGCGCGAGTTCCACCTGCAGCTTGCCCTCGTGGGAGCGCGCGCGCCGGGAAAAAATATCGAGAATCAGGCCACTGCGCCCCAATACCCGCGCGCACCACAGCCGCTCGAGGTTGCGCTCCTGTGCGGGAGAAAGATCCAGGTTCACGATCAACAGCGGAATCTTCTCCTGTGCAAGGTAATCCCTGATTTCATCGGCCTTGCCGCGACCGATGAAATACCTGCTCGAAGGACGCGCGCAGTGAACTCGGTAAAGCTGCCGGATATCGACTTCGACGCTACGCGCGAGTTCGACAAATTCCTCTACCGCGTCGTCCGTGCCTCGCTCTTTCCCGAGATCTATATACAACAGGCAGGCGCGCTGACCTGCCGTGCTGGGAGAGTGCTCTCGATCGAGAGAGGAAAGCGTGTCATCCAAAAGTGGCGACGTTCCGCCTCGCGACAAAGCAGAGCGAGAGTGCCTGTCATGCATGCCGTGCCTCCCCTGGCAAGACCGCAGATGCACCTGCGTTGAAGCACCTGATTCCCGCAACGCCCTGCGTGCCGAAGCCTCTGACCCACGCGAGGTCTTCGCGGCGCATGCCCCCCAGGGCGTAAACCGGGATGCGCGCCTGATCGACGAGCTGCTCGAATGCGGCAGCCCCCAGGGAACAGGCGTGGTCGGGCGTAGACCGGACCGGTCCCAACACACAGAAGTCGGCACCTGCTTCCTCCGCCGCGTGTAGTTCACCCAGGTCATGGCATGACACCGCAAACCAGGATCGGGAAGACCCGGTTCTTTTCCTGCTTCCCCATCGGGAGAAACCACTTTGACTCAAGTGAACGCCCGCCGCACCAAGACTTTCGACCGACTCGGGAAGATCATGCAGCAACAGTTCCAACCCAGCCTTCCCCGCGCACTCGACAGCGCGTCGCGCAAGCCGACGATACGCATCGGCGGCGATACCCTTCGCGCGAAACAACGCCAGCCGGACACCGGTTTCGGACAAACGGCCGAACCAGGCTTCGAACCTTCCATCGGCAAACCGCGCCGAGGACGGAAGCTCCGGTGGCGTGATGGCATAGAATTCCGGCAACCGGAGCGCGTTCAAAATCGAACGGTTCGCCGGCGGAAACTCCTCCGCGCATAAATCCTGAATCGATCGCCACCGAATCACGCGGTGGTGCTTCGCGAACGACTCGAGCCGATCGATTTGCGCCCGGTATGCGTCAAGCAACAAAACCCGATCGCCATAGTCGTGCCTGAAGCGAATGAGCGGCTCACCTACAGTGCCTGCCGCACCCAGTTCTTCCTGCAACTCTCGTTGCAGTGCCTGCCGCGGGGTCTCGCCCGGTTCGACCTTCCCTCCGGGAAACTCCCAACGACCACCCTGGTGGAGCCGTCGATCACGCCACGCGACCAGCACCTGCCGATCGCGCACGATCACCCCCAGCACGATGTGGGTCAGAGCGGGTGAACTGCTACGGGACGTCACGAACGATAATCGGCATTGATCCTGACATAGTCGGCGGTCAAATCCGAAGTCCATACCCGAGCCGAAGCGTGTCCGGCACCCACCACGATACGCAACACGACTTCGCGGCCAGCGAGCGCGGCGGCTCCTCTCTCCTCCCGATACCCTCCGTCAACAACACCCGACGTCACCACGCGGCAATCGCCAAAGTAGAAATCCACCTTGCCGATGTCCACGGCGACCGGCGACCGCCCGATCGCGGCGAGCACCCTCCCCCAGTTCGGGTCTCCGGAGGACAACGCGGTTTTGACCAGTGGAGAGTTCGCCACCGTCATCGCCACCGCGCGTGCACCACGCGGTTCGGCGGCACCCTCAACTTCGATCGTGATAAAACGCGACGCGCCTTCGGCATCCCGGATTATGGATTTTGCCAGGCCCTGCATCACACGCGACAGCGCCTCGCTGAACGCCACGCGACCGGCGTCGTCAAGTGCAGAAAAACGAATACCGGAACGCCCGGTCGCCGACAAGACGCAAGCATCGTTGGTAGAGGTATCGCCATCGACTGTAATCGAGTGAAAAGAGTGCTCGGTGGCTTTGGTCAGCAGCGAACGCGCTTCGGCAACACTCAGTTCAATATCGGTGGCGACAAATGCCAGCATCGTCGCCATATCCGGATGGATCATGCCGGCCCCTTTGGCCACGCCGGTAATCGTCACGGGCAAGCCTGCATCGCCGCATGCACAGGAAACTCCTTCGGATTTCGGCACGGTATCAGTCGTCATCATCGCCCGCGCAGCATCCAGCCAGGCATCGGCAGAAAGGCTCTCCAGCAAACCGGGTAAGGTCGCGACAATCTTCTCCGCGGGCAATGCCTGTCCGATGACCCCGGTGGAAAATGGCAACACCGCCTCGACCGGCACCTGTGCCAATTCAGCCAGCGCATGACAGCAGTGCTTTGCCGCGGAGATGCCCGGATCGCCTAAACCTGCATTGGCGACCCCGGCGTTAATCAGCAAATAGCGCGGCGCACGTCTCGCCAGATGGTCCCGGGCAACGACAACCGGTGCCGCGCCAAAGCGATTGCTGGTAAACACGCCTGCGGTGACCGCGCCTTCGCACAATTCAATCACAGCGACGTCATCACGACCCCGGTAACGCAGGCCGGCGGCGGCCGACCCCAGTCTCACGCCGGGTACGGGCAGCGGCAGAGTACCCAGGAAAGCCGAATCAGGCGACTTTGCCATGACAGCGCTTGTATTTTTTGGAAGCTATATACGATAGTGCCACAACCAATGTTATTTCCTGGGTCGTTTTTGACGCGATGCGCCACATTCCATAACAGACTTGACTAACTTGTACGGTGTGGTGGGGAGACGTAGGTTTTCATTGAGCTTGTTCTTTTTGAGATTGGTTTTCTTTGTCACTGTAAATCCTTTTCATAAATTACATTTGAAGGGATTCCAATCAGTAATAACGGACATGGATTGCCAACGCCTCGGCTGATTCGATCTTGAAGTTTAGCCCAATGGGTTGTAGAACTGCCAAACTTGTCTTGCACAAAATGACGAGCCCAGTCTTCTACAAACAATTTGTCTCCACCTTTCACCACCTTGGGCTCCTTCACCATCTTGCGTTGCCTTACAGTTGGAGCCAAGCCAAATATTTTGAGATCATCAAAATTTCGTATCTCGTGCCTGATCGCGCATGAGGTGATGATCTCGACAAGACTCTTCTGCAGTGTGTAGCCTCGCGTGATTATCACACCAACGCTGATCGCACCTTCACTATGTAGCCTTTGAAAATTTTCTAAATCACGATCAAAAAACGGGTCTTTGTTGTTCCATTCTATTTCAAGAGCAATCACCCCGTTGACGGCCCGTCGGATGTGATCAATCTCATGGGTAATTGCGGTTTTCTCTTGTCCATCAACGATTTTTCGTATTACGATGTTTTCCTTTATCCAATTTCTCTCTGCAAGTGACACTCGAAGACGCTGCGTTGAATTTGCCTCACCACCACCGCTGCGAATCAACTCTACGTCTGCAATTTTAATCTCCAACAACGTATCGCAAAGTTCAGAAAGTGGATCTGGAAAATCTTCTGTAAGCACGGCCACCGCATGATTTTCCTCCTGAACATCGAATCCGGCATCTATCAGGTCGGAGAGTTTCAAGGTGCGGCTGTTGAGTTATAGCTGTATGTTGGCCAATCCGGTTGATAATCAGCCTCAGCCTGATTCCCCCATACTGTCCAGTTTTCGCGAGTACCGCGACCAAACAACTCCAGATATGGTCCCCAGCTACAACTTTCTATCAAGTCGTATTGTTCATCGGGTTTTCGTGAGTGTTCACGCTTACGACTGGCAATAAAATTGACTTGTCGGCGTCCAGCATCAAGTGTCCTGGCACCTTTCCCACGCACGCCAAAAAGAATAATCTCTGTAACATTTCTAAAGTAAAAACCTACTCCACGGCCATCAGAACCGCCATCTTTCCGTACTTTGTGCCAAATAAGGTTGGTTTTGTACTGAAACCCCCATGCCTCCAGTACATGCAATCCCTCTGGCAATAGTGCATTTGGCACCCATAAGTAACAATGAGATGCGTCAGCCGAATATCGGTCCAGGGGAAGTGATGCGATTTGTTGAGTAGTCAGTGTGAGGTATCTGGACAGGCGACGATGCTCAGGAGCAACCTTCCCGGTCCTGTTAGCAAATCGCCACGGCGGATCAGCAAGGATCGTTCCGAATGTACGATCTCCAAGATATTTTGACAAAGCGCTGGCAATGTCCGGAATGTCTGGTGCATGAGTTTGCTCTAATGCTGCACTCATGCTAAGCAATCAGGTTTTGGTATTTAACAAATTGGCTAGCGCTACGCTTCACGGTTTCATGCTTGCGAGAACAAGCCAGCGTGGGCCCGATGGTCATCAGTATACACAATACTATCGAGGGTTTGTTCGTCTGTCTTTTCAATCCTTGAAGCACTGACCTTGTTGGTTGGCGTGGTCTTTACTGCGCCTTCGCACAATTCAATCACAGCGACATCATCACGACCCCGGTAACGCAGGCCGGCGGCGGCCGACTCCAGTCTCACACCGGGTACGGGCAGCGGCAGGGTGCCCAGGAAAGCCGAATCAGGCGACTTTGCCATGACAGCGCTTGTATTTTTTCCCCGATCCGCAATGGCAGGGATCGTTGCGCCCCAGCTTGGGATGATCGCGACGAATGGTGTGCAGACCTTCGTCATCGGCGCTTTTGCCCGATGAAGCCTGTGCCTCGTTGTGTACCGCGGCCATCGCTTCACGCATCGATTGCCCCGTCGACACCATCTCGGCAACCGACCGCAGTTGCTCGCTCGTGAGCCTTTTCGAGGCCTTCCTGAAGGCTTTCCGCATCGCTTTTTTCTTCTCCTGCGGCATTTTCCGCATCCCTGCCCCATGGCTTGCGGCCGAGGCTCCCGCGCGCATTGGCCCGGCCGACATCTTGCGCAACCCTGGCCCGCGACCTGCGGCCTGGGACCCCGGACCGACGGGCGCTACGCCATCGGGCGAAGAATGCAAGACGCTACCAGCTTCTTCGTGGCGAAAAACAACCTTTTTCTCCTGGTCGACACGTTCGCCCGCGAGCGCTTCCGGTATCGCTTCCATCTTGAGCGAAACCAGACGAGAAATAAAATCGTAACGCACTCTTTGCAGCATCGCTTCAAACATCTCGAAAGCTTCGCGCTTGTATTCCTGGCGAGGGTTTTTTTGCGCGAACCCCCGCAAGCCGATCCCCTGGCGCAGATAGTCCATCGCAGCAAGGTGTTCTTTCCAATGGATGTCGAGCAACCGCAACATCAACAGTTTCTCGGTCTGGCGCATGCGCGCCGACCCCAGCAAAGCTTCCTTGGTGCGGTAGAACTCGGTCACCCAGGCAATCACTCTGTCGGCCAGCGCTTCCTGGGTCATGCTCTCCTCCTGCGTCAGCCATTGGCGTACCGGGCACTCGAGCGAAAAATCCTTCTGCAGAACCTGCTCAAGACGCTCCACATCCCAGTCTTCCTCGACCAGATCCCGCGGCAGATGGCGATCGACCAGCTCGCCGACTACATCGGGCAGGATGTTGCCAACGTCATCGGAGATATCGCCGGAGTCGAGCAGCTCATCACGCTGCTGGTAAATCAGTTTGCGCTGCTCGTTCGCGATATCGTCGTATTCGAGCAGGGACTTGCGCATATCAAAGTTGTGTCCCTCGACTTTTTTCTGCGCGTTGCTGATCGCGCGATTGACCCAGTGGTGCTCGATCGCTTCGCCTTCTTCCACCCCCAGCTTATTCATGATCGCCTTGACTTTTTCACCGGCGAAGATGCGCATCAGATTGTCTTCCAAAGATAAATAGAAGCGACTGGATCCTGGGTCTCCCTGACGTCCGGAGCGCCCTCGCAACTGGTTGTCTATCCGCCGGGATTCATGGCGTTCAGTGCCGATGATGTGCAGACCTCCCGCGGCGATCACCGCCTTGTTCCGTTCTTCCCATTCGGACGCAGCCGCACCAGCGTCAGCATCTTCTCCGTCTGCCATCCCCTCGTTGTCGGGCGCTCCCCCAAGCACGATGTCGGTACCTCGCCCGGCCATATTGGTCGCGATCGTCACCGCCCCGGGGCACCCGGCGTTCGCGATAATCAGCGACTCGCTCTCATGGTGCTTGGCGTTCAACACCTGGTGCGCGGTCTGTTGCTGTTTCAAGGCTTTCGACAGGCGCTCGGAAACTTCTATCGAAGCAGTGCCGACCAGTACCGGCTGATTGTTTTCCGCACAGTTCCCGATGTCTTCGATGATCGCCGTGTACTTTTCTTTCTCCGTCACGTAAACCAGATCGCTTAAGTTTTTCCGTATCATGATCTTATCCGTCGGGATTATGACGACTTCGAGGCCGTAGATCTGCTGAAACTCGTACGCTTCGGTATCCGCGGTTCCGGTCATCCCGGACAAGGTATCGTACAACCTGAAGTAGTTTTGAAAAGTGATCGAGGCAAGCGTCTGGTTTTCATTCTGTATCTCGACTTTTTCTTTTGCTTCCAGCGCCTGATGCAACCCTTCCGACCACCTGCGCCCCGGCATGACCCTTCCGGTAAATTCGTCGACAATCATCACCTGCCCATCACGAACCAGATAATCGACGTTCTTGCGAAACAGCAACCGGGCTCGCAAGGCGGCGTTCACGTGGTGCAGAAGACCGATGTTGGCGGAATCGTAGAGGCTGATGCCGTGCTGCATCAGCCCTGCTTCCACCAGCAATGCCTCTATCCGTTCGTGCCCCTGCTCCGTCAGGAATACCTGTTTCGATTTTTCCTCTATCGTGCAATCTCCTTCATCGCTCTCATTGGCCGCCGGCTTGAGTTTTTTCACTATCCCGTCCACCGTGCGATACAGGTCCGGCCTGTCCTCAACCGGACCCGAAATGATCAAGGGGGTACGCGCTTCATCGATCAGAATCGAGTCCACTTCATCGACGACCGCAAAGTGCCGTCTACGCTGCACCCGATGTTGCGGCATCAGCACCATGTTGTCTCTCAGGTAATCAAACCCGAACTCATTGTTGGTGCCATAAGCGATATCGGCAGCGTAAGCGGATTTCCTCTCCTCGGGGGACTGCCCGGATACGATGACGCCGACTTCGAGCCCCAAAAACTCATAGAGTTTGCCCATCCACCCGGTATCCCGCCTGGCGAGATAATCGTTGACCGTCACGATGTGCACGCCATTGCCCGTCAGAGCGTTGGCATAGGCAGGGAGGGTCGCGACCAGGGTCTTTCCCTCGCCGGTGCGCATTTCCGCTATCTTGCCTTCGTTCAGTGCCAGCCCCCCGATCAACTGCACGTCATAATGACGCATGCCCAACACCCTGCCGGACGCTTCCCGCACCACCGCAAACATCTCCGGCAGCATGTCCTGGAACGACTCGCCTTGCTTCAGCCGCGCACGAAACGCATCGGTTTTGGCACGCAGGCCAGCGTCGTCAAGAGAGCGAAATTGATCCTCAAACGCATTGATCACGGCGACGGTCCTGCTGTATTTTCTGAGCAAGCGATCGTTGCGGCTCGGCAACAATTTGCTAAAAAAACCGGCCATACTCCTTACCCCATCACAGCCGCGTGGCCGACCCGGCAACCGAGTCTGGCAAAAGTTTTTCTACCCGCTGGCTCAACGCCATCTCTCCAGCCTTCAAAAGGCTGATCAATCCGTTTCCCGCCAGGGAAAAATGGGTGGCAACGCTCACGGCTTCCCGCTACCATACATCAAGCATGGCGAGGCATCGTCGATCATGCCAACGTCGAGGGCGCGCACTGCTTCACACGGTATGGACGTACGCATGAGGCGCGTACGAAGCTTTTCATGCAGCAACAACCGGGGACTACCTCGTTCAGGGGCGAAGATGAAACAACTGTACGCTGCCATAGACGAAAAATTGGTTGAACGGGTGGAACTGCTCGACAGGATGACCGCCAGTGCTCGCAGCCGCCTTCCGCGGGACTGGGCAGAGCATTGCTGGGTAGTCGGTCATGACGCAACATGCCTGAATATGGTCACCGACAACGCCGTATTCATAACACCCCTATTTTATCAACAAGCGGAAATACTGAAGCAGTTGAATGAAGAGTTCGGTGCCGAACTGAGATGCCGTTTTAAAAGAATGAAGGTCCGCACGATGCGTGAGCCCATGCCCGGCGCTCGCAAAGCGGCACGCGACGCATCGTAACCCTCGCCCGAGGCAACGCGTTGCCTCCGTCAGGAATGGTCCTCCTCCTCCAGAGAAGCAAGGAGTCGATAGGGAACTTCCTGTTCCTTCTCGTAAGTGATTTCTTCCCAGGCGGTGTCATCTTTAAGAAGCTCCACGAGTAGCCGGTTGTTCAGGGAATGGCCGGTTTTATGTCCTTCAAAGGCACCAACAAGATTATTCCCCAGCAGGTAGAGGTCGCCGATCACGTCGAGCACCTTGTGCTTGACGAATTCGTCTTTAGAGCGTAGCCCTTCCTCATTGACGATGCCATCGTCATCGATTACGACCGTGTTGTGCAGACTGCCCCCCTTCGCGCGGTTGTTGGCGCGCAACTGCTCATAATCCCGTCTGAACCCGAAAGTTCTCGCCCTGCTTACATGCTTGATATAGGAAGCTTCCGAAAAGTCAATCGTGGCTTGTTGCGCGCAATTACGGACAACCGGATGATCAAAATCGATAGAGAGACTGACTTTAAACCCGTCGTACGGTAAAAACTTTTCCCACTTGTCCCCGTCGGAGACAAAAACTTCCTTTTTAATACGAATAAACTTTTTCGGTGCCTGCTGTTGTTCGGTACCGGCCGACTGCAACAGAAACACGAATGAACCTGCGCTGCCATCCATGATCGGCACTTCGCCACCCTGCAGATCAATATAGATATTATCTATGCCAAACGCGGCAATCGTCGACAACAAGTGCTCGACCGTTGAAATGCTGACCATGCCGTCCGTGGTCGCCATGCCCAGCGTCGTAGACAGCGTCGTATCCACCACGTTCGCGACTCTCGCCGGAATATCGACGGGCTCATCAAAGTCCATGCGTCGAAAAACCACCCCGGTATCGGGTGGGGCCGGACGCAGGTAAATCAGCACATTCTCCCCGGTGTGCAAGCCGGTGCCTTTTCCAGGTAAAGAGTTTTTTATGGTCCGCTGTTTCATCACTCCGCATCTTCTTTGCGGGGTAGCAAGCTCGACCCTGCTTCGATAGCAACCGACGACACGCAACTGAAGTTGTTCCAGCATTCTAAGCAATGTTTGCCTTGCAAGCAATCACGTGTGCTGCGCTACCACATATGGAACAAACGAGGCAGGTGTTGCGCGAGCATCTGGCAGGGTATTCGGCTATCGATTCCTCGGTGTGATCTCTGCCGATTATAGCGATCAAGATAGCCCGGCAAACGCTGGAGGAACACCCGCACGCGTACTCTGGTCGCGAACGAAGTCTTCCTGTACAAGGAAAACCTTATTCTTTCCGGTCGCGAGAATGCCACGAGGCATTAAAAATTCTCCGAGACGCTTCCGAGATATTAAAGAGGGGTGGCTCATGCTCGGTATTGTTGTCTTGCCTACGCCGTTCACCTTTGCCATTGCGCCCCTTCCTGCGTTCGATCGCAGGGATGTCGTACTTTCCGTGACCGTCCAATTGGGGCACAACCTGCTCCTTGTCCGGCTCGGCTACGAGGAGCGACTGCGTCCCCCCACCGTTGGCCGCAACCGAAGTCCCGGAATCCAGGTTCGGATCACCCAGACCGGTTGCAATCAAAGTGACTTTGATGGAGTCCTTCATATCTTCGTTGATTGCCTTGCCGATCACGACGGTTGCGCCGGGTGCCGCCAGCGCGGACATGCACTGATTGATGGTCGTGGTTTCATCCCCGGTGAGGCTGGAACTCGCCATGATGTTGACCAACAGGCCGCCGGCATTGCTTAGATCCACATCTTCGAGCAGCGGGTTGTTGATCGCGTGCTGCGCGGCGTCATGCGCGCGATTCTCGCCTTCGCCACGGCCAGAACTTATGATCGCCATACCGGTGTTCTTCATGATTGTTCTGAGGTCGGCAAAATCGAGGTTGATCAAGCCGCAATAGGTGATGAGTTCCGCTATGCCTTGCACGGCACCGGACAATATGTCGTCGGCTGCCTTGAAAGCATCGGTCAACGGTTGATCCCCACCGAGTGCCTTGAACAGTTTCTCGTTGGGAATCGTAATCAACGCATTGACGTGCTTGTTCAGTTCGCGGATCCCCTCGATGGCAACCTGCGCGCGCTTGTCGAGTTCGAACGCAAACGGCTTGGTGACCACCGCGACGGTCAAGCTATTCATGGATCTTGCGATTTCAGCAATCACCGGTGCCGCACCGGTACCGGTGCCGCCGCCCATACCGGCGGCGATGAACACCATATCGGCACCCGCGAGCGCTGCCTCGATGCTTGCACGCGTCTCGATCGCGGCTTCACGCCCCAGGGCCGGATCGGCGCCGGCACCAAAGCCGCCGGTGGCTCGTTCACCCAACTGCAAGGTGGTCGGGGCGTTGCTTTTCTCCAGTGCCTGAACATCGGTGTTCGCGGCGATAAACTCAACCCCATTGATCTTAGCCTCGATCATGTGGTTGATCGCGTTACCGCCACCGCCGCCCACACCAACGACCTTGATCTTTACTTGATGAGTGATTACCTCGACTTTCCGAGTGGCTTCCTCAACGATCCTGAACATAGCGCATCCTCCTTTGATGGATAAAAAAAACGATTAAAAAAGATTGGAAAACCAGTGCTTGATCCTTTCCCACGCTGCCAGCATATCTGGCGCAACAATCGCGCCGTGTTGAGCAGCAAGTGAGGTCAGCGCGACATAGCGCAAAATGCCTACCCCGGTCGCGTAGGCCGGATTGTTCACCGTGTCGGACAACCCTTCGATGCCATTCCTGGGCTGACCGACGCGCACCGGCGCGTTGAACACGCTTGCGGCCAGTTCGCACACACCTTCTATCCTGGAACTGCCGCCAGTCAGCACAAACCCGGACTTGGCCAACTGATCGGCTCCCTGTTTCCGAAGACAATCGCGCGTTTCGCAAAAAATTTCCTCGTACCGGGACTCTATGATTTCCGCCAGGATGCTCCGTTTCATGGCCCTCGGGCTCCGGCCGGCAATGCCGGGGACTTCGATGGTTTCGTCCTCACCGACCAACTCCTGCAAGGCGCAACCGTACTTCAGCTTGATTTCTTCAGCCTTGCTAATCGGCGTCTTCCAGAATAATGCGATATCGCTGGTGACAGATTCGCCGGCATACTCTATGAGTCCTGTAAAAGCGATCGAACCTTTTTCGAATACGATGATGTCGGTAGTGCCCCCACCAATATCCAGCAGGCAGACACCGAGTTCTTTTTCTTCCTCCTCCAGTACCGCATACCCCGACGCGACCACCCCGGCAACAATGTCGGCGACGCCGAAACCGCTCTTCTGCACACACTTTCTGACGTTGTTGATCGGATGAGTGGCTCCGGTGACTATGTGCACGTTCGCCTGCAACCTGTATCCCGACATGCCCAAAGGGTCTTTGATCCCGCCCTGCCCGTCCACCGAATACTCTCTCGGTAGCGCGTGGATCACCTCATGATCAACGGGCAGCGACCTCCCCCGCGCGTTCTCCTGCGCGTTTACCAGAGGGTTCTCCTGTGCATTCTCCTGTACATTCTCCTGCACATTCATCTGCGCGGTCGCCTGCGCGGTCGCCTGCGCGTTGTCCATATCGGCCTGGCTGACCTCGCGATGCTTGATCGCCGCCTGCCCTTCGTAGCTTGCACTCCCGATGTGCCTCCCGGAAATGCCGACATATACGGTATCGATGGTGCTTCGGGTAAGCACCTCGGCTTCGTTGACCGCCTCGCGGATCGAGTTCACCGTATCCTCTATGCTGACCACGACGCCCTTCTCCAATCCGTTTGCGGGACAACTGCCTTTGCCGAGCACCTTGACTCCCCCACCCTCCATGATTTCACCGATAATCGTGGCGGTTTTGCTGGTACCGATATCGAGTGCCACAACCTGTTGCACATTGGATTCGGACTTGATCTTGATCAGACCCATCTTCAATTTTTCCACGCAACCGCGCATCCATTCAAATACCTCAAATCGACGGATCGAATCCGGTCCGATTTCTCACTCAATTCCGTTTGCCACAAGGCCACGAACCTGCGCAACCTCCGCTCCCAGTGCATGTCGCCGACCCGGATGGAAATACCGTTGGAAAGCAGTATTACCCACGCGCCCAAAAGGTCTTGCGAGAGCGTTTTGATCCTGGAGACACCGGCCTGCGCAAACAGCTCCTTCGCTTCCCGGTACCTCGCCAGCGTGGATGCCCCTCTCCCCTCCCGCGCGTACAGGGTCGGCAGGTGCTGATCGGCCGCCCCCGCAGGGCGAAATACCACGGCCCTCGGGCTGATCAACGCATCTTCTCCCCACCGCGCTTCGGCCTGGTGTTCCTCAATAAAGACGTGCAACGTCCGCGGCCAGACCTTGGTCACGCGCGCGTGTTTCACCCAGGGCAAAGCTTCGATCGATCGCTGGATGGCTTGCAAATCGATGCTGAAAAAATACCGGCCGACGCTGTCTCGCGCGAGGCGATCCACCGACAGGCGATCGAGGTGGACGAACTGCCCTTCCAACCGCACGTCTTCGATCACCGGGAACAGCAGGTGCCCGAAGGCTTCCCGGTTCAGCCATATCACGCTCGCCAGCACCAATACAAACGCAAAATAAACAGACCTCTCAACGACGCAAACCAACTGCGACTTCGCCGACGCGGCAGAAACAAAGCCCCTTTCGCAGACACCGCTACGCATTACCATCCTCGGGTTCAACAGCGGTCTCCAGAATCTTCAACACGACTTGATCGAAGTCCATGCCTTCGGCCCGCGCCGACTTTGGTAGCAGGCTATGCGTCGTCATCCCGGGAGAAGTATTGATTTCCAGCAACCGGAAACATCCATTCCCATCACGCCTCAGGTCGGCACGCCCCCAGCCGTCAACCTGCAAAGCGTCCGCCGCCAGGTAAGACAGGGATTGGATATGGGCGGTATCGGCGACGGACAAGCCACACGGGCATAGATAGCGTGTGCCGTCGTCTTCATACTTTGCCGCGTAGTCATACAGGTCGTGACCGTCGAATTCAAGCTTCACCGGGGGCAGGATGCGGTCCTGTAAAAAACTCACCGCGTATTCTTCTCCGGCGATCCAACGTTCGGCGATCACCAAAGAATCGTAAGCCGAAGACCGTTGCCAGGCCTCGAACAACTGACCGATGCGATCGACGCGGCTGACGCCAAAGCTCGAGCCTTCGAGCGCCGGCTTGACCGCCAGTGGCAGGCCCAACTGCTCAACCACATCTTCGGGATCGAAACCTGGGGCCAACTCGACAAAGTCCGCCGTTGGCAACCCGGCCTGCATCCACAAGCGCTTGCTCATCACCTTGTTCATCGCCAGCGCCGAACCCAACACGGCGCTGCCGGTATAAGGTACGCGCATCGCTTCGAGCACGCTTTGCACCGTGCCATCCTCGCCTCCCTTGCCGTGCAGGGCGATAAATGCGCGGTCACACTCCAAGGTAAAAACGTCGGTGCCACTGGCGATATCTGCCGCGAACGCGTCGACACCGCTGTTTTTGAGCGACGCGAGTACAGCACTGCCACTTTGCAATGAAATTTCCCGTTCCCGAGACCAGCCCCCCATAAGAACGGCCACTCGCCCGAAACGTTTTATCAACTGCTCATCCAGCATGTTTGTCCCTCCTGATGTTCTCACCGATGATCCTGACCTCGGGTTGCAGGCTCACGCCGGTCACATTCGCCACGGTAGCGCTGACGTGCGCGATCAACGCCTCGATCTCCGCGGCACTGGCGTTGCCCTGGTTGACAATAAAATTCGCATGCTTGGCAGACACCTGCGCGTCACCGATGGTGTATTCCTTGAGGCCGCATCGTTCGATCAAACCCGCAGCAGAGCAATGCGCGGGATTTCTGAAAACCGAGCCGCAACTTGCTTTCCCTATCGGCTGCGTCCGTTTGCGGCGTTGCAGAAACGACGCCAGTTGACCCCGCAGTTCGTCGCTATCGGTGCCGGCTGAAAGCTCGAAACGCGCCGCGGCAAACCACTCGTCCTCGGGCATTTTCACCTCTCGGTAGCCGACCTCGAACTCGTCTGCCTGCCGGATGCGTAGCCGTCCGCCACGATCGACCGTCTCCACGGCCACGACCCGTTCCCATATTTCACCGCCGAAAGCGCCGGCGTTCATTGCCAACGCACCACCGACACTACCGGGAATACCCACAATAAACCCCAATCCGGACAGCCCATGCCGGGCGCAGTAACGCGCCAATCGCGCGCAGTTGACGCCCGCTTGCGCATACACCAGGCCCCCCTCGTGCGTGATCTCGCCGAAGCCGTCACGCGTCGAGATGACAATCCCGCGCACGCCCCCGTCACGCACCAGCAAGTTGCTCCCCAGGCCGATACACGTCAGCGGGTTGTCCCCGATACAGTGACGCAGAAAAAACGCAAAATCCTCGAAACCCGCGGGGATGTAAAAACAATCGCACACCCCACCGGCGCGCCAGGAACCCCAGCGGCTGAAGGGGTAGTCAAAATGAAGACCACCTCTTAACTTATCGACGTCGCAATTAATGTCGAGCATGGCAACGCAACTCTTCCAGCAAGGCGGGGGCAAGCGTACCGATCGGACCGGCTCCCATCGTCAACACGACGTCGCCCGCGGTAGCAATTCCAGCAATCTTCTCCACCCCCTGGCGCAAGGTGCTGACGTAAATCACCTCAGTGCCCGCGTTTCGACCGATCGCGACGGACAAGGCACAGGAGTCGACCCCCGCCAAAGGCGCTTCTCCCGCCGGATGGATATCAAATAAAACCAGCACATCAACTCTGCCCAGTACCGCGACAAAGTCATCGAACAACTGTTTCGTGCGGGTATAGCGATGCGGCTGAAAAGCCAGCAACAAGCGACGCCCGAACCATACGCGACGCACCGTCTCCAAAGTCGCTGCAATCTCCGTCGGATGATGCCCGTAGTCGTCCACCACCACGATCGAACCGCTTTCGTCACCGACCTCCCCATGCACCTGGAGGCGGCGGGCGATGCCACCGAACCGGGCAAAAGCGTCCACCACCGTATCCCTGGAAACACCCAGCCGATGACACACGCCGAGTGCTGCCAACGCGTTCAGAACGTTATGCCGGCCTGGCAAATTGACGCGGAACTGATACGCGTCAGTCCACCACGGCGCGACCACCCTGAAGACGCTGACCATGCCTTCAAGGCGCACATCAAAGGCACGGATATCGCTGCCTTCGCTAAATCCGTAAGTGAGAAACCCCCTTGCCAGTGAAGTCGAGAACCGACACAACACCGGATCGTCATGACAGACGACTGCCGTTCCGTAAAAAGGCAGGCGCAGGACAAATTCCTGAAACGCCCGCTCGAGTGCCGCAAAATTATCGCTGTAAGCACCAAGATGGTCGTTATCCACGTTGGTGACCGCAGCGACGATCGGGTTCAGGTGCAGAAACGAGGCGTCGCTTTCATCGGCTTCCACGACGAGGTGGCGCCCCTGACCGAGAGCTGCGCCACCTTTGAGGTGTTGCACCCTGCCACCGATGACGTAGGTCGGGTCGAAGCCGGCCGCAGACAACACCGCAGCTACCAGACTGGTGGTGGTGGTCTTGCCATGCGTGCCGGCAACCGCTACGCCGAAACGGAACCGCATCAATTCCGCCAACATCTCGGCGCGTTGCAGAACAGGGATACGCTGCCGATGCGCTTCCTTGACTTCCGGGTTGTCCACGGCGATCGCCGAAGAGACCACAGCGACCTGGCAGCCGTCGATATGCTCCGGCCGATGCCCGACAAAAACCTTGACGCCATTCGCGCGCAAATGTGCGAGCGTGGCGCTGTCCTGGATGTCCGACCCCTGCACCCGGTAACCAAGGTTGCACAGCACTTCGGCGATGCCGCACATGCCGACGCCGCCGACACCAACGAAGTGGATCGTGGTGTCGGACCGATGCTGCTCGCTCGCGTATTCCATCATCACCTGCCCATTACCCGCAGGCACAACTCGACGATCTCCTCGCCGGAGCCAGGCCGCGCCAGTGCCCTGGCGTTTTCGGCAAGACGCAACAATTCACCACGCGTGTCTACGAAATACCGGATCAATCTGGCGAAGCACCGTGGGGTAAATGCTGGTTGGTCGATCAATTTTGCCGCGCCCCTGGAAACCAGGAATCGAGCATTCGCGGTTTGGTGGTCGTCTACCGCGTACGGATACGGCACCAGCACGGCCGCGACCCCCGCTACGGCGACTTCCGCCACCGACAGCGCGCCGGCGCGGCACAGCACCAGGTCGGCCCACGCGTACATCCCGGAAATATCTTCGATGAATTCGAAAAAACTGATATTGACGCGGGCGTACGCCGCGTTCGCGCGCGCGGCCTCGAGATTGCCAACCCCGGTCTGCTGCCTTACTTCAGGGCGATACTCAAGTGCCAACCCGGCGAGTGCTTCCGGAACGACTTCATTAAATATTGCCGCGCCACGACTACCCCCTATCACCAGCAGTCTGAGCGCGCCTTCACGGTTTTGCATGCGCTTCACCGGTTCAGGCAAAGCAGCGATGGCAGCGCGCACCGGGTTGCCGGTATAGCGCGCGTTGGCACGCTCGATCGTATCCGGGAAACCCAGTAGCACGTATTTTGCAAACGGTGCCAACAACCTGTTGGTAAGGCCCGCAACCGCATTTTGCTCGTGCACCAGCAACGGTACACCCAGGGTGGCCGCAACCAGGCTGCCTGGACCGGAAGCAAAACCACCAAATCCAATCAACACCTTCGGTCTGCGCCGCAGGAGAATACGCAACACCTGCAGCAAGGCCAGGCTCAGTCGCCACGGCGCAAACAACCACGGCAACAAACCACGCCCCCTCAGACCTTCGACACGGATGCTCTCGACCTTGAATCCCGCCTTGCTTACGTAGCCGTGCTCCATGCCTTTGTCGCTGCCGAGCCAGACAACGTCCACATCGCGCTCGCGCAGACATTCGGCAACCGCCAGCCCCGGAAACACGTGACCACCGGTCCCACCCGCCGCGATCATCACCAGTGGCTTGTCAGCGCGCGGCATTTCTCGTCCTCGACTCGTACAACCGCATGAGCCTGGTGTCACGAAGCGACGTCTCCCGGTGGACACGCTGCGCTATCGCCAACGCGACAAAAAACATCACCAGGCTGCTACCCCCGACACTGACCAGCGGCAAGGTCGTTCCTTTGGTCGGCAAGAGACTCATAGCAACCAGGATGTTGACAAACGCCTGCAAGCCAATCCATATACCGGTGCCGTACACAAAGAACGCGCCGGCGCAAAGCTCCTGGCTCTCGGCACGGCGGGCTACGACAAAGAGACGCCAGATGATAAAAAGATAGGTGCCGACGATCACCACAACGCCGACAAACCCCAATTCCTCGGCGAGGACGGAAAAAATGAAATCGGTATGGGCTTCGGGCAGGTAACCCAGCTTCTGGACGCTGGCGCCGAGCCCTTCCCCCAGCCAGCCGCCTTTGCCAATAGCGATCAGGGACTCCACCAATTGGTAGCCACTGCCGTAACGATCCTCCCAGGGATCAAGAAAAATCTTGATTCGTTCCAGGCGATACGGTGCCGCTACCGCGAGCCACGCCATCAGAGCACCACCGCATAAACCCAGGCATATGCAATGCTGCCACCGGACACCTGCAAGAAACAGCATGATCCACGCGATCGCCATCAGAATAACCGCCGCGCCGTAATCCGGCTGAAGCAATAGCAGGATCGAAACCATCACCACGACCACCAGGGGCTTCAGGACCTCCACGAAATGCTGGCGCAACGCTTCGCGGTGGCGAACGATATAACGCGACAGGAAAACGATGACCGCGAGCTTGACTATCTCCACGGGCTGAACGGTCAACCATCCGAAATCCAGCCATCGGCGACTGCCGTTGACCTCCCTGCCAAAGCCGGTGAACACCGCCAGCAGCAACAGCAGGCTCAGCAAAAGTACCGGGAGAGTATTGCGAAACCAGTAATCGGAAGGCGTGTAATACACGAATACGCCCGCGGCAACCGCCACAAGAAGAAAAAAGGCTTGTCTCTTCAAAAAGTACAGTGCCTCCTGATGCTCGCGATCGGCAAACTCCATGGAAGCCGAAGTCACCATAAGCAACCCGAAGAAGCACAGAAACAGCCATCCATACAGCAGCGGCAGGTCCATCCGGATGTTGGGTATGCGCCTGCGCGCCCAGGAATCGACGGGCCTGTTTTTCATCCCCGACACAGCTCCTGGAAGGCGCGCGCGAAACAGGCTCCCCTTTCCTTGTAGTCGTGAAACATGTCCAGGCTGGCACACGCGGGCGACAACAGCACGCAGTCACCTTCGTCAGACGCGGCATACGCTTCTCTGGTCGCCTCATCCAGGCTTCCCACGATCCTGACATCGTCGATCAGACCGGAGACAACATCGGCAATTCGCGCGGAATCCTTACCGAACAGCACCGCCGTGCACACGCGCGCCATGGCTGCACGCAGCGGTCCGAAGTCCGCCTCCTTGCCATCGCCTCCCGCGATCCACACGCAAGGCCGCTCGACGCTCGCAAGCGCCGCCGTCGCGGCGGCGACGTTGGTCGCCTTCGAATCATTGATCCAGACCACGTCATCCAGCGCACCCAGCACCTGGAACCGGTGGGGCAAGCCTTGGAATGTCCGCAAGGACTCGATCATTTCCGCCTCGGGTACACCGACAGCAGATCCCAACGCGAGCGCTGCCTGCGCGTTCAATACCCCGCTGTCGCCGGGCAGATGACCCAGCTCGTCACAGTCGATCCACGATTCGCTACCGTGTGCAATCGATCGGCCATAAGGCGTCTTCTTCACGCCAAAATGTCCTTCGTCCGGCGCGTCCAGGCCAAAGCTGACGACTCGCGAAGAGCGATCGGCGTCGAACCGGTGGCTCTCTTCGCGGTTCAGCACAACGGTCGCGCTCCCGCGATGGACGCGTTGCTTGGCTGCTACGTAATCGGCAAACGAGCCATACCGGTCTCGGTGGTCTTCGCTGATATTCAATACCGTGGACGCTTCCGGCCTGAGCGAACAGGTCAATTCCAACTGAAAACTCGACAACTCCAGCACATAGCAATCGACGTCGAGATCGATCAAGTCAAGTGCCGGAGGTGAATAATTGCCCCCGGCGACCGCCTTCATTCCGGCTCGCGCGGCCATATCGGCAACCAGCGCAGTGACCGTGCTCTTGCCGTTCGAGCCAGTAATGGCTACGACCGTTTTCTGCCGCGCCTGACCTTCGGCGAGCACGCGCGCGAACAACTCTATATCGCCGATAACGGAGATTCTCTTCGCCCGGGCGCTCCGAATGGCAGGCGTTTCCAATGAAACGCCAGGACTGACCACGATACCGTCGGCGTCGAGGAAAAAACGCTCATCAAAATCACCCAGCCGAACTTCGACCTGTGGGTACAGGCAGGTGAATTCCTGATAGCCCGGCGGGGCATCTCGACTGTCGACGATGGAGAATGGAATCGACCGTTGGTGAAAAAAGCGCGCGACCGAAACACCGGTCTCCCCCAGACCGACGATCAGCATTTTCGGGGAAGTTCCCGGCATCCTCGCGTCACCTGATCTTCAAGGTCGCCAGACCCATCAACACCAGCACCACCGTCATGATCCAGAAGCGCACGATCACCTTGGGTTCTTTCCACCCGCGCAATTCAAAGTGATGATGCAGCGGAGCCATGTGAAACACCCGCCTGCCGGTGAGCTTGTAGGACGCAACCTGGATGACGACGGACAGGGTCTCCACGACAAAGATCCCGCTCATCACCAGAAACACGATCTCCTGGCGAGCTATCACGGCAACGAGACCGAGCGCGGCACCCAGGGCGATCGAACCGACATCCCCCATGAAAACCTGTGCAGGATAGGTGTTGAACCATAAAAACCCCAACCCGGACCCGACGATCGCGCCGCAGAAAACCGCAAGCTCACCCGCCACCGGCAAATAGGGAATTCCGAGGTACTCGGAGAAACCGGCGTGACCGCTGGTGTAAGCAAAAATGCCTAACGCCCCGCTGATCAGCACCGTCGGCATAATCGCCAGCCCGTCCAGACCATCGGTCAGGTTCACCCCGTTACTCGAACCGACGATGACAAGAAAAGCAAGCGGCATGAACCACAGCCCCAGGTCGATCGCCAGATCCTTTACGAACGGCACAATCAACTGGGTCTCGGCCGGTATCTCCGCAGTGCGATACAACACCACCACCACCAGGGCGCCGACAAACGACTGCAACAGGAATTTGTGACGGGCGACCAGCCCCTTGCTGTCGCCGCGCTTGATCTTGAGCAGATCATCGACGGCTCCGATCGCGGCGAAAAACAGCACGGTGGACAGCACGATAACAATGTAGCGGTTGAAGACGTCGGCCCACAGCAGAGTGCTCAACAGCACCGCGACCAGGATCAACAAGCCACCCATCGTCGGCGTGCCTTTTTTTACGCCGTGCGAGTCCGGCCCCACCTCGCGTATATTCTGCCTGACCTGCAATCGCGCCATCCAGGAGATAAACAGAGGCCCGGCGATCAGGCTGATGCCAAGCGCGGTCAGCACGCTCATCACCCCGCGTAGCGTAATGTACTGAAACACGTTGAAGCCGCTGTCGAATCGTGTCAGGTATTCGGCGAGGTACATCAGCATTGCGCCGCTCTCCGATCCGGTTCCTGCTGCAGGGCGCGCACAATTTCCTCCATCCGCGCCGCGCGAGACCCTTTGACAAGGATGGTCAGGTCGGCACTTTTGGCGGCGGACAACCGTGCCGTCAAGTCTGCCGACAGCGCGCTGTTGGAAGAAAAATGCCTGGCGCCCGAGCCAAAGCTTGCGACGGCGGCACGTGACAGGTCACCACAGGCGAACAACCGGGAGACGCCCCGGCGTTTGGCAAGCCGACCGAGATCGGCATGCAACTGCCGCGCCGCGTCACCGAGCTCGGCCATGTCTCCCATCGCCACCCATCGCTCGCCCCGAAACTCACCCAGCGCGGCAAGCGCCGCCACAAAGGAGCCCGGGTTGGCGTTGTAGCTATCGTCTATCAACCGCGCGCCGCCAGGCACACTGAGCATGCACAGCCTTCCCGGGGTCGGCTGCACTGCCTCGAGACCCGCGACGATGTCGTCGAGACTCATCCCCAGCGCATGTGCGGCGGCGGCGGCGGCGAGTGCGTTGCACGCGTTGTGCCTGCCGAGCAGAGGCAGACGCAAGCAACGGGATTCGCCCGCGATACCCACCGTCATACCATCGGCGGCGATATCGCCCGTGACATCGACATCACGGCCAGCGGTTTCGATCCCGAAGGTGATGATACGGCGACCTTCGAGCAGACCCTGCCAGTAGTTGCAGTAAACGTCGTCGGCGTTCACGACGCCGATGCCGTCAGCCCGCAACGACGCAAACAGTTCGCCTTTGGCGCGAGCGACCCCGTCGAGATCCTCAAAACCTTCGAGGTGCACGGCACCTGCGTTGAGAACCACGGCCACCGCAGGGTTTGCCATCGCGGCAAGTTGTGAAATCTCTCCCGGATGGTTGGCGCCCAGTTCGATCACCGCCGCTTCGTGCTCTTCGCGCAGTGTAAGCAAGGTCAGCGGTACACCGATGTGATTGTTCAGATTCCCCCGGGTGGATACGACCCGCAAACAACGTTGCAGTATCGACACCAGCATCTCCTTGGTAGTCGTCTTGCCGTTACTGCCGGTAAGCGCGACACAGGTGGCACGGCAGCGTTTACGCCAGGCGATGGCCAGATCGGTCAACGCGGCGAGGGTATCGCGGACCAGAACCTGCGGCAACGGAGCGTCGACCTTGCGCTCGACCATCGCCGCGGCAGCTCCCTGCCCGCCGCTCGCGGCAACAAAATCGTGCCCGTCGCAATGCTTGCCGCGCAAAGCGACAAACAGCTCGCCGCCGCGCAAACTGCGCGTGTCGATGGAGACACCGCGAACCGCACGGTCGCGACCATGCAACACGCCGCCGACCAGGGTGCCGATATCCGCGAGGCGCAACCAACTCATGGCGACACCTCCGCCAGCGCCTGCCGCACCACGGCGACATCGTCGAACGGTCGACGTGTATCACCGATGAACTGCATCGCCTCGTGTCCCTTCCCTGCGACGACCACACAATCGTCCCGCCCGGCGATCGATACGGCATGACGGATTGCCCGTTCACGATCGTGCATGACGCTGGCCGTGGCACCCGCCGCGACGCCCTCAAGAATTTCATCGGCAACACGCCGCGGGTCTTCGCTGCGCGGATTATCGTCGGTAATAATCACCACTTCGGCCAGACGCGAGGCAATGTCACCCATCCTGGGCCGCTTGCCGCGGTCACGTTCGCCGCCGCAACCGAAAACGCAGATCAACCTCCCCGAAGTCATTTCACGACACGCTGTGAGCAACGCTTCCAGTGCCTGCGACGTATGCGCGTAATCGACAATCACACAGCGGCCATGGCTGTCGGCAACGCGCTGCATGCGTCCGCGTACCGGGCTCAGGCGACCGAGCAGGGAAACCGATGTTTCGGGCGGCACCCCTTGTGCCAGCAACGCAGAAAAGGTCGCCAGCAGGTTCGGCACGTTGAACCGTCCGAGCAGATGACTCCTGACAGCAAACCGCTGGCCCCGCGTAGCGACGCTGAACCGAAGCCCGCCTGCATCGCTGACGATATCGCCGGCGGTGACGTCGGCTTCGGCTTGCAACGCATACGTGGTCACCCGGAAATGCCGACGACATTTGTCGTCAAGCCTGCGGCCGAAAGGATCATCGATATTGATCACGGCGTGTTCGGCGTTCCCGGGGGCGAACAGTCGCTCCTTTGCCGCGGCATAACGCTCGATCGAGCCGTGGGCGTCGATATGATCGTGCCCCAGGTTGGTAAATACAGCGGTGTTTACCTCGACTCCAACCAGACGCCCCTCCTCCAGTCCCTGCGAAGACGCTTCGAGTACAACGTGGCCAGTGCCTTGCAAACGCAACCGGTACAGCACCTGTTGCATCTGCAACGCGTCGGGCGTCGTCAACCGGCTCGCGGCAAGGCTACCGAACCGACCGTAACCGATCGTACCGATAAAACCACAAGTGCCGTGCCGCAATCGTAGCGCCTCGGCGAGCAGGTGAGCAACCGAGGTTTTCCCATCCGTCCCGGTGACCGCCACCACCTGCATGGCAGCGGACGGGTGTTCAAAAAAGCGGGCGGCGATGACACCGACCTTGTGCGCGAGATTTTCCACCGGCACCAGCGGAACGTCCACCCCATGAGCAACATCCCGGCGATCTGTCGCTTCATGGACGATGGCGGTCGCGCCACGCGCAGCAGCTTCCTGCAGAAAGTCTGCCCCGTCGAAACGACGACCACGCAGGGCTAAAAATAGATCTCGCGTACGCACTTTCGCGCTATGGCCCGCGAGCCCATGAACCGACAAGTCGCCTGGCACCGTTTCTGAAGCCAGGCTTTCAAGCAACATGGTCAAGCATTTGGGCGCGGGGTTCCCGATCGCGCTCATTCATCTGCCAGCAAGAAAGCCTGGGGCGTCACGATCGGGTGCTTCAATATCGTCCCTCGGTACACCCAGCCGCCGCAACGCATATTGCATCATCTCGGAAAAAATCGGCGCCGCGACTGCGCCACCAAAATATTCCTGGCCGCTGGGTTCATCGAGCATCACCGCTGCAAC
The DNA here is from genome assembly GCA_965226235.1 of Candidatus Oxydemutatoraceae bacterium. GTDB lineage: Bacteria > Pseudomonadota > Gammaproteobacteria > Poriferisulfidales > Oxydemutatoraceae > CAYFZO01. Next base: position 96,347 of record OZ245335.1, on the reverse strand, counting down.
CAGGCGTGGATTGCTCACTGGAGCAAAGCCGACAAACAATGACAGATAACGGTTGCTTGCGTATTCGCCGCGCGTGTTTTTATGCGTGGTGCCGGTCTTTCCCGCGACCCGGAAGCCGTCGATGCCGGCTCGTTTGCCCGTCCCTTCGACGACGACCCGTTCAAGCATCCGCCTGACCTGACGAGCGATTTCCGGCTTGAAGAGTTGGTTTTTTTCAGTGATTTCAACCCCTTCCACCAGGCTCAATGCCGGCTGCCAACCATCGTTGGCAAAAGCGGTATACATGTAGGCCAGTTGCAGCAACGTGACCGAGGCACCGTAGCCAAAAGAAAGACCGACCTGATCGCGTTGCGCCCAATCGAGGTGGTGGGGCAAATGCCCCCTGGCTTCACCAGGAAACCCGGTACCCACAATCCGCCCGAAACCAGCCTGGTGGAACGTCTGCCACAGCGCTTCCGCGGGCAGCAGCAGCGCCGCCTTGCTCATCCCGACGTTGCTCGATTTGATCACGATCTCCGACAAGGTCAACCGACCGTAGTCCACCAAATCGACAATTCTCTGGCCCGCTACCTGATGGTAGCCAGCGTCGAAAACGCTGTCGGGTGAAGCTGCCCCGGTGCTCAATATCGCTGCCGCAACCAGCGGCTTGACCGTCGAACCAGGCTCGAACGTGTCGATCAATGCGGTGTTGCGCCGTTCCCGAGCGGAAGATACCTTGGTGTTGGGGTTGAAGGACGGGGCATTGACCATCGCCAGCACCTCGCCGGTTTGCGAATCGAGCAACACCAACCCACCTCCCCGCGCGCCGTGTTGTTTCACCGCAATCGCCAGCGTCTTGTACGCATGGGATTGAAGATTGTGATCGATCGTCAGCGTCAGTGACTTCCCCCCCCCGGACGCCGAAATCAACTCCACGTTCTCAAAAGCATCTCCGCGGATGTTGCGCCGTACCTTTTTCTGCCCGGGGATTCCACGTAGCCCCGCATCAAACTGCTTTTCCACGCCTTCGATGCCGACACCATCCAAGTCGGTCACGCCAACCAGATGTGCAGCCGCCTCACTCATCGGGTAAAAGCGCCGGTGCTCACGCGACAACCCGACGCTCGACAAGGACAGCGACTTAACCTGCTCGCCGACAAGCGGCTTTACCTGGCGTCTGATATAGACAAAGCGCTTATCGCGTCGGCTTTCGACAAGATCGCGCAGACGCGCCGGATCAAGCTCGAGCACTGCGGCAAGCTGGCTGATCGCACGGTCGGTAAAATCAAATTTCAGAGGATCGATCCACACGCCATAGGCCGGTGTGCTGACTGCCAGGGGCTCTCCATGGCGATCGGTGATCATGCCACGTCTGGCTGGAATCTCCATGGTGCGCAAATGCTGAATGTCAGCCTCCCGCTCCAACCTGGGCCGGTCATAGTACTGCAGGTAAACCGCGTACCCCAGCACCGCCAACGCGATACCTGCAAACAGCAGCAATACCGACGAGGAGCGTTTGTTGTCGACTGCTACCATCGCTCGATCAGCCGCCGCCCACCTCGACAATTTCTCCGTGGCCGGGGATATGCATATCAAGCCTGGTCCTGGCGATGTGCTCCACCCGCCCTTCGGCGCGCAATACGCTGCGTTCGAGTTGCAGGCTCTCCCAGTGCACAGACAGTTCGTCTTTCTCCTCGGCCAGCTTTTCAGACAAAACAAAGCTTTTGCGCTCGTAGTACTTCGCTACCACCGCGCTCAGAAGCAAAGCAAATGCCAAAAGTGCCAGTGCCACCAGCATGGAAACCTGTTTGAACGGCATCCTGCTACCTCCTCACAGCTTCTCTGCGACACGTAGCAACGCGCTGCGCGCGCGCGGATTCTCAGCGGTTTCATCGCCATCCGCGTGAACCGGCCTGCCGACCTTGCACAACATCGGCTCACCCCCAGGCAAAGGCTGCCCGGTGAGTATGGAACAGCGGGGGGTGCTGCGACCATGAATAAATTTCTTGACAATGCGATCTTCGAGCGAATGGAAGCTGATCACCACCAGCCGGCCGTGGAGACGCAACAACTCCGTGGCGGCAGCAAGTGCCTCGCTCAATTCTTCCAACTCCTTGTTGAGATACAGCCGGATCGCCAGAAAGGTTCGTGTGGCCGGGTTTTTGGGCTGCCAGGCACCACCCGACGCGCCACCCACCAAAGCGGCCAACTCCAGCGTGGTACGCGGGAGTGGACCGCTTGAGATACGCCTGGCGATCTTCCTCGCCCGAGGTTCTTCACCGTACTCCCGGAGCACGGATTCGATTTCCTTCGCGGAGGCGGAACCAAGCCACTGGCTCGCGCTCACGCCGGCGGTGTTGTCCATACGCATATCGAGCGGCCCGTCCCTGAGGAAACTGAAACCGCGCTCGGCGGTTTCAAGTTGCGGCGACGACACCCCGAGGTCAAAGAGAATGCCCGCGACACTTGCGGTCATCCCCTCCTCCTGCAAGCGTGCGATGCGAGTGAAAGAACCCTGGAAAATCCGGAAGCGCGGATCGCACGAAAAATGTTCCCGTGCGTGGGCGCAGGCATCCGGATCCTTGTCAAATGCAAGTAATTTCCCGCGCCGCCCGAGGAGCTTGAGAATCTCCCGGCTATGCCCGCCACGCCCGTAGGTGGCGTCAATATAGAATCCATCCGGGACGATCCGCAGACCGGCAAGAGACGTGGCAAGCAACACTGGACGGTGGTGCTTGCCACTGGCAGAGACCATAGTACGAGTCCACCCATCTACAGACGCAAATTCCCGAAACCATCAGGCAACTCGCTCGAGCCCTCGAGTCGTTTGGCTTGTTTTTTGGAGCGATCGACCTGCAACTCCCAGTGCCTGCTACCCCAAAGTTCAAATTTGTTGCCTTGTCCAATCAGCACGGCCTGCCTATCGATACCGGCAAATTCACGCAGCATCGGCGTCAGCAGGAAGCGGCCGTTCGCATCCATCTCGCATTCGGTCGCATACCCAACAAGAAGTCTCTGCAAAGACCGAACCTCCTCTCTCATATTCGGTAACGCCAGCAGTTGGGCTTCGACTTCCAACCATTGTGGGTATGGATACAGCCAGAGGCATTCTTCCCCGGAAGCGGTTACGACCAACCGACCCTGGCAATGCGTCTGCAACGCTTGTCTATACTTCGACGGCATGGCCATGCGGCCTTTGCCGTCCACCTTGATCTGACCTCCGCCTTTGAATCTTAGAGCATCCATACGCGCAAACCTCTACCACTAATCACCATATCACTTATCTAATATGGCGAAAAAATCCCCTTTTGTCCACTTTTATATAAACAGGAAACAGCTTGTCAGTCAATACGGCTTCAAAACGAACCGGAAGTCATCGGCCGATCGAATCAAGATAGAGCAAGGTCAGAAGGCACCCGGCGCCTCCCCGGGAGCGAAGGGCCACGGCGCGGAAAAATGCCGATGCGCCCCACAGTCAGCCGCCGTATCGACAGCCAGAGACGGGGCATCCGGCCGTGCCACGCCATCGAATCGCGTGGCTGGCCGGTCTTTTCAGAAAATAACGAGTCGGCCTGTAAGCCGGGTTCTGTCTGGAACGGTCATCCATCTAGGGCGCACGTCACCGCGCGCCTCTCGCGGCCTACCCGAAAGTCTCCATGCAGGCAACACGGCTCCAGAAACTGGAACGACTTTCCTATTTGGCCTTGCACCGGGTGGGGTTTACCCTGCCGCCGACGTCACCGTCGGCGCGGTGCGCTCTTACCGCACCATTTCACCCTTACCCGACTGAGTCGGGCGGTATATTTTCTGTGGCACTTTCCATGGGCTCACGCCCCCCAGGCGTTACCTGGCACCCTGCCTTACGGAGCCCGGACTTTCCTCTGCCGGCCACCGGTGTCAGGCAGCGACCGTTCAGCCGACTCGCAGGAGCAAGATAACATTTTGACAACGCAAACAACAGCGTTGTACTGCGCCACCACACAGGGAACAACTGTGGCCCGTGTTAAGCAGGCATCTGGCAGATCGACAAAATGGCCTGCCGGAAACACCGGTGGCCCTCCCCTGCAGTATGTTTCTCGCCTCATACACAATGGATCGATCGGCTATTGCCACAGATGTAAAAACCTGGTTTTCGTCGGCGGCGGGTATTCATAGCGTGTGCAGAAGCACCCCGTCCCGCCCGGCGAGCAGTGTGTGGCGCCGCAGTTCTTCTCGTGTACTGTCTGTTCGACCAGCAGTCCGTCCAGTTGCAGCGTATAGGCATGGTCGTGCCTCACATAGTCGTTTGGAGGCCAATTCACTTGCGTATACCGGCCCTGCTTGAGACAGTTATTCCAGCCGGGCTGAAAAACGCAGAGATCGTTGTCATCTGCCTGCTCATCCATCACCTCGAGGCTGCCATCGTCCTGCGTGCCGACCTCAAAGCGCCCGCCATCGCCAGCGCGCCTGCCTCCGTAAAAAGCCGCCATCGTTCCCAGGGAAACCGGCCCGCTCAATGAAGAGGAAGACGGTGAAAAGCCGACATCGTCCCACGCCGCCACCGAGGCCGAGTCACTTTTGTTGCAAGTGGCGTGCCCTGCCATCAAGCGCCATGAGCTTGCGCAACTGCTGGTGCCGGGGACCAGAACCGCGCGGGCACGTTGCGCCTGACAGAGCTTGATCCCCAGGTCGGTATCTTCTTCGAACTGCGTGATGCATTCCGCCAGGCGCGGGGGTGGCACGTCTTCACCGACAGCGGCGCTACCGAACAGCAACAAGCTGCCGGCAAGGGCCGATTTGATCATGTAGTTTTTCACTGGCATTCCTCCTATGAACATGAAGTGAACACACTGACGCGTATCCGCGCAGCATCCGAAGACTCGCTTTCGACGCCGTACACCCTGCTGTGAATACGCCACCTGTCGCCCAGGTCGCTCGCGTACGTGCGGAAATAAGTCAAAGCCTGCAAATTCTCGTGGCCTATCTCAATCGGGACGGTCACCAACTGCGGTACCAGACCCAGCGGGCAGTCGGGCTTGTTGACATCGTTGCCTGGTTGGGCGATGCCCGCGTACTGAAGCGCGCTCGCCAGCGTCTGACCGCTGCGCAACGCCACTTCGCCGGCGTCATAAACGGCATGCCCGCCGATATCGAGATGCGCTTCAAATTGCGGGTCGCTTTTCAGGACGAATTCATTGAGCGCCGGCAGCACCGTCATTTCCGGCCACGATACCTGCAGACCCACGAGATCGTCATCTGGCACGGGGCCGTCGATGATTTCCGAATTCGGCAGTTGGTTGGCAATGTAGTCGGCCCACACCGCCGCATACCCATCGAACATCAATCCCACCCGGAAAAGATACCGTTTGCCGGACATGTCTTCGCTACAGTCAAAGTAATAGCGTCCCGGGTAGGCCTGTTCTTCATTGGTTTCAAACAACGGAGGGGTGACTTCCGCCTCGCCGGCATAAAAAATGGTGTCGCGATCAAACGCTCGCTCGGGCAGCCGGTGGGTGAGTTCCAGGTGCGCTTGCTCGCAGTTGTCATCCTGGCGTGGCCAGTAGCCCGCGTGGGACAGCGCGTAGGATTGAGCGGCAGCACCGAGCATGGATATCTCCTGGGCGATGATGTCCGCCTGGGTGCGCTGTATGCGACGCGTGTCGGCGAGTAGCTGCGGGCCATAATAACCGCCGACGAGCAAACTCAATACCGTGATCGCCAACAGCACTTCGATCAAGGTGAAGCCACCTGCGCGATAGCGGATGGCCGCGGCAGGCATCATCGGACCGCCTCCCTGTACAGAAAGACCTTGTCCCACATCGCCCGTGTCGGCTGGAAAACGCTGGGCGAGAAACCAAAGGTTCCTCCCTGCGCGTTTTCCGTGAAAACACCGCCGCCACGGGTTTTGGACGGTACGTCGGCAGACACGACCGCGAAGTGATCATTCGCCGTAATGCGATACGAGCTGCCAAACGGCGTATACGGCGAAGGCGCTAACAGGCTGTCCAGCGCGTCGGCGTCAATCGTCCCCACCGGCAACGCGCTTCGCTGGCGCTCGATTTCCGCCACGTCGCTCCATGCCCGGCCCTGCACCGTGTTCGAGACAAACTGCGCCGCGTCGCGACGAGCCTGGAGGTTGCTGGAGAGCAAGGCGTACAACGAGCCGACCAGCACCAGCGCCATGAGCACTTCGATCAGGGTAAAGCCCGCGTCGCGCACGCTTAGAACGCCCCCGCCGAAGCACCCATGATCGGAAATATCAGTCCGAAAGCGAGCAACAACACCATAGCGATAGTCAGGATCGCGCCAGTGGCGTACATCGCCGCAGCGGCTCTCGACGCGCCTGCCTGCTGTTCTTCACGCAAGGACGTCAACAGCATGTCGACGATGCCTGAAAATATTTTGATATCCACCTGCGACAACCCCGCCACTGCCAAAACCAGCGTCGGGCTGAAAAAGCGCTGGCTTAGCGTTTCGGTGAGAGACTCGCCACGCTGCAGACGCTTGAGAATATGTGCACAGGCGCGTGCGCCGAGCGCTGAGGACAGCGTCCCGGTCTGCTCTTCCAACGGCAGGCCAGCGCTACGAAACGCCCGCCAGACAACCAGGAAATGGATCGACCGCCGGGTTTTTTGCAGGCTCCCAAACACGCGAAACGGGCCAGCCTCCATCAGCACATGACGAAAGTGCCAGACGGCAGCAACGCCGCCACCAAACGATAAAGCCAAAAGCCACCCGTAGTCCCTGACCAAAGCGTTGACCAGCAACAATACATGGGTCGCGAGGGTGAAATTGACCTCCACACCGCGTAGCTTGCGAAGCATGTCGATCGGCTCGGTCAACAGTAGCGGCAATGAAAAAAACATCGTCAGGCTGGCGACAATCAACAGCACACCGAATGCAAGTTGCCTCGAGTGCTTTCCGGAAATTTCCAACATCTGCTTGAGATACAGCAACGAGACCTGGAGCGCGTCGGTCAGGCGCCCGGTTTTCTCCCCCGATTCGATGATCGCGACGACCGCGGGAGAAAAAGTCAGGTGACGAAGTTTCGCGCTGAGCTCCAGATCGTCCCGTAGCGACTGCGGCCGCTTGCCTGCGATACGACTTACCTCAGGCAGCGAGGTGATCAATTGATTGACCAGGTTTGCCCCGCCGCTGGCAAACAATGCCAATGCGCGGGCAAGGAACAGAACCTGGATTCGCCTGGAAGGTTTCAGCGAAGTTGCAAAACCAAAATCCGCGGTTGGAAATACCCGGTCGCGCGCAACTTTCACTACCCTTGACAAGGGTACTTCTGCCAGCGCCAGCGCAGACTGCCTGGAATCGGCATCGACCAGCTTGCTACACGTGCCGTGGTCGCCCCAGTATTGAACCATCCAGGTAGCCATCAATCGATTTCATAGGTGACACGGAGCACCTTGGCGTCTTGCGTAGAAAGCGCAGCACCGGAAACCATCAGCGAGTCCTTGTTGCCCGCAAGGTACTCCTGGATGATCTCCGCTTCCTTCTCGGTTTCAAAAGTCAGATCCAGCCCCAGGGTGTTCCGGGTCGGCTCGTCGCTGCCGCCGGCAATCGCCCACTCCACCGGCACGTTCCGTTGCACCGAACCGGTGTCGATCAGATCGCCATCTTCCGTATCCAGCAGAGACAGATTCCTCGAATAAATCGCAATCAACGCTTCCGGGAAACGGACCGAGACCACGGCCTTGGTTGCGGCGATATTCACCAAGTCGGATTTGTCGCCGAGGTTGACGTAATAGATGCCACTTGCCACCAACGAACTGATCAATACGGTGGCGACCAGGATTTCGAGAATCGAAAAGCCTCTTTGACGATGCAAGGGCGTTGCCGGTGCGGTATTTTTCATGCTGTTTCTCCTTTCAAGCGGGGTGATGCGCAATCGCGCAGGAAGTGGTTTCGGAAAATCTGTCTGCCTGCGCGTCGCGCCGGCGATTACCCTGCCAGTGGGCAGGCAGTTGCCTGACGCATTCGGCCAGCGTGACCTCGCCACGCTTGACCAAAGAAGCTGCGTTTTCCCACAGCGTCTCACTGCCTTCTTCGGCGAGAACCTGTTGCAGGACGGCAACACCTGCTTCGGTCGCGACCGCCTGGGACAGGCACTGGCTGACGCGCGCGCACTCGATGACGACACAGCGGCCACGGTACCCTCCATCGCACCGGGAGCAGCCGGCCAGGTTTGCTTCTTTCAATCGATCCGCGAGCGAGAACAAATCGGCGTACCGTGGGTCGTGGCGATCCCGGGAGAATGCCCTCTCGCTGCAGCATTGGGGGCAGACCCTGCGCACCAGCCGCTGGGCAAACACGGCCGACAGCACCAACGCCAGTGCTTTCGGGTTGACGCCGAGGTCGATCATCCTCTCGATCGCGGACAGCGCGTCGCGCGCGTGGACCGTAGCAAACACCAGATGTCCTGTGAGGCTCGCGCGCACCGCCAGACTGGCGGTGTCCTGGTCGCGAACCTCGCCGACCAGGATGACGTCAACGTCACTGCGCATCAAAGCCCTGAGGCCGTCGTGGAAACCCATGCCGATGGCTTCGTTGATCTGGGTCTGGTCTATACCGCGTATATCCAGCTCTACCGGGTCTTCCAGCGTTTGCACCGAACGCCCGGGATCGTCCTCGACGATCTTCGCGAGATTGGCGTACAGGGTCGTGGATTTACCTGAGCCGGTCGGCCCGGTAATCAGCACCAGCCCCTGGTTGAGGCGTCTGATGTCGGAGAAGATCGCCTGCACCGCGGGCGAAAAACCCAACTGGGAAAAAGTCATCAGGGAACCCGCGTCGTGCACCCCCAGCAACCTGAGATAAAAAGCCTGGGAAGCAATCCCCTGCACGCTGATCGGACGCATCGCGGCACGCACCTCGACGCAACGCCCGGAAGCCTGGTATTCAAACCGACCGTCAACAGGTTTGATGAAACTGCCGCTCTCGCAATTCATCATCTTCAACAAAATGTTGGATATGAACCGGTAGCTCGTCTCTTCACCACTCATGGGAATCTCGTCCAGGGTGCGTAACTCGCCGTCCACCCGGATGCGTGCGCGGACATACTTGGCGGTCAATGGCGCGATATGCAGATCCGTCGCGTGGCACCCGACGCTCTCTTCCAGCCATCGGCAGATCATTTTCTCGGCCTGTGCACGGTCATATCGCTCGTCACCAGGATCCACCCGTACGCCACTGACGGGCAACAGGCCGAAACCCGAAAAGCCCTCGCAGGCATCGGGTGGCAGCAACACCGCAGGTTGCAGACTGCTGTCGAAAGGGCACGCGACAAACAGGATGCCGGCGGCGTATCCCCATTCCCGGCGTGGGCAGATGTACGCGAACTCTCCGTGGCGCGCCTGTTCGTAAACCGGGTAGGCAAACACATCGGCGAGGGTGCGGGTGAGTACTGCCGGGGGTACGTCGATATCGAGCAGCTTCGGAATGATCTGCCGCGATGATTTCGGGCACGTGGTCGCCGTCACCGAGGCAGGTACCGCCGGCGAACGAGACAAACCGTGGATCAGTTCCTGAAATTTATCTTGCATGCCGATTCGCTCCTGCCGGGCCATGATGAACAGACGCCGAGAAGCCCGGTGCCGCTTCCAGAGTGCCCCATCGCGGCGACAAAAGAATCTGGCCCTGCGGACCATTGATTTTCACACCGTCTACACCAACCGAGAGTACCGTGAATGGCCCGAGCGTCTCTCCCGGACGCGCCTCCACGTAACGTTGCCGGTAGAGCAACGAGGCGGTGCCTTGATAAACAGCGACGACCCTGGGCAACTCGACTTCCGGTAAGGGCGAAGGCGAAAGTGGAAACACCGCTTCTTCACCGCCAGGCTGCGCGAAAATCTCTTTCCTCGTGATGCCGCTTCCGGTACAGGCGCTGCCAAGGCGGTTGCATTCGCTCATCAGTCGAACGATGGACAACTCCCTCTCGACCGCACTGCGCACATTCTCCAGATGTTTCAGGTAGATGTTCTGGCTCTCCAGATGCTCGAGCAATACGGTGATCTCGTTGGTTTGCAACTGCATCGGATGCAGAAATCCAGTCGCCGCTCCCTGCCCCGGCAAAGACGCCGCGGGGGTCGTCGGCAACGGGGGGATTTCGGCGCGCGCTGCGAGAGACAACGGCGCCAGCAAAACCACGAGCAAAACCTTGTAAAAACCACGCATGGCTAGTTCTCCTTCGCGCCCAGCACGTAGAAAGTGATCTGTGCCGCATCGTCTTCGATGGCGACGCGATCAAAGTAAACGGGAACGATGCCCTGAACGATCCGGGCGGCAAGCAGCAGATCAAATGTCGGTCCGCTGATTACGCCACCCCACTGGTCGCCGCCCAGGTCAGGGCGGCCTTCCTGTTCGGCGGAAAAGCGATCGACTCGCAGGTGTTCGTAAGTATCCAGGTATCGCTTGAAGCGCTCCCAGTGATAACGCGTCGGCAGGGACGACGGGCGTTGCTCCAACTCGCGCAACCCAGCTTCGAGAGCGTGCGCCTTGGCCGCCAACTCTCCGTGATCCCCGCGATGCGGCGGCACGAGCGTGAACAAACCGGCCCCGGCGGCTGCGGAGACCGCCACCAACAGCATCAGCACCGGCAAGGACTTCAGCAACGATTTCATCGGCGCGCCACCTGGATCGATCCCGCCTGCCCCTCGACGCCATGGATCGAGGCCGGGCTGAAGTGCGCCGCGCCAGCGAGCACGGAACGGATGCCACGTGCAATGTGCAGTCTTTGCCCGCCTGTCCGCAACGCCGCCGCAACGTTGTCATTTTCCGGCCACGCCGCGCGATCAGGGCGTGGGGTACCGAGCGCCGCACCGACCGGCAGGCACCATGGCGCACTCATCCTCACTGCGGATGCCTCCAGCGTAGCGACAGGAATCCATCGCGGCGATGCTCCACGATATGCGTTGTCGCAGCAAGCAGCGGCGACCATTGCGCCGGCGGTAACCGCACCTCGAACGCAGAACGCTCCAGCGAGGTTTCGGGCAGGGTAAACTGCTCTACCGAGAGTACAAGCTGCAGCAGATCGTCGAAGGCGCCTCTCTGCTCGGGCGCCTCTCCGACGCGGGTTTGCCGCAAATACGCCTCGCGCGCCTCGAGTGACTCCACCCGCGCAGCGAGCACCGCGCGCGCTTGTTGCTGCTCGGCCGCGTGCGCCCGAAGCCTGCCGTTGTAAACCAGCAGGCTGGCCGCTACGCAAATCACCAGCGTGGCAAACTGCACGGCCAGCCTGAACCTTCTTGCCGCACGCCGATGTTCGTATTCTTCGAAAGACAGTGCTGCCTTCTCCGGCAGCCGCAGATTTTTGGTATCGCAAGTGATGGTCCGAACCGCGCCAGAGTCGAGCACATAACCGGCAGCCGGGATCAGCCGGCCGCTGCGAATTTCCCCGGTAAAAGCGGCCGGGATCTCGTCCTGGTACAGGTATTGCCCGTTGTCCTGGTCGAAATACACCGCCTGCAGGTGGTGTGTTTTGTCAACCAGGTCGGAGCACGCAAGCGTCTGCCAGAAGCCATAGGCGGGCACCCCGGGGTATTGCCCGCGGACGCGCTGCAGTTCCGACAAGGCACAATAAATCATGTTGCCAGCGAAGTTTCCCAACACCACGACCTCATCCACGGCGGGCAGCTTATGGGCGATCACATCACGCAGTATCACGCAGCGCTGGCCTCCGATGCGCGTGACCATGCCTGGGTGCAGACGGCTCACGCGGGTACCTCCCAGGGCGTAATGACGATCAGCAGTTGCCGCGATTCTCTCTCCTCGCTACGGGACGAAAACAGTCTGTCCAGCCATCCACCTTCCACCGGCGTCTTTTTCTCCGTTGCCAGACGGTTCCAGGTCAATCCGCCGATGACGATCGGACGGCCGCTGTCGGTGATCGCCTGAGATCTCATTTGCCGCAACGCGATGACCGGCGTGTCGACTCGGTTCTCGCCGTCACCCAGTTGATCGAACCGCACGATCGAGGAAAGAATCGGCACCACTTCGACCAGCATCCGACCGCTGTCGTCGAGAATCCGGGGGGTCACCGCCAGTTCCAGGCCGATCTGCAGACGGCTCTGCTCAAACGATGTGGTCGCGACACTGTCGGTCGCCACTGCCTTGATGCCGGATAGATACGAGAACACCTCCCCGGTATTCAGGTACGCGGTGGCGGCGTTGGTCACGACGAGCCTTGCGCGGCTTTTGAGTTCGACATCGGCACGTTGCGACAACTGGCGAATAAACAAGTCAAGATCAAACCGCCCGGTGTTCAGAACGGTGCCGATGGTCCAGTCGGTCCTCGTGTCGTCGCGCAAAACGGAGTCACGTCTCACGCTGATGAAGTCATCGTCACCAAAGATCGCGTCAAAATCGACCCCCGAGGCTCGTTGCTCATCCAGCGCTACATCAAGAATCGCGCACTCCAGGCGCACCAGGCGCAAACTGTCTTTGACGATCGTGGAAAGCCACTGATCGAGCAGCGCCATCGGCTGCGGTCTGCCGTTCGCGCTGATCGTACCCAGCCGACGGTTGTCCACCAGCCACGCGGCACCCGCGGCACGCCGGGCATGGGATTGCTGATCTGGGGCGACCGCGGCGGCAGTGTTCGGGTCGGCGCACTCCTGCGTCCCGAGAATGCAGTGCGCGTGGGCCACCACCGAATCCCAAGCGTCATCGTCATGCGCGACAGACGACTGCATGGTATGGCTACGCGCGACGTCGCCTCCCTGCACATCCTCTCCGTCGCCTGCTTCGAAACCCAGGCGCGCGTTGAAATTTCCCATCCCGACCAATGCCGGCAATTTCCAGACGCGCGTGATCAGCGCGGACACCGTGACGATGCCTTCCCCGGGATCGAACGCGATCAGGTACCCGCTTTCTCCTTCGAGTTGCCGCAGGTAAGTCTCGACCGTAACACCTTCGGCGCGCACTGAAATCGGCATGTTCAGATCCACCTGCTCGTCGTTGGCCATGACCGTCACCGCAAATGGCAGTGCGTTGACGATCGCGTTCTGTAGAGCTACTTCGCCCGGCGGAAAATTCACGTGTACTCTGTGCAGCAGCAACGGATGGGGTGGGGACTCCAAAGCTCGCGCGTACACAGGTGGGTCGGCAGGCTCGATCGCTACGTCGTCCGGCAATGGCGTCTCTCGCTGTCCCGGCGCACCGAACTGCCCGAAGGGCAAGGCACAACCGGAAACCAGGGTGGCGACCAGGACGACGCGTGGAAAGCTCACTGCCGCACCTTATCGACAATCAGTATCAAGCGGTGGCGCGGATAAAAAATGCCTTTCAAACCGAGGCTGGAACACAATTCATCCAGTGCCCGCCTCCTTGTCGTCTCGGCGTGAAAAACCATGTTGCGGTTCAGGTGCGCGATGCCCGCATCGTATTGCACGCGCCACGCCGGCGGCGCGAGCAAGTCGATCAAATCCCGGACATCTTTCGAGTCGGTATGCACCACAATCTTTTCATCCAGACCGAGTTGCCCGAAGGCCTGACCCGCACCCCACCCTTCCCGGTACCGGTTCTTCAAGCCGTCATGCCCAGGCAACACGCTTTCGCCGCCGTGGCGATCCTCTTTGGCAAGGTCAACGGCGGCGACAGGTAGATCCATCCCGGCGCCGGCGACCGGCGCGAGAGCCAGCGCTGCGCCAAGCGTCAGGCATACCGGCAGAAACCACCGCGCGATGAAAATCACAAATTCCTGAATCCGAGCAACCATGGGCGGCACTATAAATCTGCCGCCACCGGCAAGACCGGCAAGCTGACAAATGGTAGCACCCAGCCGACAAATCAGCCCGGAAGCAGGTTCGACCCGCTCAGGTAAGCGCGCTCGAAGCCCCCCTGATACGTCGATCCAGGGAGGTGGCAGCGAATCAGGAAAAAGCGAAAAGCCCCGCCGGTTGCAGACGGGAGAATAAAAAAGGCCGCCTCATTACGAGGCGGCCTCAGATTGCATACAGGCTGTCGGAGACTGCTATTGAGTCGCCTGCGTTACCTTCACTTCATCGTTCGCAGGAGGCGTGCCGGCGTACAGTGAGTAAGCCCCGAAGCGCATCTGGTGGGGATACCCCAGGTTCTCCTCGATGAAATCAATGTGGAAGGCAGGTGTCATGCTCATCTTGTCTGCATCCCAATGATACATCTTGATGTACTGCAGATCTCCATCGCCTTCCGTCCTGTCCCACCGGGAAAGCAGTGAGGATGAGAAATACAGGCGCGTGCCGTCCCAGCTTTGCGAAATCATGTTGACTTGCTCGCCGATCTTCGCTTCAAAAACCTGCTTCGCATTGAATGGATCACTGACATCAAAATAGCGGGTTTTGCCGTCCATCCAAGTCTGCACCCACAACCCCTGGTCGTTGGCGGTAATCGAGATGTCTACCGGCAGGGGTATTTCCGGATCCCCTGGGCCACGCCCAATGTCCGCGCTCTTCTTCGCTTTCCAGTCGCCGTCCTCTTCATAGATAACCCACAATTCGGAAGTCAGCGCAGTGGTAGTGAAGCAATAGTTTCTCTCGGGATCCCACGCGCAACGGATCTCCAGCGGCGCGCCAGGCACGTCCAGAACTTTTTTCGGTTGCCGCTGATGCAGATCCCAGACCACCACCGTGTTGCCGAAGCGCTTCATTGCCTCCGGATCCTGCACCATCTTGCCAAAATCCATCATGTAGTTTGACCAGCCCGTGAAGGACGAAGTCACCATCATGTTGCGTCTCGGCAAAGCACGCACATCGTAGCCATACCCATCGGCAAACTGGCCACTCTTGTACGCCCCGCGCAGATTGCCGTCGGTCGGCAGCATGTGGGTGGTAATGTACTGGCCGTCGTTGGTGTATTCCGCAAGCCCGGTGCGTCCACCATGATCCTTGTTGTTCGACAACGAACTGACCATCATCCTGCCCTGCAAAGCATAAAACGTATGCGGGCCAACCAGACCGCCGGTCTTTTTCTCGAAATCCTTGATGACACGATGCAGTGTCGGGTTCCCGGGATCCGAGTGAATGTTAAAAACAAAAACATGATTACTGTCGAGGCCGCCTGCCCACAGGTAACGACGATCGTCCGTCAGGCCCGAATGGTGCGCTTCGTTGCGCCCGCCGACGGACAAGGTGGAAAACACCTTCCCATACGTATCGGAATCTGGCCTGACGTCGATGGTCACCAACTTGTCCTGCTCATCCCCTATCCCTTCGACACCGAGCGTCCAGACGTAGACATAGTCCTCCTGCCCGACAATTTTCGCCATGTAAGGCGACATACAGGTCTCGTCTGCCTGCACCGTCGCGGCCATGATAGTGAAAGCCGCTACCCCGAACAGGGTGCCGACACGAGAAATAAATGTAGTTTTTTTAGTCACAGTGGTTCTTTCCCTCCATATGCTGACACCACGTTCATCAACGGCTTTCGTCAGCATCTGTTCCGACGCATTGACGAAGCGCTGGAGGCCGATGTCGCTCGGCAGTGTGTTTTTCAGGGTATCAGCCCTGGTATCAATGAAACCCTTCAGATTCATTTGTTCTCTCCCTTAGGTTGTGAGATCATAATTCTTTGCTTTCTTTCGTCAGTCCACGCCATGATTGCGCGATTGGCGGAGATCATAATCTTCAACAGCAGCCAGACAAAAGCGATCGCAAATGCCACAGGCACCGCAGCGACCAATAAAAACATTTCGCCCATCACTTCCCACCCCTCAGAGTTATCGGGCAATGCGCAGTGTTGTTGAATCGGCAACCCTTTTCCGTGCAGCGGGATGACATGGGGTTGACACGATCGGAAGAAGGCGAGAAACGCTGGAACAGCTTTACAGCTTCCTGCTTCAAATAGTGTATTTCGTTCACCTCATTCAGCGAGTAATTGAAAGTGCTGTGGAAGGTGGACGCCCTTGAAAACCTCCATATCTCTGCTTTATTGACATCTCGCGACCATGCTTTTACACCCAGGCCGATATTGGTTGAGTAAGTCTTGGAATGCGCAGTATCAGTTTCAATCTCCACAATGGTCTTTTCGCCGCTGTGTCCATAGAGGAGTAAATCAATAGGATCCTTAAAGACCATTGTCATCTCCGCCTTTGTCAGCCCATGCTCCTCCCAGATCGGCTGCGAAATGAACCTGATATTGGCTGGAGCCAGACAAGGCTCCGCAATAAGTTAGCCTCGATTCGCGGCTCCTGACACAGTCCCGCGCCGCGATTCCAAGATGCCTGAAAGCATATCACGACCCCCCCCAATGGATGCACCGCCCGTACGGCACTTCCACACTTGGGATACACGACGAGCCAACCTGCTATCGCCATAAGCAAACGCATCCGCATGAGTAGTCAGGGACGAATGGAACCGTCGATCACCAGCGGCTCCATCGCCTGCGTCGCGTCGTCGTATTGGGTGCGATCCTCCAGCGTCAAACGCACCTGCATCGCAGAGCGAGGATGTTTCTCCAGATGTGCCGTGATCGAGGCGTCGGCCTGGATGCCAAACTGCTTCAGCAGTTTTCGGATATCGTACCCGCTCAATTGCGTTCGGTTCTCCCGTCGATTTGATTCCCTTCATGCTGCAAAAGCCACTGCTTGGCCCGCAACCACTTGCCACGCATGGTACCACAGTAACCGCCGGCATCTCCGGCCGCCACGACCCGGTGGCAGGGAATGATGATCGGTAGCGGATTGCCTCGGCAGGCGCCCCCGATGGCACGC
This sequence comes from Candidatus Oxydemutatoraceae bacterium, assembly GCA_965226235.1. Classification (GTDB taxonomy): domain Bacteria; phylum Pseudomonadota; class Gammaproteobacteria; order Poriferisulfidales; family Oxydemutatoraceae; genus CAYFZO01. Next base: position 79,693 of record OZ245335.1, on the reverse strand, counting down.
GCGCCCGAGTCGAGCCGGTGGGCGAGGCTGCCGTACGTCATCACTTCGCCGGATGGAATCCGGCCGAGCGCCGCCCATACGCGCTGCTGAAAAACGGTGCCGTCAGGCGCGAGCGGAAGATCGAAGCGCCAGCACGGATCTTTGAAATAGCAATGCAACTGATACGCGACTTCGCGCAGCAACTCGTCGCTCGCCTTGCCGAGCAGCGGCTTGCGCTTCGCGCCTGCCTCCGGCCTGGCAGGCACGCCCAGGTAACGCAGGGCCTTCAGCGCTCCCTCCTCGGTGTGGATCTCGAGTCTGCCCAGCGGCGAAACCAGCACAGACCCTGCACCGCGCACGGTCACGCGCAGTGTCAGGCAAGCCTCGCTGCACCGAGCTTATGCCCGCACACGATAAGCCTGCACGATGCGCTGCAGCACATCGTACGCAGTTTCATAATCAAGCGCCGGACCGCGCCTGTAGTTCTCGTGTACCGTAACCAGGGTACCGGCATTTTTCGATAACAGATGCACCTGCAATACCCGCCGAGGCAGCGCAGTGCCGCCGTCGGCCATCGAGGCAGCTTCGCTCGCAGCGGAGTACTCGATCAGATACACGCCGCGGCTGCGATCGGCCCTGTGCACCTCCAGACCGGCCCGCTCAAAGGTCACGCCCAGGCGCCGCCACACGCTGCTGTACGCCTGGCCGATGCTCAGCACCGGCACCCCGCGAAGATTCCTGACGTCGAGTTCCGTGTCCACGCGCTGCAGGGGCAGCAATTGATCTGCGGCGACATCGAGGTGGTCGGCCAAATCCTGCAGGAGTTCCACCTCGATTTCCTGATCGCCCGGCATCAGCCGCCACGCTCCCCCCAGCAGCTGCGCCCTGCGGTTCGCCAGATAGATATTGGTGACCGCGTCCGGTTCGCGCTCCATCCGCATGCGAAACATGTCCCGGATACGCATGCCCAGCGAAGCATCCGGCGCTCGCGCTCTCCAGGCGATTTCCATGCTGCCGTGCGACTTGTCCGTATCGGCTATCACAAAGCCATTGCTCCTCCAGAAATCGACCAGGTGCGGCCATAAACTGTCGGGCGACGCACCGGCGACCAGCCAGGTCACGTTGTCTTCGCTGTGCAGACTCACCTTCAGGCTCTCGGGCAATATCCGGCTCGCCGCACCCGCGCCATCCCGGATGCTGACTACGCTGAAATCGCCTTTGCTCTCCAGAGGATCCAGATCAGGCGGCACTTCCAACTCCCGGTCACCTCCGCCGTCATTCCCCCAACCCAGTTCAGGCAACTCCAGGTCTTCAAAAACCGAATCCATACTGGCGTTGCCGCACCCCTGCAGGCAAAGCATCGCCAGACCGACGAGCAGGGCAGCCCGGTGCTGCGCTTTCATCAGGAAACACCCGCCTGCTGCATCGCTTGCCGGAGTTGCTCGTGGTACTGCTCGGCCAACGGCGTCAGCGGCAGGCGAATACCTTCCGCGATCAATCCCATCTCCCGCAAAGCCCATTTCACCGGAATTGGGTTGGATTCAACAAACAGTTCCCGGTGCAACCCCTGCAAAAGCCGATCGAGGGCCAGGGCGTTTTGACGATCTCCCGCGAGAGCCGCCTGGCACATTGCGTGCATCCTGGCCGGTGCAACATTGGCTGTCACCGAGATCACACCGTGGCCGCCGTTGAGCATCATCTCGGCAGCCACCGGGTCCTCGCCGCTGTAGACGTCGAATCGCGGGCCGCACAGGCGCATGATTTCACGGCCGCGCTCGAGCGACCCCGATGCCTCCTTGATGCCAACGATATTTTCAAGCTCGCTCAAGCGGTGCACGGTGTCGGGCTGCAGATCACAGGCGGTGCGGCCCGGCACGTTATAAAGAATCTGCGGGATAGCGACGCCTTCGGCGATAGTCCGGTAGTGTCGATACAGGCCCTCCTGCGTGGGCTTGTTGTAGTAAGGCGTCACCAGGAGACAGGCGTCGGCACCGCAGCGCGCGGCAGAGCGGGTCAACTCGAGCGCCTCGCGGGTCGCGTTGGCACCCGTGCCCGCAATCACCGGGACGCGCCCCTCGACCACGCCAACAACGTATTTCACCACTTCGCCGTGTTCGTCAAAATCAAGCGTCGCGGATTCGCCGGTGGTTCCGGCAGGCACGATCGCGTCGGTACCCTGATCGATGTGAAATTCGACCAGACGTCGCAACGCCGGATAATCAATTTCGCCGGTGGCCGACATCGGCGTAACCACGGCCACCATACTGCCACGAAACATCGTCTACCTCATCCGATCGATCATGATTCAAGATGATAACGTAAGGCAGCCGGAGGAACACCAGCCTCCCCTCGGTTCATGGCACCACGCGCCCGGTCGGACGCTGGCTCGATATACAGCCAATTGACAAACACGGATGGTAAAAATACGATAACGCCATGCCTTCGATCACAGTAGGAAAACAGGTTCCAGACTTCGAGTTGCCCGCCACCGACGATACATCGTTCAGGCTGTCCGACTGCCGCGGCAAACGCATCGTCCTGTACTTCTATCCCAAAGACAGCACCCCCGGATGCACGCTGGAAAGCCGCGGATTTCGCGACAGGATCGCCGCGTTTGCACGCCACAACGCGGTGGTTTTCGGTATCTCGCGCGATACCATCCGGTCTCATGAAAGATTCAGGGACAAGCAGGAGCTTCCCTTCGCGTTGTTATCCGACACCGAAGAAAAAACGTGCCGGCTGTTCGATGTCATCAAGGAAAAGACCATGTTCGGCAAAAAGGTACGCGGCATCCAGAGAAGCACTTTTCTCATTGACGAACAAGGCATACTCCGTCACGAGTGGCGCAAGGTCAAGGTGATGGGGCATGTGGACGCAGTCCTGGCTGCCGTAAAAGCGCTCCAGTCATAACACGCCGGGCAACCCCGCCTCATAACGACGCTTGCTCTTTGGTGCCGTAACGCGGCCATGCGTTGAGCACCGCATTGACCAGCGTCGCCAAAGGTATCGCAAAAAACACGCCCCAGATTCCCCAGATGCCTCCGAACACGAGCACCGCACTGATAATCGCCACCGGGTGGAGATTGACTATCTCGGAAAACAGCAACGGCACCAGGATATTGCCGTCCAGGAACTGCAACACCACGTAAGCGACCATCACGTACACGAACTGGGCTTCAACCCCCCATTGCGCATACGCCACCATCGCCACCGGAACCGTGACTATCGCGGCACCGATGTAAGGAATGACAACCGAGATGCCGACGAGAAACGAGAGCAACGCCGCATAATTCAGACCCAGCAACCCGAAAACCAGCCAACTGACCGCCCAGACGATGGCGACTTCGATCAGCTTTCCGCGTATGTACCCGGCGATACCGCTGTTGACATCGGCCCAGACGGTCCTGGTCAGGGACTGGTTTTCTCTTTTTGGCAAAAAGCGGCTGAACCAGGCGAGCAGAGGATCCTTGTCCTTGAGGAAAAAGAGAATCAGCATCGGCACCAGGACCACGTAAACCAGGAACGTAATGAACCCCGCCAGCGAGGCCAGCGACACGCTCAAGCCTTTTTGTGCCAGCGACGTAATCTCGGCTTTGAAGCTGTTCATCATCCGCTGCACCTGCTCGGGGCTGATATGTTCCGGGTATTTGTCGGGCAATTGCATCAGTACCTGCTGCCCACGCACGATGAGGTCGGGTAAATCCTGCAGAAACGAAGACACCTGCTGCGACAGCAGGGGCGAGACACCAAAAATCACAACCACGACCGACACCAGGAACCCGAGGTAGACGATGACGACAGACCAGATACGCGGCATCCCCTGCCGGTTCAGAAGCGATATGCCGCCGTCGAGCACATAGGCGATCACCAGCGCGACCAGCACCGGCATCAGAATATCCCCGGCCAGCGTGACGATGGCGATGCCCAGTAGTAGAAAAAATAACAGGAAAACGACCTGCGGGTCGGACAGGTACCGCGTCCACATTGTTTTCATTACGCTCATCAACTTGCCTTCTGCATCCAGTAGGAAAAGTGCATATTGCATCAGTGGCGGGTAAAATCCAACATCATGCAACCCGATCACGCGACCGGGGAACCGGAAACCACGACACTGACCGCCGAACCGTCTTCGCAATCAAGCCACTTCGCTCTGCGGACCCGCCCCATACCGACCCCCTTGTTCTGACCAAAGCCGATGCGTACTTCCCGGTTTCCGATCACAACGACCAAGGAAATTCCCGCCGAAGCGGAAGTCGAAAGCCACCGCCTGATGCTACGCGCCGGGTTGCTGCGCAAGGTTGCCGCCGGCCTGTACGCGTGGATGCCGATGGGGTTACGCGTGCTGAGAAAAGTCGAAGCGATCATACGGGAAGAGATGGACGCCGCCGGGGCAGTCGAACTGCTGCTGCCGGCGGTGCAACCGGCGGAGTTGTGGCAGGAGTCCGGGCGCTGGGAAGACTACGGACCCGAATTGCTGCGCTTCAAGGATCGACGCCGGCGCAATTTTGTGTTCGGCCCCACACACGAAGAAGTCATCACCCACATCGCGCGTAGCGAGCTGACGAGCTACCGCCAACTGCCGATCAATTACTATCAGATCCAAACCAAGTTCCGTGACGAGATCAGACCCCGTTTCGGCATCCTGCGCGCCCGGGAGTTTCTGATGAAAGACGCTTACTCGTTTCACATCGACACGGCGTCGCTGGATGCAACCTACCGGGAAATGTACGCCGCCTACAACCGCATATTCAGCCGGCTGGAGCTGGTTTACCGGACAGTGCTGGCCGACACCGGCGCTATCGGCGGCAACGAGTCTCACGAATTTCATGTCCTCGCCGACTGCGGCGAAGACGCCATCGCGTTTTCCAGTGACGGCGACTATGCGGCCAACGTGGAACTGGTACCGTGCCCCGCCGCCGGGCAACGACCGCCCCCATCGCAGACGATGCAAACCATCGACACCCCCGGTCTGATGACAATCGAGGCTCTCTCCGAGCAGTTGAACGTCGCCGCGAAAAAATGCCTCAAGGCCTTGTTCGTCAAAAGCCCCGCCGGCGGGATCACCGCCCTGTTTCTACGCGGAGACCACACGCTGAACGCGACCAAGGCCGCGAAACATCCTTTGGTCGCGTCGCCGTTCGAGTTTGCCGAAGTGCCGCAGATACTGCGAGCCGTAGACTGCCCGCCAGGTTCGCTCGGCCCGGTGGGGCTCGAAGTGCCTGTCGTCGTCGACTACGCAGCCGCCGAGATGCATGATTTCATCTGCGGAGCCAACCGCGAAGGCGTCCATTACACCGGTGTCAACTGGGGACGGGACACCGCCGAACCGGCGACGGCCGACCTGCGTAACATAGAAGCCGACGAGCCTTCCCCCGACGGACGCGGCACCCTGCGAATCAAGCGCGGTATCGAGGTCGGGCATATATTCAAGCTGGGTGACAAGTACAGCCGGATGATGAAAGCGTGCGTGCTCGACGACAACGGCAAACCGCAGACGGTCACCATGGGGTGCTACGGCATCGGCGTATCCCGCATCGTGGCAGCGGCGATCGAGCAGAATCACGACGCGCACGGCATCATCTGGCCAGCGCCGATGGCTCCGTTCCAGGTGGTCATCACCCCGGTACAGGGCAAGAACCCTGCGCGGGTCGAGCAAACCGCGCAGCGGTTGCACGATGAACTCGAAACAGCCGGCATCGAAGTGCTGCTCGACGATCGCAACCTGCGCCCGGGCGTCCTGTTCAAGGATGCCGACCTGCTCGGGATCCCCTGGCGTATGGTCGTCAGCGAACGCGGCCTTGCAAGCGACCGGATCGAATGCAAGCTGAGAACCGAGGAGCAGGCACATACCATTGCGCTGGAAAACGCCAGCGCGTGGGTAGCGGAAAAATGCCGGCACCGCGACCGCCAGCCGTGAGCCAGCGATGAAAGGTGGATACCGAGAGATGAAAATAGTGGTGGCGGTGCTGGCCGTATCCGCTACGGCCTGCGGTTCGCAACCAGGTTTCGAAGCCACGATGACGACGCGGACGGCCAGCCTCGAAGAAACGGCACAATGCCAGTATATAGGCTATACGAAAGCAGGGATCACGGCAGAAAACGCAACCGTGATCGAAACCGAAAATGGCCGCGCGATAGACGAAAAGTTGCTGGTGGAGACGCGCAATCTGGCCAGTGAGATCGGAGCCGATACGGTGGTGCCGGTATACGCAGACGGCAACAGCGTAAAAGAATTCAGGCTGTATCTCTGCAAGGAAAAAAATAACGCGCCGTGATGCTTGCCTCCCACACGCAGCAACCGGCCGAAGGCGCGCTTGGAAGAGCTTCCCACCGAACCGGCACCCGCGTGCTGTTGCCCATGCTGGTGATCCTGGTGTCGTTGTCAAACGGATGCGCCAGACCGCCACCGTCCGATATCAACGACGCGTGCACCATTCTCGAAGAGCGAAAGAGCTGGTACTACGCCTCGATTCAGGCTCGGAAAAACTGGAACATCCCGGTGGCGCTGATGCTGTCTTTCATCCACCAGGAGTCCGGTTTCAAGGCGAGAGCCAAAACCGAGCGCACCAAACTGTTCGGGTTCATCCCCTGGAAAAGGGTGACGTCGGCCTACGGCTACCCGCAAGCCATCGACAGCACCTGGAATCAATACAAGGAAGAAACCGGGAAGAAGTTCGCGCGCCGCAACAGCTTTGACGACGCGGTCGATTTTGTCGGCTGGTATAACCACAAGAGCGTCGGGGTGCTGGCGCTCGCACCGCACGACGCCTACAACCTCTACCTCGCCTACCACGAAGGCTGGGGGGGCTACCGGAGCAGGAGCTATCTGGAAAAGCCGTGGTTGATCGAGGCCGCGAGAAAAGTCCATCACCGTACCGCCACATACGTCAGGCAACTCGAACGCTGTGCCGGACGCCTGAAAGTCCCGTGGTACCGGCTTCTCAGCACCCTGGACGTGGATCGATCGCGGGCCACCGACCCGCTCTCTCCTGTAGCATAAGCCCTTTCCATGGATCATCTGGTATAAAATTTCCCGAGATGAAACCGTACAAACCGCCCTATACAGTCGACTTTTCGCAACGCGACCCGGTTGCCGGGGTCAACGAACTGTTTTACCAGCGCTGGTCGCCGCGGGTGTTCAGAAAAACCACCCTGCCTGAACAAACCTTGCGCGTGATCTTCGATGCCGCGCGCTGGGCACCCTCGAGCAGCAACGCGCAACCCTGGCAATTCATCACCAATACCGACGCTTCGGATTTCGATCTGTTCTGCAGCCTGCTGGTGGAAGGTAATCAGCAGTGGGCAAAAAACGCCTCCCTGCTCGGCTTTGTCGTCGCCAGAAAATATTCCGAGCACAATGGCAAGCCACTCGGGTCAGCGCAGTTCGACTGTGGCGCGGCGTGGCTCTGCATGACCCTGCAAGCACGACAACTCGGGCTGTATACGCACGGGATGGGCGGCATCAAGCGCGACGAGGTATACGACGCGCTCAACATCGACGAGGAAAACTATCACGTCATCTGCGGTTTTGCGATCGGGGTGCTCGACGTGCCGAAGGCGGGCGAAGAAGACGCGGTCACCGACAGAAAAGCGTCGCCGCGCAAGCCGCTGGATGAAATCTGGCAGCGCGGGAAACGCCCCTGAAATGAGAGGTTACGGCCCGGCGTGGTGAGTGCTGCCGGTGCCGTCGGGTTGCCGCTCGTGTGCATCGCCCTGTAGCGGTAGCCTGTGGCTGCCGCAAACACCTTCGCCCCTGCAACGCGAACCCGGCAGACGCATCACCGCCGCCTCGCTCGACCCACCATCCAAGACCGTGAACGCTGCCTGCATCAGATCTTTCGCAAGCGAAACAGCCCCTGCAATACCCCGCCGTCGCTGGTGAAATAAAAATGTCCGTCGGGCCCGAACGCCACGCCGGCCGGCCGGGCCAGCCGCAAGCCAGCGTCGTCCTGAAACCCTGCAATGAGAATATCGACGTCGCCGGACGCGCTCGCACCGGCAAACTTCACAATCGCGATCCACGGAGGCCTGCGGCTCGACTTGCTGCCAAAGAAACCTCCCTGCGGCTGTGTTGCCCAAGAGCCGTGCAACGCGACGATGGCGTCGCCTGACCACGGCGAACCCGCAGGCGCGAAGACCATATCCATCGGGCCGTTGCGCGCCGGAAAGGTTGCCACCGGCGCAACCGCGTCGGTTCTGGGTGACGGCGTACCGATACACCGATCACGAACCAGTTCGCGCCCGTCGAACTGAAACCAGGGCATGCCATGGAACGACCCTGGCGCGAGGCGACTGAAGTACTCGGGGGGCTGCTCGTAGCCATGGTGATCGGGGCCGTGGTTGGAGGCATAGAGAACACCGGTATCCGGGTGCCAGTCAAAGCCAACGGGATTGCGCAGACCCGACGCATAAGGCTGCCAACGCCAGGCAGCCTGCGCGTCTTCGCCAGACGCACCGCCGCCGGACTGAACGAGCACTGCCACACCCCCGCGGCGCGTCTCGAACGGATAGCTGTCATCGAGGTACTGGTCACTGCAGTTGCCGGAGATGCCCAGGCTCATGTAAAGGCGTCCATCGGGGCCGAAGCCGATGCTGCGGCTGGAATGCCCCGCCCCTGAAGGCAGACGCGCGAGTAGCGTGAAGTCGTCATCTCCGAGCGGCGGCATCGGCTGCTCCCGATACGCGGTCTGGTAGACCCCTTCGTTTCTGGCGACAAACAGCACTTCGCCGCGCCGGGCAATGTCATGGGGACTGCCACCAAGCTGCGCGTAGACGGTCGCGTGACGATACGGTGGTTCAAGGCGATAAACGACCTTCGCCCTGGAGCCCACCAGCAGGACATCGTCGCCAACAAAACTCATCAGCCTGGGCGCGTCCATGGGTGCCAGGTATTCAAGCCGATACCCGGCAGGAACACGCAGCATCCAGGATTGGTCTTTGACGGTAAACGGCTGGCTGTCGAATGACGCAGCCTGTGCCGGCGCGCCTGCTGCCGCAAGCACCGCCAAACCGATCAGTGGAATACTACGGATCGCGGTGGCGAGCCAGCGCGTCCCTGGCGATGCTGTTGGCGTAAAACTCACGAATCGACTCGACCGACTCAACACGATTGGCACCCGAACCCGTCAGGCAACGACCGTGCTGATCGCAGCCCCACAGCAGGTAAGCGGTGAAGCCTCGCAAATCCTCCGGTAACTGGTCCTGGTGCGGGATGCCCGCAGGTTCGACCTTGTCTGACGCGCCCTGCTGCCGCAAGCACCGCCAACCCGATCAGTGGAATACTACGGATCGCGGTGGCGAGCCAGCGCGTCCCTGGCGATGCTGTTGGCGTAAAACTCACGAATCGACTCGACCGACTCAACACGATTGGCACCCGAACCCGTCAGGCAACGACCGTGCTGATCGCAGCCCCACAGCAGGTAAGCGGTGAAGCCTCGCAAATCCTCCGGTAACTGGTCCTGGTGCGGGATGCCCGCAGGTTCGACCTTGTCTGACGCGCCCTGCTGCCGCAGCTCCTGCTTGATACGTGCCAGTTCGTCTTGCAGAACGTTCACGTCTTCACCATTCCATCGACCCATCACAACGGCGCCAGCCCCTGGAAACAATCTCATCGGACATTATGTTCGCCTCCTATCCCTGTTACATTCATCTGACCGGTTCTCGCTAAAAAGCCCGGTTGGGAACCAAGCCAGCCTCCCCGCTTCACCCAGCGTACAGTGCTGTCCGGATGGAGATCCGGATCCCGTCTCCCCGGTTCAATCAAGTCAACTTGATCAGCCCTACCGCGATACCGTTCAGCACCGCGACAGCGCCAACAACCGTCCAGATGAGACCGGTCTCCAGTTCGCCAACTGTTACCGCGATACCTTGACCGCTCGGAAATATCCGCCTTGAGACAGGTCTCCAGTTCGGAAATATCCGCCTTGGTTACAAACCCACCACCCAGCGGCAGATCTTCAACGGCTCGCTCCGCGAGCTCCTCGCTGGCACCAGCATCAAGCAGGGCTTTGTACAGAGCTATAGCACTCACGCGGAAATTATAGCAGAGCATCCCTTATGGGAGGGCTGTAGGGGCGACGCATAGAGGACGTCTGTAACCCGTGTTGAGCAAACATCTGGCGGGGTGTCCGGGTGTTCGGTCCTCAATGTAGACGTTTCCCATTATAGCGATCAAGATCATCCAACCCACTCCTTATTTCCTGATGGGGATTCCCGTCACCAGCACCGCGATGTTCATCACCGACGGAACGAACGGGATGAACACCAGGAAGATGTCGAACACGCCGCCCACAATCGGGAAGGCGATAAGCCATGTGCTACTGTTCGCCCGTCCGCGAAGGAAACACGCCAGCGTCATGATCGCGTAGCAAACTCCAAGGTACAGCATGCGAGCGCCGAAGGCTTCGTTGGCGGTTATCTCTTCGTCCACCAGCCTGACGCCGAGGAACATCCCGGACAGGTAGGTGAAGGAAGCCGGGATAAGAAAAAGCAGCAGGAAGAGAATCATATTCGCCGCACCCGGTTGTTTCGTCGCTGTTGCTTCGTTCATGGTCGCCTCTCCTGATTGCTATCCTGCGCGTTGCCACAACACCCTTCCTGGAGAATTATATTGTTTGGGAGCACCACATAGGGGATAACTGCCATCGTTGTCTTCCGGGAAAGTAACGCCGCATCAGGTAAGTCAATAGAACCCGGCTTTACGCTGGCGCTCTGCTTCGGACTGCATCCAGACGCCGAGCGCCGGCCAGACGTTATCCAGCAGCAAAGGCTGCGCGCTCACCGTCGGGTGAACCCCGTCCGAGCGCATGAACCCGGCATCGCCAGCGACTCCCTCAAGAAAGAAGGGCACCCACGCAAGCTGATGGCGTGACGCGAGTGTCTGGTACAGATCCGCAAACGCCCGCGTATAGCGAAAGCCATAGTTGGGTGGCAACCGCATTCCCAGCAGCAGTACATCGCTGCCCGCGGCCTTCGACTCGACGATCATGGCATCCAGGTTGTCTTCGATCTGCTGCAGCGGAAACCCGCGCAGACCGTCGTTGCCCCCCAGTTCAAGGATCACCAGATCGGGGGCGTGTTCCTGCAGGGCCGCAGGCAGGCGCGCGCGCACACCACGCGTGGTTTCGCCGGTCACGCTGAGATTGACCACGCGGTATCGGTTCTCGCCATCCGCGTTCAAACGCCGTTCGAGCAAATGCACCCAGCCCTGCCCGATTTCCATCTGGTACGCAGCACTCAGACTGTCGCCGAGCACCAGGATGGTCGCGGCCGTGGCCGAGGAAAGCACCGCGCTGCCCAGCATGACGGCGCCTGTCCAGCCAAGGTAAAAAAACCAGCGGGCCAACCGGCCAGCCAGCCGGTTTGCAGACGGTGGGGCAGCCGTGGCTATCGGGGGCGAGGTTATAATGCGCGGTACTTTTCCGATCATGCCAGATCCAATAGCCGTGTCACGACGAACCGGGCTGCGACGCACTTGAATACGCCAACATCCGACCAGCATCGCTCCAAGACAAACGGCATCGTCATACAGTGTATCGAACTCGGAAAGTCGGTGCACCTGCTGGATGGGCAATTAACGATTCTGGACGATATCAACCTCGCGGTCAGGTACGGGGAGAGCGTTGCCATCGTGGGCGCGTCGGGGTCGGGGAAATCCACCCTGCTGGGCCTGATGGCCGGTCTGGATGTGCCCAGCCACGGCCGGGTGATACTGGACGGGCGCGATTTGAGCGCGCTCAATGAAGAACAGCGCGCCGCGGTCCGTAGCGACTGTGTCGGCTTCGTGTTCCAGTCATTTCACCTGATCGCGGGACTCACCGCGCTGGAAAACATCATGCTGCCGGCAGAGTTGAAGGGCAACGACAGACCCGGCGACACGGCGCGCAGGCTGTTGCGGCGCGTGGGCCTGGATGAGCGCGCGAACCACTACCCAAGGCAGCTATCGAACGGAGAACAACAACGTGTCGCCGTCGCGCGCGCTTTCGCTACATCGGCAAAAGTCCTGTTCGCGGACGAACCCACCGGCAGCCTGGATGCCACGACCGGCGAGATGCTCAAACAACTGCTGTTCGAACTCAACGCGGAATTTGGCACGACGCTGATCCTGGTTACGCACGACCCGTCGCTGGCACAATCCTGCGAGCGCACAATCGAAATCCACCGCGGGCAACTCAAGCCCGCACCCGGGTAAAGGTGCGCACGACACAACTGGCACTGCGGCTGTTTCGGCGCGACTGGCGCGCCGGCGAGTTGACCACGCTCGCCCAGGCGCTCACGGTCGCAATCGCGATCACGACCGCGATCTCGCTGCTCGCCGACCGCCTGCAAGCCGCGCTGCAGACGCAAAGCTCGACCTTCCTTGCGGCCGATCGCGTACTCCAGGGAACGAGCCCCATCGCCGAGGACTGGTGGGCGCAAATCGGGGACACCGGCGTCGAACGCGCACGCACCGTGCAATTCATATCGATGGTGTTCAGCGACGCACGTTCGCAGTTCTCGTCGGTAAAAGCCGTCGATGACAACTATCCCCTACGGGGCGAGCTCAAAACGGCACCCGGGATAACGGACGAGGCCACCGCCGTCGCCCACGGCCCCGCGCCGGGTGAGGTATGGCTCGAACTGCGGCTGATACCGGCGCTCGACACCGCCGTCGGCGACACGCTCGAGGTCGGCGCCGCCAGCCTGCGCATCGCCCGCATCATCGACCGCGAACCGGACCGTGGCGGCGGATTCGATGGCGTTGGTCCCCGGGTCATGATGCACCTCGACGATCTCGACCGCACCGAAGTCGTGCAACCCGGCAGCCGCGTCACTTACCGCTACCTGTTCTCGGGCGACAGCGATCGTCTGGCGCGGCTCGACGCCCTGGTGCAAAGCCGCCTCGAAGAGAGCGGCTTCCGCTACCTCGACGCCTACAACGCGGTACGCGGCATCGGTGGAGCGATACGGCGCGTCGAACGCTTTCTGCTGATGGGTGGATTGCTGGGCATCCTGCTGGCGGGCATGGCGATCGTGCTGACCAGCCGCCGTTACGCGACACGTCATTTCAACCACATCGCGCTGATGAAAAGTTTCGGCGCGACCACCCGCGACATCGGCAAACTGTTCTCCCTGATCATGGCCCTGCTGCTGCTGTCGGCCACGGCGGCAGGCTTGCTCGCGGGCATCGGCATCCAGTTGCTGGTCGTAGCGGTGCTGAAGGACTGGATACCGGTCGAGTTGCCGCCCCCGGGACTGCGCCCCTTCCTTGCGGGCGGACTGACCGGCGGCCTGTGTCTGCTGGCGTTCGCGCTGCCACCGCTGCTGCGCCTGTGCACCGTCCCGCCGATACAGGTGATCCGGCGCGACTTCGAGCACGCGAAATCCAGCTTCATCCTGCAGTACGGCCTGGGCAGCGCCGGGTTCGTCGCACTGCTGCTGTGGTACAGCCGAGACCTGGCGCTCGCCGCCATCATCGTCGGCAGCGTTGGCCTCACGCTACTGTTGTTCAGCGGCCTGATCTCCGCCTTGCTGAACTCGGGGCAGGCGTTGGGCATGCGCACGAGCAGCCCGTGGCGACTTGCCTTGTCCAGCATGCAGCGCCGACGGCAGGAGAGCATATTGCAGATCCTGGCATTCGGGTGTGCCCTGATGTTGCTGCTGGTGCTGACACTGGTGCGGACCTCGCTGCTGACCGAGTGGCAGAAGGAACTTCCCGAAGGCGCGCCCAACCACTTCCTGATCAATATCGCGCCGGACGAAAAAGAACCCATCGAGGCGGCACTGCGCGACCACGGCATCGAGACCAATACCCTCTACCCGGTGGTACGCGGGCGCATCGTCGGGATCAACGCAGTCGACGTCAATCAGCACGTGCAGACGGCAGGCGATAAAAGTCACGCCGCGCCTGCCGCGAGCTTCGACCGCAACCTGACCTGGGCGGCAACCATTCCCGACGGCAACCAGGTCATCGCCGGTGCCTGGTGGGCCGAGGAGTACGCCGGCGACCCCCTGATATCGCTGGAGCAAGGCTGGGCGGCACGCAACGGCATCGGTGTCGGCGACAAGGTGCAGTTCCTGGTGCAGGGGCAGCCGGTAGCGGCGCGCGTCGCGAGCATCCGCGAACTGAACTGGAACACCATGCAGCCCAACTTCTTTATCGTGTTCTCGCCGCAGGCGCTGGCCGCACATTCTCCCACCTACATGACGTCCTTCTTTCTGCCACGATCCGGCAAGCTGTTTCTGAACGAGTTGCTGCGCGAATGGCCGACCATCACGGTGATCGAGATCGACTCCATCATCGAACGGATACAGAACATCATGGACCAGGGCGCCGCCGCCCTGGAAATCATGCTGTTGCTGATACTGATCGCCAGCGTGCTGGTATTGCTCGCCGGCATCCAGACGAGCATGGAGGAGCGCGCCCGGCAGCAAGCCATCATCCTCACGCTGGGTGCGACCCACCAACTGGTGATGAAAAGCCTGCTCTATGAATTCTTCGCGATGGGCGCGATCGCCGGGCTACTGGCTGCGGCCGGCACGGAAGTAACCGCCTGGGCGCTGCAAACCCAGGTGTTTGAATTAGGCTATACCCCGCACCCTTGGCTATGGGCCATCGCCCCGGTCGCCGGCGTCGTCGCGGTCGGAGGGATCGGCGCCATAGCCACCCGCAACCTGATACGGGTACCCCCCGGAGTGACGTTGATGCGCTCGGGCACCACCGACTGAATGCGGCGGTAAACCACAACCCGCGCGGGCCGGTAAACCCTCGGGGGCTGACGCTCTGTGTCAACCCAATCCTTAGTTGTAGGTGCGGCGCATTCACAAGGGCGAGGCATGCGTCGCCCAACAACACGTCCGCACAAATTCACCCGCAAGGGCGACATAACCCGGGACAATATGGCCTGCCGGCCACCACCTGTAGGACAGACGGAACCCGTAGCGCATTCACAAGGGCGAGGCATGCGTCGCCCAACGACACGTCCGCACAAATTCACCCGCAAGGGCGGCATAACCCGGGACAACATGGCCTGCCGGCCACCACCTGTAGGACAGACGGAACCCGTAGCGCATTCACAAGGGCGAGGCATGCCTCGCCCAACAACACGTCCGCACAAATTCACCCGCAAGGGCGGCATAACCCGGGACAACATGGCCTGCCGGTCACCACCTGTAGGACAGACGGAACCCGTAGCGCATTCACAAGGGCGAGGCATGCGTCGCCCAACGACACGTCCGCACAAATTCACCCGCAAGGGCGGCATAACCCGGGACAACATGGCCTGCCGGCCACCACATCCGGGACAGACGCAACCCGTGACGCATTCACAAGGGCGAGGCATGCGTCGCCCCTACAAGTTGACCCGCGAGCGTCGTTCGTATTAGGGTGTGGCCCATAGGGAACCACACGTCTGGCTGGCGTGCGAAACGGAGGCGGAGTATGTATCAGGAAATCTCCTGGGTCGTTACCGTTATCCTGGTTGCATCGCTGGGCGCGGTGTTTCTCTTCATCGCCAGAACCGCCACCGACACGAAAGCCGACTATGCGTCGGTGCAGAAGCGCACCGCCGGCTTACGCTCCAGATCGTTCCTGCTGACACTGCTGGTGATCATCCCGATCATCGGCTACACACTCACCCGGATGCCCTACCCTCAGGCGCCCATCGCGGCGTCTAAAACGGTCGATGCCATCGGTCATCAGTGGTACTGGGAAATCAGCGACGCAACCGCAAAAGTAGGGGAGACGGTTTTGTACCGGGTCACTTCCGCCGACGTCAATCACGGGTTTGCCATTTACGATCCAGACATGCAAGTGCTCGCGCAAACGCAGGCCATGCCTGAATACACCAACCAGTTGCTCGTCACCTATCCCCGGGCCGGCACCTATCGAGTGCTGTGCCTGGAATACTGCGGCCTGGCCCACCACGCCATGCTGGCCACGATCGACGTCAGCGAATAGCGAGGCACAACGACATGAACGCCTTGAGCATATCACCCGCGGCGACGCGGACGATTCATACCTACCTCGCCGTATTCGGCGCGGTGGTGGTGCTGATGATGTTGCTGGGCGTACTGATGCGATCCGCGCAGGGTGGCGTGCTGAACTTCGGCCCCGATCTGTTTTACCAGTTGATGACCGCGCACGGCACGGGCATGGTCGGCATCGCGGGACTCGGCGGCGCGGCGATCATGTGGTACTTCCTGCGCCAGTACGTCCCGCTGCACACCGGCATCCTGGTCGCCAACCTGCTGTTCTTTCTCGCCGGCGTGGTTTGCATCCTGAGCGCGATATTCGTCGGCAAATTCGCGAGCGGCTGGACATTCCTGTTCCCACTGCCCGGCAATTCGGTCGGCGCCTGGTCCAGCGGTGCGGCGATGCTGTTTCTCACCGGCGTGCTGCTGGTCGGCGTCGGCTTCCTGCTGTTTTATCTGGATACGGGCCGCGCCATCCTCTCCCGCTACGGCGGCTTTGGCCGCGCACTCGGCTGGCCGCAGTTGTTCGCGGGCGACACCGGCGAGGCTCCGCCACCAACCGTGGTCGCGAGCACGATGGTCACGCTGATCAACGTCCTGGCACTGATCGCCGGCGCCTCGATCCTGATCATGATGATCATCAACCTGCGCTTCCCCGCGTTTTCGATCGACCCGCTGCTCGCCAAGAACATGATCTATTTCTTCGGCCACACCTTCATCAACGCCACCATCTACATGGGCATCATCGCCGTGTATGAAATCCTGCCCCGCTACACCGACCGGCCATGGAAATCCACCCGGGTGTTCCTGGCGGCATGGACGGCGTCGACGATCATGGTACTGATCGTCTATCCGCACCACCTGCTGATGGACTTCGCCATGCCCACCTGGATGCTCATCATGGGACAGGTGATCTCGTACACCAGCGGCCTGCCGGTGCTGCTGGTGACGATGATCGGCACGCTGGCGATCGTCTACCGCTCCGGCATCCGCTGGGACATCGCGTCGGGGCTGCTGTTCCTCTCGGTGTTCGGCTGGGCCGGCGGCGTGATACCCGCGGTCATCGACGGCACCATCGCCGTCAACCAGGTAATGCACAACACCATGTGGGTGCCGGGGCATTTTCATTTCTACCTGATCCTGGGCATGATCGCGATGGTGTTCGGCTTCATGTACTACCTGGTGAATAAGGACCGCCAGAGCGAAGACAACGTCATCGACCGCGGCGGCTTCTGGCTCTACGCGCTGGCAGGGACGGCGTTCGTCTTCATGTTCCTGCTGTCAGGCAAGGAAGGCGTGGCGAGACGCTTCGCCGTACATTTCCCGGAGTGGCAAGGGTACGCCAGCATCGCGTCGGTCTTCGCCGTCCTGGTATTGCTCGGCGCCACCATATTCACCGTGCGCTTTCTGTTTCGCCTGACTTCCAAAGCCGCCTGAGGCATCCGCGGTGCGGGCCACAGGCAACACGGTGCTGGTGCTGATCGCCGCGGCTACCCTGTTGTTCTTTCTGACCGACGGCCTGAACGCCTTCACCTCTGAAGGCGCACGACGCTACCGGGTAGAGCGCCAGCCGCTACCGCTGCCGCACGTACAACTGACCGACACCGACGGCGAGGCATTCTCCATCGGGGACTTTCACGGGAAAACCCTGCTCGTTGATTTTATCTTCACGTACTGCACCGAGGTCTGCCCATTGATGACCGAGCGCTTTCTGGATCTGCAGCAACGCTTGCAGGCCGGGCACCTGCGCGAGCAGGTCGCCCTGCTGACGATCAGCTTCGACCCGGCACGCGACACCCTCGAAACCCTGAGCGACTACGCCCGCGCCGCCGATGCCGATACCACCGTGTGGAAGTTCGCGATGGTCTCCGAGCGCGAGCAGTTACCGATGCTGCTCGATGCATTCGGCATCGTCGCGATCGCGACACCCAACGGGCAGTTCGAGCACAACGCGGCGATCCACCGGGTCGATGCGACCGGCAGGCTCGTCAAAATCTACGACTACACAGCCACCCCATCGATCCTGCACGATCTGGACAGCCTGCATGGCAATCTCTGACCACAGCGGGTTCGGAGAACGCAGCCTGCGCGGCGCACTGTGGCACACCAGGCCCGGGGGGCACCGCGCGCAGTTGCTGCTGCCGCTGCTCGGCGTCGCGTTGCTGGCGACCCCATCCGCTCGGGTGTTGCTGGAACAATCCATGCTCACGCACGTGCTGGTACAGCTTCCGCTGCTGGTGCTGGCCGGGCTGTGGCTCGCACGGGGCCTGGCCGGCAACCGGCCGCCTACCATCCCCTACCACTACGCGCTGCCGTTGCTGACCTGGTGTCTGGCGGTCGCGATGATCTGGATGCTGCCCCGCCTGCTCGACGCCTCGCTGGAGCAACCGGCGTTCGCCGCGCTCAAGTTCGTTTCCCTGCCGCTGCTGCTGGGGCTGCCTCTGCTATACGCGTGGCGAAGCGTCGGAGCGATCACCAAAGCCTTCTTCATCGCCAACCTGCTCGGCATGGGAGGCGTGCTCGCCTGGCTGTACATCGCGTCGCCGGTGCGCCTGTGTTACTACTACCTGGGCGCAGAACAGAAGCTGCTCGGCATCGCGCTGCTCGGCATCGTAGGAGGCGTGTCCGTATACTGGATCGTGCGCCTGATGGCTGGCCCGAGAGAATTCCAGCGAAGTTGCGAAGCCTGAACCCAGGAACACGGTGAGCACCTGTGAAGAAAAATGCCCCGCCGGATGAGGCGATGCCTGCGAGGCTGAAGCGATGCCGATAGACGCTAAAACGACACGCTCACGCCTGACACGCAAAACGCCGCCGAACACGGCAAACGATCCTTCATTAGCAGCATGTCAAGCATCCTGAATCCTCCCGCGCCCGACATGCAGATACGCCTCGCCGCTTTCGAGCACGTGCGGAAGTTGACGGAAATCCACGATCAGTTGACCGCGGCCCAACTGCGGGGCGGGTTCCTCTTCAAAGGCGAACGCATCCCCCTGGTCAATCGGCCACGTGGCATCTTTAAACCAAAACAGATGCGATTCCTGTTGTCGATCAAGACCAGCATCCCCAAGCAAGGCCGCACGGCATGGTACGACGACCAGCGGGAAGCACACCAGCAGATCTATGCCGGTGAGGAGGTCGTCGAGTACGCTTTTATGGGCAAGAACCCGGATGCGCCAGAAAACCGCTGGCTGCGCGAAGCGTACGAAAACCAGGTCGCTGTCATTTACTTTCTCGGCGTCTCCCCAGCTCGATACCAGGCGATCGTTCCGACCTTCATCTGCGGGTGGAACCGGATCGCACTCAAAGCGCAGATCACCTTCGGCATCTCCGACTGGGAAGCGGTGACGGAGATGCCGGATGCACCCGAACGCCGCTACGCTCTGTACAAAACAAAAAAGCGCCTGCACCAAGACTCGTTCCGGGAAACCCTGCTGGTTGCCTACAAGGGACGCTGTGCCCTGTCGGGGCTACGCGAGGATGACCTGCTCGATGCGGCGCATATCGTTTCCGACAAAAACGAACTGCTGGGCCAGCCAGTTGTCAACAACGGCCTGCTGCTGTCGAAGATTCACCACGCCGCTTTCGATGCAAACCTGATTGGCATCGACCCAGACTACAGGGTGCATGTTGCCGAGCGCCTGCTCGAACAGCGGGATGGACCGACGCTGGAAGCGCTCAAGCAGATTCAGGACCACGACCTGCACCTGCCGCGCCGAAAGCGGGACTGCCCGGACCGCGACCGGCTGGCGCTTCGCTACGAGGACTTCAAAGCCGCCAACTGAGCGGCAACTCCACAGATGCAAGGAAGTACCGGACATATGCTCGACGATGCGAACCTCAGCCAAGCCACCGAACCTGCTACACTGGCAATTGTGAAGAAATTACATCGTGCTGACGATCAGCCACTCAAAGCACACGCTACCTTTCTCTCTACGTACAAGAATTGACATGCCGTCTCGCGCGCCACGAAATCGAACGCTGTCATGCACTCAAGAGGAACTTCTTGAACTTTCCAAGGAAATTTTACGGGTTGAGGCAAAAGTCGATTATCACGACATCAATTGTCAACTGATCGGGGGGAATTTTTTCGAGGTAGCAGGGTACCTTCCAAGCCATTTCATAGACCTGTTGATACTCGATCCACCATACAACCTGACGAAGAATTTCAATGGAAATCATTTCAGGAAACTGGAGAAAGAAAAATATATCTCCTGGTTTGATAGGGTTATAGAATTACTGGCTCCAATGATGAAGCCAGACGCCACGCTGTATGTGTGCTCCGACTGGAAAACATCCACGCTTGTACTGCCGGTTTTGGAACAGAAATTTTTCATACAAAACAGAATCACCTGGGAACGGGAAAAGGGGCGTGGAGCAAAGCGGAACTGGAAAAACAATACGGAAGACATTTGGTTTTGCACTAATTCAGAGGATTACTATTTCAACGTGGACTCCGTAAAGCTGAAGCGTAAAGTTTTGGCCCCCTATCGTGTGAATGGAGACCCAAAGGATTGGAAACAAGAAAGTGATGGCAACTACCGACTGACACACCCGTCGAACATTTGGACGGATTTAACGGTGCCCTTCTGGTCAATGCCTGAAAACACTCAGCATCCTGCCCAAAAACCCGAAAAATTATTCGCGAAATTAATGCTCGCCAGCTCGAAAGAAGGCGATGTTGTCTTTGATCCGTTTTTAGGTAGCGGCACATCTGCGGTTGTAGCAGAAAAACTAGGTAGACGTTGGTGCGGCATTGACATCAATACGGAATACCTTTGCTGGGCACGAAAGCGTATTTCCGCCACGCAAAGAGATTCGAGTATCCAAGGATACAGAAATGGGGTGTTTTGGGAGCGAAATTCTCTCCCTGGAAAACAAAACAGTCCCAAACAGGAAAGGGCAAGAGGTCCCTCCCAGAGGTTTTTCCCAGATGAAGCCGAGCTTCTATTATCAAGGTCACCATAAGCAGGTAGCTACCAGGATAAAGGAATACATCAATTCCCTGGATAGTTTTCTTTCTTCACAAACGGCCGGTAGTCCAAGGGCAGTCGGAGATGCACTGGAATCTTTGGTAGCGGAGAGATTTGAAACTTTCCTTGGAGATTGGTGCAGCGAGTATTCGAATGAGTTTTCGCGGCGCGCCATGGCTGATCTGGCGTTTACGGATGTGGAAGGAGTCTACTCTGTGATAGATGTAAAAACTCATAGAGTAGATACCCTCTTTAATATGCCCAACCTCACCTCTGTCGAGCGGTTGGCTCGGTTCTATGAGTCAGACACCAATGTTTTTTCTCTCATCCTGATCAAATACTTGATTAACGGAACAGAGCTTGAGGTGTCGGATGTCTTGTTTTCTCCAATAGAGTTTCTTGACTGGGAGTGCCTGACGGTGGGTGCTCTTGGATGGGGACAGATTCAGATTGCAAACTCAAAAGAAGTGGACCCGCAAATTCGGACAGGTCGATAAGTGGATAAACGGTCTCCAATCGGGCAATATTTGCCCAATAACCTGGAGATTACCATGCCAAGAAGACCAAGACGAAATCACTCACCGCAATTCAAAGCCAAGGTGGCTTTAGAAGCTGTCCAGGGCGATAGAACGGTCACTGAACTTACTCAGAAGTACGATGTTCACGCGAATCAGATCACACAGTGGAAAAATCAACTCCTATCGCGCGCTAGCGATGCCTTTGGCGGTGGTGGGTCAGTTGAACCACCGGTCGATGTTAAATCGCTCCATGCCAAGATCGGCCAACTCACACTGGAGAACGATTTTTTAGAAGGAGCGCTCACCAAGGCCGGATTGTTGAGCGCAAGGCGATGATTAACCGGGAACACGATTTGCCGATTACTCGGCAAGCCAAAGTTCTGTCCATCAGTCGCAGCACAGCTTACTACAAAGCCAAACCTGTGAACGAGTGTGATCTGTTTTTGATGAAACAAATTGATCGCTTACACCTGGAATTTCCGTTTGCAGGCAGTCGCATGCTACGCGATATGCTGTGTCTGAACGGCGTGAAGATTGGCCGCAAGCGTGTCCGATCCCTAATGCGTCGAATGGGCATTGAAGCGTTATACCGTAAGCCTAAGACCACGCAACGCCATCCGGAGCATATGGTTTATCCGTATTTGTTGAGAAATCTCACGATTGATCGTCCCAATCAGGTTTGGGCGATGGACATCACCTACATTCCGATGAAACGAGGCTTTGTCTATCTGACTGTGGTTCTCGACTGGGCAACCCGTAAGGTACTGTCACATCGAGTCTCTATCACGATGGACAAACAGTTCTGCATTGATGCGCTTGACGAAGCCCTGCAACGCTATGGTGCGCCTGAGATGATGAACACCGATCAGGGTAGCCAGTTCACCAGCTTGGGATTCATTCAAACGCTCAAGGAGCATGACATCAAAATCAGTATGGATGGCAAAGGCTGTTGGCGAGATAACGTGTTTGTGGAACGACTCTGGAAGTCAGTCAAATACGAACACGTTTACCTGCACGCATATGATTCAGTGAGCCAGGCCAAACAACAAATCGCGAACTACCTGAACTTCTACAATCAGCAGCGACCACACTCAACGCTTGACGGACAGACACCAGATAATGTTTACTATCAGTCTCTGCCTCACCCCATGGCAGCTTAAAATAACTGACCGTGAATCCACTTATAGATTGGGTTTAACTGTCCGAACAAAGGGGTCCACTTCTCAAACAACATTCGAGTGCTGGAGCAGAACTCAAGAAAAGAATGGATGTTGCAGTTGTGCGATGTGATGATGGAGTTTTATCCGCGAGAGATAGATAAAATCAAGGAGAGAGTTCAACGGTTCGAGGAAGTTAGAGCGCATTGGGAGGCGAAAGAGGATATCTGGGCGCAATAGCGTAAGTGATCTTCCTTCCGTAATCCGGTCCATAATGTCAGCAAAACGATCCTGTTTTCATATTCCTCTGTCTAACCAGGTTATATACTTCTTTAAGTTTGCAATACACCATTCACCAATCCAGGAGTGCCGATATATCATGCAGAAAGTGTTGCCAGTTGTAGCCTGGGCCGCCAGCGCCGTATTTTTCTTTGCAGGTTTTGAGGCGAATGCCGCCGCAGAATCGGTTCATGATGAAACCGCTGCCTGCTACGACCGAACCGTGCAGCCTCAGACCGCAGTTGTAGACACCCACCTGCACTTCCGTCCGTTCGGAGGCAAGGCACTACCGTTTCAGGAGGTCGTTCAGTATCTTGAAAAGACTGGTGTGCGGTACGTGACCGTATATGGGATCGGGCAGATGCTACCGGTCTCATCGGCATGTACATACTATCTCGACTGCCTCGGAACGCCGGTAACACCCACGTTGAAGAATGACTTTGTCAACGCCGTCAACTACATCACCGAAGGCTCGGGCGCAGTCCACATGACATTGTCCATGACCTTCCCGGACCTCACCCAGCCAGAAACAGTGCTCGATGGCATGCGACTGCTGGATAAGGAGTTCCCCGGGGTGTTCAAGTGGATGGGTGAAGTCAACCTGGTTAAGCAGGCGCTGTTTGGTAACCATCGTCATGCCGTCCCCCTGGCCAAGATTGAGGAATGGGCACCGTTCATGGCGGAACTTCGCAAGCGGAACATGCCTATCGCCATTCACTCGGATCTGGGCAATGATGAAGAGCCAACACGCTACCTGCCCTGGATCGAAGAAGTGTTGCGTCTGTACCCGGACAACAGGATCATCTGGATGCATCTTGGTTTGTCCAGGGAACTCGTCACGATCGATGCCGACAAACACATCGCAATCCTGCAGTCGTTGCTGGACCGTTATCCGAAGTTGATGCTGGACATTGCCTGGCGAGTGATCGATGACAGCTACTTCTCTAACCCGGAATTGCGTGCCCGGTACGTGCCGTTCCTGAATGCCTATTCGGACCGCATTCTGCCGGGATCGGACTTTGTAGCTTCCATCCAGAAAAACTTCGAGTCGTATCGAGAGGAACTCGAAGTGAACAGCCGGATTATCAGCTACCTTGACGACAATGCGTTCCGGAATATTGCGCTCGGGGAGAATTACTTCAGACTGCTTGGATTGGATGAGAACGCACCCGAAATATGCCCTCGTCCTTGATCGAGTTCAGTTCGTCCTGGATTGCCATACATCAAGCCCTAGCAATCCCCTGTGCATGTATCGAGTGTTGACCGGGCGGTCAGGCAGATGTTGTTCTTCGATCCAGCCCGGGCATGTCCCCGACAACATTGTGTCGCCCTTGCGAGTGGATTTGTGTGGACAATGTTGCTATAGGGGCGACGCATGCGTCGCCCCTTTGAAATAACACAAAGCAGAAGCCGCCTTGCGGCTTCTCAACGGGTTCCGCTATCCTCACTGGCATAATCCCCAAATGAATGATCAGCCCCCAAATCCAGTTACGGACGAGGACATTCTCCAAGGCATCATTGAGCAACTGGACAAAGGCGTTTTGCCCTGGCGCAAGCCTTGGGCGGCCAATATGGTAGTCATCGGATCCCTAAGACACTATGCCAACGATTGGCCGAGCAACCTGCGGGCGCCCAAAGTGCCTTTCGGCATATACAACGGGGTGATGCTAACGGCGCAGGCGGTGAAACAGGGTTACCGCTCAAACCTGTGGGTTACGCAGGGCGTCGTCAAAGAATTGCGCGCCACCCTCGTGGATAAAGACAATAAGCCAGTCTCGATCCGTCGCGACTCGCGCCAGGGAGGAGACCCCCTCGTCTACAACATTGATCAGATCGAGAACTGTGAGAAGGTACTGGGTTTTACGTTCCTGGAAAGAAACCCAACGATCTTCCAGGAGCGCTATGAAAGTTCAGAGAAACTCTTGAGGAAGCTCGTTAAAGATCACGGCTTGAAGATTGTCCACGAGAACTACGCCGCTTATTCGCCGAGTTGGGATTTCGTGATGATGCCGGATATCCACCAGTTCTTTGGCACCACTAACTATTGGGCCACCCTGTGGCATGAGGTCGTTCACTGGACAGGACACCACTCCAGACTGAACCGGGAACGTCACAGCCGGTGGGGCGACGGAGAATATGCGTTCGAGGAATTGGTCGCCGAATTCGGCGCGGCTTTCCTTTGCGCGCACCTTGGCGTTGATGGGGAACTGCAGCACGCAAGCTACCTTAATTCCTGGTGCCGGGGGTTACGCGAGGATAAGGGCCTTTCATTGCTGAAAGCTGCCAAGCTTGCCACGGCAGCCAAAAACTACACCCTGCATGGGAAGCTGCCAAAACCAGGTATAAACCCGCATGTCCGACGAAGATGATCTCACTGCCTGCATACGCGATGGTCCTTACAGAGTTGGCGTTGCCCGATGGCGGCTGAGCACTCCCCTGCCCGCTCCTGCAGGATCGAAATGATCTGTTTCTCGGTAAATCACTTGCGCTTCATCTGAGGCCTCCTTCCCGTCAGAACAATGGAAAAATCCTCACTCCGCATGGACCGGATTACAGGGGAAAGATCACGACCTTGAAAAATCGCGCTTGACCCGGACGGTCACCTCGCTCTCCAACTCGCCAGTCGCGTAAATTCCCGTCACACGGCACTCTTGCCACTGTCCAGCGTGTCGCACGCTGCCAGCAGTTGCCGTGCGTAGGCTTCCGCCGCTGCCCGCACCCACGCGGTACGTATTTTGAACACGAACAGCAGCGCATGGACAACCACCACTATGATGCTCCCCCACCACTCAAGGCGAAGCGATTGCAATGTGGCAACGAGCTCACCTGACCATTCCATGCATGCCACAACGGTCGCGAGCACCGCCGCGAGCACCGCTACGCCGAGTGCCCAGGGCTTCAGCGCCCACAGATTGCGCCGAAACCCATAGCTCATGTTCTCCGTAAACAGCAAAGCGAACTGAACGTGGTTCCTCGTCCGCTCCAGCAGCCACGAATTGGCGCTGTCGTAGGCTTCGTCCGCCGCCTTGGGATCTCGCCGCTCCTCCGCTGGCGACGCCAGCGTCAGACCCGGAACGGCTCGCTCCAGAAACGCCCGGTAACGCTCCTTCGTTGCCTTGTTCAAACGGCCGTCGCGGTGACGCAACATCGCCGTCGACGGCTGGCCGCCCCACAACCCGAACAGGACTGGTTCCAAGGCCTTGCCTCGGCCTCGCCCAATCTGAATCAGCAGCATCGCTCCGCCGCAGTAGACCACCACGCTGCCTAACCCATCTTTACCAATTTCCCTGAGATTGTGGCTGGATTTTGCAGCGATCGGCGGTTTTTGTGGTTGTAACCTATTGATTTTTAGTGTGTGTGGCGGTGGAATAGCTGATGTAGTGCCATAATATGAATTATAAGGTTGACACCCCGGCACGTTCCCGCTACCATACTCCCCATGTTCGTCCGCCGAACCCTCACCCCGCCGTACCGGCGGCCAGGACTACCACTCCCACCGCCTCGTGCACAGCGAGCGTGACGGCGCCAAGGTGCACCAGCGCACGCTGCTGAACCTCGGCAATTTCGACATCCTCAAGGCACAGTGGCCGGCACTGTGCCGGCGCATCGACGAGATCTTGAACGGTCAGGCGCCGCTGCTCGACGAGGTGCCGGGCGCCGTCGAGGACGAGGCGCAACGGATCGCCGCGCAACTGCTGGCCCGAAGCCGGGCGGGGGACGCGGAGGCGGCGCGCGATCTGGTTACGGTGAATGTGGATACGCTTTCGTTGACGCGCCCACGCAGCGTCGGTGTCGAGCAGGTGGGGCTGTGGGCGATTGAGCGGTTGGGTCTGGTGGAATTGTTGGCCGGGCTGGGGGTCAACGCGGCCTTGCGCATGGCGGCGCTGGGTTCGATCGTGGCGCGGTTAGCGTATCCGGCCTCGGAGCGGGCGACGCACGCCTGGCTTCGGGAGCGCAGCGCGCTGGGGGAGTTACTCAAGGTGGACTTCGAGACCATGGGGGCTATGCAGTTGTACCGGGCATCCGATGCGCTGATCAAGCACCGCGAAGCGATCGAGGCGCATCTGTTCGATCGGGCGATAGACCTGTTCGATCTGGCGCCGACGGTGACGCTCTACGATTTGACGAACACCTTCTACGAGGGCGAGGTGGCGGATCAGCCCAACGCGCGGCGGGGTCATTCGAAGGAGAAGCGTAGCGATTGCAAGTTGCTGACGCTGGGGCTGGGGCTGGATGCGGGCGGCTTCGTGCGGCGCTCGCGGGTGTTCGCGGGCAACGTCAAGGAAGACCGGACCCTGCAAGGTATGCTCGAGGCGCTTGGGGCGCCGCCGGGGTCGCGCGTGGTGCTCGACCGGGGCATCGCCACACAGGCGCAGATCGACTGGCTTGCCGAGCACGGTTACCGCTACATCGTGGTCAGCCGCGAGCGCCGGCGCCGGTTCGACGCCGAGGCGGCCACGGCCCATCGCACCCGCACGGGCGGCACGGTGCATCTGGAGAAGGTGGCCGATCCCGAGGGCGGCGAGGTGCGGTTGTACTGTTACTCCGAGGAACGGGCGAACAAGGAACGCGGTATCGCCGAGCTTTTTGCGGCACGCTTCGAGCGGGATCTCAAAGCGCTCGACGAGGGGCTGTCGCGGCCGCGCACGCAGAAGAAGCCGGACAAGATCTGGCAACGCATCGGGCGACTTAAGGAGAAAAGCCGCGGCGTCGGCCAGCACTACGACATTGAGGTCGAGGCCAACGAGACGGGCGAGCGGGCGGTGGCAGTGCGCTGGCGGAAAAAGCCCGTGACGGGCACGATGCTCACCCATCCCGGCGTCTATTGTCTGCGCAGCAACGAGATCGACTGGAGCGAGCAGCGGCTGTGGCGCACCTACACCCTGCTCACGGATCTCGAGGCGGTGTTCCGTACCCTGAAATCCGAACTGGGCCTGCGCCCCATCCATCACCGCAAGGCGCGCCGCGCCGAGGGGCATCTGTTCATCACAGTAATCGCCTACCAACTCGTCCAGGTGATCCGCCGGCGCCTGGCCGAGCGCGGCGACGAGCCGATCCGCAGTGCGAGCTGGACGACGCTCAGGCGGATACTCGGCGGGCGCCAACGCGTGACCGCGACGTTCAAGCGTGCCGACAGGCGCACCGTGCATGTGCGCAAGGCGACGCGTGCAGAGCCGAAACAACAGGCGATACTCAATGCCTTGGGAATTACTTTATCGGCCGGGGGGACGCAGAAGGCGATCGTCTGAGCCGAAATCATCGGGTGCGGCGCGAATGTAGTGCCATACGCGCGATTCTAACAACGTAACCCGTTGAGATATAAAGATTTATTTTTTTGTTGGTGAACTTGGGTTAGGCAACATCCGTAACATCTCGGCGATATCCTCGGGAACTTTCTTATCTCCACTTGCTCGGATACCAGCATCCAGTTCAGCGAAGACTAACTTATTCTTTCCTACGATCAGTCCTCTGATTTTCACCCCGCACTTAAGTTTTGATATAGCAAAGCCTCTAGCAAAGCAGACCACAGCACTAATCAATCTGCTCCAAAGATCTTTCATAATCAGCCAATTATAGTAAAAAGTCCGCTTAACCACGATAATGTACTTTATTGTGTTAGCCCGAAAGCGATCGTCATCGACAATCTTGAACGCTACTTGGCTATCGAGGATATCCTCGGCATCCCACCCCAAATCAATGAGTTCGACGACCTTGCCACCGACCGCATCGCTTCGGAGGACGAGATCGACGCCAAGGCCGATCAACTCCGAGTCTCCTGGCAGCTCGGGATCGACCCCATCCCGAGCATGTGCGCCCTCCTTGAGGACAAGGGGATCAAGGTCGTCGAAGACGACCTGCCGCAACGCATCAATGGCCTCGCATGCCGTATTTTACGCGGTGGAAAGCCGGTCGCCGATGCGGTCGTGGTCTCCACTCAGACCAACGTCGAGCGCAAGCGCTTCAACCTTGCACACGAGCTCGCGCATCGCATCATCCATGGTACCCAGAACCCGGAGATTCGGCTTGAACCTGCCATGAATCGTTTCGCAGGCGCCTTCCTCGTCCCCCGCGAGCATCTACTGCACGAGGTGGGCGGCCGCCATCCTCATGCGCCTTGGACAAGTCGGCATCCTGCGCCCAACCAGTGTCCGCCACGCCTTCTCGACCTTCGCACGCTCCTGGCGGGGCTGGGAACATGAGGAAACGCAGACACACAAGCAAGCGCGAAAGATCAACCCGGGAGACGCGGTTTGAGAAGTCGGTGGCAATACAACGCCTGCTCAGGAAGAAAAAGGCGGAACGGCGGGGCAAACAGGGGATTTCTGGCGCCACCAGTGCGCGTATTTGCGACGATCGTACCCTCGTAAGGTAGTGGAAAGACCTTGACGGGCATGAACATCGCCAACTGGTGGCCGGTAGTGGTAGCGGTCGCGGCCGTGGCGATTACAGTATGGCGAGGCGGAAAAACGGGTGCCCCATGTGATACTATTCTGGTATCCAGTTTTTACCCAAGCAGAGAAGGACGAGAAATGAAACCACTAGCGATTGCAATTCTACTTTTGGCGACCGGGTTGGCACCGGTAAGCGCGCAATGGCCGAACGAACTACAGCGGCAACAGAACGAACTACAGCGGCAACAGAATGGCGCGCTGTATAACCAATGGATTGAGCAGCAGGTACAACAAGCGCAGCAACACCGGCAACAACAAGAACTACAGCGGCAACAGTTGGAACAGTTGCGACGCATAGAACGAGAACTAAAGCGGCAGAACAACCCGCTTTTGCGCTACTAGGGGTCTGCGCCGTAGAACGCTTTGCGCCCACGTGAAACGGGCGATGAGCTGTTACAGCCGCAATCAAGGATGCCGGATGGCATTTCGGCTGGTGAAAGATTCCAAGTTCTCGCTGTTGCTCAATGCGGTATCGACGGACTCAGGTTGCTGTTGGGGATTTTTGTCATCAAGCCGCCAGTAGCCCTTGCATCCGCTTGACGTTCAACGCCAGACAGACAAGGTCCCACTCGCCCCGTACTTTGGTCAGCCCGCGCAGGCTGAATCGGCGAAAGCCGAGGACTTCCTTGATCCAGCCATTGGGCGCTTCCGAGAGCCACTTGCGTTGGGCGTATTACGCCCGGCCCTCCGAAGTCGCCAGTTTCTTGCCCATGCGGGCCGTCCTCGGGCACTTGTCCGCATTCACCCGGGCCTCTTGTTTGCCTTCCCGACCCAGCGCCACATAGGCGTCCACGGCACGTTCTTCCAAAGCCGCCAAATCCGCCTCGTTGCAGTAGCCCGCATCCGCCAGAACCGTTTCCGGCCGTTCCCCATAGATCGTTCGCACATCGTCCACCAGCGGCAGCATACGGCCTTGATCGCTGGCGCTCGACGACACGTCCGTGGCGACGATCAACTGATTCTTTCCCTCCACCGCCACCTGCGCGTTGTAGCATTGCTGAAAACCCTCCGAGGAGGTCTTCATGATCCGGCTTTCCGGGTCCGTGAAGTTGCTTTGCGCCGTATCCTCCGGTTCACCGTAATCGCGCTTGTACGGCCGCCCGCCCTTCGGGTTCCGCTTCGTGCCGGGTTGGCGACCCCGGGCATCGTCCGCCTGCCGTTGCCTCGCCTTAACTCGCTCCTTCGCCGCACGGATTGCCGCCAGCCGATCCTGCCGGCGCCGCAACTCCTCGGGCAACTCGTCACCGCGCAACGCCTCTCCGAAGCGCGTGTCTTCCGCCACATCCGTCTCCCGCGCCCGCAAAAGCAACGCCTCGATCTCGTCCGACAGGCGCCGTTGCTCCTGGCGCATCCGCTCGTAACTCATCGCCTTGCGCTTGCTCGCGTTCGCCCGAACCTTCGTGCCGTCGATCGACAGCTTCCCAAAGTGCGCCAACCCTAGCTCCCGCGCCAAGCCGACCACCTCCACAAACAGCTTCTTGAAATCCTCCAAATGCCGGCGGCGAAACTCGCAAATTGTTCGATGACTCGGAAAGTTGTCCGCCGCCAGCACCCAAAACGCCACGTCTTCCTCCAACTTGCGCGCAATCCCCCGGGACGAAAACACCCCCGTCGCATAACCGTAGATCAGAAGCTTCACCATCATCCGGGGCTCATAGGGCGACTTGCGCCGACTATGCCAGAGCGCAGGGGTGGCGCCATTGCCATACCTACTCGAGGAGCCCGAAAATGAACGCTTTCAACGAGCGTTTCAATCGCACTGTGCAGGAAGACTTTGTTGATTATGAAGAAGACCTTCTGGCCGAGGATCTACGGGCGTTCAACCAGCATCTGCTGGACTACCTCGACCGCTATAATGGCCAACGACCACACCGAGGAATCGACAACCGCACACCCTGTCAAATGCTTGCTCAATATCTGCCTGATCTGTCCCATATGTGGTGGACCCATACACTTCATGGCATTTGCGTCTCCGCGCTTGTATCATCGCATGGCGGTGGCTATGGATGATGTAGGGTTTGAGTTGCGCGATATGTATGCGTGGCGTTATAGCAGAGGTCAGGCAAAGGCGTTCTCACCGGATCATTTTGTAAGGCGTATGCCGATCAGCAACGAGGAGAAGACAAAGGACAGGACGCATGTGGGAAATTGGCAGAAGTGGCAGACGGGATTACTGGACATAAAAAATGTTCGGCTGGATGGTCATGTGCCTACTACGGTGTTAGAGGTGAAGAAGCCCACAAAAACTTACAATACGCACTTGACAGTAAAACCGGTTAAACTGCTGGAAGTGTTGATACGCTTATTTACAGCAGAAGGGCAACCCGTACTTGATCCGTTTGTTGGTTCAGGCTCAACATTACTTGCGGCTCGTAATACTGGGCGTGAAGGTATCGGCATAGAGATTAGTAAGGAATACGTTGATATAGCAAAACAAAGATTAGGAGGCCAAAATGGTATGGGAAACAATTAAAGACTGGTTTGGGTTTGGTAAGCATGAAACGTCACACGAAGCACACCGTGAACGTATTGAGCGAGTAGTCAGAGAAGTAAAGCCAAACGCTAAAGTCATAAGTAGAGAGCGTGCTAATAGTATTGCGCATAGCGAAAGAGGTGCCATTGATATTTCTGTAAACAACGTTAGGGATAGGCATGCTTTGGCAAAGGCGATTAGTGTCAAATTGCATGAAGAATTCCCTGAGGACAAATATGATGTTATCGTTGAAACAGTAAATGGGGATAAGCAAACTGATATTACATACCGTGATGGACATAAGGGTAGGACAGTGGAAAAAGACAAAAATGCGACTGGTGATCATATTCATATTGAACACGAACCTAATAAATGAGGCCAAAACAGTTAGCCCGCATAGGCGTATTCCATTTACACGAGGCCGTATTAGATGTTCTTTTAGAGCATTACCCAGAGGGTTGCGGTGTTGGTGCGGCGGATATTAGCCGTCGTGCCTGAATGAATTGGCAGCATCAAGGCAAAGTAGTACGCAAGGATCAGGCTGGCGGTCGTGGAGGATGGAGAAGTGGACCCGCAAATTCGGACAGGTCGATAAGTGGATAAACGGTCTCCAATCGGGCAATATTTGCCCAATAGCCTGGAGATTACCATGCCAAGAAGACCAAGACGAAATCACTCACCGCAATTCAAAGCCAAGGTGGCTTTAGAAGCTGTCCAGGGCGATAGAACGGTCACTGAACTTACTCAGAAGTACGACGTTCACGCGAATCAGATCACACAGTGGAAAAATCAACTCCTATCGCGCGCTAGCGATGCCTTTGGCGGTGGTGGGTCAGTTGAACCACCGGTCGATGTTAAATCGCTCCATGCCAAGATCGGCCAACTCACACTGGAGAACGATTTTTTAGAAGGAGCGCTCACCAAGGCCGGATTGTTGAGCGCAAAGCGATGATTAGCCGGGAACACGATTTGCCGATTACTCGGCAAGCCAAAGTTCTGTCCATCAGTCGCAGCACAGCTTATTACAAAGCCAAACCTGTGAACGAGCGTGATCTGTTTTTGATGAAACAAATTGATCGCTTACACCTGGAATTTCCGTTTGCAGGCAGTCGCATGCTACGCGATATGCTGTGTCTGAACGGCGTGAAGATTGGCCGCAAGCGTGTCCGATCCTTAATGCGTCGAATGGGCATTGAAGCGTTATACCGTAAGCCTAAGACCACGCAACGCCATCCGGAGCATATGGTTTATCCGTATTTGTTGAGAAATCTCACGATTGATCGTCCCAATCAGGTTTGGGCGATGGACATCACCTACATTCCGATGAAACGAGGCTTTGTCTATTTGGCTGTGGTTCTCGACTGGGCAACCCGTAAGGTACTGTCACATCGAGTCTCTATCACGATGGACAAACAGTTCTGCATTGATGCGCTTGACGAAGCCCTGCAACGCTATGGTGCGCCTGAGATGATGAACACCGATCAGGGTAGCCAGTTCACCAGCTTGGGATTCATTCAAACGCTCAAAGAGCATGACATCAAAATCAGTATGGATGGCAAAGGCTGTTGGCGAGATAACGTGTTTGTGGAACGACTCTGGAAGTCAGTCAAATACGAACACGTTTACCTGCACGCATATGATTCAGTGAGCCAGGCCAAACAACAAATCGCGAACTACCTGAACTTCTACAATCAGCAGCGACCACACTCAACGCTTGACGGACAGACACCAGATAATGTTTACTATCAGTCTCTGCCTCACCCCATGGCAGCTTAAAATAACTGACCGTGAATCCACTTATAGATTGGGTTTAACTGTCCGAACAAAGGGGTCCACTTCTGAGCAGGCATACCCTTCTGCTTAAACTTCGCGCCTCTTTTACTAGTTCCTTAATCTCAGAGGTTAATTTATGGGATAGTTCATCAAGATCAGAGATTAATTGATCGTACGAGGCCTTTATCATGTCTGGGCAACTCATGTATTTCGGGTTTGTTTTGTTCTCCAGCATCTTACTCTTGAAGTCAACCGTAACTAGTCTGTGATTAATGAACGCACTCAGTACACGGTTTACATAAGGTTCTAGATCAGGAAAATAAAGGTTTGAAATCACCTCAATCTCTTCTTCTATAGCTAGGTCGGAGTCGAAGTCTTCTATAGCTGAGTCGAAGTCCATCAATTTAGAAATACTACTAGAACTACTAATAGCTTGACTACCCGTTTTAGAAGCTGAACTCTTCAGAGAGTAAATAAGAAGCAAGAGACGCTCTAGTTTTTGTCGCAAAAGCTGCTTTTCTTGACGTTTGTGGTCGAATTTATCATTCAATACAATCGCTGCCAGCGCGATGGCGCCGCCAAAAACTGCTGAGATTAGTGTTAATGCTTGTGCCATTGATCTTCCCCCTGATATCCGTCCACTTGAGCTGAGAAAAAAACATCTTATCAGGCTGCTCGTGTTGCGTACTCGGCTGGGGTCGCGTAGCCCAGCGAGCTATGCGGTCGTTGCTGGTTGTAATGATAGCACCATTGTAACAGTCGGCACACCCGTCGCTGGCTGACCTGATGCGTCTGTTGTAATCGGCCTGCGGCTCGACACCCGGCTACAGGCGTTACCGGTTTTTGATATCTTGATGATGTCTTCGAGCCTCTGCCTGTCCAGGCTCAAATCCGCCACCATCCGCTTCAAACGCTGGTTCTCCTCTTCCAGCAATCCCAGCCGTCTCGCCTCGGAGACTTCCGGCCCGCCGTACTTTCTCTGCCAAGGGTAGATCGTCTGCTCCGATACCCCATGCTTGCGTCCCAGCTCGGCAATCTTCATGCCAGCCTCTCGCTCTTTCAGGATCGAAATGATCTGTTTCTCGGTAAATCGCCTGCGATTCATCTGAGGACCTCCTTCGCGTCAGACCGTATGGACTCGGATTACAGGGGAAAGATCAAACATCTCGATTCAAGTGGACCTATATCAGGGGGAAGATCAGGGTTAACCACACCCAGAAAATCCAACCCCGGTTGAGTCGTTTGTCCCATGTCTGGCGCAGTACAGTGTCTTGACACATATCCTACTCCGGCGCACCATACCGATAACAATAACCTGCAGGGGAACAGTTCCTTGTGGGGCGGTACCTTGCACCGGCATGAGGAAATTGAAACATGGAAATTACACTCGAGACAATTTACCAGCAATTGTTGGATGCCAGGGCCGAAATGAAGGCCGACAAAGCCGAGTTGAAAGCTGAGGTGGCTTCGGTCAAGACTTGGTTTGTCGGTCTCTCGCTATCAACAATCCTGGTCGTCACCGCGATCATCACCACGGTGGTAACCGCACAACTGAACTGACCTGCAGCCCTGATGCCGCTCTTTTGACACAACGCCCCGCATTCACGGGGCGTTGTTTATTGAAGCGCCGATACCGTTTGTCGGGTTCCGGTTCGCCCCCCCTATTCGCACAGCGTTCTGTAGGAGGAAGAATCAGTTTTTGGTCGATGTCCTGAGCGTCACGAGCCGGGCTGTGTGCCTACACCTGATTTATTGAGCGCGGCTATTCTGATTGACGGTCAGGGGCGTAAATTTTCGAGTATTCTCATGACATTTTCTGGGCTACGGCAATCTCCGCGGGAGTCATCTTAGCTTCGATAGCTTCCTTCCTCTTTTTTGCCCGCTTACTGTCCTGCGCGGCTGCAAGATTCAACCAAACATAAGCTTGCACATTGAGTGTCTTCTCGATACGCCCCGGAAACACGGTTTTGACCAACTCCGCGAGAAGCGCACGGCGGCGGCTGGCACGGCCGCGGCGCTTTAGACGACCAGATAGACGATCCGCGAGCGGGGTGCGAATAATCGGGAGCAGGCCTGAAATTCGCGGGAGCTTGTGGGAGGAAATCGTCTAACATACAGGCATGGCAAGGTCGATCAAGGACCCTTAGTGTGAGTTTAGCGATTGCAAAACTGGTGGAAGTCGTCGCCAGCGGCATCGGTAGCGTGGCCGGACCAATCCTGGCCCCATGGAAAGCCAAGAGAGAAGGACAAGCTCAAGTGATAGTTGCCGAGAACGATGCGCGGGTTCTCGAAATCCGAACCGAGGCACACATGAGCGCGCGAAATCACTTGGCGGTCAAGACCGAGGGTGTCACGGGAGAAATCGAACTGTTAGATAGCATCAACGAGAGGCTTCAGTATCAGGAGCAAAAAAGATTGGCAAACATCCGCGCGGTTGTCGGCCATGCTGCGATGCGGCTGAAGAACAAGGCGGTGCCCAATGATGAGCCTGATCACGATTGGACAGCCCGGTTCTTCAACGATGTTCAAGACGTCTCTTCCGAAAAAATGCAGGTGCTGTGGGGCAGGATTCTATCCGGTCAAGTCGAACGACCCGGAAGCAGCTCCTTACGTACTTTGAGGGTGCTTCGAGATCTGGACAAGGACACGGCGAATTTATTTGCTCGACTCTGCTCAGTGTCCATGTTCCTCAAGCATGACGGCACCGTGCTTGACGCGAGAGTGGCTTTTCTCGGCGGGGAGCCTAGGAGTAGCTCTCTAGCTGAATTCGGGTTGAGTTTCAGCAGTCTCAATCGACTCCACGAGCACGGGTTGATCATAGCTGTGTACGACTCGTGGAGGAATTACGGTACGAGCATCGTATCCAACCCTCGCACTCAACCCCCAGTGTTGCCTTTCGAGCACCAAGGTCGGCGGTGGGTTCTTACGTCAGCCAAGCCACGGCGCCCTGGAGAGCAATGGAAGCTATACGGCGTTGCCCTGAGTTTGTCTGGGATCGAACTGTCGAGTGTCGTGAATCGAACGCCGCAGCCGGGGTATCTGGCGCGTCTGGAGGAGTTCTTCCGCAGCGAGGGACTCCAGATGCAGGTGCAGGTGCAGGAGATGCCCGACACCCCATGAGGCCCCTGTAGTATCACGGCCATCGACACTTCCAGGCGATAGACTCACCGCCCCAAGGGATCGGGGCGCCCTGCGAGTTGTCGGCATACGACGTGCCAAACGCCCCTCGTTTGGCATCGAATCGGTGGGTCGTGGCGTGGGCAATGTTCGTGCCGACGACCACCTCGGTCGCGTCGTCCCGGGACTTGATGCTGTCGGCCAGGTTGGCGAAGGGAACCTGGACAAGTTGCCATCGAAGCCACCGCATCAGATCGCCCGCGTCGTCGGCTTCCATGATGCGTTCGAGCCGGTCGGAGTGGAGCCGATCCATCCTCGGTGTGGGCGGTCCCGGATGCTAGTATAGGAAGACACGGCGCCTGCGGGCCGGTGCGCCTGCGGGCGCGGCGGGCGCGGGCATGCGTGAGGACCGATCGGGCCGAATCCACTCCGCTTGAGAACCAGACAAGGTGGCAATAAAGAAATCCAAGCTCTATTCGTCCCTGTGGTCGAGTTGCGACGCACTGCGTGGAGGCATGGACGCCAGTCAGTACAAGGACTATGTCCTCGTTCTACTGTTCATCAAGTACATCAGCGACAAATACGCGGGTCAGCCCTACGGGGTGATCAAAATCCCGAAGGGCGCGAGCTTTGCCGACATGGTCGCCTTAAAGGGCGCGAGTGACATCGGCGACCAGATCAACAAGAGGATCATTGCTCCGCTGGACGAGGCAAACCAACTCCAACTGTCCAACACGCTGGACTTCAACGACGCCACCAAGCTGGGTACCGGCAAGGAGATGGTGGACCGGCTAACGCATCTGATTGCCATTTTCGAGGACAAGGCACTCGATTTCTCAAAAAACCGTGCCGATGGCGACGATATTCTGGGCGACGCTTACGAATACCTGATGCGACACTTCGCCACAGAGAGCGGCAAGAGCAAGGGGCAGTTTTACACGCCCGCCGAAGTCAGTCGCATCATTGCGCGAATCGTCGGTATCCATGAGGCCAAAACAAAAGCGTCAACCACCGTTTACGATCCAACCTGCGGTTCCGGTTCCCTGCTGCTCAAGGTCGGCGACGAAGCCCCCACCGGTGTCACGCTCTACGGTCAGGAGAAGGATGCCGCCACCAGCGGCCTTGCTCGGATGAACATGATCCTGCACGACAATCCGACCGCGCTGATCAAGCAGGGCAATACGTTGGCCGATCCCAAATTCAAGGCGGGTGGACCCCTCAAGACCTTCGACTATGTCGTAGCCAATCCGCCTTTTTCGGACAAGCGCTGGAGCACGGGGCTGGACCTGAGCAACGATCCTTTCGGTCGCTTCGAACCCTTCGGCACGCCGCCCGCCAAGCAGGGCGACTACGCCTACCTTCTGCATATCGTCCGGAGCCTCAAGAGCACCGGTCAAGGCGCCTGTATCCTGCCGCACGGC
Source organism: Candidatus Oxydemutatoraceae bacterium (assembly GCA_965226235.1). Lineage (GTDB taxonomy): Bacteria > Pseudomonadota > Gammaproteobacteria > Poriferisulfidales > Oxydemutatoraceae > CAYFZO01. Next base: position 41,600 of record OZ245335.1, on the reverse strand, counting down.
GTGTTGTTTCGGGGCAATGCCGAAGCGGACATTCGCCGCCGTCTTGTACGCAAGAGCTACATCAAGGGCATTATCGGCCTGCCCGCCAACCTCTTTTACGGCACCGGTATCCCCGCTTGCATCGTGGTCATCGACAAGAAGGATGCCCAGTCGCGCAAGGGGATCTTCATGATCGACGCCAGCCGCGGTTTCATGAAGGACGGCCCAAAGAACCGGTTGCGCAGCATGGACATTCACAAGATCGTAGATGTCTTCAACAAACGGACCGATGTCCCGAAATATGCACGGATGGTCTCCTTCTCGGAGATCGAACAGAATGGGTTCAACCTCAACCTGCCGCGTTACATCGACAGCCAAACGTCCGAGGACATCCAGGACATCGCGGGGCATTTGCAAGGAGGCATCCCTGTCTCGGATATCGATTCTCTGGAGAGATACTGGGCCGTCTTTCCAGAGCTGCGGCATAGCCTGTTCAGGGAAAACCGCCCCGGCTATCTCGACCTCGCGGTGGAGAAATCGACCATCAAGGCCGCGATCCATGAGCACCGAGAATTTGTCTCCTTCATCGCGGAAATGAACGCCCACTTTGCCAAGTGGCGGAACACGAACGCCGCGAGACTCAAGAAACTGAAGACGGGTTGCCATCCCAGGGAGATCATCACTCGGCTTTCCGAGGGCCTGCTCAAGCATTACGCCGACAGACCGCTCATCAATCGCTACGATGTCTATCAGCACCTGATGGATTTCTGGGATGAGACCATGCAGGACGATTGCTACTTGATCGCCTCCGAGGGCTGGACCTGTGATCTCGTACCCAAGTCCCTTATCATTGCCCGCTATTTCCCTGAGGAACAGGCCGCCATCGACCAACTGGTTGTTGAGCTCGATAGCGTCACTGATCGCCTCTCCGAGATGGCGGAAGAACACGGCGGCGAGGATGGGGCGTTCGCCGAACTGGATAAAGTGAACAAAGCCAACGTCGCCACCCGGTTAAGGGAGATCAAGGGCGACAAGAAAGCGAAGGACGAAGTTGCCATACTGAACGACTGGTTGACACTTTACACGAAGCAGACTGGAGTCAAGAAGCGCATCAAGGAAGCCGAAGCTGCGCTTGATATTCAAGTCGACTCCCTGTATCCGACACTTACCGAAGCCGAAATCAAGACGCTCGTGGTGGACGACAAATGGCTCGCCTCTCTGGATGCTGCCATCCACGGTGAGATGGACCATGTGAGCCAGCAACTTACCCAGCGCCTGAAAGAATTGGCGGAACGCTACGAGATTCCGCTCCCGCAGATGCGCAACCGCGTGGCCGAGTTGGAAGCCAAGGTGAACCGCCACCTAGAAAAGATCATGCAGGAATTGCTCACCGGCAAGAAGCGCCTGCCGGGCTTCAGCGAGGAATGGGGAATGGGAACTTTTGGCGAGATATTTCATTTCTATCCTACTGCTACCAATCCTAGGAATGATCTCGTCCCATGGGGTGACGCATTTTATATTCACTATGGTGATATACACACCCGATTTCACAACCATCTCGATTTTAGTATTGAGAATCCACCTAGAATCGACCGCAGTCGATGCTCCAATGCCGCATTACTCAAGAATGGCGACTGGGTAATGGCCGATGCTTCAGAGGATAACGAGGGTATTGGAAAATCCATCGAAATACATGGCTTGGGCGCAAATATGGCCGCGGTCGCAGGTCTACACACATTTCTTCTTCGAGAAAAAAAACTGACGTTTTCGCCAGGATTCAAAGGCCATTTGGGTAACCTAAAATCGCTCCACCAACAGTTTCTTCGAGTAGCAACGGGATTGAAAGTTTTTGGAGTGTCGAAGGCCGCATTGAAAGATATTGAACTTCCTATTCCACACCCAAAGGAGCAATCTACCATAGTCACGGTCCTCTCCGACATGGACGCAGAAATCGCTGCACTGGAAGCCAAGCTCTCCAAAGCCCGCCTACTCAAGCAAGGCATGATGCAGGAACTGCTCACTGGAAGAATCCGCCTGGTATGAAAGAATCCCAGCACACCGAATGGAAGCAGAGTTGGCGCGACGGGTGTCTGCGCTGGATTTGCGGTTTTGCTAATGCCGAGGGAGGCGTTCTGGTCATCGGCCGCAATAACAAGGGCGTGGCTGTCGGCGTGAAGGATGCCGAAAAACTACTGGAAGTGTTGCCCAACAGGATACGGGATATTCTGGGTATCGTGGTCTCTGTAGACCTGGTGACAGACGCGGGCAAGGAGTTGATTGAAATCCGTGTCGAACCCTATCCGAGCCCGATCAGTTACAGGGGCGAATACCATCTTCGTAGCGGCAGCACCAAACAGGAATTAAAGGGAGCGGCACTCCAGCGTTTCCTCATGCGTAAGCAGGGGCGCCATTGGGATGATGCGCCTGTGCCAGGGTTCAATGCCGAGGATTGCAGCCGGGAAGCACTGCAATTGTTCAAGGCCAAGGCCAGGGAGAGCGGGCGCGTCAGTGAAGAGGCGCTACGGGATCAAACCGATGCCTTGCTGGAAAACCTGCAACTCAGAGACGGGCAGTACTTCAAGCGCGCGGCGACCTTGCTTTTCTCCGACAACCCGGAACGCCATGCCAGCGGCGCCTACATCAAGATCGGCTTCTTCGTGACCGATGATGATTTGCGCTATCAAGACGAGATTCACGGCAACCTGTTCAGTCAGGCCGAGAAAACGCTTGAGCTCCTGTTCTCGAAATACCTGAAGGCATATATCAGTTATAAAGGGATCCAGCGGATTGAGAAGTTTCTGTTTCCTTACCCTGCGGTGCGTGAAGCACTGCTCAATGCCATAGTGCATAAAGATTATGGCAGCGGGATTCCGATCCAGATCAGCGTGTATGACGACAAGATAGTGCTGTGGAATTCCGGGCAGCTACCGCAGGATTGGACACTTGAGCGGCTCCTGGGCAACCATCCCTCAGCGCCCTACAACCCACTCATCGCCGGTGCCTTCTTTCGCGCCGGCTACATCGAATCCTGGGGTCGCGGCATCGAGAAGATCAATCGCGAATGCCTCGAACATGGCATTGATCCTCCGCTGTATGACAGCAGCATGTCCGGGCTGATGCTGACCTTCCAGGCAAACCTTGCGCATTTACCAGCTACTCCTCATACCATTGGTGCGGAGGAAGATGCAGGGAAAGCGTCAGTAGAAACGTCGGTAGAAACGTCGGTAGAAATGTCGGTAGAAACGTCAGTAAAAACGCCGGACAGGATCATCGAATTGCTCCGGACATTCCCGCACCTGACCCAGGTTGAGGTAGCCGCTCAAATCGGCAAGTCACCCCGGACCATTGCGCGGGTAACCATTAAACTAATCAGCGAAGGACGTCTTCGCCGAGTTGGCCCCCGCAAAGGTGGCCACTGGGAAGTACTGAAATGACCAGCCTGGGCAATGTCGGCCAACCGGGGCGCGCCACGCAGGATCGGGTCATCGCCCTGTTCCGCGACGAATTGGGCTACGAATATCTTGGGCACTTGAGCGGCTCCTGGGCAAACATCCCTCAGCGCCCTACAACCCACTCATCGCCGGTGCCTTCTTTCGCGCCGGCTACATCGAATCCTGGGGTCGCGGCATCGAGAAGATCAATCGCGAATGCCTCGAACATGGCATTGATCCACCGCTGTATGACAGCAGCATGTCCGGACTGATGCTGACCTTCCAGGCAAACCCTGCACATTTACCAGCTACCCCTCATACCATTGGTGCAGAGGAAGACGCAGGGAAAGCGTCAGTAGAAACGCGGGTAGAAACGCGGGACAAGGTCATCGAATTGCTCCGGACACACCCACACCTGACCCTGGCTGAGGTAGCCGCTCAAACTGGCAAATCAGTCTCGGCCGTTGAACGGGTAAGCGCCAAACTGACCAGCGAAGGACATCTTCACTTAATTGAAGAGTTCGGTGAGGCTGGGGCAAAACGCATCTTGGAAGATAGGGTCGGAGAAAAGGTCGGAGATAGGGTCGGAGAAAAGGTCGGTAAGAGTCTGACCCGCAACCAGCAGCAGATACTGGAATTACTTCGGCAGCATCCTCACATGGCAGCACGCGAACTGGCGCAGCAGGCTGGGATTTCCAGCCGAAAGATAGAGCAGAACATCGCCAGACTGAAGAAACTGCAATTCTTCCAGCGCATCGGCCCCGCCAAAGGCGGCCACTGGGAAGTACTGAAATGACCAGCCTCGGCGATGTCGGCCAACCGGAGCGCGCCACGCAGGATCGGGTCATTGCCCTGTTTCGTGACCAACTGGACTACCGATATCTCGGCGACTGGACCGCCCGCAACGACAACAGCAACATCGAAGCAAGTTTGCTCTCTGACTGGCTGACTAAATGCAGCTACACGCCAGCGCAGATCAATGCGGCCCTCCACAAACTCCGCACCAAAGCCGACAATCACGGCCGCGCGCTCTACGGCAACAACGAAGTTGTCTACAACCTGCTGCGATACGGGGTGCCCGTGAAAACGGAGGCGGGCAAGCCCACGGAAACCGTCCACCTTATCGACTGGCAGAAGCCCAAGCGGAACGATTTCGCCATTGCCGAGGAGGTGACGCTCAAGGGAAACCGGGAGCGACGGCCCGACATCGTGCTGTATGTGAATGGCATCGCCGTCGGCGTTCTGGAGTTGAAGAGCAGCCGTGTGAGCATCGGTGACGGTATCCGTCAGAACCTCTCGAATCAGCAACCGGGGTTCAACGCCTGGTTCTTCAGCACCGTGCAGTTCATCTTTGCCGGCAACGACTCGGAGGGTCTGCGGTACGGCACCATCGGCACGCAGGAAAAGTGCTTTCTCAACTGGAAGGAGGACGAAGACGACAACAGCCGCCGCTGCAAGCTCGACAAGTACCTGCTCAAGCTGTGCCGCAAGGACCGGCTGATCGAGTTGATGCACGACTTTGTACTCTTCGACGGCGGTGTGAAGAAGCTGCCGAGGGCACACCAGTATTTTGGCATCAAGGCGGCGCAGGCGGAGGTGCGTCGGAAGAAGGGCGGAATCATTTGGCACACGCAGGGCAGCGGCAAAAGCATGATGATGGTGTTGCTTGCGAAGTGGATTCTGGAGAACAACCCGCACGCCCGCGTCGCCATCATCACTGACCGCGACGAGTTGGACAGACAGATCGAAGGCGTGTTCAAGGGTGCAGGTATCGACATCGCCAGAAGCACCAGCGGCCAGAACCTGATGACCCAGCTCGGTCAGGCGACCCCATACCTGTTGTGTTCGCTGGTGCATAAGTTCGGCCGCAAGGACGTGGATGACTTCGACGCCTATATCAAGGAGCTGGAAGCCCAGCCTAGCCAGACCGTGGGCGAGGTGTTCGTGTTCGTGGACGAGTGCCACCGAACCCAAAGCGGCAAACTGCACCGCGTAATGAAGGCGATTATGCCCAATGCCGTGTTTATCGGGTTCACCGGCACGCCCCTGCTCAAGCAGGACGCACGGACCAGCATGGAAGTGTTTGGCGGCTACATTCACACCTACAAATTCAGCGAGGGCGTCGCGGACGGCGTGGTGCTCGATCTGGTCTACGAAGCCAGGGATATCGACCAGCGCCTTGGCTCCGAAGACAAGATCGATACCTGGTTTGAAGCCAAGACCAGGGGGCTGAACGACTGGCAGAAAGATAAATTGAAAAAGCAATGGCCACCAAGCAGATCGTGCTCAGTTCCAAGTCCCGCATGGATCGCATCGTGAGCGACATCGTCTTCGACTTCAGCGTCAAGCCACGTCTTTCCGGCGGGCGCGGCAACGCGATTCTCGTGACCTCCAGCATTTACGAAGCGTGCAAGTATTTCTCACTGTTTCAGAACACGTCCTTCAAGGGAAAGTGCGCCGTCGTGACTTCCTACAACCCACAGGCCAGGGACGTGACGCTGGAGGAAACCGGCGCGAACACCGAAACCGACAAGCAATTCATTTACAACACGTACACGGGGTTACTAGAGGAGGTCGAGGCGAAGCCCGGGATGACCAAGACAGAGGCGTACGAGGAATCGGCCAAGGCGGGATTCACCAAGGAGCCGGCGAACATGAAGCTGCTCGTCGTGGTAGACAAACTACTCACCGGCTTCGACGCCCCACCCTGCACGTATCTCTACATCGATAAGTCCATGCAGGACCACGGCCTGCTTCAGGCCATCTGCCGAACCAATCGGCTCGACGGAGAGGACAAGGATTTCGGCTACATCGTCGACTACAAGGACCTGTTCAAGAAAGTGGAGGATGCGATCGCGGTATATGCCTCCGAACTCGACCACAGCGTCGGTGGAGCCGAGCCGGAGATCCTGCTACAGGACCGCTTGAGCAAGGGCAAGGAACGCCTCGACCAGGCCATTGAGACGCTTGCCGTGCTATGCGAGCAGGTCGAGCCGCCCAAGGGTAGCGAGGAGCACATTCATTATTTCTGCGGCAATACCGAGATCGCTTCCGACCTGAAGGAACGAGAACCGCGACGCAACGCCCTCTATCAGGCGACCGCAGCTCTCGTCCGAGCCTACGCGAGCATCGCCGACGCACTGGACACGGCCGGGTACAGCGTCGCCGATATCAGCCGCATCAAGCACCAGCTCGATCATTACCGGAAAGTTCGGGAAATTATCCACATAGCCGGCGGCGAGACGCTGGACCTCAAGACGTACGAGGCGGACATGCGGCACCTCATCAACACTTATATCGAGGCAGACGCTTCTCGCAAAATTGCACCGTTCGGCAACATGGGGCTACTGGAGTTGATTGTGAAGATCGGGATCAAAGATGCCATCGACACGCGGCTCGGCAGGCTGAAGGGGAACAAGAACGCGACCGCGGAGACAATCGAGAACAATGTCCGCAGCACGATCCGGAAGAAGCATCTGACCGATCCGGCCTACTATGAAAAGATGTCGAGACTACTCGACAAGATCATCGCAGGCCGCAAAACCGAGGCGATCGAGTACGAGGAATACCTCAAGCGCATTGCGGAACTGATCCGGGGCGTGGAGGCGGGGCTGGCCGACGACGCGCCCGAGCGGTTGAAGCGCAGTCCGGGGCTTCGAGCGATCTACAACTACCTGAAGAAGGCAGGCGAGACACCCGCACGGGCGGCTCGTATAGGCGAAGTGTCAGACGAGTACCCACGCTCCAAAGACCCTGTGCTGGAAAAGGCGACAGAGATCCACGACGCGGTGAAGAAGAAACGGCCGGACGGGTGGCGGGGGGTCCTGACCAAGGAGCGGATCATCCAGAACATCTTGTATGAGATTCTGAAAGACGAGGACCTGGTAGAGCCCATCTTTCAGATCGTAAAGGCGCAGGATGAGTACTGATGATGTCGCAGATCAAGCTGGGCGACATTGTCGTAGACGTGGTACTGAAAGACATCAAGAATGTCTATCTGAGTGTTTATCCCCCCTCTGGCCAGGTTCGTATCACCGCCCCAGAACATATGAACCTCGACACAGTCCGCGTGTTCGCTGTCTCGAAACTTGCGTGGATCCAAAAGCAACAGAAAAAACTTCGGGATCAGGAGCGTGAAACTTTTCGGGAATACCTCACCCGGGAAAGTCACTACGTCTGGGGGCAACGCTATCTACTCGGGATTGTAGAGGCGGATGGACCACCGGCCGTGGAATTGACAGCCGGGAAGATGTTGCTGAGGATTCGACCTGGCGCAAGTGACGAAGCCAGAGAGGCGATGGTTTCCAAGTGGTACCGCGAGCAACTGAAGGCGGTTATCCCTGCCCTGCTCGCGAAGTGGGAGCCGATCATCGGCGTACGCGCCGAACGATTTTTTGTGCGGAAAATGAAAACGAAGTGGGGAAGCTGCAATCCAAACAAACGTAGCATTCGTCTAAATACAGACTTGGCCAAGAAGCCGAAATTTTGTCTCGAGTACGTCCTGGTACACGAACTAACGCACCTGCTGGAGAAGACACACAACCACCGCTTTACCGCGCTGATGGATCAATTCATGCCGCTGTGGCGAGATTATCGGGAAATGCTCAACACGAGCCCGCTCACGCACGAGGTCTGGGCCGGCGAATCGCGCGACACATGCGCCGCCTCTGTAGGGCGTTGATGCCGTATGGCGGCGTTGGTGCCGCATGGCGTGGGTGTTACGCGGTGTCTTTGGTGGGGGCGATGCATGCGGCCTCGGTCCACGTACCCTTACCTCGTCGTTTCCACTCCGGCTGCAGCCACCCGCTGCGCGCGGGCGTGGCACCAAAAACGGACAGGCAGTGCCACGCCCATGCACTCCAACAGATAGAAAAGCCACTGCACGCAGTTGCCTGGCGGCGCCGAGGGCAACCGCACGGCCACCTGACTTCGACGGTTGGGGGACCTGTAGATTTCAAGAGGCTTGATAAATAAGGGTTTTTTGGGTGCATTTCGGGGTTGGCAGATGTAGTGCCTAGTAGATTTTAATGCTTTACATCCCTGCTCTGATCCGCTATCATGGTCCGCATGTTCATTCGCGTGAAAAGCACCCCGAACAGCCCCCGGCGCTCAGTGCAGATCGTCCAAAGCCTGCGCCAGGGCTCGCAGGTGCGCCAGAAGATCATTCGCCATGTCGGGATCGCCATGGACGACCAGGAACTGGAGCGGCTGAAGGAACTCGCCGAGTTCATCAAGGTTGGCATCCAGACGCAGACACAGGCCTCGCTCTTCAGCCAGGAAGAGCTGGCCCGGCAGCTCAGCGAGGCTCGGCAACAAGCACAAACCCACCCGATGAAGGTGGACCTGCGCGCCTTGCGCGAGACGCAACGAGTGGTCAGCGGCATCCACGAGGTCTACGGGAAGATTTATCGGGAATTGGGCCTGCACCGGCTCTTGCGGGTTTCCCGCTATAGAGCCTCAAGCGAGGCCCTGTTCCAGTGCGTGATGGCGCGCATCGCCAATCCGAAGAGCAAGCGGGCGAGTGTGCGCCTTCTGGAGGAGGATTTCGGGGTGCGACTTCCCTTGGAAAAGGTCTACCGCATGATGGACCAGTTGGATGCGTCGCGGGTCGAACGGCTACAGAGGCTGTCCGGGGCGGCGGCAGAATCGCTTCTGGCGGAGCCTCTGGACTTGCTGTTCTTCGATTGCACGACGCTGTACTTCGAGTCCTTTGTCGCGGACGAACTCAAGCAGCCGGGCTACAGCAAGGACGCCAAGTTCAAGGAGTCGCAGGTGTTGCTGGCACTGGTGGTGACGCCGAGAGGGTTGCCGGTCAGTTACGAAGTGCTTCCGGGTTCGAGTTTCGAGGGCCACAGCCTGCTTCCGGTGATTGAGCGGATGCGTCGGCGCCATACCCTGCGCCGGGTGGTGATCGTGGCGGACCGGGGCATGCTCAGCGAGGAGAACCTCAAGGCGCTGGAGTCAGTCGAGGCGCATTACATCGTGGGTGCCCGGTTGCGAAAACTTCCGAAGAGTGTGCAGGCGCAGTTGCTGGATTCGAGCTGCTACCGGGCGAGTGCACAAGGAGAAGGTCGCCTGATGGAGTTGTACCATCGCGGTCGGCGCGTGGTGGTGAGGTATTCGTCGGTGCGGGCACGAAAGGACGCACGGGACCGGCAGGTTGCGGTGGAGAAGTTGATCAAGAAAATCGGCAAGAGCCAAAACCCGAAAAGCCTGCTGAACAACTACGGCTACAAGAAATACCTGCACATCGAAGGGGACAGCCGTCTGCAGGTGGATCAAGTGAAAGTGGAAGAGGAACAGCGTTGGGACGGCCTGCACGGAGTGGTGACCAACCTGACGCAGATGGAGGCCGAAGAGGTGCTGGGGCATTACCGGGGCCTGTGGCAGGTGGAGGAGGCATTCCGGGTCAGCAAGCACGACCTTCGGGTGCGACCGATCTTTCACTGGACACCCGCGCGCATCCGGGCGCATCTGGCAATCACGTTCATGGCTCTGCTGTGCGTGCGGCATCTGGCCTACCGTGTCGAGCTTCAGTCTCGCCGCCTTTCCCCGGAAGCTATCCGCACGGCTCTGCTCCATGTCCAGTCCAGCGTGCTGGAGCATCTGGGCACGAGGCGGCGCTATGTTATTCCTTCCTCGGTGAGCCGGGAGGCGGAGAAGATTTACCAGGTGATGGGTTTGAAGCATTCCCGGGTTCCGTTCGAACTCGTCTGATAGTTCTACAGGGCTCAAGCCCTGCATTTGTAGTGCCTTGCTGGAAATTAAACTCCAATGAAATCAATCACTTGACTCATTCAACCGTCGAAGTCAGGAAAAACGGACAGGCAGTGCCACGCCCATGCACTCCAACAGATAGAAAAGCCACTGCACGCAGTTGCCTGGCGGCGCCGAGGGCAACCGCACGGCCAGCTCGCCCAGTTGATCCTGGAGCCATTCGAACCACTCCCCCTCCTCCCGGTGCACCGCAGCCGCCTGAAGCAACGTGTGCACCATCAACTCCACGTCCTCGCATCTCAGACCTGCCGTGGCAAATCTGGAAACCGTAGCGCCAACCTTGTCGGCGATCACCGTGTCCTCCGTCGCCGCTGCGATGATGCTGGCGGCATGCAGTTGAGCAGCAACGTCACCGTACTTCACATCCCACGCACGCTGCGACAATAGCTCAACCTCATCGCGCACCTTCGCACAGTCTTGCTCGTCCAGTACGAAGAACTGCGACACCCTTACCAACATTGTCAGGGTCTCGGCGACACCCCGCGTGGCCCAGGACTCGGCGACCCTCTCGGCTACATCTTGCGGAACAGGCTCGCTAGGTCGGAGGTGCACCTCCGCTGGCCCCGGGACCACCGACAGCGCCCCTGAGGCCCCTCCTCTCGCTTCCGACAGCACCGCCTTGATCTCTGTCGCCATCGGGATTTTCCTCCCAGCCCTCTGGTGCCGTATTTTGATGAGCTCGAGCCGTGAAAGGACTTCATATCGGAGGCTACCGAATCCAGGGCTATGACCCATGACCAGAGGCTCCACCCGACAATCTGCCAGCCGACGCAAGCTTTCCGTCGGCATCAGGTTGCGCTCGCACCATTGTTCCAACTCCTCAATGTCCGGCAGCGCACCGCAGGCCAGCGATGTCCGCGCGATCAAGCCTGCCTGCATCCAAGCACACATCCTTCTCCAGAAGCCAGGGCACTTAGCGGTGCCTTCTAGCAAGCCCACGCGATTACACAGGAGGTTCACCAGGATTTCGAAGAACCTGTAGCCGTCGTAACCTTGCGGAAAACCGAGGTGATCGTCCAGCAGTACCGTGATAACCTGCTCCGCAATTCGCCGGAAGCGATCGTCTTCCACGCGATATAGGGCGATATCGAGAACGCCGAGCAACGCTATCGGACTGCCCTCGGCACGTAGCGATACGAGTGCCTTCAACACTGTCTCGTCGTCGGCCGCCTCTAGCCACACCCCCGGGTTGAGGTCGTCCCGTAGCGCCCCAAGACAGCACACGTCCAGCCCTGCTGCGACATCCGCCTCGATCAGCGACCTCCGGTAAGGCACCAACTGCCTAGAGAAGTAGGTCTCAGGGTCCTCCTTGTGTGGAACGGGTCCGCAAAATCCTTCCCAGTAGGCCCGAGATTGCGGAACGAGGTCGTGCAGGTCGTGCAAATTTGCCTGCCAGCCGCTCATGATCTTCTGCGCCAGACGGGCTTGCGCCGCCGCCACACCCGTCGTCTTCTCGGCGAATACCACGGACATTTCCCGCGCGGTCAATCTCCTCGACCGCGCGTCCTCCAATAGCGCCCGTGCGCCCGAGGCCATTGGGCCGAGATGTCCGAGAATCTCCCGGAGCGCCCCTTGCCTTTCCGCCGCACTCTCACACAGGAGCGCAAGCTCCGGAACAGCCAACTGCCGCACTTCCCCGTGCGCGTCCGTCCAGCTCACGCAGATCGTCTCGCTGCCCTCCGAACGAAACACCTTAACCGGGACGCCCGCCAGATCCGAGAGATCGGCAAACTCAACGCCGTCGAACACCTTTACCGCCGCCGCGATGAGGTCAGTCTCCACAATTCTCACACTACCCTTGATTTCAAGGATTTGCCTGGATATAAACCCGCAGTCCTTCGCGAACCCCGGATTCCCCTCTATCACCCGTTGCCGGAGCCCTTCCGGCAGGCATTCGAGGAACAGCCCACCGAAGAGCTCCCGATGGGCATCAAGGCCATCGATCATCGTGCGGATATCGGCCGCCGCCTTTTCCACGAGCTCGGGGCTCGCCGATCTGAGTGGTTCGATCACCGTCCGTTCGAGCCATTTCGCGTAGGCGGTTCGCCGCTCGGCCGAATCCACCATCGGACCCAGTAGTAGCAGGCCCAGCCGTCTTGAGACGGACTTCTCTAGCGGCGTAGGCGACTCGCCCGCCAGAGGACCCTTCCGTGCGAGGTAGGTCGTGACCGGCAAGTACCGCCAAACCCAAGTGGAGAGCTCTCTCGCCACCTCGGCACCAAGCGAAACGTCAGCCCACAGTTTTCGCACGACCTCGACACAGGCCAACGCCATCCCTTCCGACAGCGCCTGGGCTTCTTCATTACCCAGCAGGCCAAGGGAGTCGAACCGGTTTACGGTTTGCCGGATGACCCTCAACTCGGCACTCTCCAACATCCGGCCTTCTTCGAATTTGGCACCTGACAGATGCTGCAGCAACTCCTCCGCCTCCAATGGCACGAACGCGAATCCCGCCTCGCGGAGCCTGTGCCGAGCAGTCCAGTGTTGATCTTCGTTGATTAGGCGTGCTGAGTGCAGGAAACGAAGCACGTCAAGGACACACACAACGGGAACCAGCTTACCGTCAGGACTCTCGCTGATCGGATGGCTGTTGACATACCGGTCGTCAACGCAAAGCGCGTCGCAATCGCCGCTCCCGTAGATCAGTGCCTTAATCGAACTCACGCTTGGCACGCTCTCGAGTCCTTTTTCGGCTCTCTCTGGGGTTCGCGGCATCAGTGACACCTTGTCCGATTCCATCGCGCTCCTAAGCGAGTCCCTGATGCCCTCCACGGTTTTCGCGAGGTCGTCGCCCGTTTCATCCGCCTCAATGAACGCGTTCATCTCCTCCGACACGTTCGGGAGCATCTGCAGGTCGAGGCTGCTGTTCGCCATCGGTTCCAGCACCCGTGCCAACTGCAGATACGACAACGCCAGACCGTCCAGATGGATCGGACCGTCCAATATCGATTGGGACAGCCCCGCGCGCGCCTCCTGGCCCTGGCTCGCCATGAAGGCCTTTGCGCCATTGTATTGCTCCGTGTCGAGCCTCCCGGCCTGGTGAGCCATCGCGCACAAGTCCGCCGGAGACAGGATGACATCGTCGTACGCGGACGTGTTCGCAGGTTCCTCCATCAAGGACTTCGCCTTGTAGATCGGCATCACGCAGATTGCGACGCCCTCTGTATCCCTGCTCGCTTCGAGCAGCATCGCAAGGTCACGCCCCACCTCGTCAGCAAGCTCCCGAGCAGGCGGAATCGCGCGCTCGACCAACGTGATGCGCCCCTTGGCGATCAGTTTCATCACCCGCCGCGCGGACTCGACGCGCGCGGGCTGGTGGAAACGGACCGCCACCCTTTCCGCAAACAGACATCCCATCACGTCGGACTCCACCTTGACATGACCCATCACGCTCAAGGCCTTCTCAAGCAAACCAAGCCGCGCGAGCACCATGATCGAGGTCACATCCATTCCTACCGTCCACTCGTCCTGCACGTCAACGGGCTTGTGCACGCCGGAGACGATGGGAACGACTCGGCGCCTGCGCCCATCCCGTATTCCCGCCTGAGGCTCGTCGAGCAGTAGGCGCGACAGCGGTGTGTTCAGAATCCCTGCCACCAGTGCGATCGGCAACGCTCCCTCAAGGAACTTCCGCTCAATGTCCTCGTTCCGATCGCGTAGCCGGGGCAGCCAGTCGTTGACCACTTTCTGCAGATCGGCCTGCCAAATCGGTCCCGCCTCGGACGAGTGCTCCAACGCCGTGGCCAACCAGCCCGGATCGGCGCCCTTGTCCCGCCCAAGCTCGACATGGATTACGTATGCACCAATCAGCACATGAGGGTCTTTTGGCGCCTTCTCCGCCGCCAGTCTCGCCAATTCGAGCGCCCGCTCAACGGACTGGCCACTCTGGCTCGCGAGGTGCGCCAGCATCAGCAGCAGTTCCGGATCATACTCCGCGCGACGCGGCCATTCTCGGTCGACAATCGCCGCCAGCCGCTCCCAGTCGCCTGTTGCCACCGCGATGTACACGTCGAGGCTGAGGTCGTCTTGCTCCTTTCGCCTGCACAGCAGCTCTTTGTTAATTACGTCCGCATCGCGAACCCGTCCCGCATGGAACAGGCCCCATGCCAGCGCGGACTGCATTTGGTCGCTCTGCTCCGGGATCGTCGGATGTGCCTTCAGAAACTCTACGACCGATCGGTGGTCGGTCGGCGGTAGGCTCAGCAGGCTGACTACCTCGAACGCGTTGTCCAGCGTCGGTTCGCGCGCGAACAACTCCCGGACCAGAGGTTCGAGCACCGCTCGGTCTTCCACTGACTTCAGGTATTCGATGAGGTTGTGCAGGTCGACCAGTTCGCCCGATTCCGCGGACAGTGCTTCAAGGCGTTTTCTCGGATCGCCTCCCCGTTTCTCTTCCAGCGCCGCTTCCATCCGCGCGAGCGACCCTTGGTCCAGATGTCCCCGGCACTTCTCCACGAGTGTGTGCGCCCGTTCGATCTGGCCGTCCTTGAGCAACGCCTCAAACAACATTGCCGTCATCATCGACATCCGCATGACCCGCTCAAGCCTATCCCTGCGCTCTTCGACGTAGGTCGCGAAGTCGCGGGGGCTCATGGTGCGCTGGTTGAGCAGGCACTCGGCATAGACGTCGTCATCCCCCAGGCCGCCCAGTCGTTCGCGTTTCTCTAAGTAGGCGCGCAACGCCCGATCATCGAACTCGATCCTGAACACCCGCGCGAGAGCCACCAGCCTCACGTCCTTGCCTTCGTCCTCCAGGCGTTTGCGCAACGCCTCGCGGGCCACCGCCGCCCCGGCGGAGTCCGGGTCCATGAGTTGAAGCCAAGTGTCCCATTGAGCCAGCCCCTGTCTCACCCTATCGCTGCTGTCTAACAGATCTGGCAGACACTTGTCGACTTGCGCGAAGCACTCGAGAGCGCGAGTGTGACGCCCCTTTGCCTCTGCGTCGACACTCGGTGCGATCCCCACGTAGATCGGCAGACCCTCCAGCGCCAGTCCCTTCCACTCTGCCGGAAGCAGGAGTGCCGCGTTCACTATGCCTTCCATCATCGCCAAGGCCGGTGCCCAACCTGAATCCGACGCTAGCGCCTTGAGTCCGGCCGCTGCTTCGTCCCACCTGTTGCCCTTGGCTAGGCAAAGGACCCAGTTCCACCAACCCAAGTCCGTGAAATACGTCGGCGTCACAATTGGATTCACGTCCCCGCACCACGCCAACGCCTCCGCCTCGCCCCTGGAACTCATCAGCACACCGAGCAGTACCGATCTGCCATCTGGGTCGTCGTCGTCGCGGAGTATCTGCATCGCTCCGTCCGCGTCGCCCTCCGCCTCCTTTATCAGGGCGTCCAGTATTCGTGGATTTCCTCCCGCTTCCCGCTCCGACAACGTCTCTCGCATCCGACGCGCTTCCACCACAGTCGCCTCACTCCTTGCGTGCAATCGCGTCGCCCAATAGCACACACTGTCTCTTACATGTACCGGCGCATCAGCCAGATCCCCGCCATCCACCCGACGCCAGAGTGCTCCGACGCGATCGATGGCGGCCGGGAGGTCGAACATCCTCAGAGCGAGAATCACGGACAGCTCCTTTTCTGCGATCTCCCCCAGCATTTTCCGAACAAGCGGCTCCCAAGTGGGCGTGTGATCCAGACTCGGACGCAACCCGACCCGTTCCCCATTGAGGGCTTGGATCATCCCCGCCAGCGGTTGCTGGTCCTGTGGGATCAATGCAAAGTAGCCCCCCGTCAAACTCGCAACGACGACATCGATCGGAGCTTTCGCGAAATGCTCCGCCTCCCCAGTCTGTTTCGAATAGCTCTTGGCCAGACGCTTGCGAATCTCCGATTCGTCGTCCGCGGGCTGGCCCATGACGTTGGCCCTGGCAATCGCCACGAACCCATCCTGTACGTCTCCTAGATTCAGCCAATCCCGTACTGCCGGATTCCTGAAGAAGTCCGGCGCGACATACTTGAGCGCCATCTCGTTCAGCACACACCGCCACCACACGTCATCAACATTCCCGCCCCGAAACCGTCTCAGCGTCTCCTTAAGCTTGCCTTCCAGCAGGTCCGTGCACATTTGCAATGGGGCTTGGGCGGCCACCCGTTCTCCGTGAAGCTGCCGAACGGCTCGCACCAATGGCGACAGCGCTTTTGCCGCCACACTCGCCAATACTTCCATGACTCCTCCTCACCTAGTCCTACACTGTTACGCGACTGTTTCCCGCAGCCTGACTCCGCCATGCACCCGGACGCCGTCTACCTCACCCGTAGCGGAGAGCCCGAGAATAAGCTCGCCGCCGCCGAGGACGGGAATGTTCGCGTTGTGCGTTGAGAAGATGAACTGCCGTCGTTGCTTTTCCTCTCGCATACGAGGGACGACATCCTCCGTGATGGAACGGTTGTCAAGGTCATCTTCCGGCTGGTCTACGATCAGTGGTGCGCCAGTATTTATCGTTTGGTGGGCCACCCTTAAACAATGATATACCTAAATTCCCAGAGTATTCTCTGTAGGTCCAAAATAGAAACCTCGCACGCGCAAGCCGATGTATTTCATCAACATGTCGGCTGCCTTTTTAGATCAGCCCATCTGTCCAATATGTTTCTGGCCTCATATATGGAACGCGGTACTGTGGTCTGGGGGCTGCAAGAAGCTACCTGATCGGTGGGTCGCAAGCTCGTGGTGCTGGACAGCAACATCATGGCGCAGGGGCGTTTGAGGTAACCAGAAACACTGCTTGGTCGCGCGACAGGTAAAATGACCACAATTGCCAACAGGATGAACCCCCTATGATGCTTGCTCAACAGCGCAGGATTCTGATACGGTTTTCTGAGCGACCGTGCTCAATTCGCTCGCTGAGTCGCCCCTAAGCTATGAGGTCGGTATACGCCACGTTCGCCTTGATTGCTGGGTTCTCAGAGTGCGCTTGAGGTGAAACGCGAAATCGCGACCATGCAAAACATCAGCCGTAAGTCCTTACCCTCTGCGCCGCTGCTACGTCGCTCCTTCCAGCACCTTCCGGGAATCAGCGCTTTAAAGGAAGCGAAGCTCCGGTCCGAAGGTCTGCAGGATTGGAACGACCTCCTCCTGCGGACCCCCGCGCAACTTGATTTGTTCCGTAGGCACGGTTGCGAATTGCGCTGTGCCGTTGAGGCGTCCGAGGAGGCGCTCGCCAACCGGGATGTCAAGTTCTTCAAGGAGAGGCTGCCGAAGCGGGAGTTCTACCGCATCGCGGCAAGCTTTCCAGAGCGTTGCGTTTTTCTCGACATTGAAAGCACGGGCCTCAGCAAATATTACGATCGGGTGACTTTGGTGGGCTGGTCGGTGGGTACAAGCTATGAGGTGTTGATCGACCCGAACGAGACCAACCAACTTGAACGCGAACTGAGCACGAAACCGATCGTGATCACGTTCAATGGAACGCTGTTCGACCTGCCGTTCTTGACCAATAGATTCAACACGGATTGGTCCCGCGCAACGCACGTGGACTTGCGATTCCTGGCGAAACGAGTCGGCCTTACCGGTGGGCAGAAAAAGATCGAGGTGAGCATCGGATTCAGCCGGGAAGCAGCTCTTGAAGGAATTTCGGGTGCAGAGGCTGTCGGTCTGTGGTTCGATTACAAGGAAGGCGACCTGAACGCACTGCGTAAGTTGATACGCTACAACCATGCGGACATCGAAGGTATGAAGTTCCTTTTCGAGCAGGTTGTCGAACGGCTCGAACCGGAAGCAAGCGCCGAATTCGTCAATGGCGGTCTATTCGAGAGATCGAGCGTACATTTCGCAGACGAACCGCGCAAAACCGTTGCGGACACGATACGGATCGGTCCCTACGGTGGTCGCGTGGGCCCGCGATTGGCTTTTTCGGATTTGCGTAAGCACGCCGCGCAGTTGGGCAATATCCCGATCGTGGGTATTGACCTGACAGGGAGCGAGAAACGCAAGTCAGGGTGGGCAGTGGTTACTGGACAGGAGCTGACGACGAGGTTGGTGGAGTCGGACGCCGAGTTGATCGAGAGGACGCTCTCCGCGAAGCCTTTTCTGGTGTCTATTGACTCGCCCCTATCGCTTCCGGCGGGACGGCTAACCGAGTTCGATGACGACCCGGGACGGAACAAGTACGGGATCGTCCGGGAGGCGGAACGCCAACTCCGCAGGAGAGGTATCAACGTATACCCAGCGCTGTTGCCGAGCATGCAGCGGTTAACCTGTCGGGGCGTGGAATTAGCCACGCGCCTGAGAAAAAAGGGCGTTCCCGTGATCGAGAGCTACCCTGGCGCCGCGCAGGACATACTGGGAATTCCCAGGAAGAAGACCAGCTTGAAGCATCTGGTGGAAGGATTGCGCCGGTTCGGATACGAATCGCTCACAGGGGAATCGAGTGTTTCCCACGATGAACTGGACGCGGCAACATCTGCCCTGGTTGGGCAGTTTATGCTCGCGGACTACTGGGAGGCGCTGGGAAGCCTTGAAGAGGATTACTTGATCGTGCCTACGGTGGACCGGCGACCGAGCGATCTCCGGCCCGAGGTGGTGTTGGGCCTTAGCGGGCCAATAGCGGCGGGTAAGACGACGGCTGCGAGAGTTCTTGAACGCTCGGGCTTTCGCTATTGCAGGTTCAGCGAAATCCTTGAGGAGGAACTCCGGGCAAACGGCAAAGCGGTTACAAGGGGCAAACTACAGGCGTTGGGCGAAGATACCTCCACAAGTCGCTTTGGCCAACGACAACTGCAAAACAAACTGGCAAAGAGGGTGGACGGGGCCGAAAGGATCGTCGTTGATGGTTTGAGACATCTGGAGGACCGGGCGTTCTTGCGCGAGAGGTGGGGATCCGCCGCCGTTCACATGCACATCTGCGCGGGTGCGGACGTTCGCAGCAAGCGATACGCGGATCAACCAGGAGAATCAAGCAGTTCGTTCCGTCGCGCTTCGGCGCATGCGGTGGAAAAGAATGTGCCGAAGTTGGAACGTTTGGCCGACCACACCATCGTAAACATAGGTATGGTAGAGGAATTGGAGACCGAGTTGAGTAGTCTGGTCGCGAGGTGGTTGGTATGCCGGTCACTGTAGTCGTCGGCGGCCAGTTCGGCTCTGAGGGCAAGGGCAAGGTAGCGCACTGGCTTGCCCGCGAGCAATGTGCGGCTTACGCGATCCGCGTTGGAGGACCAAACTCCGGGCATACCGCGGTCGAGAACGGGGCGCCGGTGGTGCTTCGCCAGTTGCCGACACCCGTGCTGACCGGAAATGTCGTTGGTGTGATTCCCGCAGGCGCCTATATCGACATCGACGTGCTGCTGCGTGAAGTAGAGGAAGTGGGGCTACGCGAGAACCAGTTGTTGATCGATCCTGCGGCTGTGG
Source organism: Candidatus Oxydemutatoraceae bacterium (assembly GCA_965226235.1). Taxonomy (GTDB): domain Bacteria; phylum Pseudomonadota; class Gammaproteobacteria; order Poriferisulfidales; family Oxydemutatoraceae; genus CAYFZO01. The sequence continues at coordinate 22,062 of OZ245335.1, read as the reverse complement.
TGATCGATGACTCGATGAGAGCCGAAGAGCGCGTCTTGATCAAGTCGATTGCATCGACGGGCCAAGGCGTGGGGGGTGCCGTGGCCAAACGGACGATGCGCGAGTCATCGGTTACCTTTGCGGCCGGTACGAAATCTCTAAGTGGTTTCATTTGCACCGACCTGCACCGTATCCTGGCCGATGCGCTCACCAAACAGGAGCGCGTGCTTGTAGAAGGCACCCAAGGCTTCGGTCTTTCGATACTTCACAGCGGGCATTACCCTTATGTGACGAGCCGCGACACCACCGCCGCTGGCGCGCTATCCGAGGCAGGACTGAGCCCTCGGGACGTGGACTGTGTCGCGTTGATCCTTCGAGCGTTTCCCATCCGTGTCGGCGGGAATTCGGGCCCTCTTCCGCTCGAAACGAGTTGGGATGAAGTCAGCCGCGGTAGCGGCGCCGACAGGGACCTGACCGAGTCCACTACAGTCACTGGCCGACTACGGCGCGTGGCCCGCTTCCACAAGGGCATTGTTTTGCAAGCGATCTCGGTAAACCGGCCCAATCTGCTATTTGTCAATCATGTTGACTACTTTGATTTCTCGGTGCATGAACAGCCGCGCCTGACTGACCGAGCGGCACAAGAGGTGCATAAATTGGAATCCCAGGTGGGCCTTGAGATTAACTATGTGATACGGCCTGAGTATACCCGACACTTTTCATGGTAAATAATGGAAACATCCTCACTCCGCATGGACCGGATTACAGGGGAAAGATCAAACATCTCGATTCAAGTGGACCTATATCAGGGGGAAGATCAGGGTTAATCACACCCAGAAAATCCAACCCCGGTTGAGTCGTTTGTCCCATATGTGGTGGCCCCATACAGTGTCTTGACACCTATCCTACTCCGGCGCACCATACCGATAACAACAACCTGCAGGGGAACAGTTCCTTGTGGGGCGGCACCCTGTACCGGCATGGGGAACTTGAAACATGGAAATTACACTCGAGACAATTTACCAGCAATTGTTGGATACCAGGGCCGAAATGAAGGCCGACAAAGCCGAGTTGAAAGCTGAGGTGGCTTCGGTCAAGACTTGGTTTGTCGGTCTCTCGCTATCGACAATCCTGGTCGTCACCGCGATCATCACCACGGTGGTAACCGGACAACTGAACTGACCTGCAGCCTGATGCCGCTCTTTTGACACAACGCCCCGCATTCTCGGGGCGTTGTTTATTGAAGCGCCAATGCCGTTTGTCGGGTTCCGGTTCGCCCCCCCTATTCGCACAGCGTTCTGTGGGAGGAAGAATCAGTTTTCGGTCGATGTCCTGAGCGTCACTGATCTTCCCCCGTAATCCGGCCCGCTTTCTTCATGACTCAAACTTCCCGGCCCGGAAGTCGCCGAGAATTATGGAATACCCGGATCAGCAGGTAACCTGCCACGAAACCGCCGATATGGGCCCAGAACGCGGTCCCGCCCTGTTGCCCGGTCCCTATGGCAGCCAAGGCGCCTATTACCTGTAATGCCAGCCAGATGCCCAGCATCCAGAACGCGGGAATGGTTCGCTGTATCACGAAAAACCCGAGGATGATGGCGATGTGAACGGCCACGCGGGGATACAGCCGTGCATAGGCACCCATGATGCCGCCGATGGCGCCTGATGCGCCCACCATGGGGATCATGCTCCCGGGGTCCGCCACCGCCTGTGCGGCCACTGCCACGATACCGCCCAGTAGGTAGAACACGATGAACCGGAAGGGCCGCAAGGCATCCTCGATGTTATCGGCAAAGATCCACAGGAACCACATGTTGCCGATGAGGTGAAGCCAGCCGCCATGCATGAACATGGAACTGATGACGTTGAACCAGCCCTGGGATGCCGGTGGGCAATAGCCGGTGGTGCCGGCCCAGTCCAGTGAAGCGCCCAGGATGGCACCGGGAATGGCGCCGTAGCGGCAGATCGATTCCCCCAGAACGGGATAGGTTCCCATGCCCTGGATCAGCACCCAGGCCGCCACGTTCAGGAAGATCAGGCTGTAGGTGACCCAGGGGGTATGGTGGGTGGGGTTTTCGTCCTTGTAGGGAATCATGGATTCTCTCGTATGAATCGGATCAGCGCGTCCCGCACACCGTCGGGGCTTTCCGACATCAGGTTGTACCCGCAATCAGGCAGCCAGGCAATCACGGCGCGGGCGTGTGACCGTACTGGACAATACCGATGCACTGCGCGACCTCTCCGAGCTACGCAGCAACCAGCCAGAGCCCTTGCATGGAGACCGCACTAGCCAGCATAGCATCCGCATCAACGACCAGTGGCAAATCTGTTTCCGCTGGATCGACGAAGGCCCCTGCTACGTTGAGATCATGGACTACAATTGAGCGAGGAACTGCGAGCATGAAGACTAAAAACGGAATGGCCCCGGTACATCCGGGAGAAGTGTTGCGCGAAGAGCTCGACGATGTCGGCCTGTCCGCAAGCTCGCTTGCCAAGGCCATCGGCGTACCCGTCAACCGCATTACCGCGATCCTCAATGGCGGACGCGGCATCACTGCGGATACGGCCCTTCGTCTCGGCCGCCACTTTGATACCACCACACGGTTCTGGCTGAACCTCCAACAGACATGGCAAATCCGCCAGTCTGAAATAGACGCCGAGAGGCGTCCTCGATTTGCGAGGACCATGAAATAATCCCTCCCCCGGGGTACATTTTGCAAGCTCTTCGGGGGACTCTGGACCAAACATCAAATAACTCGAGTGGAAATCGCGAAAAAGTGCGCACACTCGCCACGGCCCATTAGCAGCGATCGATGTTGCCGTTGAAACAATGAACGACGAGACGATCGCCGGGTACTGATACGATTTGAACGAGGCCAAGTTGGTGAAAATCTAATGTTGGTTCGTCCCGGACTCAGTCGTGGGCGCAACGCCTGGCTCGCTGATCGCTAGAGGCGTGTCCACTCGGCGTGGACGATGCAAGCGTCGAGGACAATGCTACGAACGGTTATCTTTGCATCTGACCGATCAAGGGCGACGTGGGCCGCGATACGGCCTCCCGGTTCCCTGCAAGGTATTACAGGTGCGTCGCGTTGAAACGCGCTGAGTCGGGCTTGTTGGATTGAGTCGAACAGCGATACAGGGACTTCCAAGAGTTGGTAGAGGTTGGGTACGCGGTCGGGGGCCTCGCGGAAGGCGCGGAGCATCAGAATGGCAGTCACGGCTTTCTGATAGGCGGCAAACAGTTCGAGGGTGGCGCGCCGTCGCGCGGTGGGTGTCCGGGCGTCCTGTATCCACGCAGCCTCGGTGAGTTTGGAGATGTGGACGGTCGTCGCCGACAGGTTCTTAGCAGCAGTGGACTTCAAAGAAAAGTGTCTGGTCGATGTGGGAGCGATGCTCACTGAGAGGTCAACGAATCGTTGGGTGGCTGAAGCTGGTGCAGTTACAGTCCAATGCACATATTGGCAGGCATTGCGGAAGACGGTTTCGAATGACGTTAGACCGAGCGGGACCGTCGTGGCAGCATGGTGGACCGAGAGAGCGAGGCCGAAGTACTCGATCCACCCCGGGACTGCCGTCAGCCCACGTGCCCTCTGATCGGATGTTGACCTCGGACGGATTGGACAGGGACTCGACGACATTCGCGACGAAGGCGATCTTGGCTGGCGAGAACGTGTCGAGCTTCGCCTTGAGTTCGTCAAGCGTCACCTGCCGCACATCCGGCGTTCGATAAGATCAGCGAACGATTGGTTGAGTTCAATGCCCACCCACCGCCGACCTAGTCCTTCGGCAACGAGCAAAGTCGTACCCGAGCCCGCGTACGGGTCCAGAACGACGCCGTCGGGGCTGCTTGTGATCGAAACACATCGTCGCGCCAGCGTGAGAGGCATCATGGCCGGATGGTCGTCGTGACCATTTGCCCGCTTTAGAGGCTCGGTAGGTATCTCCCACACAGTACGCAGCCTTCTCCCGTTGGGGCCGACGACCGCACTGGTGTCGTAATAATAATTCTGCTCCTTCGAGAGAAGGAACACGGTTTCGTGGGCCTTGGTGGGACGGTCGTGAACCGACTCCGGATGGGCATTGGGCTTGTGCCAGATGACTTCGCTGCGGATCCACCACCCGGCATCCTGCAGCGCCAATGCGAGGCGCCAGGGAACACCGATTAGATCCTTCGGCTTTAGCCCTTCCGGGGTGCGCGGTCGAACTACCATGGCGCGCGCACGGTTTTTGCGGTCAGAGGCGCGGTAACGCCGGTTGCCCGACGTATAAGAGTCGCCCACATTGAGCCATACGGTACCGTCCCGCCGAAGCACGCGCCGCAACTCATCAAAGGTTTCGACAATGCTGCAGATATAAGAGTGCAATGTGTCGTCACGTCCGATCTGATCCTCGACTTTGTAGTCCCTGAGGGACCAGTACGGAGGTGAGGTCACGACGGTCTGAACGGATTCCGCAGGCAGCAGGCTCAGCGCACGCCGGGCCTCGCCGCAGATTAACAGGGATTCCGAGATTGCAGGCACCCGGGGACAACGGTCTGTAAGCCTCCGGTAGGAGCCGGACGGGAACAGCGTTGGAGACAGCGCTGTGCTCGGGCAGTTCTTGTCAGCAGCGGTTGATTGGTGAGATTCGCCGTCCGATGGCGCCGTGTTGGCGAGAACGCAGGATCGGTCCAGCCTGGTCATGTCATGGGTATGCCGCTCGGGAGCTCGGCGCGAATGACCTGCTGAGTTGAACTCGGCAACTATATCGGTGATCGGGCTTCGCTACCATGGCTCGCTTCGCCATACCCTGTGCGCTCACAGCAGAAGAGGGGATAGTTGGGCGCGCTTGGACATAGCCGGGGTAACGCATATGGCCAAGTATACAGTATGGGAATGAACCTCACCCCGGCTGGAAAAATCGTATTATCCCAAAGCTTCAATGTCACCTTTGTCAAATTCTAAAATAACCCCTTTTGATTTCAGGAGGGGCCATGACAGAGGGGATCCTTACTATGAGCCAGAAAAAGCTCGACCGACTGGAGGTAATCCAGCGTGTCGTCAGCAAGCAGTTGCGCCAGAAGCAAGCGGCTGGCCAACTCGTGCTTTCCATTCGCCAGATTGTTCTTCCTGATATCGGTCCACTTGAACTGAGGAAAAAACACCTTATCAGGCTGCTCGTGCTGCGTACTCGGCTGGGGTGACGTAACCCAGCCAGCCATGCGGTCGTGGCTGATTGTAGTGGCGGTGCCAGTCTGCATTCAGTTGCCTGGCTTCGTGTAGATCCAGGAACTCGTGCCGGTTGAGGCAGTTGTCTCTAAACCGGGTGTTGAAACTTGCCACGAAGACTTGCTCAACACCTGGTCACATTTGTCCCATAGGTGGAAGCCCCATACACCCAGCCCAACCCAGATGCACGATTGTGGTAGTAACAACTGGCGTAGCTCCTGTCGTGCCCAAGGTTCGAAGTCGCGTACACTTTCGGCGGAAATCTCCCGGATCGGTAACGCGACCTTGCTGAGCCTCGGGCACGCTCTGGAGACGTCTCTCTGACCGTTCATGCCTGCCGATTTTCCTTCCAAAGGCGAACGACAAAGCGATCATCCTGCTCTTCGAGATCCGGTTCCGTACCGTTGTGCTGCCGCATCGACTCTATGATTCGGTTGCGTATCCCCCTTTCCTGGGGATCGATGTAGCGGTAGTCGCGGAGAATCTCCTTCAGCAGTTGGTTGCGGGCCACGCGTACGACACCCTCTCGCATCTTCTCTACGGTGACGCTGTTCGGTAGCCGTCCCGGCGAAATGACCTCGAGTCGATCCTCGTACAACGAGACCTCGACATCGGTACCTTCCCGCGCGTAGTCTCGATGCACCACGGCGTTCACGACAGCTTCCCGTACCGCGTCAAGAGGGAAAGCGCTTTTGCGTTGGCGACGGGCGCCGTCGATCCATGCGACGCTTCCCATGTTGCGTTTCACGAAATCCACCGTGCGGTCGATCACGCCTGTTTCGATCACATCCCCAAGCGTGGAAAAGATCGGGGTCAACGGCCCGCGGATTCGCTCTTCATCGACCGTGTTGTAGTCCTTCTCAGTGCCAGGAAACGCCGTGGCGGTCACACCCGCCTGCGGCAAACGGCGGTTGGGGTTCTCGCCGAAGAGTAGGAGACCCACGACCGACGCATTGTCCCCGCCTCCGGCTCCGATCAGCAAGTCCGAGTTGAGCAGAAGGCGCCGCCAACTCTCAACATCGGTCCGGTCCGGCATTGATCGCTTCAAAACATCGCGGAAGTAGTTCTCGATCCGGCCGATATCCAGGCTCTCCAACCCCATATCTGCAACGGCCTTTGTTTCGTAGCGGACGAGCCTGGCGGCTTGGTAGAGACGGCCCTCTTCGTCTCGCGTCGCTTCGCGAGACTGGCTTCCTGCGCGGATGTATGTGACCCACCCCTTTCCGCATTTGGCCTTGTGAGGCTTGCCCGGAGCGTCGGCGGGAAGTTCCACGATGCCGACCACGCCACCATCCTCCATCACCATCGAAGTCCACACCGGTATCGTTGGAGGTTGCAGGTTGTTGCGGGCGATGTTCATGACCCACTCTTCTGCTTCCTTCCGGCTCTTGGTCAGCCCGGAGATTCGACCATCATCTTCCACCCCAAGCAGGATCACGCCGCCTTCCAGGTTCAACAGCGCAGACATCTCCCTGGCAACTTTATCCGGACGGCTGTCGTCGCGTTTGAACTCGACCCGCGAGTTCTCCTGACCAGCGAATGAGTTCGAGCAACTCCGTTTTGTTCATCGGTCAGAAGCCGTACTTCCGGCGTCGCGTTTCAAAAGCCTCGCGACCACCCTCGAGGATCTCCTCTACGAGCTCCCGAACCCTTCGGGAGTCGATCGATCCCGCATGCCCAGACGCGACGGCCACGGCCGTCAAGATCATTGAGCGAAATCTCACTCTCTGCAACCAACTCCACGCTGTCGAACGTTCGTTCTTCAATCTATAGTCGACCGCGGTCGCTCGCGCCCGTTCCAGAGTGGACTCGATATGTTCAAGCCCGATGGACATTTCCGCGGCGATCTTCAACTTCCTCGCGGCACATCGAACGCCAGCACGGTAAGGATCACCTCTCGATTCTTATCGTCCCGATGCGTAAGCACATATCGGGACCTGCCCTCGCCGTTGTCATCGACCGCTCTCTTGAAGTTCGGGTGTGCCTTCACCGCACCGGGAATAGCCTCGATGACCCGCGAAAAGTTTTTGTTCCGGCTGAAAATGATGATCGCCGTCTTCGTATCCCGCCAGCTTACGTATCCAAGAAGCTGATCTATTGTTTCACCAAAATTCTTTGCGCCGCTCCAGTACTTACACTCGGCAATAAAGATGTTCTTTCCTTCGGTGCGAATCAGGATGTCTGTTTTCCCCTCGTAATTGAACGTCTCACCCGATGCCTGGCCCTCGTAGTGGCCGTTCAACTGGACCAGGAAATGCGACCGCAATGCCTCCTCATCCATTGCGGTGAATGCCGATGGGCTGCGCTCCATAACCAAAACCATGTTGGTCATTACAGAGAGAATGTGCTCGTAGTCGTCGGGATTGAGCACGGGCTCAGGTTTGTATGGAGCCGTGCTCGCAAGCGGCATTGTCGGTGTGATCCGTCTTCGGACATTCGGTGCCGTGAACGTTCGTGGCGCGTCGGTGCGCTCCTTTAAGGGAAACCCGAGATTCGCAACGAGATTCTGATCGGCGAGCAACTTCTGGCGACGCCAATTGATTCGCTCGTTAGCGAGCTGCTCGGAGTCTGTTTATCGAGCCCGCGCGCATCACCACGGAGCCAATCAAGATACTTCTTGGTCTCTCCAATTGCCCGGTCGATTTCCTCCTTGACTTGTTGCTGCTTCAGATTTGTTCCCTGGACCTTGATGACAAGCGCGCTACCGCGAATCTCGCCCCTGGGTGGCTCATTGGTGTACGCATTCGGTCGCATCTTGAAGGCTTCCGAGTCGCCGGAAAAAGGGACCGTCATTTCGATGAGCGTACCCGCAACGTAGAACGGACCGCTTCTACCCACGAGATCGCGCAGCGGATCCTGGCTGACGTCAATCCGAGTCTCCTGCTGATCCGCAACGGTCTGGTCCTCATGGAGTTCTGGAATATCGATCCTGAACTTCTCTTCAAAAAAATCACAGAGGTCATTTACCGACGTATTGAGGAGCTGATTTCCGTCGATGGCATCGATCTCAGATTGCAATGCTCGTTTTTGGTGATCTTCTACGGCGGACCAGTCGATGCTCCAGAACAGGTAATCGTCTTGTCCTTTACGCATGGCCACACTCACACGATGCGTTCGTCCGAAACGGAAACAAGCCGCTTTGCAAATAGATTTCGAAACGTCGCCCCATCCATGCACCCCATGCGAAAACAGCAACTACTCCAGCAGCGCCTTCAGCAACGCATCCGGCGTATCCGAATAGAACTGAATGTCTATACGCACCTACAACCTACACACCTCAAGAGCGAATCGAGCCAGCAACCACCAAAACCCTCAAAAAACTCTCTGGGCACATCTCACGTTGCCCCGACCCGATCACAAGCAAGCTCGAACACCGCCTCGGTCAGCCAGTTCTGGAAGTCGGAGTCGTCCATGAACTTCTTGAACAGCTTGGTATCGTCGTTCATCAATGAGAACATTACCTGTTGCAGCACCTTGCGGTGCTCGATACGGGCATTCTCCCTGTCCGAGTTCTGCTGGGCGTTACGGAACGCGGTATCCGCTGCCACACGACCCGGGATCGTCTCGGTAATGAGTTGCTGCACACGGTCGCTGTCGTCCCACTCGGTACCCCAGCGTTCGTTAAAGGCCCTGATGATATTCGACAGACTGTCCAGCTCCGGTTCGGGCAGGTAGCCACCGCCCATGGCTGGCACCGGCTCGATCTCGGCGTCCTCTTCGAGCAGCATAATCTTCTGCATCGCCTGCTTCTCGGCCCGGTAGCTATCCATATCGATAGCCTCGAGAATACCCTTGGACAGGTCTTCCTCCTGGGGGGATGGTAGCTTGGAGACCAGAAAATTCAGGAAGATCGAGCGCTTCTCCCAGGCGGCGTTGGTATAAGGCAGAACGGACGACAGGAAGCTGTAGGTCCGCACAAACCCTTTGGCTTTGCCTTTGAAGTCCACCTGCTCGTCTTCGTCCAAATCTTGCAGATAGACCGCCACGCAAGTGTCGAGGATGGGGTCGAGCCGGTCGCGCTCGGCTCCGTTGAGAAAACGCGACACAAAGTCTTCGATCTGCTCGGGAGAATAGACCTGAGCACCATCGAGGTCGGCCTGCAGGTCATGCAATTTGTTGGGGTCGGTCTCGTCGGCCAGAATCGTCGCACGGTAGAAGTCGGCAAAGGAGTCGCGGATGATGTCGATCTTGTTCAGAAAATCCAGCACGAAGACATCGTGCTTCCTGGGATGCGCCCGATTGAGACGCGACAGGGTCTGCACCGCCTTGATACCCGCGAGCGTCTTATCCACATACATCGTGTGCAGCAGGGGTTCGTCATAGCCGGTCTGGAACTTGTCCGCGCAGATCAGGAAACGGTAGGGGGTCTCCTGAATCTTCTCGGCGATCTTGCCGGACGGAAACCCGTTCAGCGACGCCTCGCTGACCTTCGCTCCGCCAAACTCCGGCTCACCAGAAAATGCCACAATGGCCCGGTAGCCACTCTTGTGCTCCTTCAGGTAGTCGCGGATGGCATGAAAGTACTGAATGGCATGCTCGATACCGTTGGTGACGACCATAGCCCGCGCTGCGCCGCCGATCTTGTTCTGGGCCATCACCTGCTCGTGGAAGTGGTCCACCATGATCTCGGCCTTGAGGCGGATGGCGTGGTCGTGACCCTCGACAAAGCGCCGCAGCTTTTTATGGGCTTTCTTCGTATCGAACTGCGGGTCGTCCGCTACCGTCTTGGCCAGCATGTAATAGCTGTTCACCGGCGTGTAGTGCGCCAGTACGTCCAGGATAAAGCCCTCCTGGATGGCCTGCTTCATGGTGTAGGTGTGAAAGGCGTGATGCTTGACCGTGCCGTCGGCCTGGGGGTCCGGGTTGCCAAAGATTTCCAGCGTCTTGTTCTTGGGCGTGGCCGTAAAAGCGAAATAGCTGGCGTTGGAGAGCAGCTTGCGCGACTCCATCAAACGGTTGATCTGATCCTCATAGGTCTCTTCCTCGCCCTCCTCACCGGCCTGGGAGAGCGCCTGCGCCATGGCCGCGCTGGTGCGACCCCCCTGACTTGAGTGAGCCTCGTCAATGATGATGGCGAAGTGCCGAGCACGCTGTTCGTTGCCGATCTCGTCGAGGATGAAAGGAAACTTCTGTATGGTCGAGATGATGATTTTCTTGCCGGATTCGATGAACCGGCGCAGGTCGCCCGAATCCTTGGCATGACCTATTATTGCGCCGACCTGGGCGTACTGTTTGATGGTGTCGCAAATCTGCTTGTCGAGAAGCTGCCGGTCGGTGACCACGATGATCGAATCGAAGACCGAGGTGTCGTCCTGTACCAGCTCGATCAGTTGATAGGCCAGCCAGGCAATCGAGTTGCTCTTGCCGCTGCCCGCCGAGTGCTGGATTAAATAGCGCCGGCCCGCTCCGTGCGTCCCGACATCGGCCAGCAGGCGGCGCACCACATCGAGTTGATGATAACGCGGCCAGACCTGGGTCTTTTTCTTCCGGCTCGTTTTCTCGTCCTTTGACTCTACCACCTGGGCGTAGTTCTCCAGGATGTTGGTCAGGCTCTGGCGGGTCAGCACCTCATACCACAGATACTCGGCCTTGAGTCCGTTCAGGTTGGGCGGGTTGCCTGCGCCGTCGTTCCAGCCCCGGTTGAAGGGCAGGAACCATGAGGACTCGCCCGTGAGGTGGGTGCAGAAACGCACCTCGCTCTCGTCCACGGCGAAGTGGGCCACGCAGCGACCGAGCTCAAACAGTTTCTCGCGCGGGTTGCGGTCTTTCTTGTATTGCCAGACCGCGTCGCCCACCGTCTGCTTGGTCAGGCTGTTCTTGAGCTCGAAGGTGAAGACCGGCAGGCCGTTGATGAACAGCCCGATGTCCAGTGCCCGCTGGGTTTCTTCGCGGCTGTAGCGCAACTGGCGGGTGACGGTGAAGAGGTTTTGCTCGAAACGTTCCTTGGCCTTCTCGTTCCCGGCTGAAGGCGTGCCGTAGAACAGGTCCAGGTGGTGTGACTCGTGTTTGATGCCGTGGCGCAGCACATCAATGCTGCCACGCCTGGAAGTCTCCCTCTGGAGCCGGGCCAGGAATTTGCGCCGCGTTGGACCGTCCTCGGACAGCCTCAGCGATTCCGCTGCCTTGGGTTGGGTCGCACGCAGGAAGGCCGAGAGTTGAGCCAGATCGACACAGTATTCGCGATCGTAGTCGTGAAAGCTGCCGCCGCTCCAGCCCACCCCGCCGTAGCCGGCGTGCAGTTCGACTGTCGTGCCCGACGCAGGCGGTTCGCATGGATGGCCAGCCAACGCGGTACAGATGCGGCGTTCGAGGCCTCGTTCGCTGGTATCAGTCTTCATTTGACCTCCCATCAAGTACCCGTCAAGTAAAAAATTTTACTGCAACCAATTGAATTTAATGGCTTTTTATACCTTTCTGAGGCGTGGGATACCTGGCTTGGCAACAACTCATCAAGTAAAACGGCGGACAGCCTCAGCGATTCCGCGGCCTTGGGTTGGGTCGTACGCAGGAAGGCCGAGAGTTGAGCCAGATCGACACAGTACTCGCGATCGTAGTCGTGAAAGTTGCCGCCGTTCCAGCCCACCCCGCCGTAGCCGGCGTGCAGTTCGACCGTCGTGCCCGACGCAGGCGGCTCGCAGGGGTGGCCGGCCAGCGCGGTACAGATGCGGCGTTCGAGGCCTCGTTCGCTGGTATCAGTCTTCATTTGACCTCCCATCAAGTACCCGTCAAGTAAAAAATATTCTTGCAACCAATTGAATTTAATCGCTTTTTATACCTTTCTGAGGCGTGGGATACCTGGCTTGGCAACAACTCATCAAGTAAAACGGCGGACAACCTCAGCGATTCCGCGGCTTTGGGTTGGGTCGTACGCAGGAAGGCCGAGAGTTGAGCCAGATCGACACAGTATTCGCGATCGTAGTCGTGAAAGCTGCCGCCGCTCCAGCCCACCCCGCCGTAGCCGGCGTGCAGTTCGACCGTCGTGCCCGACGCAGGCGGCTCGCATGGATGGCCGGCCAGCGCGGTACAGATGCGGCGTTCGAGGCCTCGTTCTGAGGTGTTGGTAGCGGTCATTTGCTATACGATCAAATACCCGTCAAGTAAAAAATATTCTTGCAACCAATTGAATTTAATAGCTTTGTAAGAGTTTCTGAAGCGTGGGATGCCTAGCTTGGCGACATCTCATCAAGTAACGGCTCGATCCAGCCCTTCTTCGCCAAGACATTAACCGCAAGTTTGATCTGGTGCTGGGAAAACTTCTTCTTCCCGTCGTCCCAGGCATAGGTTTGCCGAACGACTTCATCCACGGTTTGGACCTGTTCCTTGCTGACGACCCAGTGAACCGTGGACAGGAGCTCCAGGCCGAACGACGACTCAAAGCCTTCGACCAGGTCGGCGGCCTTGTTGAAACGCTCGCGCGTTTTCTGGTGACTCTCAAGAAAGGCGGTCGCGTCTTCGATTGCGCCGGGGACAAGTTCAAGTTGCTTACCGGGTGTATCACCACCGTCTGCGTATCCAGAGATGAAATGTCCTTCAATCTCGTGCAGAACATGGCGCAAATTCTCTGCGTAGGGACCATAGGACGCTTTTTGATATTTAAGCCGCAAGCGTTCGCCGGATTCCTGCATGAAATACAGAAGCTTGTGCACTTCCAGCAACGTCACGAACGGATCCAGTAAGCCACGAAGATAGCGATCCATAAGCCCAACCAGCGCGGCTCGACCCTTTGTCATCTTGGGAACATCACTTGAATGGTTGACTCGCTTGTCTGTCGGCCCACCCCCTGGCTCGAACAACACGATCTTCAGGTCGTTAAACTCCCGCAGCGCCGCCTCAATACGTGGGCGTACTTCAGGCCAAGGCAACCCTCCCAGGCCACTCCCAAGCGGCGGGAGAGCAATCGATCTGATGTTGCGAGCCCGGATTTCCTCCGCCAGCGCGGTAAGACCAGCATCGATATCTTCCATTCGACTCTTGCCTCGCCAGTGGCGCTTGGTCGGAAAATTTATGATGTAGTGTAGGTACATTTGGCCGGTCTCGAAGACAAACATACGACCTGGCCGTACCTCATTTCGCTTACAGGCGGCAGCATAAGATTTGAAGTTCTCGGGGAAGGCCTTCTTGAACTGAAGCGCGATGCCGCGTCCCATGACACCGACGCAGTTGACGCTGTTGACCAACGCTTCGGCATTCTCAGATTCAGCGATGATGTCGCCCGTCTTGTATTCGATCATCGCAACCCTCCTTCCCATCAATAATACCCATTGCGTTTGATTTCGACAGGTGGTTTATGCGTGGCGGCTTCAAGGGCTGCGCCGGCGCAGCTGTAGGCTGGATGTGAATACACGCCGATGCGCGAGACCAGCTTCCAAGGAAAACGACGTTCGACCAGGAATTCTGCCTGTTTGCCCTCCTTTACGGATGGAAGGATCCCTCCGCCGGACCAGTGACCGCTCTGCACGGCGCACCAGTCGATCTCGCCCAGTTGGGACAAGTCGGAGCGATCCTTAGCGTAGCAGGCTCCGGCGTTCGACAACGTGAAGGCCCACCGTTGTCTGTCTTCACCCGCCCAAGCAACGGTCTGGTATAAGTCTGCCTCCAGATGAACAATGAGTTCCTGCCCATCAAGATAGAGCAACTCAGGCCTATTTGCTTTATAGAGCACGTAGAGCATGACAGATCGCGGGCAGAAGTAGAACGGCACGCACTGACCCACATAGAGGTCCTGATGACTGGTGAGCGTGAGTTCTTTCAGCCGCCGCCGCTTGACACCCTTCATACCAATTTTGGTACCAGATAGTGAACGTTGAACGGCCTCTTCGTCGCACCAGAGGAATCCGTTCGCAATGATCGAGGGTAACCGGTCGACGTGGACGATATGGTAAATTTTTGGCTCGGCAGGTATTGGCATGGTCAATACTCAACATCCGACGGTTCTTTCTCGTTGCCGAACTCTGGCTCGGCAGCAGTGATCGCTGGTGTCGGTGGTCATTGTGTATCCGCTTGGGCCGTGAACGGGTTTATGACATTGAGTGTGTCGTTCAGGGTGTCGTCGGCAACGAGAGGATCGACCTCGGGCGGCGCGGCCGCCGCCTCGCGCACGTCGAGCTTGCCGGTGACGGTATCGGCGATCAGGCGGATGCGGTATTCGTTGAGGAGGTCAATTTCCCGTTGAGTGCGAGTGATAGCAGCGGTGCTATCAGCGGCGACATGGTCGAGAAAGCGGACGATGGCGGTTTGTTCGGATTCAGGTGGCCAAGCCAGATAGATGCCACCGACTGTATCAGTGTTTAGATTGAGTTGTGTTCCGAGCTTTCCCAATCTCGCGAACGGTGCTCCGCACGAAAACAAGCGGTATAAGAACTCGACATTGCCACGAAACTGAGGAAAGTAAACAAACCCGTCGTGAATGCAACACTGGATATTTGTGATGATCGGTTTTCCAACGGAACCAGCAATACTGAGGAACAGCGCTCTTGGCTGCAAGCGCACACTCAAGGATTGCCCAAGCCGAGAAAGTCGTTGTGTGGTCTTCTCAAGATAGTGATTGCTCGCCGTTACATCGGCAATACGTACCCACGCATATTCGCCATCATCATCAAAATACCTAGCGTCACCAATTGGCCTTGGAGAGGCACCCCGCTTGACTATAGATAAGCTCTTCACCCGTCTTGTCTCCCAATGCGCTGGCATGTCTCCCAGCCACTCCACCCCGGAAGGCTTGTAGGCTGGGTAGGGCTGGCCGGTGCGGACATCGATCTGGCCGGTGACGGCCTGATGGATGATGGCCTGCTTCTGCTCCTCCAGCAGCGCAATCAGCTTCTGCTTGGCGTGAATGTAGCGCCGGATACGCTGGTCGACATGGTCGAGGAAGCAGACGATGGCGGTTTGTTCAGGGAGGGGTGGGAGTGGTGCAAGCCTCTGGTAGGCGTCTTCGCGGTCAAGACCAGGTACTGCTGAATCCTTTGTCACCTCATCAAGCCGCAACCACCCAAGAAGGAAGAAGAGCCAACGGATATGAGCGCTTGAGAAGCGGCTGTCAATGAAGAACGTTGTGTCGATCGCATACGCAGAGTCACGAGAGTAGTTCACCTTCCCGAACGATCCCTTTCGACCGACGACGATGCAGGGTGCCTTTGTATTTACTGAGCTGTGGAAGCCCACGCGTCCGTTCGAGCCGAACACCGGAACCGTACCCTCTTGACGCATCTCAGTAGTCAGCGCGTCACCATATGCTAGCCGGCAAATCTGTTTCAACCGCCGCACCTCCCAATGCTTCGGCACCTCCCTCAGCCACTCGACGCCGGAGGGCTTGTAGGCAGAATAGGGTTTGAGATTCTCGATCATGCCTCGTTTTCCGGCTCGTGGAACAGATCGACGTAGTCCTTGTATCTGAACATCCGGTTGCGCGACTGGCCGGTGAATTCCTGCAGGATGCCACAGTCAACCAGGCGCGCCACCAAGCCGTTGGCTGCCGCGTAGGTAGTTCCGGTCAAGCCTTGCACGTCAGCCACCGAGACAATCGGTCGTTCGTAGAGATTGTCCAGCACGCGATGACCGTTGCCGGCGGCGCGGCCGAAGGTGTCGGTAATGGCACGACGATGCGCTTCCCGGAGAGCGAGTATGCGCCGTACCGTGTCGGTCGCCTGGGCGCTCACCTCCACGATGCCTTGCAGGAAGAAGGTGAGCCACTGTTCCCACGTGCCGCGGTCGCGCACCGATTGCAGTTCCTCGTAGTACTGCTGGCGGTGCCGCTTGAAGAAATAGGACAGGTAGAGAACCGGCTTGAGCAACACCCGTTGCTCGCAGAGCAAGAAAGTGATGAGCAGCCGCCCCACCCGGCCGTTGCCGTCGAGGAAGGGGTGAATCGTCTCAAACTGGGCGTGTGCCAAGCCGATCTTGATCAGCAACGGCAACCTCGTGTCGGCATGGATAAAGCGTTCCAGTTCCGACAGATCCTGCGCGATCTGGCCGGGCGGAGGCGGGACGTAGACAGCTTCGTGAAGTGTACAGCCGGACGGGCCGATCCAGTTCTGACTGGTCCGCAGCTCGCCCGGCGTAAGATGGGAACCCCGCACGCCACGCAGAAGCTCGGCATGGATTTCGCGGATCAACCGAAGCGAAACCGGCAGGTCGGGCAACCGTGCGAGGCCATGATTCATGGCGCGGACATAGTTCACCACTTCGTCCACGTCCCGCGGTCGGTGCGGCGCGAAAATCTTTGCTTCTACTGCCAGCAGGTCTTGCAATGAGCTTTGCGTCCCTTCGATCTGGCTTGACAGCACCGCTTCCTTGCGAACGTACATGAAAACGAACAGGTCCGCATTGGGCAGTGTCTGAATGGATCCGTCGAGACGGCCCAAGGCAATGTCGGCCTTGAAAAGCAGCGTTTGCAACGCTCCGGTCATGTGGATGAGCGGGTCGGGCGGCAGCGGCGCCGGGATGAAAGCCTTGTAGCCGGTTGGCTGGGTGACGTAGCATCCTGCGTAGCTGGAGGTTTTGGGACGACTTTCCATTGTCAACGATCGCTTTGGCATGGCCGATTAACGAATCCATAATGAAGGCTGCGTTGATTATAGGGCGATATTGAAGCCATGTTATAGGCTGCGCTTACTATGGAAGCGAAATTCGTTCTTGTTATAGGCTACGTTTCATACCGGCACTCCTCGCACGGCCCCCGATGATCTCGTCCAACAGTCCCTCGGTCTCCTTTTCCAGCGCCATGATGTCGGCGCGGATTTCCGCCAGCGCGCGCATCGGTTGCGGCTTGTAGAAGTAGCGGGTGAAACTGATCTCGTAGCCGACCTTCACGCTGCCGGGCTGATACCAGGCGTCGGTGGCGTGGGGCAGGACCTCGCGCCGCAGGAAGGCGTCGATACCGCCCGCCTCTTGTAGCGGAATCCGCTCGGTGTCGCGCAGATCGGTGTCCGGCTCGTACTCGACCACGGCAGACCTACCGTTGATGGTGGCCGCGAACAGGCCGTGCAAGGGATTAGCCTCCGTGCCTCGCTTGTGGATTTTCCTGATGACCGGCGGCGCGTTCTCGTTGCGCTCGCCGCTCTTCTTAAGCATCTTGATCTCGGCAGCCTGGTAGATGCAGTTCGGGTCGATGCCTTGGATACGCAGGGGCCGCTCGACCGTCACCTTCCAGTAGCCGAAGGCGGCATTGTCGAAGATCTTGCTCTGTTCGCTCTCCTCGAAGGCGAGAAAAGTGTCACAGATGCGGGCGATATCTTCCTCGCCAAGCTCGCAGTTCTTCTTGCCCAGGTTCTTGCGTAGCGGCCGATACCAGGTAGTGGCGTCGATCAACTGCACCTTGCCCTGGCGGTGTGCGGGCTTGCGGTTGGTCAGCACCCAGACGTAGGTGGCGATGCCGGTGTTGTAGAACATGTTGAGGGGCAAGGCGACGATGGCCTCCAGCCAGTCGTTCTCGATGATCCAGCGGCGGATATTGCTCTCGCCCTGCCCGGCGTCACCGGTGAACAGGGAGCTGCCGTTATGGACCTCGGCGACGCGGCTGCCGAGCGGGGTGTCCTGCTTCATCTTGGAAAGCTTGTTGGCCAGAAAAAGCATCTGGCCGTCGCTCGAACGGGTGACCAGCGAATACTCGGGGTCGCCGGCGTGTTCGATCACGAAGCGCGGGTCGTGCATTTCGGTCTTGCCGCCCATGCGCTCCAGGTCGGTCTTCCAGCTCTTGCCGTAGGGTGGATTGGAGAGCATGAAATCGAACTTGCGGCCCGGGAAAGCGTCGTTGGCCAGGGTCGAGTGCTCCGAGCCGCCCACGATGTTGTCGGCAGCTTCTCCCTCGCCCTTGAGCAGGAGGTCGGCCTTGCAGATGGCGTAGGTCTCGGCGTTGATCTCCTGGCCATAGAGGTGGATGGACACGTCCTTGCCGTACTCGGCGGCGAGCTGCCGCAGGGTGTCCTCGGCTACCGTCAGCATGCCGCCGGTACCGCAGGCGCCGTCATAGAGAAGATAGGTGCCGGATTTGACCTCTTTGGCGACGGGGAGGAAGACGAGTCTGGCCATGAGGGTTACGGCGTCGCGCGGGGTCCAGTGTTCGCCAGCCTCTTCGTTACTTTCCTCGTTGAAGCGGCGCACCAGTTCCTCGAAAATCGAGCCCATGCCGTGGTTGTCGAGGCCAGGGTGTTTGACCGAGCCGTCGGTGTTGAGGACCGGGGCCGGGCTCAGGTTGATGTCGGGTGAGGTGAGCTTCTCGATCAGTGTGCCCAGGGCGTCGGCTTTGGAGAGGCGCGGAATCTGGTTGCGGAACTCGAAGTTGTCGAGAATGTCCTGCACGTTGGGCGAAAACCCGTCCAGGTAGGCTTCAAAGTCGGCGGTAAGCCGCTGGCGACTGGCGCGGGCTCTGAGGTCGCACAGGGTGAACTTCGAGGTGTTATAGAACGCCTGTCCTGCTGCCTGTCGTAGGGGCAGGTCCTGTTCGACCACGTCCTTCGTGTCGAGGTCGGCCTTCATCTCAAGGACGGCCTTCTTACTGCCCTCCAGCACTGCATCCAGCCGGCGCAGTACGGTCATGGGCAGGATCACGTCGCGGTACTTGCCGCGCACATACACGTCGCGCAGAACGTCGTCGGCAATGCCCCAGATGTAGCTGGCAATGTTACCCATCTTTATGCGTTTCCCTCGCTCGTATGAGTATTGCATGGTCCGGCGCGATGCCCTCCAGAACCTTGCATTGGCCAGCCCACCTGATCCGTATCCGTCACCGAATTGTTATTCCATATGAATGATACATTTCGTGGACAGACCCGGATATATCAGACCCACCGCTGCGATCAATGACCGTTTCTGACCCTGCACAGGATGATTCAGGACTTGTGCTGCCAACCGAGTGTCTCCCACCGGCGGAATCTGAGAAACGGCCAGTGTCCGAGCAAAAAAGTTGCTGCATTACAATAATTTATAGAGGAGTCTCTGATTTATTCATGGAATTGTCGATAATATAATTCATGCACCTGCTCATTAACAGAGGAACTCTCCACTGCGGCAAATACTGGGAGATCTGCTGCATGGCGAGGAGACCCGGGTATGGGGCGACTCAGCCTACATGTACTTCGTTCACCGGCCCAGCAAAGTAGTCGCATTTCAGGTCCTCTCTAACGCGCAAAACCGCGACCGTATTCGAGAACCTACTTCTTCTCCTGTAACCATTTCCCTGTTCGTATCGATTGAGTTTGATCAACAATACGAGATCTGCCTTTTTCCACTCGAGAATGTTCCTGAGAAATGTCGTTCTGCAGACTAGACGCGCACTAGTCTCTCCGCCTTCCTGATAGGGCAACTCGACCCCCCAGGCCTCGGTTGTCCCGACAACCTCCTTTTTGGGCATGAGCCATGATCGATGGAAGGGGTCACCGGGCCTAAGTGAATAGTGGTCAGCGATCTCCGCCGCAAACCGCGGACGCCTCTCAACCGAAATTACGCTGAGAGGGTCGTGCTCATTGAGCTCCCTACTTTCGGTAGGAGGACTAACGATCCATGGCTTGTACTCACTCCTCTCCATTCGGGAACGCTCGTACTCAACGTCATCGGACGCCATCGTTGGTAGCCACACAGAGAACGCATCGTTTTTCTCAAGGAGCTCCTTGGCGAGTTTTCTTCCCTTGCGTCTGTCCACCAACGCAGAGCTGATATGAACGCCAATCCATTCTGGCGACTTCCAATCACCTTCGACGACGAGAACCTGTCCGACTGCGCGCTCATCGATGCCGACCAGACCCATCAGCTTGTCTCGGTCTCCCGTGAGCGTAAATCGGTCTGTCCCCTTTTCGAGGACGTTGACTTTCGCAGAAGGCGGCGGACGATCCATGCCATCCGAAAGCCATAAGCCATCGTTGCGGGAAAGCAGCTTGCATGACAGCCACTCTGACCATGGCTCCCCTTGCCCTTGTTCCCAGCTTTCCGTGACGCGATGCTTCGGAAGGAGGCGCGCTGCAACGAACCGAAGCGCGTGCCAGGCAAGATATTGGCCATAGACATGAAAATCTGAACTCAATCCGACGCTGCCACGGCGGTAGAGCATCTCGCGGCCTCCCTTGTCGTACATGCTGGACACGGATCGATCGAGCCTGTGCACTTCCTCTCTGATCAGGTCCCCGACAGACCATGCTGGCTGCGCAAAAACAGCCGCAAGCCCGTGCACATCGTACTTGCCAAAGTCGTAGTCAAAAATGAATCTGTCATCCAGACACGGAGCTTCATCTGGACGGTCCCCGTAGAACCCGGCGGCGTAGTGCTTCTTGCCATCGCTTCGCTTCGGGAGGGGAGACTCATTTACGGATCGCAGCCGCTTCCGCTGCTTCTCCGAAAGTGAAAGCAAGCCTGCCTTATCACAGACAAGAACAGCCTGAGCAGCGAAGTGTCGGATCACGATGTGGGGATGACACTGATCGAAGGCGATCTTCATAAGTGACTCGTGGTGTTTTGCGATCTCCGACGGGGAATCTAGCGCAATCCTCGCAAACGCTATGAGGAGCCATAGTCGCGCATGAAGATAGTAGAATGGGAGTTCCGGCGCACCAAACGATTTTGAGTCCACCGAATGTAGCTTGCGAGCGAGCGAATTAATGACTTTCCAGCGACCCAGCCGTGCGAAGCATCGGACACTGTGAGCAGCGTACCAGCGGTCCGTGGCTCGCGGAGAACCGAGTAACTGCCAGACAAGACCTGAGGCGATAGCGCTCGAGTCGTGGGCTGGATACAAGCCACTTTTCCAGAGTCCATCCGTTACGGTGGATGTAAGCTTTTCAGAACCACTATTTAGAAGTGCTTCAAGGGCCTTCTGGCCTTGCCCTTCGTCGGAATCCCCACAGAGAATGGTTGCGAGGCCAAGCCACGCTGATGCGGGGACCGTCCAGTCCGAGATCGAGAAAATCTTTACAAGCTCCAACGTTAGCGCGGGCATCGGCACGCCCGTGAGCTCCGAGACTTTCTTGAGTTGATAAGTGGACAGCCCAGCGAGCCCCAGAAAGCCCTCCGCATGAACATTGAGTATGGGTGTTGCGAGCGCTCGGTAAACAGAGTCCAAACCAGCGGAACTCTTTGCCCAAGTCTTCTTGCACTCTCTCAGCTCCCCAAATTTAGCGTACGTATCCAACTCCTCAAGCCGCGCTACAAGCATTATGTATGTCGAGCGGTCTCCGAGACACACCTTTCGCACGAAGCTTCCGGAAGAACTCCTGCTCAAGCTTGCGGGAGAATCTCAAATCCTTCAACTGCCTTACCGCACTGCGTAGAGAATCCTCATCCAGAGGAGATGTCGCCTTAGCGATCTTTCGCGCTTGACGCGCCGCCTGCTGGCCATCACCTGGCAACTGTGCAAGCCAGGTACCGTTCGATGGATGGTAGTTTTGCTGTTCGTCCAGATCCTGGGCTACCTCGGTGAAACGTGGGTGTGCACTCGACAGGTACATGGTCGTTGCATGCCGTTTGCCGAGGACATCCCCAGAAATAGTAGCGAGCTTCTTCACTATGCTTCCCGAGGGTAGCCTCGGATTGTTCTCTTCGTACTGCCGGATCAATTCCTTGATAAGCGTTGCGGCATTGGGAAACCGTTTCTCATGTACCGCGGTTGCGAATGCCTCCATATTGCATTCCCGCAGTTCAGCCGGATCGGCGAGACGGTTGAGCGCGATTGCGTCTTCAGGGGCGATTTTCCCATCCGTTACCAGAGCGGTTAGGTATGGGAGAAGCGTGTACTCCAGGCCGACCTTGCCCCGATCATGCCAGCGGGAGAGCTTTGCCAGTCCGCGTGCGCCTGACGTCTTGGACATGGCTTTTCCGAACGTGCCCCACGAGAACTTCTCTGGTTCGTAGGGCATATTCAGTTCACATATGTTCGTGAACGTATGGAAAT